>CAZHPR010000001.1:0-3355 GCA_964534305.1 uncultured Candidatus Saccharibacteria bacterium
TCGTACTTACGCACGTATATACGAACGTATCCTCTTTCCCACACAGGGTAGCCCTGTGTATAAGTATAACTATTCGTAAAAAATTCTATTTACTTTTGTTTGTCAATATGTTATTGTTCGAGAAGAAAAGGAGTCTGAAATGCTTGAATATGGAGAAGTAAACGGACACATTATTGGCCGAATTCTCAAAGAAACCGTACGGCGTGCCACAGTAGTGATTCGCAACGAACGACTTGTATTTGAGGCCAGATCCAAAATGGGCCACTCTGGCAACATGGACGACGTGTTCACCAGTGCGGACACCAAAGCCCAAGAAGTGTATTGGCGAGCATTCCATGAATGCTTTCCTGGCTACGGAGTGATCGGCGAAGAAGATTTGCTTATCACACAGCCTTCACGTGGAGATGACGGATTCTACTTTACGGTCGATCCACTCGACGGAACCAAGGCGTACATTCGTCGACAATCTCATGGAGTCGGTACGATGGTCGCCCTCGTTCACCGCGGAAAAGTTTTATCCGCATATGTGGGCGATATTAACACCGAAGAAGTCTACGGCTACCGACCAGATTCAGATGAGGTTCATCGGATCACCAGGTTGGATACGGTCGAGAAGTTGAATTTGGAAAACGGCCAGCCACTCAAAGAGTGCTATGCCCTCTTGCGAGATCCCGCGGAAAAATACTCAATTTCGACTCAGGCCATGCTTAAAAAGTTCAAAAACTACGAAGTCATTGGCTCGAGTATCGGAATCTGGCTCGCCCAACTCTGGAAAGGAGAAGTCGGTGGGGTTTTTATGAAGCCGAGCGTGGAAACACCTTGGGACACAACGCCTATTATTGGCATCTCCAAAAAGCTCGGGTGTGCATTCCTCAGACCAAACAGTCAAGGAACCGGATGGTTCGAGTATGAACCTGTGGTCTCACCCCAAAAGTATTTCAGAGATCATGATACCCTGATTGTTCACCGGAGCCATCTTGCAGAACTTGGTCTCTAAGACCTATGACCAACCGCCCCTTCGGGACAAAACCCGAAGGAGGCGGGTTTTGTTTTATATAAAAATAAATCACCAAAAGTCCCGCCGAAGGTGGGACTTTTGGTGTCTCCCCCCTCTCCTTTGGAGAGGGGGACAAAGGGGGAGAGGCTTTTACTTCTTCCCCTCTACTTTTTTCTTGAATGGGAAGCCGAGAGATTTTAGGAATTCTTGAGTTAGCTCCTTTTTCTTTACATTTGTGACGATAGTTACAGCAAAGCCGAAGACGTCTTTGAGATCCTCATCTGATGTCTCTGGAAATACGATGTGCTCCTTTATACCCATTGTGTAGTTGCCCATTGAGTCTACTCCTTCTATTGAGATACCTCTAAAGTCCTTGGTTCTAGGTAGGGCGACGTTTATAAGTCTCTCCAAGAAAGACCACATCTTCTCCCCTCTCAAAGTAACTTGCACCCCGACTACGTCGCCGATCCTTGTTTTGAATGTTGCGATTGATTTCTTTGCACCTCTCCTTACTGGCTTCTGACCGGTTATCTTTGCAAGTCTGTCTTCTACAACCTCCACCTTTTTCTTATCATTAAATGATCCAACGCCCGCGCTCACCACAATCTTCATAATCTTTGGAGCTTGCATAGGATTCTTGAGGCCCAATTTTTCTTTGAGTTCTCCGAATGATTTTTTTGTTTTTTCTTTGATTGAAGTCATAATTTTAGTTTGAAAGTTTAGAAGTTAAAAAGTTTTATTTCTTTGCTTTTGTTTTTGCTGGCGCCTTTTTAACTTTTGACTCTAGCTTTACATTTGATACATGCACTGGAGTCGCCTTTTCTATCGTCTTGCCCTTCTCGCCTTGCTTCCTAGGTCTTAGGTGCTTCTTTCTCATATTGACCCCGTCTATAAGCACCGCTTCCAGCTTTGGGAAAGCTTTGACAATGACACCTTTCTTGCCCTTGTCTTTGCCTGTAAGCACTATTACGTTGTCTCCTCTTTTTACGTGCATAATTTTTAATTTAGAATTTTGAATTTTTAAATTTTATATTACTTCTGGTGCAAGAGAGACGATCGAGCTGTGTCCTGCCTCTGCGATCTCTCTAGGTATCGGACCAAATATACGACCAGCCTTTGGGGTTATCTCACCTTTCTTCCTGTCTACGACAATAACTGCGTTTTCATCAAACTTGATATAAGAGCCGTCCTTTCTTCTAAAAGGAGACTTCTGTCTTACAACCAAACCGAGCAATACCGCCTTCTTCTTTATATCCTTGTGAGGCTCTGCCTTTTGTACAGAAAAGATAACAAGCTCGCCGATCGAAGCGTATCTCTTCTTTGCACTTCCAAGCACCTTGAAAATCCTACCAATCTTGGCACCTGAGTTGTCGGTCACTTTTACTATTGATCTTGGTTGAATCATATTATTTTACTAAAACAAAATTCTTATCCTTTGATATCGGTCGGCTCTCTCTTATGGTCACCTTATCACCCACCTTAGCGGTATTGCCAGCATCATGAGCCTTAAACTTCTTGTTTATCTTGTGATACTTTTTGTACTTTGGGTGCTTTACAAATCTAGTCACGTTTACCACAATCGTGTCCTTCATTTTGTCAGAGACAACAACGCCACTTAGAGTCTTACCCCCCTTCTTCTCTTCTTTATTTGTTTTTGTTTTTGTGTCTGCCATAATTCTTGATTCTAAATTCTTACTTCACTGTTTTTAGTGCTGTCATTATCCTTGCAACATCCTTCTTTATCTTTGAAAATTCCTTTACATCTTTCTTTTTGCTACCCGCTGTACCAAAACGAAGGTCCTTTATCAAAAGCTTTTTTTCAGAAAGCTCTTTTAGAAGTTCTGTCTTATTCTTATTTGCTAAATCCTTCATTTTCATATCTTTTTTATTTTACTGGCAACTAACCCTACATTATTTTGCCAAAATTATCAATAGCTACTCTCTTGCAACCACCTTGGCCTTGAGCGGCAATTTGGTCCCGCCCTTTCTAAGGGATTCTCTAGCTACAGCGTCGCTAACACCATCAACCTCAAACATTATCTGGCCCGGCAATACCTGGACTAGGTACCCCTGGATATCGCCCTTACCCTTACCCATTTTTACTTCCGCAGGCTTCTGAGTAAAAGGCATATCTGGGAAGATTCTTATCCAAACTCTGCCTGTTTTGCCGACAGCTTTGGTAATCGCCTTTCTCGCAGATTCTATCTGGTTTGATGTTACCCTGTGAGCGGTTGTCGCCTTGAGGCCATGAGAACCAAAGGAGATAGAGACGCCTCTAGTAGCTGCGCCGACCCTGCTTGGATTTCTGCGCATTGTGTGCCATTTTCTGTATTTTACTTTCTTTGGGAATAACATGTT
>CAZHPR010000001.1:3455-4914 GCA_964534305.1 uncultured Candidatus Saccharibacteria bacterium
CCGAGCGGAAGATTTGCTTCGTGAAAAGCATAATCAATGTCTGCTCTGATTGTCTGAAGAGGTATTCTGCCCATTTTCTTTGTCTCCACTCTTGCCATGTTTGAACCACCCATAATACCTGAGAGAGTAATCTTTACCCCCTTCACATCTCTGTTTGCAAAAGCCTTCTCCATCATCTGCTTTACTACCCTCCTAAAAGGCATTCTCTTCTCAAGACCTTCTGCGACCATCTGAGCGGCAATCATTGAGTTGGACTCTGGAGACTTTACTTCCTTTACATCAATCTTTAGCTCCTCCTTTGATTCTAGTTTTGCTTTTTTTAGAACCCTGAGTAGGTCGGCTCGGAGCTTAACCATACCATCACCTTGTCTGCCGATTATGAGGCCTGGGCGAGATGTTTCTATTATTACTCTGAGAGCCTTGTTGTTCCTCTCTATTTCTATAGAAGAAACATACATACCCTTGAGCTTTTTCTTTAGAAACTCAGTTATAAAGACATCCGCCTTTAGGTTGTCTCTGTACTTTGATTTAACACCAAACCAACGAGACTTCCAGTCGCGGATTATTCCAAGCCTATGTGAATATGGGTGTACTGTATGACTCATAAATTTTAACTTTTGACTGATGACTTATTACTTTTAACTTTTTGTGGTTCAGCCTTTTTCTTTGCTTCCTTCACAGCTCCTGACTTTTCTGCAAGAACAATCTTGACATGACTAGTTCTCTTTCTTATCGGGTGAGCAGAGCCGTGAGCTACAGGCATCCTTCTGTATAGGATAGTACCTCCATCAACTCTTACTTCTTTTACAAAAAGATTTTTTTCTTCAACTCCAACATTTTTTGCATTTGCAATCGCAGAATTGAGAAGTTTGAAAAGAGGGCCGCTTGATCTCTTGATAAGAAAAGAAAGGACATTCTTTGCCTCAGAAATATTTTTGCCCCTGATAGAGTCAGCAACAAGCCTCACCTTTCTTGGAGACTGTCGGTAGCTATTTAGTTTTGCTGTAATCTCTTTCATTTAAATTTTTGACAGACTATTTTTTGGTCTCAACTGTTGCCTTGGCTGCCTTGGCTGCTGTTATCTCGGCTTCTTTCTTCTTCATTTCTAGCTCCTTCTGCATCTTTCCTCCGTGTTTTATAAACTTCCTAGTAGGAGAAAATTCTCCCAATCTGTGGCCCACCATATCCTCCGTGACCAATACTTCTATATGATCCTTGCCATTATGAACCCCAAATATAAAGCCCACCATCTCAGGAGAGATAACTGAAGCTCTTGCCCAAGTCTTTATAACCCCAGATTCCTGTGGTTTTTTGCCTTCAATTTTCTTTAGTAGCCTTTCGTCTACGTATGGACCTTTTTTGAGCGATCTGGACATGGTTTATTGTATTTGTTTACAAATTTAATCCCGCCAAGCGGGATAGGAACTATACTACCAAATAGGGCTTCTTTGTCAAACCC
>CAZHPR010000001.1:5014-105690 GCA_964534305.1 uncultured Candidatus Saccharibacteria bacterium
AGGCCGTTTTTGAGCACGACAGAGACGGCGCTTGTTATCGCCAATTTGTAAGACGAAGACGGGTCAGATTCATCAACAATTTTTTCTCTGGCATAAAAGCTATTGAAGGCTCCAGCAAGTTCGGTAAGGTAAGTAACTAGAGAATGCGGCGAATACTCTTTGCCTGCCTTCTCTACCACTTCCGGAAATCTATAGACCAGCTTCTCAACGTCTGTCGTTTCCCAAGGAAAGTCCTTGGGGGCCTTAAAGGACTCTCCTTGGGAAACTGCTTTTTCCAAAACAGATCTTGCCCTCACATACGCGTATTGCAAATACGGACCTGAGTCGCCTTCAAAAGAGATGGATTTATCAAAATCAAATATTATATCTCCCCCGACCGCCTGGCGAAGGATCGAATACTTTATTGCTCCGATCGCAACAACTTCGGCAATATTTTCTTTTTCTTCCTCGGTCAATTCTCTCTCCGCAATCTTTTCTTTTATTCTTTCTTTTACCTGTCCGATCAGGCTTTCTGCGGTAATAACATCCCCCGTCCTAGAAGACATCTTGCCAGAAGTTAGTTTGAGCATCCCGTGAGAGAGATGGTGCAACTTGCCTTTGAGTTCAGAAAAAATCTCTCCGATTGCAACCTCTACAACTTTGAAAAACGCGTCTTGCTCGTTTGCGGTTATCGTTATTGATTGATTATACGCCCATTTGTCTTTCTTGAGTTTTGCAAGACCAACCTCCTTTGCTTCATAGGTCGGCAAACCTTCTTTGTTTATAAAAACCCGTGTGTGCGTCTTGGGCTCAAAATTTTCTCCTCTAAAGATTATCGCCCCCTCTTCTCCCTCTTCAAAAACCCTGCCTACATTTTCTAATACAATTTTCTTGCCTACCTCACCCGACTCGCTCTCAAAAAAGTTTTCATCAAAGTGACTCCCGAGTCTTTTGTAAATATTTTCAAAGGCTTCCAAAGAAACTCTTTTGCCCAGATCATATAGCTCGTTTATATCGTTGTCTGTTTTATCGTATATTTTTTTATTTATTTCTATTATTTCTTTCTTTGCGTTTGGATCCTCTTCATAAGCCTTGGCCCCACGCGCATAAGCTCCTTCCTGGCCGCCATTTTGGACACCCCAAATAGCCTTGGCGACATGAAGTCCGACGTCTCCATGATAAGAGACAGATTTGGTATAAGCACCATTTGTGCGAAGTATCCTTGCAACAGATTCTCCTATCGCGTTGTTCATAAGGTGCCCAATATGGAACTCCTTGAACGGATTTGGTTGGGTATGCTCGACTATTATATGCTGGTCCTCAAGTAAGTTTGTTTTGCCGAAATTTTCTTTCTCTTTGTTTATTTGCTCAATACTGTCTGCAAAAAATTGTTTTGAAAGATAAATATTTATAAACCTAGGAGAGATCGCTTCCACTCCCCCAACCTCAGCAATCAAATTGTTTTGCAAAGCTTCTGTATATTCAAAAATATTTTGCGGAGGGACGATCAAAGAAAAGTCTCCCTGATCCAAAAACTTCGGATGTACCAAAAGCACTTCTCCTTCAATCTTCAACGTCTCCTTGATCCAATTTTCAATTTTTTCTTTTATATTCATTTTATTTTCCGGTGCTGCCGAAGCCGCCCTCGCCACGCGAAGTATCCGACAACTCTGCCACCTCCTCAATTTCTGGGTGCTCCACCTTTTGAATCAGGAGCTGCATCACTTTGTGACCTTTTTCAAAAGTGTAAGGTTCCTTGCCTAAATTTATAACACCCAGGATAAGCTCTCCTCTGAAACCTGCATCTATCACCCCTCCAAGAGTTTTTATACCCTGATTCATAGACAGACCACTCTTGTCCCAACAGAGACCGACATATCCATCTGGTATCTGCATTGCAACACCGGTCCTAATTCTTGATATCTTTCCCGGAAGCACGACCGTATCCTCTAGTGCAAAGAGGTCCATCCCCGCATCGCCCGGATGAGCAAACTTTGGAAGCACTGCGTCTTTATGAACTTTTTTTACCTTTAACTCCATTACGAAGTATTGTATCAATTTTCTTGGCAATCAGCACAAAATCTTTTTCCTTTTTGCCCCTGGTGGTCTCTGCGGCAGTACCTAGCCTGATGCCCGAAGGATCCATCGGAGAGCGCGTCTCATTGGGAATAGTGTTTTTGTTTACTATTATGCCCGCCTTCTCAAGTCTATCGCTCGCCTCTTTGCCTGATATCCCCTTGCCTTCCATCCAAGTATCTACGAGTATCAAGTGACTGTCGGTACCGCCAGAAATTATTTTCCAGCCGAGCTTCTTGAGTTCGTTTGCAAGAGTATTTGCATTTTTGACTACCTGTTTTGCATACTTTCGAAACGAGGGGCTCTGCGCCTCCTTGAGGGCGACGGCGACCGCCGCGATCTGATTGAGATGCGGACCACCCTGAAGCCCTGGGAAAACTGCTTTGTCTATAAGTTCAGAAATATTTTTGTCTTCACCTTTGGCGTTTTTTACAGTCACATCGTTTCTAGAAAAAATCATCGCTGACCTAGGACCGCGGAGCGTCTTGTGTACGGTAGTTGTCACGATGTGAGCACAAGCAAAAGGAGATGGGTACGCCTTGCCCGCAACGAGCCCAGCAAAGTGAGACATATCTACCATGAGAAGCGCCCCCGCCTTGTCTGCAATCTCTCTAAACTTTTTGAAGTCCACTACTCTAGGATAAGCAGTAAAGCCCGCGACTATTATGTTTGGCTTTTCTTGGAGAGCAATCTTCTCTACTTCGGCATAGTCTATCCTTTCATCACTGCCTACTCCATACGGTACCTGGGTCCAAAACTTGCCCGTCGCAGAGACTTTGTGTCCGTGAGTAAGGTGTCCGCCATGATCTAGAGACATACCCATTATCTTGCCCCCTTGAGGCACTAGGGCCAGATAGACGGCCAAGTTTGCTGGAGAGCCAGAAAGTGGCTGGACGTTGACGGACCACTTTGAAGTCAGGCCAAAAAGCTTAGCTGCCCTCTCCTTGGCCAAGTCTTCTATTTTGTCTACAAACTCATTACCTCCATAATACCTATATTTTGAGTAGCCTTCGGCGTATTTATTGGTAAGCTCACTTCCTAAAGCTTCCAAAACATCCTTGGAGACATAATTTTCAGAAGCGATCAGATTGATCACGCTTTTCTGCCTCTTCTTCTCTCCCTCCAAAAGCTTTTTTATTTGTGCGTCTTTCATACGATTTTATTTTTTAATAATTTTTTTATATATTCGGAAACATTTTTGTAAACTGTTTCTTTATCAAAAGATGCGTCTATAATCTTTACTCTTATTCCCCTCTTTTTAAAGAAATTCTCATAACCTCTAAAGACCCTGCTATGATAATCTCTTTTTTGATTATCAAAATGATTATTACCTTCTCTGCCCGCCCTTCTTTCTTCGGCTATTTTAGGATTTATTCTTAGGTATATATATTCAACTGGAAGTTTTTTTACTATTTTATTTCTTAGGTACCAGAACACGTCTTCCAACTTTCTGTTTTTTTGTCCAAAGAGCTGAAAGGCAAAAGTAGAAGTATCAAACCGATCGGAAACCACACTAACACCCTTCTTTAAAGCTGGTAATACAAGCTCTTCTATATGAGAAGCCCTCGAGGTCATAAAGCCCAAAAGAGTGGGCAGGGCTGGTACATTTTTTGACCTTTCATCAATCAAGACAGACCTTACCATCTCACCAAACGGAGAACCACCAGGCTCTCGCGAATATATAATATTGGGAAAATCCTTTTTTAGACGGTTTATTACCTCTGTTTTTCCAGACCCGTCAAGACCCTCCAAAACTATAAATTTACCTACTTTCATTTTATTACACTAAGTGTATGATAAGTGCATTATTACTCAATAGAGACAGCATTAAAAAAATGTGCTGATGTCAAAAACACTATGAACCTCGAGAACATAGAACACAAACAAAAAAGTTTTGGGAACGGTGCGATGGTACTTATTTTAAATAATGGTTCTGTTATCGGACCAGAATCCGAAGCAATGCTACAAGCCCTCCACTCTAGATCTATCGGAGGGATAAAGAGTCATCTAGAGGTACTAAAAAATAAAGGCCCAGAAAAGTTTATGTCCACATTTTATGTTGGCTATGGGCACAAATCCATCGGAGATTGTGGTACCTGCACCATATTTATAGAAGGTGTATCTATGCTTGCGGCAAAGGCAATTCAGGATTGGCCACTATACTCAGGCCAAGAAGCCTCTACTCGCTATATCGATTTTGCAAATCAAAAATTTATAGATCCAGCCAAAACCAAAGAATCAAAAAGTATCTTGGAAGACTGGAGAAAGTTTTATATCAAAGGACTTGGAATATTAAAAGAAGAACTAGAAAAAAGATATCCGATAAACGCAGGCGAACTCGAGACTACTTACAAAAAGGCAATCATGGCTAGAGCTTTTGATATCATGAGGAGCTTCTTGCCGGCAGGAGCCTCTACCAACCTCGCATGGCACACCAACTTTAGACAAGCTGCTGACCATCTAATGAGACTCAGACACCACCCCCTAAAGGAAGTTCAGGAAATTGCAAAAACAGTAGAAGAGCTTTTGCTCGAGGCCTACCCAAGTTCTTTTGGACACAAAGTATACGACACCACAGAGAACTTTAATAAAAAATGGATGGAAAAAGATTATTACTTTACAAATAGCAAACCAAAGGAGTTTGTGATGTCTAAAAATTTGGTAGACAAAAAATTACTAAAAAAATACAAAAGTGCACTAAAAAACAGACCTCTCAAAACGGAACTACCAAAAGAAATCGCAGAATGTGGCCAAGTCCAGTTTGAATTTATTTTGGACTTTGGATCTTTCCGAGATATCCAAAGACACAGGGCGGTAATCCAAAGAATGCCTCTAGTAACAACGAGGCACGGATTTGAGGAGTGGTATCTCAGCGAATTACCAAAGGATTTTAGAAAAGAAGCAAAAGAATTTATAAAAAAACAAGAGAAACGAATTAAAGCATTAAAATTAAAACCCGAATTAGCACAATATTACACCGCAATGGGTTATAGATTGCCAAACAGGATAACCGGATCTATCCCCCACCTTGTCTACCTTGCCGAACTAAGATCGACAAGATTTGTACACCCAACCCTAAGGAAGAGGGCTATCCAGATAGCAAAGACTTTGGAAAAAACTTTTGGTGACTGCGGTCTCAAGCTTCATCTAGATAGCGATCCTGATCGGTTTGATGTAAAACGTGGCGAACACGATATTACCATTAAAAAATAAATACCATGGCACTTAGTGATAAAAGAATTTTAGAAGAGATAAAAAAGGGAGACATAATAATCACACCGTTTAACATAAAGAATCTTGCAACGTCTAGCTATGACGCCACACTCGGTGAATACTTCTTTGCTGAAAAACCACCCGCACACTTTAAAAACATATTCAATATTTACGAAAAAGAACACATAGATAGAGTCTGGGGTACAGAACCGCTTAGAGCAAAACCAGCAAAGGAGGTATTTAAAGATTACAAGTTTGATTTTGGAAATATTTCACCAAACGACAAGGTTATAATGCTTTCACCAGGAGAAACAATCCTAGCCCATACAAACGAATTTATAGGCGGTAAAAATCATATAACAACAATGATGAAGGCCCGTTCTTCTCTTGGAAGAAGCTTTATTGAGGTTTGTAAATGTGCTGGTTGGGGCGATGTAGGATACATAAACAGATGGACAATGGAAATCACAAATAATTCCAAGCATTATTACATACCACTTGTAGTCGGTAGAAGGATTGCACAAATTATATTTTTTGAGACAGGAGAAATACTAGAAAAAGATTATTCCAAAGAAGGAAAGTACCAGACAAGCTCAGACATAAAAAAACTAATAAAGGATTGGGACCCGCTTAGTATGCTACCTAGACTCTATAAGGACAGAGAAATCAAAAAATAAAAATTATATTAATATATAGTGTAGAGACCTGGGATAAGGAGATGTGGTGATGCTTTTTACTTCTTGTATTTTTAAAGATCAGCCGGAAGGGGTGTTGAGAGTTTCGGTGATGAGCCGGCACACCCTAAACGACGGCAAAACCAACGATCACAGAATTGAAGGCCGGTTTAATATTCACCTATCAATTTTGGGACCTTCCCCGAAATTGGTTGGTGAATACTACAAGAGAGGGCTCAGTTGGGAGACGTTTAAACAAAGATACCTCGAGGAGATCTCTCTGGAACCAAAGTCTTCTGTGGTCAAAATATTGGCCCGCCTTGCGATGTCCTCAGATGTAGTGATACTTTGCGTCGAAGAAGACCCGGACACCTGCCACCGTAAAATCTTGGCCGAAGAGTGCGCCAAGTATGAACCTTCCCTAAAAATAGAGCATCGCTGAGTGGACCCAGCGACGCTCTATTTTCTATGTATTTTTATAAATTTAACCTTTTACTTCTACCCCCATACTTCTACACTGGCCGGCGATTATTTTGACAGCGGCTTCTAGGTCGTTTGCATTTAGATCTGCCATCTTTTTCTCCGCAATCTCTTCTAGTTGCTTCCTGGTGATGGTACCCACCTTCTGTACTGGAGGCTTACCCGCGCCCTTCTCAATACCGAGGGCCTTGATGATAAGGTTTGAAGCTGGAGGAGTTTTTAGAATAAAATCAAAAGTCCTGTCTTCATATATAGAAATCTCAGCTGGAACTAGCGTACCCGCCATATCCTTGGTAGCCTCATTGAACTTGGTAACAAATTCACCAATATTTATACCCGCAGGGCCGAGAGCGGTACCTACCGGAGGCGCAGGAGTTGCCTTACCTGCGGCGATAACTAACTTTATTTTTTTGCTTACTTTTTTTGCCATTTCTTTTACGATTTATGATCTAAGATTCTGGATTCAAGAAGGATATCCCAAGATACCGAAATAGTCAAACCCTTAAAATTCATAAATCTTAAATCAATATTCTTTAATCTAAATAAATCTATATCTTCTTCACCTGCAAGAAATCCAGCTCCACCGGAGTCTCTCGGCCGAACATAGGGACAAGCACCTTGACCTTACCCCTCTCTTCATCGACTTCGCCCACCTTACCCTCCAAGTCTTTGAATGGTCCATCAACGATCTTGACTGCATCATCTGTAGAAAGGTCTATATTGTGCTTTACGGTGTCAGAATTCATTCTCTTGAATAAAGAGTCAATCTCCTTTTTCTCGAGAGGCACAGGAAAGACTCCTGAACCGACAAACCCGGTAACCCTAGGAGTATTTCTTACTACATACCAAGAATCATCTGTAACAACCATATCTACTAGCACATAACCCGGATAAATCTTTTCCTCTTCCTCTACCCTCTTGTTGCCCTTTATCTTTACCTTCTTTTCGGTCGGTACCAGAACATTAAATATCTTGTCCTCCATACCCAAAGACTCTATACGCTGCTTGAGATTTCTTGCGACAGCGTTTTCATAACCAGAATATGTGTGGATCGCATACCAATTGCGACCCTCTTGTATTTGTTGTTTACTCATGGTTTTTACGAGCCAATAATGAAATTTTAAAAAGTCTGGCCGAGCGTAGCGAAGGAGACCCGAGGACTTTTAAAAATTTTATTTTGGCGAAGTTATACTTAATTAAATTACTAAATTCAATATTTTAGAAAATACCAAATCGAAGAAACCAAGAAAAACAGAAGTGATGACTGACACGATTATCACAACTACAGTAAAAATTATTGAGTTTCTCCTACTAGGCCAATTCACATGGCTAAGCTCACCCTTGGTATCTTTTATATAGCTAATTAATGACATGGTATTTATTTTAATTCTATCAAAAAACCCCATTTGGGGTCTCTTGATTACAATTATACTCTTTTACACTAACCTGTCAATAACCCCCTCACTCCCCCTTACATTAAGGGGGAAGCAGGAAAGAAAAAAATCGTTTTTTCTTTCCCCTCTCTTGTTGTAACCCGCCTGCCGGACGGGCAGGGAGAGGGGTCAGGGGTGAGTTATCTTATCTCGTAAGTAATTGTTATATTTGATTCAATCTTGCTCTCTCCTACAGGGAATTCAGCTCTTTGTGGAGCAACCGCAGAAACCTTTATATCTCCGCCGCCACCCATACCCTCTCCGTAATACATTGGGTAGCCACTATTATCATTGTAATAGAGGATCTTGCCGAGTCTTACACCCAACTGATCTGCAAGTTTCTTTGCATTCTCTCTTGCTTCTAGGATAGCCTTCTCTCTCGCTTCTGCAACATACTTTTCTCTATCATCAACCTTGAATTCAAGACCGCTTATGTTTGATGCACCGATCGAACCCACCTTTGTAACTAAGTCTCCAGCTTTTTCGGTGTCTCTGATCTTTACAGAAATTGTCTGACTAACCTCATATCCAGTGAGTCTGTTTTTGCCCGCTGGACAAGGGTAAGTGATACATACAATCTGCTCCCACTCATACTTTGGATAAACGTTGTAGCTGATGGTTTGTATATCTTTGTCTTCAATACCAGCTTCTCTTACACTCTCAAGAGCTTTTGCAATCTTGCTATCAACTTTTTCTTGAGCTGAAGCGACAGTATTACCAACCTCTACCACAGAAAAGTTGAATGTTGCAATATCTGGTATAGCATACGCCTCACCTTTACCGCTTACTGAAATAGTGCTCTGAGGATAAACCTCTCTTCCGGCATTTGGAAGTTTCTTTAGGTCACCAACAATCCTAACCAAAAGAAATACGGAGAAAAACAAAAGAGAAATAGAAGCCCATTTTAGAACCCTCTTTGTTCCCTCCTCTCCTAAAAATTGATTAAACATATTTTTCTAATTACTACTAAATTATAATTACTAACAACCCAATTATATCACAATTATTTGCAAAATACTAAGGCTGAGATTCCGTCAAATCTAGCAAATTTTCAAAAAGACAAGCGACCGTAAGGGGTCCAACGCCGCCCGGGACGGGTGTAATAGCTTCTACAATAGGAGCAACTTCATCGAAGTTTACATCTCCCACAAGTTTAGGCTTTGTTTCTAAACCATCTTTTTCTCCCCCCCTCCCCTTTGGGGAGGGGGCAGGGGGAGGGGCTATCTTATTAATCCCAACATCAATCACAACTTGTCCTTCTTTTACAAAATCTCTGCCTACGAGTCCGGCTTGCCCAGCCGCAGAAACAATAATATCCGAAGATTTACAAATATCTTTTGTGTTTTCTGTACCTTTATGACAAACAAAAACTTCTGCTCCCCGCTCTCTTAAAGAAATTGCGATAGGGCCACCAGCCAGTTTTGATCTTCCAATGACAGCGACTTTTTTGTGAGCGACAGGAATTTCATAATAATCAAGAATGGACTCGACTGCTCTGGCGGTTGCAGGAGTAACCAGCATAATATTTTCTTCTCTCCCCCTCTCCTTTGCAAGGAGAGGGGTTAGGGGTGAGGTAGTTAGTCCATCAGCGTCTTTATTTTTTGGAATAGAGTTTATTACTCTTGTAGAGTCAATACCTTCTGGAAGAGGGAGCTGAATTATTATGCCGTGTACGTTTTTGTCTTGTGATATTTGTTCTACTTGTTTTATCAAAACAGCTTCTCCAATATCTTGGTCGAACTTTTTTAGGATGACACCAACCCCCAAGCTTTCGCCAAACTTTATTTTGTTTCTTATATAAATATTGCTATCCTCTCTATCCCCGACCTGAACCACGACCAAAAAAGGCTTAAAATCAAGCCTTCTTACTCTTTCTATCAAATCAACCTTTACTTTTTCCCTGACGGGTATCCCCGAAAGAATCCTTGCCATAACATAGAGAAATATACCACATTTAATCTTTAGTTTGTCTAATGTATTATTAGTATATGGACCAGTATCAAAAGTGGCAGAACATAGCCTTTACCATATTTTCAAGTCTCCTTTTAATAGGGCTTGTATCCTACAACATCTGGGGCAAGGATGTACCCATAGGAGAGATCAAGGGTTATGTAAACAGTCTTGGACCCTTGGCACCGATTGCCTTTATAATCCTCTATTCTTTTGCAACCGTTTTTATACCATCAACCCCCATCATGGCAATTTCTGGTGTTCTTTTTGGTTTTAAGTACGGCCTTATCTACACAGTTATAGGAGGGATGATTTCCTCGATTGCGGTATTTGGGATTTCAAGAATTCTTGGCAGATCTTTCTCAGAAAAAATACTAAAAAATGACAAGTTAAAAAAAGTTGGTGAGTACAACGACAAAATAGAAAACCATGGAATCTGGACGCTTATAGTTCTTAGGATAATGCCGATAATGCCCTTCAATGTACTCAACTTGATTATGGGAATATCAAAAATAAAATTTAGAGATTATTTTGTCGGCACCCTATTTGGTCTTGCGCCGAGCAACGTGGCCGCGGTCTACTTTGGGAGCCTTATTTTTACAGCAGCAGCACAAAGACTATCTTTTGCTCTAAGCGCAATAGTGCTTGCTATCATACTAGCATTTGCTTATAGAAATATACGCAAAAATTTCAAGAAATAGTTTTAAGACTTTTTTTCTTCACCAAGAATTCTCTCTATATCCTGGACAATAGACTGCAAACTCTCATCTGATTTTATTACATACCCTACCGCACCGAGCGACATCACATCGCTTATCTTTTTGAAACTTGAGAGATTGGAAGATACGAGGACTGGAACTTTGGGCAAGTCTTCTGATTCGTGTAGTTTCTTTAGGAAAGCTGTGCCGTCTAGTTTTGGCATCATAAGATCAAGGATTATAAGGTCAGGCTTAACCTCTTTTAGAGTCTCGAGCCCCTTCTCACCATCTTCTGCATGTATTAGCTCGTATTTACCTTTTGGTAATGCTCCCTCTAGAGTCTTTGGGAAAAACTGATCATCGTCTATTACTAATATCTTCTTCATATCCTTAATTAATTTTAAGTTTAATAATATGATAATCCCTTAAACCGGGATTGTAAAGAAGAAGCTAGAACCAACCCCTTCTTTGGATACCACTCCGACCCTACCATTGTGAGCTTCTGCAATACCCTTGGCTATAACTAAGCCAAGACCAGTACCTTTGCTCTCTTTGTCTACCGGACTTATTCTTGCTTGTTTATAAGTGTGGAAAAGATCCTTGATAGCCGAAGCCGAGATACCGACGCCAGTATCGGAGACGATCACGCATATTGAAGTCGTCTCCACATTCAATTCTTTGGTGGTAGGCATAACTATATTTTTGGAAATATTTAGATCTGGCATAGGAGCCCCCTTATCCAGAGCAAAAGCCGATATACATACTTCCCCACCACCCTTTGTAAACTTAAGAGCGTTTGAAATAAAATTATTCAAAATCTGCTTTACCGCTTGAGGATCAAATGATGACACCTTCGGCAGATTATCAGCAAAAACAGATTTTATTTTTACATCTTTGGTATCAGCCGAAATCTTATAAAAAGAAATTCTGTTGCTAATAACTTCTTCCATGCTTGCGCTTTCTTTTGCAACCTCAAACTTACCAGCTTGTAATTTGGAGAGATCGAGTATGTCGTTTACAAGTTCTAACATAGAAGAAGAGCTCTGATGAACCATGTTTAGGTATTCTTTGAACTCTTTGGATGTCTTTTTGACAGAACCAGAAACAACAAGCTCCACAATCTTCCTTATACCATCAAGAGGCGACCTGAGTTCGTGTACTATCATCGAGGTAAACTCTTCTCTAACCCTCTCTAATTCAATATCGCGACTAATATCTCTAAAGACCACCACTGCACCCAATATCTGATCTACCCCCTTAAAAGTAGAGTGAATCACCGGATAGACACCGACTTCAAAAAACGATTCTCCGATATTGATTCTTTCTGACAAATAAGAACTTTTCTTCGTTATCGCCTCATCAAGTCTCCCATGTATATCAAACTTGCCACCTAGAGCGTCGACAAAGTCAAAGATAGTCACGGCCCTAGAAGCCTCAAACTTTATCATCTTTTTGATTGCTGGATTTGCAACCATTACTCGATACTCTCTGTCTACCATAAGTACTCCATCCCCCATACTTTCAACCATCGCATTTAGTTTGCCCTGCTCCATCTTCACCACCTCTTGAAGTCTTGAGACAGCTTCCGATGCTTGATTTGTAATCTTGTAAAGGATCGTCATATCCTCCTCCTTGTATAGACCCTTTTTTGTGTGAGCAATAGTCAGGACGCCAGAGAGCTCACCAGCTATCACCATCGGGATATTAAAAAATGAACCAATCTCCTTTTCTACTGAGTCGACAACGATAGCCCCCGACACCACTTCATCTATAGAAAGCTCTTTAAAATTTTTGTCTGACAATGCTGAGAGCGACTCAAGCATTCTCTTTTTCATATCTTTCAAAAAGAACGGGTCCACAGATTGATCGAGGTACATATTGAGCTTCAACTGTTCTGGCTTTACTACAATATAACCTACCACACTGTAGCTTATAAACTGGCGGAGTGATCCAGTTATAATTTGTAGAATTTCTTCTATGTTTAGAGAATAGCCCGCCCGCTCACCCAGCTCTTTTAGGATAGCTATCTCATAAACTCTCCTGGTTGACTCGGCTCTCTCCTTTTCTATTTCCCTATTTTTTATTTTTAAACTCTTATACAAAAAGAAAACTGATGTCAGAATTATCAGTAAAAAGAAGGAGAGTATGTACACCAAAGAGGCGCTTACACTAAGCGCGTTCATAATATTATGAATTCATTAGACCTTTAAGTAATTTGTTGGCACCGATCACCATAAATATATAACCGAAAGCAAAGAATAGAGTACTAAACACCCTGAGCCATAGCTCAGCAAACCAAGGACTCAAAAAAACAGTGAGGCTACCCATAACGATAAAGAGGGTCCCAAAACCTACGTAGTTGAGTATGTGTCCAAAAAGGCCACCGCCCATCTTTTTGGCTGATCTAAAGACCAAGACTGTCGCAATTATACCTATGACGATAGATAGGAGCAGAGAAAAATCTCCGGTAAACATAGAGGCGTACACTATGCCATCATCAGCTGCTGGTATTTCGATTGTCGCCGCAATAACAGGAAACGGTAGAGAGAGTAGTGATATAAGAGCTAATATCTTTTTCATTTTGTTTTTGTTAATTCTTTTTATTTACTTAAAAGTGTTGGGTACTTTGCAAATACAGAATTTACAGCGTTCTTTACGATTTCACCCGAGAGAGAAACGTACTCGTCTATTAGTTTTTGGAGCACTGTTGGTTCATCGCCTTCTATGTTTGTAACTTCACCAGAATCAGATACTGTAAGACCGGGCACAGCACGCGCCTTGAGAACTGCCATCTGAGGACCTAGAATAACTGCCTGTTTGCTAATAATCTCTGTCAGTATTTGCTTGAATTCGTCTTTTGTTGGTTGCATAAAGGTTTCTTTTAATCTTCTATACCTAATATTATAGAACAAAACCCAAAAACCATTTCTAGTATTGTGGATTGCTTATAAGTTTAGAATAGAAGTAATAATAAAAATACCCAAACCATTTAACACAAAAACCAGGGGCAAAAAAACATTTGTTTGTATTCGAGAAAGACCAAGTATGGTAAGACCGATCTCATCTGGAAAAGGAGAAGAAATTATTAGCGCCCCGATAAATGGTGTAAAAAAATGGAAAAGCTTTGTTTTAAATATCGCCTTGTATTTACTTATATGAGTTATCCTTACTAGATAGTTTATGTCTTCTTGTATTCTATTTCTTACAAACTTAAATATCACATAATCACCCAAAGTGGCCCCGAGCGCGCCTAAGGTTGCAACCACAAACGGATCATATTCCTTTGCAAAAGCTGCGAGTATTGTAAGAGATGGCGCCGTTGTGAAGACAGAGGTAAAACCCATACCAGCAAGCAAGATACCGAGATACCCATAGGAGCCAAAAATCGCAGGCAGATCAGATACTAGGCCTACTTTTGAAATAAATATTGCGGCAAAGATACTGAGTAGGATAACCAACACATCTTCTACTATCTGTCTGTTTCTATTATTCTTGAATATTCCAAAAAACATCTTGCTACTAATTATAGCAATTATTTTTATATAAAAAATTATTTTAGAAAAAAAGAGCCGCCCGGAGAGCGAGCGGCCCTCGGGGCGGTGCTGTTTCGTTGGCCTAATAATCTTCGGCCACATACTCATTCTTGCGCCAGTTGGCGGAGAGTATGGCTATGGTGAAATGTGCAATCAGCAGTACGCCTGGAGTAACGAATGTGACCCATCCTGCCCCCATAGACACGAGGTTGATGATGGATAACAAAAACGCAAGACTCCAAACTTTCCAAGCGAACGGCTTTTCCTTGAAGGGGTCCTCCCAAACTCCTTGGAGAGTTGGCCAGAAACCAATCATAGCCGCCAGAAGGATGATCATGTTACCTGCAGCGGCATTTTTGAACTTCCACCAAACAACGGCGGCAAGCAGGCCAATCACTAGCACTCGCCACTCCTTCTTCTCCAGGCGAGAGAACTTACCACTCACCAGAGACTTGAGAAAAGTAAAGCAGCACCCCACCATACCAACAAGAAACTGGGCTGAGGCAAGCCAGCTATCACTCATCACCAGGTAAGACGTGGTATTGAGTAGTGAAAGGAATGCCCACACAGCCCAACTTGCAGGGTTAGGACTGGAAGAACCGTCCCTAACCTGGATATTGTAGACAATGAACGCTGTGCCGTGGCACAACGCTGCAAAAATCGCGATCAGAATATTTGGTAATTCCAAGATCCACCTCCATTTTCATCATTAGGTATTTCAGTCTATTGCATATTATATCATATTTAAAATAAAAAAACAATAATAAGTCCTCACACCCTCACAATATGAATGTTGTTTTACTTCAATTTTTCTAGGATGATCGATTCATCAATATCTGGCCTGTTATATTTTGTTGCTTGTTCTCTCATTTTTGGAATTAGAAATTCCACTGGTTGCCATTCTACTTCTGTCTTGCCCTCTATATCCTCTTGGCTTCTTTTGGATAAATCTTGATCAATAAATTTACACAAAAAATACAAAGTCGTCTTTTCTATCATTTTTTCTCCTTCAACATTTTTTAAAAAATTAGATTTTATTGAGCCTATATAATCCAACAGTTCTGCTCTTACTCCAAACTCTTCCATAAGTCCTCTATGCAAAGCTCCTTCAAGAGTCTCATTGGGATTGAGTGTCTCTCTCATCAAAATATAAAAATCATTAATACCCAAATCAGGCCAATATCCAGGCAAATCTTCTCTGACAAAGTGATGGACCATTACTTCCCCTTTTTCGTTGAGCACAACCCCTCCAATGGAGATGTGTCTAGGATGATCGTTATTGCCTTGAAAATAATTTTGCATTTTGGGGTGGCTACTGGGAGTTGAACCCAGACAGAGAGCTCCACAAGCTCGCGTGCTACCGCTACACCATAGCCACCATTTTTGACTAAGAATTTAAAACTTAGCTTATAGTAAAATACCTCAAAAACGGAAAATAATAAAGTATCAGGCTACTTATAGTCAGGAGAGTTTTCTTGGATGCCGGCCGAGTGGTTTGAATACCTTGCGAGAGCATAGAGGATACTTGAGAGTCTGTTTAGGTACTTGCGAGTAAAGACGCCGACCAGAAGCCCACCCTCTCTGTCTTGATTTTCTTCTACTACCGCCGTCACCCTCCTCTCCGCTCTTCTTGCTATCGTGCGCGCAATATCAAAGAGGGCCCCAAGTTCTGCCCCAGACACCTGATCTTTTTCTAAGTCCGGATTACCTCCAGAGATAAAGAAAGATTTTATCGGTGGCAACTTCTTTTCTATATCACCGATAATTTTTTCTAAATAAACAACTTTGCTTTCTTCTATCGTCTTTTCTGCTCCGGCAAGTTCAGCCTGAATTATAAAAAGATCCTTTTGAATACTGTGCACTATGTGAGAGAGAGGAAGTTCATCAAGCTTATAGCCGAGAGCAAGGGCTTTGGACTTGCATAGCCCGAGGAAGGATCCTGTCTCGTCCATACTACCAAGAGCTTCGGCTATGCTGGAGCTTTTTGATATCCTTTGGTCACAACCAAATTTCTTTGCTTGTTCGCCGTAGAGGCGAGTCGTACCATCATCTCCTTTACCAGTAAATAAAGCCATGTTTTTATCAATTAAAAACTACTAAAATATAGTGCGTGGGACAGGACTTGCACCTGCACGCCCTTAACGGGCACAGCCACCTCAAGGCTGCTCGGCTTCTAATTACGACACCCACGCAAATTACACCAACTCACAGCCAATGATACTCAAAGATTTATTAATTTTCAACTTTTTTCTACTTAAAAAAATATTGTTCTTACCTTTATACATCTCTTTTATCAAACACATTGAATCTTTTTTAGAATATTTTAACTGATAATATTTGTTCTTTTTTGTAACAGAAGAAATATGGCCTTTGATCTTTAGTTTTTGATAAATTTTATACCTTATCCAATCGACAAAAATACTACTCGCTGAAACAAAACAAACATACAACATAAAACTAGACTTCCATCTTGAATCCCAATAACTATAGCTGTATCCGTCCCCATCAAAACATCCTCTCAGAAAATTAAAAAAATATTTGTCTGGTAATATAATTTTACCCAAATTTAAAGACTTTTTTGGATGAAGACCTATAGACAAAAGAAAATCATAAAAAAGTCTACTCTTGAATTGAACTCTGTAATATGTTTTTTCTTTTTTAGAACCAGAACTCTTTTTACCTATCTTAAGTTTTAGATTTAAGGCGTTCATAAAATTTTCAAGTTGTTCTTTATCTTTTGATGTTAGATCAATGAGACTAGAGTTACTAGCAAGACAACCATCAGTCGTAATCAGACCAATAGCATAGGCCAAGTTAGCTGACCATTTTGTGTTTACTATTTTTCTAGGCCCAGGTCCCCTACTACCCATACCTCAATTATAATATACCTCAAGCAATAGTGTATACCAGTTGTTTATAGTCAAAACCCCGCTTTTTAGAGCGGGATTCATTTTATTCTTCCTTACTTTCCTTTTTGGACTCAACAGATACTTCTTCTACTTCATTTTGGTTTTCTGTTATTTCTGGTACTTCCTCAACCTCTGGCAATTCTCTTATGTTCCTCATTTGTCTTCTTATTTCTTTAGCAGCCTTGTCTCTGATGTGATATAACTTTGCTCTCCTAACTTTTGATCTCTTGGTTACTTCTATTTTTTCTATCATCGGAGAATAGAGTGGGAAAATTCTCTCAACACCAACACCGCTCGCAACCTTTCTTATTGTAAATGTGGCACCAGCCTCCTTGCCGTGCTTTACTGACAAACAAAGACCTTCAAAAGCTTGGAGTCTGGTTTTCATCTTGCCACTCTTCTTGTCCTTTTCAGAAATTTTTTGGGTCACACGTATAGTGTCTCCGGCTCTTATATCAAGCCTTTTCCTTTCTTCTACGTTCACAGGTGAAATTTTTATGGTTGATGATTTCATGGTTTTTATGCTTTCTTACCTACCTTTCTTCTAGAGACAATAAACTTGTTAGAGTATTTCTTTGATCTTCTGCTCTTCTGACCCTTGCCGGTTGGTTTGCCCCATAGAGAAATCGCTCTTCTTCTTCCTCTACCCTGTCTACCCTCTCCTCCTCCGTGTGGGTGATCAACTGGGTTCATTGCGGTACCTCTAACTGTTGGCCTAATACCTTTCCACCTACTTCTACCAGCCTTACCAAAATTTTCTAGTCTTTTTTCTTCGTTTGAAACCTCGCCAATAGAAGCCCAAGAAGTGTCTTTGACCTTTCTAACCTCAGAAGAAGGTAGCTTTATTTGCACTTCTCCCTGATCCTTTCCGATCACTTGAGCAAAGTTGCCAGCAGATCTTGCAATCTTTGCACCACCCTTAGGTTTTAGCTCTATATTATATACAAATGTTCCAACTGGTATATTTGATAGTGGCAATCTGTTTCCCTGTTTTATTTCTGCATCTACAGAAGTAATCAGACTATCACCAACCTTTATACCCTTAGGTAAGAGGATGTATCTCTTCTCTCCATCTTTGTAGACAGCGAGACCTATAAAACCTGTTCTGTTTGGATCGTATTCAACAGAGTCTATCCTATAAGGAATTCCGATTTTTTCATAAAGAAAATCTACAGCTCTAAAAAGTCTCTTGTGACCGCCACCCTTGTGTCTTGTGGTGATCCTGCCAACATTGTTTCTACCCAAAGCTCTCTTTCTACCAAAAACTAGAGACTTCTCTGGTATAGAAGTTGTGATAACGCTTTTATAAGAGACATTACTCATCTGTCTCCTTGATTTGCTTGTTGGTTTGTAAGTCTTTATTGCCACGTTAGTAATTTAAAATTTAAATATAAAAATGAAAAATTATTCAATCTTGTCGCCCTCCTTGAGGTATACATAAGCCTTTTTGACACCACCCCTACTACCAAACTTACCTCTCACAAAAACTTTTTTGGCAGGATTTTTTGTTATATTAATTTTTTCTGGAGTGACACCATAAAAAGCTTTGATTGCTTCCAAAACATCTCTCTTGCCATACTTCTCCGCAATCTCAAAAGTGTGTATGTTTTTTGAAACAACAGAGTTTGCCTTCTCAGTAATCCTCGGCCTTAGAAGGACATCAGAATATTTTGCTTTTTTTGTATTATCTGTTGCCATTTTATTATTTTACCTTTGAAGAAAATATTTTTACTGATTCTTCAGGATTTTCTATTATCAAATATTTATAACCGAGAACGTCCATCGGATTTAGATCAGCAGTCTTGCCAACCTCCATATTTCCAAAATTATTAAAACTCTTTATAGCATTCATGTTTGTACCAGACAGAGAGATAAAGGCTGCATTGTTCTTCTTTGATATTAGAGAAAAGCCTTTTATTTTTGATATTGAACTTATGATATCCTTTGCTTTTGACGTCTTAGGAGATTCAAGACCAATTTGGTCTACAAACAAAACTTCACCATCTTTAAATTTCTTAGAGAGAACTGTAAACAAAGCTTTCACCTTCATGCTCTTGTTTATTTTTCTACTATAGTCCTTTTCGTTTCTAGGACCGTGAGCAATACCACCACCAACCCATATAGGGCTTCTCATAGATCCGTGCCTTGCCCGACCAGTACCCTTTTGCTTCCAAGGTTTCTTGCCAGTACCAGACACTTCTCCTCTCGTTTTTGTATGCGCTCCCGACTGTCTTTTGTTTGCCATCATAGAAAAAACAACCTGATGAACAAGTCTTTCGGCGCTATCGCTCCAAGGCAATCCAAAAACAGCCTCTGGCAATTTTATCTTGCCCGCCTCACTTCCTTTTGTGTTGTAAATTGTCGCTTCCATACAAAAATAAAATCAAGAAACTAAACTCTTGATAAGGAGCATACTAACTAAATCCTAGAAAAAGGTCAATATTAACCTCTTACTTCTAGCAAAGTTCCGCGCCTTCCAGGCACAGCTCCGGCAACTAAAATGATACCGTTTTCCTTATCTAAACCTACTATTTTTAGGTTTTTTACTGTAACTCTCTCCCCACCAGTCCTACCGGCCATTCTCATACCTTTGGCAACTCTGCCTCCAGCCCTACCTCCGGAACCGCCGATAGATCCCGGCTCTCTCTCAGAGTGTTTCTGACCGTGGCTCCTAGGACCACCATGGAAACCATGCCTCTTGACCACACCCTGAAAACCCTTCGCCTTTGATACCCCGCTTACAGTTACGGTATTACCAACAGCAAAAGAATCTATGGATACAACACCACCCCTGCTAAAAGCAGACGTGTCCTGCACCCTAAATTCCTTCAGAGTTTTGAAATTACCAAGCTCTTTGGTGTGACCCTTTACTGGCTTCGATATGTTTTTCTCAGCCCTTTTACCATAGCCAACCTGGACCGCCGAGTAGCCATCTTTTTCGGCGTTCTTTACCTGGACCACTGTCAAAGGCTCTGTACTAAGTACAGTTGCGGGCTTTACAGATCCTTTATCTGTAAAAATCTGGGTCATATTCACCTTTTTCGCTAATAGGAATTTCATTTGTTTACATTATCTTCACGTCAATAGAAACACCAGAAGGTAGTGAGAGGTTTGTAAGAGCTTCCATAATCTTCGCGCTTGGGTTGATTATGTCTATCACTCTCCTGTGTACCCTCATCTCAAACTGCTCTCTTGAATTTTTGTAAACAAAAGGAGACCTGTTTACCGTGTATTTCTTGATTTCAGTTGGCAGAGGTACCGGGCCTACGACTTCTGCTTCATAACGCATTGCAGTATCTATGATCTGCTTTACAGACAGATCAAGGACTTTGTACTCGTAGGCCTTGACTCGGATTCGCAATTTTGAAATTTGCTCTTCCTTCTTTACCTTTGCTGTTTTCTTTTTTGAAGTTGCTTCTGACATTTTTTAGCCCACTAATTTACTAATTTTCACTAATTTTACTAATATTTGATTCGTTAAGATTGGTGTACATTCGTGGGATTGGTGGGTTTACTTTACTATCTTTGTTACAACACCCGCACCTACAGTCTTACCACCCTCTCTAATAGCAAACTTCTGATTTTGCTCTAGAGCAACAGGGGCAACCAACTTTACTTTGAATGTTGCAGTATCTCCCGGCATAATCATCTCCACCCCTTCTGCTAGAGTCACCTCTCCGGTAACATCTGTTGTTCTGATGTAGAACTGAGGTTTGTATCCAGTGAAGAATGGAGTGTGCCTACCACCTTCTTCCTTCTTTAGGATGTAAACTTCTGATTCAAACTCTGTGTGAGGAGTAACTGAGCCAGGCTTTGCGATAACTTGTCCTCTGTGTATGTCTTCTTTCTTAAGACCTCTTAGCAAGATTCCAGCGTTGTCTCCAGCTCTACCCTCCTGAAGTTGCTTGTTGAACATCTCAATACCTGTGATTGTTGTCTTCTGAGCGTCCTTTAGACCGATTATTTCTACTTCTTCACCAACCTTTGCCATACCTCTTTCGATCTTACCTGTAACCACTGTTCCTCTTCCTTCAATTGAGAAGATGTCTTCAACTGGCATAAGGAAAGGCTTATCTGTATCTCTAACTGGGTCTGGAATGTATGAATCTATAGTATCTACGAGTTCAAGAACTTTCTTTGCCCATTCATCATTTACATCCTTTGCTTCAAGAGCCTTAAGACCAGAACCTCTGATTATAGGAGTATTTGCGCCGTCGTACTGGTTTTTTGTTAGAAGATCTCTTATTTCCTCTTCAACTAGGTCGATCATGTCATTATCAGCTACCATATCGCACTTGTTTAGGAAAACTATTATCTTTGGCACACCAACCTGACGAGCTAGGAGCACATGCTCTCTTGTCTGAGGCATTGCACCGTCTGTAGCAGCGACCACAAGCACCGCACCATCCATCTGTGCTGCACCAGTAATCATGTTTTTAATGTAGTCTGCGTGTCCAGGAGCGTCTATGTGAGCGTAGTGTCTCTTTGGAGTCCAGTACTCACTGTGGTGCAAAGCGATGGTTATTCCTCTCGCCTTCTCCTCTGGAGCGTTGTCAATTTTGTCTATCTCCTCAACTCTTGCTCCATAACCCTTGTCCTTGTTCATATCAAGGACTCTAAGAATAGACGCAGTAAGAGTAGTCTTACCGTGGTCTACGTGACCTATTGTACCTACGTTTACGTGAGGCTTACTTCTATCAAATTCTGCTGCCATATTATTAAATTTAAATTATTAATTATAAATTGCGACATCAAAGCCGCTTAATTTCACATGTAAGCTCAATACTATACAAATACACAAAATGTGTCAACCCTAAAAGTCCTTATTATGCAAATATGCCAGAGGAGGCGCGTTTGAGACGAGACATCTCCTCAGAGACTATAGTAGAAAATCCCGGGACTCTCTCCTGCAAAAAAGATATAACCTTTTGATAATCACTGTTTTCTGGGCCTAAAAAGTTTTCAAATTCCATTGCGGTCTGGTCGTCCATAACCGAGATAGATCTTTCTATAACTGACTCAAAGAGGAGGTTGCCTATCCTCTCTATATACTTTTCTTGTTCCTCGCTATCCATAGAGGTCAGGCCGAAATCTTCTGCTATTTTGTTTTTTAGATTATTGTCCAATTTTTTGTTTTTTAGGCTACCATTTTCATAGGAGATTTTATATTTGAGACACCTTGGCTGTGCTTCTCCATAACAAACCTACCAAGTCTCTTTGTGAAGTCTGCAACGTTCTCATTTTCATAAGGCTTTACATTGCCGTCTGTCATTTCGATAAGACCCAAGAGTTGATCTCCGAATTCCTTATGCTTTGCTGATTTTGCAAGTTCGGAAACTACGTTTGGTGGCAACTTGGTATCAGCAGAATCATCTGTAAAGTATTTTATCACCTCATTCGCTGATAGTCCCTTCATTAATCCCCAGTCTTTTGTATTTGCTCCAATAACCTTACGTAGTCCAAGAAATCCCTCACTACCATAAGCCCTCTGGATATCATTATTAAACGCTCTCTCTACTGCTGTATCCAAGCTTGAAAGGTCTCCTCCGTTATTTATGTTTCTTATCAAGTTATTTGTATCCCCTCTCATTGTCCTGAGCGTATCAGGATTTATAATTCCCCTATTTGACGGCTCTACTATTTTTGAATCCCTCTCTAATTGTTCCAATCTCCCTCTCGCATTCCTTATCTCATCTTCTAACACCTCCCTTTGAGGAAAAGCTCTATTATCTTGCAGTGAACCAGTTTTATTTCTAATCTCTTCTTCGATAAGTTTTTCTACTTCACTTTGCAAACCATCAATCTTTTTCGATGTCCCTAGTACATCATCAATAACATCCACCCTACCACCAGGACCTGTATAATTATCTTTTACATAATTTACAGAATTTTTAAGCTCCAATATTTTATCTTCAAGAACCTTGATTCTATCAATGTCCACACCGAGTTCTCTTAGTTGGTTTATCTTTTCACTTATCCTGTCTATTTTTTCTAAAGAACCACTCATAAAGGCGGCTCTCTCAGTTTCAGAAAAAATGCCTTTGTTTGATACAGGCGAATCTTCGATATCAGAAGATAGTGTTTTTGGTATTTCTGAAGGTTCTGGAGTCACTTTGTAAGAGTTTTCTATCTCTGTAGCTCTCTGTACCTCTTGGGCTTCTAGTTCAGGACTCATTCTCTCTGCTCTTGATATAACTTTTTCAAATTCAGCCTTGTCGTCAAAAGCCTCTGATAAATCAACTGGTTTGCCAACTTCAAGTTTTACACCATATTTAGGATCGGCTTCAAAGCCAAATTTCTCTGGAGAATTCAAAATCTTATTAGAATAGTAAGCCAATACGTTATTTTTCTGACCAACAGAAAGGGCAGCAAACCTTTCATTATTCAAAAGAGCTTCTCTTGTAATGCCCCAAAGAGACCCCTCTTTTGGCACATTTTGCAACATAGCTTCTTTATAATTTGCACCGAACATTTCTTGCAAATCTACCGAGTCAGCATTTTCTGTAATCTCCGGCTTTACAGCTTCCACAGGTCTCATTTTTGGAACCTCAGTCGATTCTGAAGGAGCAGTTTTGGGTTTAACTAAATTTTCTGCAGCCCCTCCACCAGTTCCACTGTAGTAACTATTAAATAGTCCACCAGATACAGCACTGGTAATTCCTCCAGCAAGAGCGGCCATACCAATCTTTTTAAGATTTAGATTTCTTAATCTTCTATCGAACTCTTTTTCCAGTTCTTCTATTCTTTTACTTTTTTCTTCAACAGAACCCTCCGAGTCTTTTATTTTTTGTTCTTCTTGCGTTTTCCATTCTTGCAACTGCTCAGGCTTTAGTATTTTATTTGAAAGACCCATACCAAAACCGCTACCAACAAAAGCTCCAATACCTCTTGCTAATCTATATCCTCCTGCACTAACGGCAGCCCCTAATGTGCCAGTCGGCGCCGCAAAAGCAACTCCAGCTGCAATAAGAGAAAATATGGTTGTATTTAAAGCAAATCTCTGGCCTCTAGTAAGGCCCGCATACCACTTCATACTCTTAGTACCGAGTAGACCTCTAAAACTCTCTTTGGCTTTGTCTAGAATATTTTCACCTCTTGCTGCTTTTATAGACGCATTATAGGAATCATTCTCAGATTTCAATACCTTATACAGCTCATCATCAAACTTAGATTTGACCAACTTTTCTTGCTCTGGTGTGAGAGGTCCATATACTTCACTTCCTCTTATCTCTGCCCCTATTTGTTTTAGGAGCTCTTCTTTTTTTGAATTATATTCATCTTTCAGAACAAAGAAACTTTTACCTGTTTTACCACTATAGTTGTGAGTTAGAGCATCCATCTCAGCAAGCTCTGACCTTATACTAGAAAGTTCCTGCAAAATTCTTTCCTTTTCAGGATTTTGGACTGCCTGCTCAACGTTATCAGCAACTTCTTCCACATTACCCAACTGAGTAGCCTCGGGGGACTCTTCCACACTTTCAACCTGCGGTTCAACAGCGGTTTTATCTTTCAAATATGGCAAAACTGTATTCCTAATAGCATTTAAAATATCTTCTCCTGTATTTAAAAAACCAACATCTAGGGTATTTGCTTCCTCCATATAAACAGGAAACACAACCTCCTCACCTTTTGTAATAATCTTAAAATTAGAGTCTTTTAGGATCCTCCTTTCATTTTCTTCTAAGTCTTGCAGGGCGCCGTCTATTTCCACCTTAAGATCATATTCTTCGGTAGACTTTTTTGGATCGTAATTGGATAAATCCACTCTTCCAAATTCAATCCCATTGTTTTTTGGTTCCCTCAAGCCTTCCCGATCTTGATCCAACTGAGTAGACCCCAGTAATTCTCCCATGTTTTCAGCTTGCGGTTCAACAGCAGGCTTATCCAAAATCGGATCTTCTTGAGACACACCCTCTTCTACAACAACATCTTGTTTTTCTTGAGGGGTGCTATTTTTAACTAATAATTTTTCCTCTTTTAAAATTGGGATGACTGTATCCGTAACATATTGGTATATGTGTGTAGGCTCAGCATCAGCTCTTATTGTTAGCACCTTCTCAGATTCATCATAAACCGCAGAATTCATCGCCCCCTCAACCAATCTTATTTTTATACCTTGAAAAAAATCTTTGATCTCTTTTTGAGTCTTCATTACTAAAGCCCTAAAAGCACGCGCGATATTGTCGTATGCTTTTATCTTTTCTTGCTCACTGAGATTTGTAAAATCCTCCCCTCTTATCAGCTCTATATTATTCCCAGTACTAGAAAAAACTCCTGCCAAATTTCTCACAGCACTAGCCAAACTAGTTGATTCTGGAGATACTGCGTTACTTAAGCTTACTACATCAAAACCCAATACAGGCTTTACTGGTCTCGGAACAGCAACCTCACTTTGCTGAGTCCCACCAGGAATTTTGCTCTCTAGAGTTTCTGGTGCCTCTAAACCAATAGTATCTTGCGCTTGTTTAGCTTGTTTAGCTTGTTCTGCTCTTTCCAAAACTGTATTAGCCCACTTGCCTCTTTTGCTATGAGTTGTTTCTTTTTGATCAGGTACAACCTCGCCTTCATTCTCAGATATCCATTTCTTTTTATCACCAAGAGACCAGTTTTCAAAATTTTCTGGTCTTGAAGGTGTCTCATTACCATAGGTTTCTCCAAAATTAATCTCGCTAGTTGCCATGTTGAATTTAATTATAGAACACAAGACTAAAAGCGCAATTATAAATGTAGAAAGAGGTTCGCTTGACAGCCGAAACTCTCGGGTGTATAATGGTTCTAATACTGAATGATAGACACTCGCCTACCCGCGAGATTTTTCTTTTCAATTTTTGTATTATTTCGTATTAATTCGTTAATTTATTCATCTAATTTTCTAATAAAATGTTTGATCTAAAGGTTATAAATTCGGTCCTTGCCCAATTAGAAGAGGAGCGAGGCATCGCCAGAGAAAAGGTCCTTGAGGCAATCGAGGCTGCTTTGGCAACAGCTTACAAAAAGGAGTACGGCAAAAAAGGCCAGATAATAAAGGCAAAATTTGATCTAAACACTGGCGCAGTAGAGATGGAACAGGTAAAGATCGTGGTAGACGAGTCAAAGGTATTTATGGACAAAGAGTCTTACCAAGAGGCAATCCAAACCGCAGAAGAAACTGACGACGAGAGAGTATTGTTCAACCCAGAACACCACATACTTTTGGAGGATGCCAAGAGAATAAAGAGAGACGCCGCAATAGGAGATGAAATCGTATTCCCTATTGAATCAAAAGGAGATTATGGCCGCATAGCATCGCAGACAGCAAAGCAGGTTATTATGCAAAAAATAAGAGAAGCCGAGAGAGGTTCTGTACTCAAAGAATTTGGTGAGCGAGAAGGAGAAATAGTATCAGGAACAGTACAAAGAATAGAACGAGGCAATATATTTGTAGACGTTGGTAGAGCTGTCGGTATATTACCTTATGAAGAGCAGATCCCTGGAGAGAGATTTTCTCAAGGAGAAAGAGTTAGAGCTTATCTATACAAAGTGGAGGACGGCCCAAAGGGAGTCGCTCTGCGTCTATCTCGTTCTCATCCAAAATTCCTTGTAAAGCTTTTTGAAAACGAAGCTCCAGAACTTGCCGCTGGGACAATAGAGATAAGAGCTGTCGCAAGAGAGGCCGGCTCCAGGTCAAAGGTCGCCGTCTTTAGCAACGATACTTACATAGATCCAGTAGGATCTTTGGTTGGTCAGAGGGGCGTTAGGGTTGCAACAGTTACAAGCGAGCTTGGCGGAGAAAAGATCGATGTAATAGAATGGTCCGACGATATAAAGACATTTATAGAAGACTCTCTCTCTCCTGCAAAGATAATATCTGTTGATATAGATGAAGAAAACAGACAGGCAAAGGTTGTTGTTTCTGAGGATCAGCAGTCTCTAGCTATCGGTAAAGGAGGCCAAAATGTTCGCCTTGCAGCAAAGCTTACCGGTTGGAGGATTGATATCAGCTCAATAGCCGGCAAAGATCTTGGTAGCGCAGAAGGAGAGGTAGAATTATCCTAATTATTCTAATTAACCTAATCCCCAAAAATTGAATTTGAAAGATTAGTCATTTTTTAGAATAATTAGAGAAATTATAAATTAGAATAATTTAATATGAACTTATGGCATGAAATAGATCCTGGCAATAAAGAGAGAATGACAGTTATTGTAGAAATCAACAAAGGATCAAAAAATAAATACGAAATAGACAAAAAGACGGGCCTAATCGCTCTGGACAGAGCTGCGCATACCGCTCAGGACTTCCCTTTTGACTATGGCTTTGTACCTCAGACACTCTGGCACGACAATGACCCTCTTGATGTGATCCTACTTACTACCTACCCATTACTACCTGGAGTAATGGTACACGCAAGACCGGTCGCTATTATGAATATGATTGATGGAGGCGACGCGGATGACAAAATAATCGCAGTACCATGTGAAGACCCGAGATGGGACGAGATAAAAGATCTTTCTGATCTAAACAAGCATACACTCAAAGAAATAGAGCACTTCTATTCAACTTACAAAAAACTTCAGAACAAAGTAGTTGAGGTGCACGGGTTTAAAGGCAAGCAAGACGCCGAAAAAGCTTTTGAAGAGAGCCTTGAAATCTACAAAAAGAAGTACAAAAATGCTTAAACACAAAAACCCCTTCCACAAAAAGGGGTTTTTGTTTTCTATATTAGTAGTACAATTCTAGTTGTACGGTTATGATCTTTAGAAATTAATTATTAAAAAAATAAATAAAATGAAAAACTCAAAATTAAAAATAATTTCAGCTATGGTGCTAGGTGCGTTGATGCTACCGATTGTCTCTAGCGCACAGACAACCACTCCGGTAAAAAACAGAGAGGAAGTAAAGGCTCAAATAGAGCAGAGGAAGCAGGAGATGGAAGAAAAAAGAGAAGAATTAAAAAACGAGTTTGAACTAAAAAAACAAGAATTTGAGGCGAAGAGAGAACAGATAAAGCAGGAGATGGAACTAAAAAAGGAGGAGATAAAACAAAAGGTAGAAGAGAGAAAGCAGTTAGTAGATAGCAAAATAGAAGAAAGGCTGTCAAACTTCGTAGAGAAACTTGAAAAAAGATTTAATTCTGCGATAGAAAGATTGGAAGTATTGGTAACTAGGATAGAGTCTAGAATAGCAAAGATGGATGAAGAAGATATAGACACAACAAAGGCTAAGGGATTGCTGGCTGAAGCCAAGACAAAAATAGCAACCGCAAAGACAAGTGTAGCCGCAATAAGCACAAAAGCAGACGAGGTACTTGCGGGAGATACAAAAGCTCTATACCCAGAGCTTAAGGAAGCAGTAGAAAAGGCAAAAAATGATATAAAAGAGGCTCATGCTGCTCTAGTAAAGGTAGTGAGTGAGCTAAAACCTGGATTCTATAAGAGTCGAGATGGTAAAATGTCTACCACCACCCCTTCAACATCAACAACCACTGCTACGACAACATCAAATTAACAAAATAATCAAAAAATAAAATGGACACTTTTAACCCAAACCAAATGCCTCCTATGAGCGGGATGGAACCACAGAAAAAATCTTCTGGCCCACTTATAGCGGTAATAATAATACTTGCTCTAATAGTTATTGGAGGGTTGTACTTCCTAAAAGAGAAGATGGCTAGAGACACTTATGTCCCACCACAGGAAGACTCTGTCACACAGGAGCTACAGGCGCAAAGCACCTCCGATGATCTAAACAGCATTGAAGCTGATCTAAACGCAACAGATGTGGACAACCTAGATCAAGGAGCTTCTGTTATCCAAGCAGAGATAGAGTCTCAGATTTAAAAAATTACCAAAAAGGAAACAAAGCCCCGCCTTACGGCGGGGCTTTGTTTGATTAGTTTTTGTGTTTATTGTAGACTTTGAAGCCATGAGTCAATATAAACTAAAAACAAATAAGCTGCCAAAAGGAGAAATTGAGATAGAGGGAGAGATAGACTCTTCCCTACTTCTTGAAGCACGAAAAAAAGCATTAAAAAAGATTGGCCAAGATGTTGAGGTTGACGGATTTCGCAAAGGAAATGTGCCAGAGAAAATAATCATAGATAAATTTGGAGAATCTTTCATCATGGAAGAGGCGGCTGAAATACTTCTTCAAGAACACTACCCTCTTATAGTTAAAGAGATGGACCTAGACACCATAGGTAGACCAAATATTTCTATAACAAAATTGGCCTTGGGCAATCCGCTCCAGTTCAAAATAAAAACAGCAACCCTACCAGAAATAAAACTCCCTGATTACAAAAAGATTGCGAAAGAAAAAAACTCAAAAAAAATTGAGATCCCGGAAGTTACCGAAAAGGAAATTGATGAGATACTACTACAGATAAGAAAAAATAAAGCTCATTTTGACTGGCATAAATCAAATCCAAAAGAAGATGGCCACAACCATCCTGATTTTGAAAAAGAAGAAAATCTTCCAGTCTTAGATGACCAGCTTGCAAAAGAAGCGGGAAACTTTAAGGATCTTGCCGAGATGAAAGAAAAGATAAAAGAGAATATAAAAAAAGACAAAGAACTTAGGGAAGTAGAAAAAAGAAGGGGTGAAATAATCGACGCCCTTGTAAAAGAAACTGATTTTGAGGTACCAGACATTTTGGTAGAGGCGGAAGTTTCAAAATATATGGCACAAATGCAAGACGATATAGAGAGAGCTGGGGGCAAGTTTAGCGAGTATCTATCACACATAAAGAAAACTGAAGATGATCTGAGGAAGGAGTGGCGAGAGCCGGCTGAAAATAAAGCAAAGGTACAGCTTATATTCAACAAAATTGCCGAGACAGAAAAGTTGGAACCAAACAAAGAAATCCTAGAAAATGAAGTAAAACACTTGCTAGAACATTACCCAAATTCTAGCGAAGAAAACGCTCGTATCTACGTTTCTACTATTCTCCTCAACAGCGAAGTCCTCAAACTCCTAGAGAACCAAAAGGCTTAAGGCGGCGATGGCGGCGGTTTCGGCGCGCAAAACAAGAGAACCCAGAGAATACACTTGGGCTTCTTTTTGTTTAAATAGATCTAACTCCTTTGGAGACCAGCCACCTTCAGGCCCGATGAATAAGTTTACAGACTCCAGATTATAGTTTTCAGTTCCCCTCTTCTTTGCAAGGAGAGGGGTTAGGGGTGAGGTAGAAGAAGGCTCCAATATAATCACCCCTCCTTCTGTTTCCTCAATACTATCTGCTAACTGCTTAATGCTATTTATCTCCGGTACATCAGCTCTGCCGCACTGCTCGCTTGCCTCTATCGCAATCCTCTTTGCTCTTTCAAGGTTAAAACCTTTTTTCTCACTTCTTTCTGAAAGGATTGGAATTATTTTTGAGACCCCAAGTTCTGTCGCCTTTTCTATCACCAGCTCAAGGTTATCTTTTTTTATCAAAGAAATATAAAGACTAATTTTATTTTTAGGGACCACTCCCCCTCTCTCTTCTAAGAGTCTCACCCAAGCTTCTCGATTGTTTATTGTTTCTATAACGTATAGGTATTCGCTCCCCCTACCGTCAAAGAGGACAACCTCGCTCCCAACATTGTATCTAAAGACACTTCTCCACTGGTGCATCAAATCTCTATCCTGCAACAGGGTCCTATCGCTACCTAAATCCTTTTTTATATAAAACCTATGTAGTCGCATAACTACCCAATACTAGCGCAAATTTGAAAATTGTGCTATACTAATTGGTATGAAAAACACAAAAAATTCAATATTGGTCCCTACCGTTATAGAAAAGGTGCCCGGAGGAGAAAGAGCCTTTGATATATACTCTCGTCTACTTAAAGAGAGGATAATATTCCTAGGTGGTCCGATAGAAGACACAATGGCAAACCTAATAATCGCCCAGCTTCTGTTTCTCCAGAGTGAGGATCCAAAGAAAGACATTTCTATCTACATAAACTCTCCCGGAGGATCGGTAACTTCAACCCTCGCAATTATAGACACTATGAACTTTATAAAGCCAGATGTGTCTACTGTTTGCGTCGGTATTGCAGCTTCGGGTGCCGCGATGGTGCTTTCCGCTGGTAAGAAAGGAAAGAGACTTATACTTCCAAACGCAGAAGTCATGATTCACCAGCCACTTGGTGGAGCCGAGGGACAAGCAACAGATATTGCAATAACCGCAAAACACATACTAAAGACCAAGGACAGGCTAAACAAAATGCTCGCAGACAACACAGGAAGACCGCTTTCTCAAATAGAGAAGGACGTAGAGAGAGACTTCTTTATGGACAGCGAAGAAGCCAAAAGATACGGAATTATAGACAAGGTAATCTCATAAATCTATAAAATTTAGCAAGACCCGCCTCAAAAAGGCGGGTCTTGCTAAAAAGTGTTATTCTTTGTATACTTATAGTATTAATATTTAATTCAAAGTGATTTTGTTTTCCGAAAGACTTTATCGATAGAAAATCCAAAAACAAATAAAATATGTTTAAAATATACAAAAACAGAAATACTGAACAAAAAAGTGTAAAAGAAAACACAGTCACTCGTTAGAACATGTCATTAAAAATAGTAATACTTCTAGCTGGATTCTCGGCTCTGATCGGGATCGCTTTTGGGTATTTCCTTAGATGGATAATATCCTTAGGCCAGAGAGGTTCGGTTGAGCTTCGAATAAAGCAGATGGAACTCCATGCAAGAGAGGAGGCAAAGAAGATAGTTGAAGAGGCTGAGACAAAAGCAGAAGAAACCCAAAAAGAGATCCGGGCGGAAATAAAAGAAAAGGAAGATAAGTTCAAAAAGACTGAAGATAGGCTTATCAAGAAAGAAGAGTTTTTGGACAAGAGACAGGTAGATATAGATAAGGAAATAGAACAAATAAAAGAAAAGGTTGCTGAAGTAAAGGCAATCAGAGAAAAGGCAGAGCAAATAGAAAAACAAAAGTACGAAGAACTACAAAAGGTTGCAAATATGTCTGAGGAGGACGCCAAGAGAGAACTCTTAAATCTTGTAGAGAGAAGATCTGAAGAAGATTTTATGGTTAGGATGCAAAAATTAGAGCAACAAGGCACAGAGAAGATGGAAAAGAGGGCCAAAGAAATACTCACAACCTCTATACACAGACTAGCAAATGCTGTTTCCTCTGATGTGTTTTCTACCAGCGTAGAGATACCGTCAGATGAGATAAAGGGCAAAATAATCGGAAAAGAAGGTAGGAATATAAAAGCCTTTGAGAGAGCGAGCGGAGTTGAGGTTATTGTAGATGATACCCCAGGACTTATAACCATATCTTCTTATGACCCAGTAAGGAGGCAGGTTGCCAGAATGGCCCTCGAAAACCTTATCTCTGATGGAAGGATCCAACCTGCAAAGATAGAAGAGATGGTTGAAAAAGCAAAGCAGGATATAAACAAAATAATAAAAGAGAAGGGTGAACAAGCGGCATATGAATGTGGAGTTTTCAATTTAGACCCTAGAATCTTGGCGATTCTCGGCAGACTACACTTCCGTACTTCTTATGGCCAAAATGTGCTCCAACACTCAATTGAGATGTCGCACGTGGCAGGAATGATCGCTGAGGAGATCGGAGCTAATGTACCTATCGCAAAGGCAGGGGCCCTACTCCATGACATAGGCAAGGCAGTCGATCACGAAATCGCCGGCACTCACGTAGAGATCGGTAGAAGGATCTTGCAAAAATTTGGAGCGGATCCACTCATCATAAAAGCAATGGAAGCTCATCACGGTGAATATCCTTATGAGACTCTGGAGTCTTATATTGTCCAAGCAGCCGATGCAATCTCTGGTGCAAGACCGGGAGCAAGAAGAGACAGTGTAGAAAATTATTTGAAACGTCTCGGCGAGCTAGAAACAATTGCAACTTCCTTCAAGGGAGTAGACAAGGCTTATGCTCTACAGGCCGGCAGAGAAGTAAGAGTATTTGTAACCCCATCTGAAGTTACCGACCTCGAAGCAAGGAACATCGCTCGCGACATTGCAACAAGAATAGAAAACGAACTCAAATACCCAGGAGAAATCAAAGTCCTCGTCATCCGCGAGTCTAGAAATATCGAATTTGCAAGATAGGATAAAGTGTTGTAGTATCCAACCGGAGGTTATTCCGTGACTAGTGAAGAACGATGTTCCATTTTGGAAGATGCCTACGAGGTGTTTTTCAAGGCAATGATGTCTGGATATGCTGGAAACAGCAATCGGGCAGTCAAAACAACAACAAACAATGGATGCACCAAAAAGGTGGAATACACCGAGGGTGATTACACCGTCACTGACACTTGGCACACACACCCAGAATCAGACAAATCGTCTGGGTCAACCCTGATCATCTTCCAAGGTAAGCCAGTTTGGTGGGTGTCATACTTTGGGAGCTACCCAAAGGAAGTGATTCCATTCCTGAAAGAGACTCTCAGGGAAACATACGGAAAAAACAATTTCATCGGCGGGCGTGGACCGACAGATTTTGTCAAAGATCAGTACTGGTACAAAAACTGTCCGAGACTATCACCGGGCGGCGATTTTACTGAATTCTGTGATTTCGCTGGTTCGGAAGCGATTTACAGAAACACAAACTTTGAAGGTCCCGGCGAGATGATTGGTTACCATCATTATCATGGTCATTCTATGATCTGACCACCATCACCGGACACACAATACCTAGGCGCGACCGCAGGTCGCGCCTTTGCTTTTTCATACAGAACCCCCCCTTAACAAATCTAAAAGTAACCCGTTTTTCTTCCCTCCCCTGATCAAGGGGAGGGTTGGGTGGGGTTATTCCAAGATGGGGTTAATCCAAAAAGTATTCCTTACCGGGTTCGGGATAAATTGCTTCTATATCTAAGTACTCACGGATGCGTTGAGAGAGAAAGAGCGAAGAACGCGGTTCACCCATGATAGTAAAAACTTTTTTGAGAGAGTGTTGTTGTGTGGTTCCCCTCTCCTTTGCAAGGAGAGGGGTTAGGGGTGAGGTAGAACCTTCCGAAGCCTCCTCGACAAACTCCACCAAATTATCAGAATCTTTGTGTGAAGAGTAACCCTTTATTGTCTCTATCTTTGCTCTTACTTTTATTTTTTGACCATTTATCTTGACCTCACTCTTGCCGTCCTCAAGAGCCCGGCCCAAGCTACCCAGAGTTTGATACCCAACAAGGAGGAGGGTGTTTTTGTGATCGTCCAAAATATCAGCTTCATGAGCCAAAACCCTCCCCCCTTCAGACATACCAGAGCCAGCAATTATTATCTTCGGGCCACCTTTTTTTATAACAGACTTACTTTCTTCAAAACCGTCTACAATATTGAGGCCAGGAAAATCAAATATGTTATCGCCCCTTTTTATCTCTTCTTGTACTTCCTTTTTAAAATCAGTTGCGTATTTTTTATAGATGTTTGTTACTTTTATAGCCAGTGGAGAATCAAGATAGACAGGGACTTTCTCTATCTCCCCATCTTCTATCATGTTGTTTAGTTCGTACAGCATTACCTGAGTCCTTTCTATAGAAAAAGCTGGTATAACAATGGTTCCACCCCTCTTTATCCCCTCTTGGATCACCCCCTTAAACCTCTCTCTTCTTTCTTCTTTACTCTCATGATTTCTATCTCCATAAACACTCTCCATAACAATATAATTTGCTCCTTCTGGAATTTCTGTATCCGGTAATAATGGCGAAGGAGAATTGCCCAAATCTCCTGTAAAGGAAATCTTGCGTACTTCATTCAAATCGAAAGATCCATAAGAAATATTTATTATGGCAGAACCGAGTATATGGCCAGCATTTTGCATATCTATCTTTATATCTTTACCTAGGTTTATTGTTTGATTGTAATCGCAACCCTCCCACAAAGACATCGTTTTTTCTATATCCTTCTCTTCATAGAGATTTTTGTCGCGATGCCTAGACCTAAAAACTTTAAGAGCATCTAGGAGCATTGGCCTTGCAAGCTCCAGGGTTTCCTTTGTTGAAATTATTTTTCCACCAAAGCCCTCTCTCACAAGCTTTGGTATTTTGCCAATATGATCCATATGAGCATGAGTCACCAGTAGAAAATCAAAAGAAGACGGGTCGTATTTGAATGGCTCAAAGTTTTTTAGTTCATCATTGAAACTACCCTGGAGCAGACCACAATCAACCATAATCTTTGTACCAGCATAAAGAAATTCTATGTTTGCACCGGTTGCGGTCCCTACCCCACCCCAAAAAATTAGTTTTGCATTTTTATCTTTATTTTGTTGACTCATTTTGAGTTAAAATATTTTTGTCGTCGATGCCAATCTCTTTTATGTAAGCATACAGACAGGCTGATATTGCACCTAGAGTATCCATAACAATATCTAGTGAGGTATCAAACGGATATTCCAAATCGTTTACATCTGTTGATCCTACAAGGAGTTCAAACATCTCCCACAAAACGCCAACAAATATAACCGACAAAATAGAAACAATTAAAAAATCTTTTAGCTTCCTGTTTTTGGGTTCAAAAAAACCTGAATAAAAATATAACCAGAGGAAAAGCACAGCAACCCAAGCACCCCCAAGAAAGTGAACCAAGCTATCAAACTCACTCAGCGTCCAGTAAAGATAAAACTTTATTGCGAGCAGATTTAGTACAGCAACAACAAACAACAAATAAAACAGTTCTCTAAAAAGTGGTTTTCTTATCATCATTTGATTTTAACATATAAAATTTTGCCAAACTCCCTAGAATGCAAAAACCTGCAGGAGCAGGTTTTTGCATTAGGACCGCCCGGCATATATTCCCTAATTGAAAAATATTAGGTGGGTGGCCTCGACCATAATTCTTCTGAACGAATTAACGCTCATCTTATTATGGAAAGTTAGCCTCCCTGAATATGTGCAACTTAGAAAAATATCCGAGTGATCCTCCCTCTATTATACCAAACTTCATCATATTGCTTTTATTGACTAAATGTGTAATATGGTTTGCAGTTAGCTCTTATCACAATCAGCTTGAAAGGAGGCGGCATGTCCGTCCTAATGCAACTCCTGGGCGGGGTATTCTACCTCCTCCAGAAAATATTTCTCTCAGTCGCTGAACGCACAGAGCGAGAAAATCCAACCAACAAGAAATGGCGGATCTGGTCTTGGGTCGTATACCTCATGGGACTACCGCCGTGGGTCATAATCTTCGTCTTGCACCGTAATTGGATAGCGGCTGCTTTGGAAGCTAGTGGCGCTCCCTCAATGATTTTAGGTCTTGTAGTGGCCATCCGCGGCAAGGGCAAGAAGCCAAAGTGGCTTGATTACATTTCGCTCGTTGCGATTTTCTTGGGACTCGGATACAGTCTCTATGACTTCCGAGGTATCACCACTTGGAACCAGGTCCTTGAGATCGGTATTGTGGTTGGTTTCCTCGTTGGCACATACCAACTTGCTCATGAAAGACCAGACGGATATCTCTGGTACATCCTAATGTGCGGTTCAAATACTGCACTCATGCACGTCCAACACTATCCGTGGCTAGTTGCCCAACAGATAGTGTCCCTCGTCTTCATCTTCGATGCGTACTTTGCGCAACGCGCAAAGTCTCAACCCGAAACAAAAGAGGGTTAGCCTCTTCCATATGTTCATCAACACAAAAGCCGCGCTGGCCACAAACCAGCGCGGCTCTTCATTTATTTTTAAAAAATTATTCCAAGATTCCGTCGAGGTTTACATCATAAAGAATTTGCTCTTGTACCAGACGATAATTAACAATCTCCTTTTCATCAAACCAGAGTTTTACCTCCTTTTCTGCGTCCTCTTTAGTACCAGAAGCGTGTATCAGGTTCCTTACCGACCTGCCATCAGTATCCGCCATTAAATACGAATCCAGCACAAAGTCACCCCTTATAGTACCAATATCCGAATTCCTCGGTTCTGTACCTCCTGTGATCTTGCGCACTACATCCACTGCATGCGCTCCCTGCCAGACCATTGCGACAACCGGCCCGCTTGTCATATATTTTTTGAGTTTCTGCATTACTATCTTTGTTATCTCAAGCGGATCTCTTGATGGCGGTTCTTCTCCGGCTTCCAGAGCAGCCTTTATCCTCTTCTCACCTGTCTTCCTACCCCACTCTGGGTCAATGTTATAGTGTCTTTCAACAAAATCTTCAGTTGGTACAACCATCTTGATACCAACCATCTTAAGCCCTACCCTTTCATATCTTTTTATAATTTCTCCGATGAGAGTTCTCTGTACCCCATCGGGTTTTATTACAATAAGTGTTTTTTCATTTTTTGGATGAGACATAGTTTAAAAGTTAAAAAGGCGCAAGTTGGAAAGTCTAATACAAACTACAAAGCACGTATAAACCCCGCTAGCATTTTTGATATATCCACCGATAATAGATACATTCTATCGTAATCTACCTTAGAAATATAACCCAACTCAAGTCCTAATTGCAACATAGAACGTACTTCACCACACGATCCTTTGGAAATGTATAGAAACCTGGACAGTTCTTTATTACCCTTTCTTTCAAATCCCTCTGCAATATTATTCATCACGGAAACAGCAGCTCTCTGTATTTGGTCTCTAAAACCATAATCCTTACTACTAGAAAAAATCTTATACGTAATGACACTCAATTCTTTTGCTTTCTGCCAAGCTTTTATTTCTTCAAAAGATTTGATCGTCATACAATTTTATAGTTTTCTAATCTTCATTTCTCACCGCAATAAATACTTTTGGTTCTGTATCTATGATTGCATCTCGGATTTCTGGAAACTTATCACCTCTCTGAATCTTTTCTGATAATTCAACGATATCTCCATCGTAGGGATAAACAAATGCATCACAAGAAAAATCACCCATGGGCACACGAGTTGTTTGTTCTGGAAGTTCCTCAATTATGTAATCAGCGAGTCTAAAAATCTCACTTTCCGAAAATGTTCTCGGACTAGTTTCTTTTGTGATTGCTTTCTTAACAATTGATTGTAGGTAACTCTTAAATTCCTCATTTTTATGGTAGAAATCATATAAGAATTTGACCTTTAATTTGAAAGTGTTATTGGCAATTACACTCCATTTAACATAATGGATTCTGGATATTTCCTCTGGAGAAAAAGTCTTCTCAACTTCTTGCCTAACTTGTTCTAGCAAATCTGTTCCTAACTGCTCGGCCATTTGTAAGGCTTTCTCATATTTAATTCTTTTTCTGACCTCAAGGTTTATTGCATGAATAGAATCTGCAACATACACAATTACGTTTTCACGAGTATACAAAAGAGACCACCGAATTAACTCTATTATATTTTCTACTGTAAACCATTTATTACCAAGACTAATACCGACACCGATGTTGTATTTCTTGGCTTCTAAATCTTCTACTGTTCCTCCTCTAATTTTATACAGCTGCATACATCCACGTACTATTTAGTCAAAATTATTATTTTCCCATCATAACCGACGGCGACGGTGTGCTCGAAGTGAGCAGAGAGAGATTTGTCTGCCGTTCGATAGGTATAACCATCAGAGAGCTTTTTTATTTCACGGCTGCCGAGAGAAAACATCGGCTCGATCGCAATCACAAGCCCCGGACGAAGCTCTGGTCCTTCTCCTCTCTTGGCCCGATTAGGAACAAAAGGTTCTTCATGCACACTGTAGCCGACCCCGTGGCCCGAGAGACCTTCTACAACCCCAAAACCATGCCTTATCGCAACTTCCATAACAGCAGCTCCAATATCACCTATATGTCCCCCGACTCTCATCGCCGCAATCCCTTTGTTTAAAGCTTCTTTGGTTGCACTCACAAGCTCCTCTGATTTTTTATCAACCCTGCCGACAGGCACAGTAATTGCCGCATCTGTTATAAGGCCCTTGTAAGTAAGGCCGAGATCAAGGGTCACAATATCTCCTTCAAAAAGGATCTTGCCCCCTCCCTCGTTTGGTATCCCGTGTACAATCTCTTCATTGATGGAGACACAAAGAGAAGCTGGATAAGGTCTCTTTGCATCCATTGGTTGATAACCAAAAAATGATGCGACTCCCCCAGCCTCGTCTATGAGCTTTTCGGCGTAAGCATTTAGTTCATCTGTTTTGACACCAGGGAACACCTTCTTTGCAACCTCACGCAAAATACGAGCATGGATCGCTCCACCCTCTTTCATAATTTCTATTTCTTCTTCTGTTTTGTATCTGATACCCATTGGGCTAAATATAGCATTATTATTTTATTTATAAACCCCCTCCGGCTTAAAGCCACCTCCCCCTTAATCAGGGGGAGGAAACACCCCACCCATCACAAATTATTTCTTATTTTTAAAATTACTTCCTCCACCCCATTATCAATCTCTTTATTCCAAAACCTTAAAGTCTTATACCCCAAGTCTTCCATAAACAACTGTCTTACCCTGTCATACTCTTTATTTTGATTGTGAATTTCTCCGTCAATTTCGATAACTAATTTTTTCTCTGGACAAAAGAAATCAACTACATAACCTCCAATACTATGCTGTCTCCTAAATTTCACCCCCAACTGACTACGTCTCAAATACCACCAAATTTTATTCTCTTGCGGAGTTGGGTTTCTTCTAAGTTCCTTTCTATGCTCCCGGAGGCTGTATAGATTATGCAACTTCTTCATAACGATAAGTAGCAGTTTTTTCTTTCCCCTGATTAAGGGGAAAGTGGCCAAAGGCCGATAGGGGTTTACAGGTTTATTTTTTCTAATATCTCCCTATGCACATCTTCTATTGGTTGTTCACCATTTATTTCTACAAATTTGTAGTAAGGATTTGATTTAAAATGTTCTAGCGCAGGCTTTACACTCTTTTCGTACCATTCCATTCTTCTTTTTATCTCTTCTGATTTATCATCCACCCTCCCCCTCTCCTCAAGCCTTTCAGTTGCCCATTCTGGGGAAACAAGAATTGAGATTATAGTAGGATTCTCTCTCTTATAAAACTGGAGCGCCGTATCCAAGATCCAAGCCTCATGCACCTTCCTTGATATACCATCTATTACCAAATGCTCACTCCCCGTCATATTATCAACAAAGAATTGTGACCAAAGCCATATCGGAAGAAATTCTGGCATAAGCCCGCCCGAATCAATAACCTCCTTGGTTTTCTTTGCAGAAAAAGAATCCTGTTTTGCAAATTCTCGTAGTTTGCCTCCAGTTTCTAGGTACAAAACTTTCTTTTCTGGATCAACTTGCTCTAACTTTTCTATAAGCAATTTTGCCTGTGTACCCTTACCAGAACCAGAAGGACCAAAAAATATAAATGTTTGAGGATTCATAATTTTAGATTTAAGATTTATAAAGTAAGAATAATAGGAAAGGTAGTTGATAGCAAGCCCAGAATTTTCTTAAATCTAGATTCTTGAATCTGCCCCTAGTATTCCCTAGCAGAAATCTGAGCGTCCAATTTTTTGAGTAGATCAATGACGACTGAAACAACGATCAAGAGACCAGTTCCACCGATGGCCACAGCGTTAATACCGGTGAGCGCTTGTATCACAAGCGGCAAGACAGCAATAAGTCCCAAGAAGAGCGCCCCGATAAGAGTCAGTCTAAAAAGTATTTTAGCAATATGAGAAGACGTAGAAGGCCCTGGTCTTACACCGGGTATAAAGGCACCACTTCTTTGCAAATTCTTCGATATAGAATCTGGATCAAATGTAACAGCCGTATAGAAATAAGTGAATACAAACACCAACAGGAAGTAAGCTATCGCATAAAATAGCTGATCAGAAAGGAAAGACAGTATAGATGAAGAGACCTTTTGTATCAGAGCGTTACTAGAGTTTGCCAAGAATCTTACAATCATTTGTGGGAAAAGTAGGATAGAAAGAGCAAAGATTATCGGCATCACACCAGCCTGATTTACACGTAGTGGCAAGTATGTTGATACTCCACCATAAACCTTGTTACCCCTTACCTGCTTTGCATAGGTAACTGGTATCGGCCTCTCTGCCTCTGTTATAACAACCACACCCCAGATAACCAAAACCGCAGCCGCAATAAATCCAAGATAAGAAGGGAGCATCGAGACATCAAACGAAAGGAGTAGCCTACTAACAGCAGACGGTAGCGCAGAGACTATACCAGCAAATATGATGAGCGAAACACCGTTACCGATACCAAACTCAGTTATAAGCTCTCCAAGCCACATAAGAAGAAGTGAACCGGCTGATATTACTATTAGGTTTGTAGCAAGTTCAAAAGTAGAAAGTCTTGCAAGTATTCCCTGGTTCTGAAGAAGGACTATAAAGCTGAAGCCCTGTATCAGAGCAAGTGGTACGGTGAGCAATCTTGAGTACTGAGTAAACTTCCTTCTACCAACCTCCCCGTCTTCTTGATACATCTCTTTTAGTCTTGGGAACATAACGGTAAGCAGCTGCATTATGATTGAAGCAGTAATATAAGGAGAAACACCGAGCATTATTATGGAAAGATTTGATAAGCCACCTCCAGAAAATATGTTTAGCAGACCGAAGAAATCATTACCAGATATAAACTGTTCTAGACGGATTGGATCAATGCCTGGTATAGGTATAACAGCCATAACACGAAAGATAGCAAGAACAACCAGAGTAAAGATTATTCTGTTTCTCAAAACACTATCCCCCCAAACGAGCTTTATTTTGTGAAAGAAAGAATTCATTTATTTTTTAAGAGTACTACTCTATATTACCACCTAGGGCAATTATTGCCTTGCTTGCACCCTCAGAAACCAAAACGCCTTTTATAGTAAGCTTCTTTTTAAGCTCACCACTTGCAAGTATTTTTATAGTAGGGTTCTTGCCACTCACTGTAGTTATAAGACCTTTTTCAGTTAGAGTCTTTGGAGAAACAACATCACCCGCCGAAAAATTCTTCTCCAAGAGAGAAAGGTTTATAGCGACATTGTCCTTCTGTATAGATTTTAGAGAATTCTTACCTCTACCTCTTAGCTTTGGTATTCGCTTTATGATATCTCTGAGTTCTGGTCTCTTTTTTCTTCCGCTTCTTGCGTTTTGTCCCTTTGTCCCTCTACCAGAAGTTTTGCCCTTAACACCGCCGCGACCGACTCTCATCTTTTTCTTATTTGCTTTATTCTTTTTTAGATTATTTAACTGCATATTTTTGTTTTATGCTCTTATCTTTGCAAGCGCTTTTATTGTTGCTCTTGCTATGTTTAGCTTGTTTTTTGATCTAGAAAGTATCTTGGTTGATACCTCTTTCACCCCAGCAAGCTCCAAGACTGTCCTCACAGAACTTCCAGCAACAACTCCTTTACCTGGAGCTGGCATTATAACAACACTTGAGCTTGAGTACTTTGCTTCCACCTGATGAGGTATAGAAGATTTTTTGTTTAGGTTTATTTGGACCATGTTCTTCTTTGCATCCCTAACCGCTTTTTCTACTGCGATTGGAGTGTCTCCTGCCTTGCCAAGACCAACTCCGACCCGACCCTTTCTGTCTCCCACCACGATAGCCGCACTAAAGCTAAACCTTCTTCCTCCTGATACCACTCTGGTCACTCTCCTGATGCTTATAAGTTTGTTGTCAAACTCCTGTCTTACTTTTTCTGGTCTCCTAGATGGCTTTCTCTCATTCTTTCTCTTTTCAAATCTTTTTTTGCCAGAAACAGCTGTGTTTTCTGAAACATTTTCTTCAGATACAGAATCAACAACCGGAGATTCATCGATTACTCCTTCATCAACTTTTATTTCTTTTTCGTTTAGATCTGACATATATTATTTTTATTAAAACTTAAGACCGGCTTCTCTTGCACCATCTGCCATAGAAGCAATCGATCCAGTATACAAATATCCACCCCTATCAAAGACTGCTACCTCTATACCTTTTGATTTTGCAATTTCTGCTATTTTTTTGCCTGCCTCAAAGGCTCTTTCTTTATTTGTTTTTGCTTTACTTCCCTTTGTGGTAGCAAAAGCAAGAGTTTCGCCCTTTGTATCGTCTACAAGCTGAGCATTTACGTACTTGTTTGATCTAAATACAGAGAATCTAGGTTTAACAGAAGTACCAAAAACCTTAGCTCTGATTCGCTTCCTTCTCCTGTCTCTTTGATTTTTTTTGATTTTGGTATCCATGTTCTTTAGTAATTAGAAATTTTATACACTCTTCTTACCTTCCTTTCTTCTGATAACTTCTCCCTCGTATCTAAATCCTTTGCCTTTGTAAGGTTCTGGCTTCTTGAGGCTTCTTACCTTAGCTGCAAAGCTTCCGACATCCTCCTTATTGATACCTGTTATTGTTATTATATTCTTTTCAGCGGTAGCGGTTATACCATCAGGGATTGCGACCTCAACAAGATGTGAGAATCCTAGCGCTAATACCAGTTTGTTTGCCTTGACCTCTGACTTGAAACCAACACCCTCAAGGATAAGTTTTTTCTGAAATGGAGTGTTTACACCCTGTATCATATTTTTGATATGAGAAGCATATGTTCCCCAGAGAGCGGCGTTTTGCTTGTTTTCTTTTTCTGGCAAGAAAGAGATGTGGCTACCATCAATAGTTATCTTTATTCCCGGTCTAAAAAGTCTCTCTAGAGACCCCTTTGGCCCCTTTACTGTAACAAAATTATTAGCAACAGTTACTTCTGTGTTTGCTGGTATGTCTATTCCTTTTTTACCAATTCTACTCATTTTATTTGTTATGATTTTTGTGTATTCGTGTGATTTGTAGGTTTACCATATATTAAACAGAACTTCTCCACCCAGATTTTCTTTCTTTGCATCAGCATCAGCCATTATGCCTTTCGGAGTAGAGAGTACGTGCATACCATAACCACCTCTATACTTTTTGAGGTTCTTTGCCTTTTCATAAATCCTCTTTGATGGCTTTGATATTCTTTTTACGTCTCTTATCTTTGGGCTTCCGTCCTTTTCGTATAAAAGAGTTATGTTTAAGAATTTCAGTGTTTCTCCTTTTGTCTTTTTTGATATAGCACCAACAAAACCCTTATTAGAAAGTATTTCTGCTATTGCAGATTTCATTTTTGAAAAAGGCACCGAAACGCTACCTCTACCAGCAGCTCCGGCATTCTTGATTCTTATTAAAAAGTCTCCTATTGGATCAGTCATATTTTTCGAGGCAGTTTCGAGTTTGGCTCTGACCCTTCGCTTTGCTCAGGATCTCGCTTCGCTCGACTTACCAAGATGATTTTTTAACTCCTGGGATTCTTCCTTCGTTTGCAAGTTCCCTGAAGCAGATTCTGCAAAGACCGAAATCTCTGATATAAGCCCTCTTTCTGCCACATTTGAAGCAGCGATTAACAGCCCTAGTGCTAAACTTAGGCGTTTTTTGGGATCTTGCGATTACTGATTTCTTTGCCATCTTTACTTTATAAAATGCCCATACCAGGGCAACCCTAATAACCTATCAGATATATAAAAAAGAGTCAATGGCGTTAATTAAAAATAGGAAACACTCAAATAATATGTTAGTCTTGCCGGCAGGAGGCTGGAATGAAAAGGCTGCTCGAAGTGATACAGGAAGAAGTAAAGAGGGACCCACTGGGTTATACGGTCAGCTTAGTGACTCTAATAGCTTGCTTTGCACTGTACCAAGACGTTAGAGGGCTGATGCCTTGGTACCTGTTCGTAGTAGCTTGTATCATTGGTCTTTCTGTGGGTCTTATTCTTGTTGTATTTGTCATAAAAAAAATACTCGAGAAGACGGACTAACCACAAAAAGACTGTTCCGCAAACATGACACCTGACCCCGCCACGGCGGGGTCATTCCTTATTTATAAATACTTATATAGAAAAAGGTTTGGCACTGTGATAACCTAATTAAGTTGGAGACGTGGCTGAGCTGGTCGAAAGCGCCTCACTGCTAACGAGGTAGGCCCTTTAAAAGGTCTCGAGGGTTCGAATCCCTCCGTCTCCGCAGGAGCCAAAAAGCTAAGAGCTTTTTGGAGGAGCAAGTGCTTTGAATAGCACTTGCGTGGGGATTCGAAGACCTTTTGAGACTAAAATTGATTTTAAGAAAATTTTAGCCAAAAGGTGTACTGAAACTGTAAGTTTCGAAATTCCTTACACCTTACCCAAATTAGTTTGCTATAATAGCCATATGAAATCAATAATAGGAAGTAAATATTTTGCGCTAGTTGTTGTTGCAATCGTTTTTGTAGCTGGAGCATTTTTGTACATAAACAACCCCGATCCAGTAGAATATGAGGGTGAAGAAGAGATTGTCTGTACTCAGGATGTGCTCCTATGTCCTGACGGATCTTATGTCGGGAGAGAAGGTAAAGACTGCCAGTTCAAAGCCTGCCCTCCCCCTCCGGAAGGTACACAGTTTGAAGACGGCACCATAGAGAGTGGAGATAATAATATTTCTATTCCTGAAAATTAATTTCAAAAGGATACATCCCCATACTACAAGTCCCTTTGAGGACAGAGACTTTTGGGATACCCAAATCTATTTCTACAACACCAGTGGGTGGGAGGCTTTGGCTAATATCCATCTTTGGTATCCTAACAGAAGAAGAACAGTCAAAGGTGTTCTTGGTTTCCATCTTTAATATGGTAGGAATGCCAGCCTTGGCATAAGTTTTTCTAGGACTAAACCCTCCTTTTGCTTTTATTTCTATAATTTGTTTACCTTGATCAACAAAAACGTTTTGAACAGGCTCATTATATTCCGATGTTTTGTTATTTGGATCACCCCCAGAACTTAAAATAAAATACGCAAGCAAAGAAAACACAGAAAGCATTATAATTAGAGTAGATATTTTCATCTTGGTATTATAATAATTTGATTAAAAATTAAAAACTGGAGGCAAGAGATCTATAACGACCAGACTATTTATTATATTGAATATAGAAAACAAGATAACAATAATCCCAGCGGTCTTGAAAAACACTCCTTTCTTTGAATTGTTTTTTATACTAAAAGAACTAAAGCTTACAAGAGCCAGTATCGGTAAAGTACCCAGAGCAAAAATAAGCATAGTGAGGCCCCCCTTTAAGAAACTCGCGGTGGTTAGGGTGTAAAATTGCATTGACTGAGTAAAACCGCAGGGCAAGAAGAATGTGGCAATACCTAAGATTATAGGAGTCACAGAGTGATTATAATTTGAAATATTGTGCGCATATTTACCTACTGATTTTGGGATAGATAATTGTAGTTTTTTTGCCCAAGGAAATACCTCAAGAAGATTTATACCGAGAATAAGCATAACTAACCCGACCAATAAGCTGAGTAAAAATGTTGCAAACGGAGAAAGTGTAAAGGCTGAACCAAGCATACCAATAACCCCACCGAGAAAAAAGAAAGAGACAATTCTACCTATATGGAACATCAACTGTGGTTTTAGGCTGTTTTGTTCTTTTGCAAATGTTGCTGACACAGAAAGCAGAAGTCCGCCCACAACAGCCATACAAGAAGATAGTGAAGCGACAATACCGATAGCAAATACCGTGCCATAACCAACGTTAGAAGCATCTACAAAATTTACAATACCCACCTTTTGAAGAAAAATAAAAAGGAAAGCAAAAAGAAGTGCAAACGGAACTGCCAACTTAAACTCTGACCAATTTGCCTTTTTGAGCTCCTTTTCTACGGATAATTTATAACCATAACCCTCTATAAGAGCAGAGAGTTTTTCTGCAACACTAGATGGCGAGAGGTTACCAAAATCTCCAGAAACTTCGAGCGTATTTGAGGAAAGATTTGCTTCAGCCCGATTTACAGCCGGAGACTCCTTTGTTTTACTTTCTATAAGTACTACACAAGAAGCACAGTGCATCCCATGAACATGAAATATATATTTTTTATTTTTTTCTTGCATATAATTTTAATTTAATTTTTTTGTTTTTATTCTAAGAGAATTGACCACCACAGAAACACTTGAAAGAGCCATCGCAAACCCAGCAAATACAGGACTAAGCAACCAACCAAAGATCGGATAGAACACTCCCGCCGCAAGAGGGATCCCTACAATATTGTAGATAAAGGCCCAAAAAAGATTTTGTTTTATACCCCGCATCGTTATCTTTGAAAGTTTTATTGATTTTACCAACTTTGATATATCGCCATGCAAAAGAGTTATCCCTGCTGACTCTATTGCAACATCAGTACCAGTGCCCATAGCAATTCCGATATCAGCCTGAGCCAGGGCCGGTGCATCGTTTACTCCATCCCCTGCCATGGCAACTATCCTACCCTCAGATTGAAGCTCTTTTATTTTTGATAATTTATCTTGAGGCAAAACGTTTGCAACAACCTGATCAATACCGACACTTGAAGCGATATACTCCGCCGTCTTCTTATCATCTCCGGTAAGCATAACCACCTTTATTCCAATTTTGTGGAGATCCTTTATTGCGTCTTTTGATTCTGGTTTGACCTTGTCTGCAACCATCACAAAACCCAATAATTTCTCTTTGGTAGCAAACAAAACTGGAGTCTTACCTTGCTCTGTAAAAGCTTCCAGATCTGGTAAGTCAAGGTTTGTGAGTAAACTCTTTACAAACCTGACACTACCAACATAATAATCAACGCCTTCAATATTCGCCTTGACACCCTTTCCTTCAATATTCTCAAAATTAGATACTTCTTTTACTTCTAAACAAGTCTCTCCTGCATAGTTTACAATTGCATTAGCAATTGGATGTTCTGATTTTTTCTCAATAGAAGCAATCAATGATACGAATTTATCATCTTCCAAATCAGATAAATTTTTTGTATCAACAACAACCGGCTTTCCCAAAGTGATTGTCCCTGTTTTATCAACAACAACAGTATCAACTTTATGAAGCTTTTGGAGTGTAGTGGCATCTTTGATCAGAATACCCTCCCTAGCTCCCTTACCCACCCCGACAATTATGGCAGTTGGTGTCGCAAGACCAAGCGCACAAGGACAAGCAATAACAAGGACACTAACAAAAGAAACAACTCCGAAAGAAAAGGCTTGTGAAAAACCAAGATATTGTGTGCCCAACAAAATCCAAACCGCCAAAGAAAGAGTAGCGATAACCAACACAGTAGGTACAAAAACGCTAGATATCTTGTCTGCAAGGGCCTGAATCGGTGCCCTACTACCCTGGGCATTTTCTACCATCGTTATTATCTGAGAAAGAAGAGTTTCTTTTCCTATCTTTGTTGCTTTAAAAATAAAATGGCCATTAGTATTTAGCGTGCCGGAGACAACACTGTCTCCAACATTTTTTTCTATTGGTATTGGCTCTCCTGTAACCATTGATTCGTCAACAAAAGAATGGCCCTCCACAATATTTCCATCAACTGGTATCTTTGCTCCTGGCTTTACTACGATACTATCACCAAGAATTACTTCGTTTATAGAAACTTCTTTTTCTTGGCCATCACGGACAACAATAGCGGTTTTTGCTTGAAGATTTAGGAGTTTTTCTATAGCATCTCCAGTTTTTAACTTTGATCTAGCTTCAAGATATTTTCCGAGAGTTATAAAAGTTATAACCACAATTGTTATGTCATAATAAGTATATTCAACGTTTAAAAAAGGCCTCAAAGTTTCTTCAAAAGCTGAGACGACAAAACTGTAAACATAAGCTGTTAGTGTTCCTATGCCAATTAAAGTGTCCATATTCGCCTTGCCATAACGCAAAAAACGGTAAATACCAACAAGATATGGTTTACCGACTACAAAAAGAATATAGGTAGCTATAACCGGCAATAGATGATGAAAAAATTCACTTAAGACATCCCCCATCATTGGAACAAGTTCGTATTTTGATAGAATCTCCCAAAACATTATAAAAACAGCAATAATACTTAGAAAAACTGAGGAAAAAACTTTGGATCTCATTTCTTCTATCTCTTTAATTTTTTCTGCCTTTGATTGGTTTAGTCCGAGGTGTTTTGCATGCTCTTCTTCGCTCATACCTGCCTGTGCAGACAGGCCCATATCTTCGGCACTCTGCCCATAAAGAGAATAGCCCAGCGGCTCTATTTTTTTAGAGAGTTGCAAGAGATCTACTTTTTTGTGATCAAAAGAAATTTTTGCACTTTCTGTCGCATAATTAACCTCAGCCGAATTTACACCAGAAGTTTTTTTGAGAGTATCTTCTATTATGCTTGCACAAGAAGCGCAGTGCATACCTTTTACTTTATAAGTTTTTTGGTTATCCATTTTAAAAAATTATCTTGTAATTAACTTACCTTCTTTAGACGATAGACTTCTAATATCTCTTTTGTTGCCTTAGAGCTATCACCCTTTTTTATCTGTGGAATAACACAAGAATTGAGATGGTTTTCCATAATCGCGTCTTCTATCGCAGAGAGAGCTCTTCTGGCAGCGGATGATTGGGTGATTATATCTACACAATAAACACCTTTTTCGGTCATATCTTGGAGACCTCTTATCTGGCCTTCTATTATCTTTAGTCTGCGCATTATCCTTGATTTTGGTGTGATCATAATACTTTTTATATTTTAATCTTTAATCTTTAATCTTTAATCTTTAATTTTTAATTTTTAATTTTTATTTCTAATCTCTAATTTCGTATTTTATATATTATACCCCCTGGGGGTATTGTCAACAAGGAGGTGTTTATAAGCCTGTATCAAACAAATCAATTGTTATACTATTCTTTATACGTATGCCTATCCAAAAAGAAATAAAAATTACCGAACAAACCCCCATAGAAAACTTGTTTAGACTCTCCCCTTTTCAAAAAAAGTCTCTCCAGTCAATGGGAATAAAAAACGTACTATCTCTACTCAGATATTTTCCAAGACAATATGAATCACCAAATAGTATAAAAGCAATAGAATACATATTGCCTGGAGAAAACGCGGTTATATTTGGAAAGATTAAACACACAAAAGCTAGAAAAACATTTAGGAGTAGAGTGGCAATTACAGAAGCAGAAATAGAAGACGCTTCCGGAAAGGTAAAGGCAATTTGGTTCAACCAGCCTTATATATCAAAGATGTACGGGGAAGGAGAGGAAGTAAGAATAGAAGGCAAGGTTTCAGAAAAAAATGGAGTTCTCTGCTTTTCAAACCCCAAGATAGAAAAGCTGGGAGAGAAAATGGTGGGCGCTGGAGGGTCGCTCTTTGGGCCAGAATCTGACCATTTTTTAAATCCAATTTATAGAGAGAGCCGGAATATCTCGTCCAACTGGATACACCACTCGATCCAAAAGATTTTTAAAAGTGGCATCCTTGAGACATTAGAGGACCCAATACCCGAAGATATTTTAAAAAAATACAACCTACCAAAACTCAAGACAGCACTTATATGGATACACACCCCCAAAAAACTAGAAGACAGCGAGGTGGCAAAAAAGAGGTTTGCCTTTGAAGAAATCTTTCTGATTCAGCTAGATCGTCAAAGAGAAAGACTGATGGCAAAAAAAGAAAAATCTTTCAAAATAGAAAAAACAAATACTGATATAGAAAATTTTATAAAATCATTCCCCTTCCCTCTTACTTCTGCGCAAAACAAAACCTTGGATACAGTTTTGCAAGATTTTAAAAAGGGAGAACCAATGTCTAGACTCCTCGAAGGAGATGTGGGGAGTGGCAAGACTGCCGTCGCCGCAAGTGCTGCCTATGCGGCGATTTCAACCCCACCACCCGAGAGAAAGTATGGAGCGCTACAAGTCGCCTACATGGCACCAACAGAGATACTTGCCGAACAACACTTTGAATCCTTTATAGAATACTTTGCAAAATACAACATCCAGATAGGGTTGCTCACAAGTAGCGGCGCAAAAAAGTTTCCTTCTAAAATAAATAAGGGTTGGACCAAAATATCCAAACCTCAACTACTCAAATGGGTAGAAACCGGAGAAATACCGATACTTATAGGCACCCACTCACTTATACAGAAAAAGGTGAAGTTCAAAAATCTAGCTTTTATAATCATAGATGAGCAACACCGCTTTGGAGTAAAGCAAAGAATGGAACTCCGCAAAAAACACGATATAGTACCGCACCTTCTATCGATGACAGCAACCCCAATCCCCCGCACCTTGGCACTAACCATCTTCGGAGACCTTGACCTCTCAGTCCTAGACGAACTTCCTCCGGGCAGGAAACCAGTAGAGACAAAAATAGTTTTGCAAAACGAAAGAAAAGCAACTTATGAAAAGGTAAGAGCAGAGTTAAAGACTGGTAGGCAGGCCTATGTAATATGCCCAAGGATAGACCCGTCTGATCCAAATAACGAATTCGCAATAAATACAAAGTCAGTAAAAGAAGAAGCTGAAAGTCTAAAAAAAATATTCCCAGAATTCAAGGTAGCTCTTCTTACCGGCAAAATGAGTCCAAAAGAAAAAGAAGACACAATGCGAGACTTCAAGGACGGCAAGTATAATATTTTGGTTGCTACTTCTGTGATCGAGGTTGGAGTAAATGTACCAAACGCCACGACAATAATAATAGAAAATGCCGAACGCTTCGGTCTGGCCCAGCTCCATCAGCTCCGCGGTAGAGTCCTAAGAAGCTCCTACAAACCATATTGTTATGTCTTTGCAGACACACAATCAAAAACAAGCCTTGATAGACTAAAGTCTTTTGCTTCTTCGAGCAATGGATTTTTGCTAGCAGAAGCAGATTTGAAACAGAGAGGGGCGGGCAATCTCCTAAGCGGCAAACAATGGGGAGTATCCGACATTGCCATGGAAGCACTAAAAAATATCAAGATGGTAGAGGCCGCGAGAGAAGAGGCGGTAAGAATAGTAGAAAATGATTTTGATTTAGATAACTATCCCCTCTTACACAACTTGGTTGTAAAAAAAGAAAAACAAATCCATTTGGAGTAGAATATTGAATCTAGTAAAAAATGAGGTATACTCTATTCTATTAACCGCCCTTAGCTCAGTTGGTTAGAGCACAGAGCTTATACCTCTGGGGTCCTAGGTTCGAATCCTAGAGGGCGGACAAGCGTTAGAAAAAACTCAAATACTTGTGACGACAAACACTATGAGTTTGCGAGAGCGCAAGTTGTATCGGTTGCACCAAAGTTTGCCCAGGTGATTTGTCTAGAGACGCCAGTACTATCTACACACCATCCTAAAGCTGAGCTGCTTCGAAGCTGCACAGCAATAACATAAGCAGAAGCACTTGAAACACACTTTGCCGCAGTAGCGGCATTTTGGCCGCTTTTGGCAACAGCATCGTCTATGTATTGTTGAACAGCAGTATCAGAAAACCCGCCAGCAACAGCCCCTCCACAGTTTGCTGTATAAGCCTGGACACCATAACTATTCGGGGTTTGGCTTCCATAATAAAGCTCCATTGCAGCTCTAAGCCCAGAAATATTAGACTTTATAGCAGAATCAGTTGCTCTCGTTCTTGATTGATTGAGAGAGACGAGAACAATAGAAGAAAGAACACCAATAATAGCAATAACTACCAATAACTCTATAAGAGTAAAGCCTTTCTTAGAATTTATCATATATATATGATACCTCCCCACAATAAAACCGCCATCTTTTTATCCACAATAAATTATTTATGAAGAAGCCTCCTGAGCCCTTTTGGGTTGGATGCCGTTTGCAATAAGCATACTTTCAAATTCTTCTCTTTCTATAGTTTCCTTTTCTATGAGTCTCTTTGCGATCGCATCTAGAAGTGGTCTGTGATCATTTATTATTTTGTTTGCCTTTTCAAAAGCATCATTCATTATTTTAGAAACCTGTTGGTCTATCATCGCCCCGACTTCTTCTGAATATTCCTTTTCGTTTACGCCCTTTCCAAAAAGTGGCCGGCCCCCAGAAGATTCTAGCGCAATAGGACCGAGGGTCTCAGACATTCCATATTTTGTAACCATGTCCCTTGCCATTGCGGTAGATACTTGCAAATCATTTGATGGACCAGTCGTGATATCGCCAAAGACTATTTTTTCTGTCGCATAACCACCAAGCGACATCGCAATATCATCTAAAAACTCGTTTCTGCTTTGTAGCTTCCTATCTTCTATTGGAAGCTTGAGAGTATACCCCGCTGCCCTTCCACGAGATATGATAGAAATCTTGTGTACCGGATCAGCGAATGGCAAGACGCTCGCAACCAAAGCGTGCCCAGCTTCATGGTAAGCAGTTATTTCTTTCTCTTTATTTGAGAGTATATGACTTCTTCTTTCAGGACCAAGCATCACCTTTTCTATTGACCTGATAAGATCGTACTGAGAAATCTTGGTCCGGTTTTCTCTGGCAGCAAGGATCGCGCCCTCATTCATAAGAGAGTAGAGGTCAGCACCAGAAAATCCTGGTGTTCTCTCTGCAATTACAGAAAGGTTTACATCTTCGGCAAAAGGTTTCTCTTTTGAATGGATCCTGAGTATCTCTTCTCTGTCTCCCCTATCTGGCAAATCTATAGTGACCCGTCTATCAAACCTACCTGGACGAAGCAAGGCTGGGTCAAGTACGTCTGGCCTGTTTGTCGCCGCCATTATCACAAGCTTTTCGGTCGGTTCAAAGCCGTCCATCTCTACCAATATTTGATTGAGGGTTTGCTCTCTCTCATCATTGCCTCCGCCCAAGCCTCCCCCTCGCACTCTACCCACCGCGTCTATCTCATCTATAAAGATTATTGCTGGGCCAGTTTTCTTTGCCATCTGAAAAAGATCACGCACCCTAGAAGCTCCTACTCCCACAAACATTTCAACAAACTCAGAACCAGAAATAGAGAAGAAAGCAACGTTTGCCTCTCCTGCCACAGCCCGCGCGAGTAAGGTCTTGCCCGTACCCGGAGCTCCCATAAGGAGTATTCCCTTTGGAATTCTTGCTCCTATTTCAAAAAATTTCTTTGGATTTTTTAGAAAATCTACGATCTCAAGCAGTTCTTCCTTTGCTTCCTTGCAACCCGCCACATCCTTAAAGGTAACTCGCTTACTAGAATCATCTGGGCTTGTTATCCTTGCTCTTGATTGCCCAAAGGAGAAGGCTTGCATCCCAGCGCCCTTTATCTGTCTTGTCATCATATAAATAAATACCGCAATAAAGAGTATTGGGAAAAGTATCGGAGAAAGGTTTATTATCCAAAACAACACCCCTCCTTCTTCTTTGACATCAACCTTTACTTTGCTCAACTCTTCTGGGGTTACTCCATAAGCAAAGAGAGATTCAGAGATGTTTGAGGTGCCTTCTTTTTTGGAAGTTTTTGTACTATCGTCCAGAAACTTTGCTTCTATGCTTCCACCTTTGACCACCATCTCCTTTACATTGCCCGCCCTCACCGAAGAAGCCAACTCTGAAATACTAACGACCTCTTTATTTTTGCTACCATCAAAAACTGAATAGAGCGAAACTATAATCAGTATTATAAGTATGGTAGATACAAAGGTGCTAAAAAAAGAGTTACTAAACTTTGGACCGGAGGCATTTGAAGACCTCTTTTCTGTTTTTTTGTTGTGTGTTTTGGCCATATTTTTACTATTATAACATAAAAAATAACCATTTTGTGCTATTATTCTGGCTATGAACCTAGTTCAAAATAAAAAGGCACATTTTAATTATGAAATACTAGAAAAATACGAAGCAGGTATTGAGCTTTTGGGTTTTGAAGTAAAATCTCTAAAAGCTGGCCAGGGCTCACTAGAAGGCTCTTATATAAAAATCCGCGGAGGAGAAGCCTTTGTTACCGGTATGAATATCCCGCCCTATCAAGTAAACAACACTCCAAAAGAATACGACCCCGCAAGAAGCCGCAAATTACTCCTTACAAAAAAAGAAATAGCGGAGCTAGAAAAAACGGAACAAAAGGCTGGATTGACAATAGTACCACTTTCGGTGTATAATAAGGGTAGAAAAATCAAGATAGAACTTGCTGTAGCTAAAGGCAAAAAGACTCATGACAAAAGAGAGACTACCAAGAAAAGAGAAGCAGATAGAGAGATTAGAAGAACTTTGAAAAATACATAGTTGTCTACCAAAAATTCCCGAAAAGGAGTTGCGGAGCGAATAAAAATAAAATTTCAAAAGTCTGGCCGAAGCTTGCCCTCAAGCAAGCGAGGAGACCCGAGGACTTTTGCAAATTTTGATTTTTATGAGCGACTACTTTTCGGGGATGATCGGCCTAGACAATAAGAATATCTTTATAAATGCCAAAGAGAGCTGTGGTGACTCTTAAATCCGCCATAAATGATAACTGCAAACAAGGTTGTCACAAAAGCTAAGTCCGTTGCTTCTCCATACTTTGGGGTCAACGATTTCGCTTTCGCTTACGTTAGAGCTTAATTAAGTTTCTTTCCTAAGCGACGCTATCCTTCTTATGTCTCATACGGAAGATCATGGTGTAATAAATTGAGGCTCTGGAAAATAGTTCTCCCCTATTTTCCGAAATGTTGGGAGATCGAAACTTTAGAATTTCGTCTGTTTGTATCTAGAGTTTTTAAATGGGCCTAGCCCAAAAAGCAGTCTATCTCTGGTAGAAATTTATAAAATACCTTATTGCATGCGCGTTCGATTCGCGCCATCTCCACAAAATTAACGAGCGAACAAGGTGAGCGACTATAATTTTGTAGGACCCTGAGTTTATCGAAGGGTTTTTAATTGTGTCCTTACTTTCCAATAATGTTAAAATAAATAAAATGAAATTTATCAAATTTATTTTTGTGGGTATTCTTGTAACACTAGCCGGAGAATACCAAATCAATATACTTATACACCAACTACCAGTTGAAAAATACCTGATGGTGTTTGTTGTCTATTCTCTACTGGTAAGTATTTTTTACATTTTTGGAAAATTTTTGGATAAAAAATTTTTATCCGCAAAGGCTGACTTGATTTACTATTTTGTAGCAGGATTTGTAGGTCTTGCGTTTGAATGGTTTGTTATAGGAAATTCTTTATACGAAAACCCAAGTGCAAATCAAGCTGGTATGTTTTGTTGGTGGACAGCTGTATTTTTGATACCTAGAATATTTACCAAAACTTCTAATCCAGACTTAGAGATAGTAAAGAAAAAAATATACTACGTACTTATTCCCTACTCAATAATTTCATTAATAATAGTCTCTCTAATTCCAGCAGACCCTGTTATGGCAAGAATTGCCGTTACTGCACTGGCTATGATATTTAGTTTTGTTTTTGTTAATTATTATTTGATACGTTATCTAATCTCACAAAACCCACACTTAAAGAAAAAGTTGACTTATTTCTATATAATTTTGGTTATACTAGCTCTCGTAAATTTATTTTGATAGATTTAACAAATGAATCTGTTTAAGAAAAAGATAAGAGTGGCGACGCACAATGGAAGCTTCCATGCTGACGAAGTGTTTGCTATCGCTACCCTCTTAATTTGGGCTGATAAAAAAGGCTTTAAATTAGATATAACAAGAACTAGGGATGAGTCGTTGCTCAGCGAAGCAGATATCGTTTTGGACGTAGGTAGTATTTATGACCCAGAAAAAAAGAGGTTTGATCATCATCAGAAGGATGGAGCGGGGGCACATGAAAACGGTATCCCCTATGCGTCCTTTGGCTTAATCTGGAAACATTTTGCAAAAGAAATCTGTAGTGAAGAAGTAGCGGAAGATATCGAAAAGAGACTCGTGCTACCCATAGACGGCAGAGACAACGGTATGAATATTACAAAAGCTTTGAGAGAAGACCTACTGGAATACACCTTATCAAAGGACATAATATCCGCATTCAGACCAACCTGGAAAAACCCGAACGATAATGACAAAAACTTTTTTGAAGCAGTTTCTTTTGCAAAGACACTTTTGGAAAAAGAAATAAGGAATTCGGCAGAGACAATAGAAGGAGAAAATATAGTAAGAGCAGAAATTGAAAAACAAAAAGAGCCGGAGATTCTCCTGCTTGAGCAAGATCTCCCTTGGGATTATGTAGTATCAAAGTTTAAAAATATAAAATGCGTTATCTACCCAGAGTCTGATCAAGACGCTTGGTGCGCTGAGTTTACAAAGGACAACCCAAAAGATTTCACAACCAACCGAGGCGAATTTAACCCAGAATGGAAAGGTTTAAGAGATGAGGAGCTAAGAAGAGTAAGCGGAGTAGCGGGGGCAATCTTCTGTCATCGCGGTGGCTTCTTTGCCGTCGCAAAAACAAAAGAATCCGCTATTGAAATGGCTCTCCTATCCCTAAAAAAATAATTAATTACAACTTGTATCTCCAATGGATAGCCCAGCAGAGATTGCTTGTGAGCTGCCATAAGAATCAACGCACCATAATCCTTTTGTATCTGGTAAAGTAGAATACATCGCATAAGACTGACCGCTTGATCGACACCCGACCATATTTTTAGCGATAAGATCTTTTATATAAGATATTATATTATCATCTCCAAACATCCCCCCTGTACAACTATTAGTTACCACACCATAACTTCCTTTTTGGTTGTAGTAAATTTCTGCATACGCCCTGACTCCAGATAATTTGGACACTACATCATTGTTTGTAATAGAAACAGGAGGAATCTTTTCTTCATTACTACTTAACGACTTTAGAACAACTTTTTCTGTAATTGCACTTTTATCAAAATCTATAACAATCCTACCGTCCGCATTTTGTATATCAGACAATTTTGAACGATAGGGAGTAAAATCATCCATACCATATATTAGATCAATCCTATTAACATCCACAGGTACCCATGTATGTAGAGAAACCTTCCTATCAGAGAGCGGTTCAATATTATAGCTTGAAAAAGGGACCGCCCCCAAAGAAGCGAGCCTTGCCACAACCTCTCCATTTCTTGATTCGTAATAAAGTATCTTTATTATGTCGCCAGTTACGTTAATTTTACTATTGTTTGAAACGTCTATATCAATACCGATTAAAGATTTGTTACTGGTTTCTGGATCAGAGGGATCATTGCTATAACACCCGGCAAGACGCACTAGATTTGTTACTTCTTGTGGAAAATTTTGAGAACAACCAACAACTTCCAACCCCTCAACTCTAACAATTTTTGAAATAGAGAAATCTACACTAGGAAAAGCTTGCATTTGAAATTTACCCTTCTCAAGATCTTCAACATAACTAATAGAATATTTAGAATTTCTCTGGTCATAACTATTGTAATCAATGTTTTGCCCCTGCTCTACTAAACCTGTTGCTGTTTTATACTGATCCAACTCTCTTTGTTTATTTAGAAGTTGAAGTAATAAATAAGCGACAGCCAAAATCACTGCAACAATCAAAATAACTAATAAAATTCTTGTACGTTTTGGATTATTTGAAGAAGAGTTGGTCGTATTGATATTTTGAGGAGCTTGATCAGGGTTCATAAAATATAGTTAGCGGCTAATATTAAAATTATACCAATAATTAAAATTTTAGCTGTAAGTCTTGGTACCAAAACAAACGAAAACCGCCCGGACGCTTGCGCGACCCGGGCGGGTTGTGAGAGACGATAGTTGGCTGCCTCTCAAAAGAACATGTCCTGCCAACTCAGGATGAGGATCAGGAGTCCTTCGGAACCCCTTCACCCAAGAAAAGAGCAGCGTACTCGGGGGTCAGGAAGTGATTGATGGCTTCCATTGGAGTCATCTCCCCCACCTCCTTGTACTTGTAGGGTTCAGCTCGGAATGTTGGATCCTTCGGATCCAACATCGAGCACACCGTCGCCGTACTCGACGATTCCATCCTCTCTTCACAGGAGGGAACCCAAGCCCCTCGATCGTCCTTGAGCCACCCCTTCTCACAGAGGTAGGCTTCGGCTTCTTGTTCGGTCCCAAAGGGACCGACATATGGGGACGTAAATGCCATCCTCTCCTGATCATCGCCCTCCGAGAAGGGAGCGGCATGGTCAAACAGGGGGTCTCCCTTCTTGACCAACTCGCAAAGCGAACAAAAACTGACGAAGAACAACATGTAGGTTCCTCCCTTTCTTCCTATATTATAGCACCTTTTGGTTTTTGTGTCAAGAAAAATGGGGTGTTTTTGAGACGAGATTTACCAAAATATGGCTAAAAATAAGGGTATTATTGAAATAGCCGAGATTTTATAATCCCAGGTTTAATCCCATTTTAGGCCTATTTTTAGCCCTTTTACCTACTTTTGTCCTATTTTTGCCTATACCTGCACTTTTGGACGATAAGAGATAGCTTCTAGGATATGGTTTGGTGTTATCTCTAACGAGGACTCGAGGTCGGCAATGGTACGCGCCAGCTTGATTATACGGTGATAACTCCTCGCTGAGAGGTCTAAAGTTTTCGCAGACTTATTGAGTATTTCTTTTACTTCATTTGAAAGGCTTAGGATGGTTGCAATATCTCGTGCATTCATTTCTGAATTGGTATTTATATTCCTATTTAATTTAACAAATCTCTCTCGTTGTATTTCTCTTGCCCTTATTACCCTACTTCTAGCTGGCAAGCTCTCACTCTTCTCTGCCCTCTCGGTAAGCTTGTCATGATCTACTTTTGAGACTTCGGTCCAAATATCAATACGATCGATGATGGGTCCAGAAATTTTTCTTTTGTATCTCTCTATTTGCATCGCAGAACACCTACAAGACTTGCCTTTGATACCAAAGTTGCCACAGGGGCATGGGTTCATCGCCGCCACCAAGATAAAGTGTGCAGGGAACTTTACAGTACCTCTCGCTCTTGAGACGGAGACATTTCTTTCTTCGAGAGGTTCGCGCAAAGCTTCTATTGTTTTATTTTCAAATTCTGGAAACTCATCAAGAAAAAGTACCCCTTTGTGTGAAAGAGTGATTTCTCCCGGTTTTGGATTTGCTCCTCCACCAACGAGCGCAACATAGGAAGAAGTGTGATGTGGAGAACGAAAAGGTCTCTCGGTAACAAGCAGCCCGTCAAGAGCCCCCGCAATAGAATGTATCTCTGTGACCTCCATTATTTCATTGAAAGAAAGTGGGGGTAGGATACTACGCAGAGCCTTCGCGAGCATGGTCTTGCCAGTACCCGGAGGGCCATAGAGAGCAATATTATGCCCGCCAGCAGCAGCGATCTCGAGGGCTCTCTTGGCAGACTCTTGGCCTTTTATATCGGAGAGATCAAACGATATGGAATGATTTACTTTTATTTCTTGTTTTCTTTCTGGTTTTATTTTATCTCTGGATTCGTTGCTTTCTAGATGGGAAATTATTTCTCTTAGCGTCTCTGCTCCGAATATAGCTACCCCATCAACCAAAGAGGCTTCTTTGCTATTTATCTTTGGTAAAAATATTTCTTTAAAACCTTCCTCCTTAGCCTTCCTAGCAAAGGCCAGGGCTCCCTTTATCGGACGAAGCGAACCATCCAAAGAAAGCTCTCCTAGGAAAATCTTTTTGTCTGATACAAAATTTATCTCTCCATCCGCAAGAAGATAAGCAAGTGCCATCGCAACATCAAGTCCCGAACCTTCTTTTTTGACCTCTGCTGGAGCGAGAGAAACAACAACTTTGTGGTTTTTGGATTTTGGAGATTCAAATCCAGAATTTTTTATCGCAGCACTCACCCGATCTCTCGCCTCTTCGACAGCTTTGTCCGGAAGACCAACAATAGAAAACGAATGTAGACCCCGAGAGAGGTCTACCTCGACATCGACTATGTAAGGTTTGAGTAAAGAAGCTTGTGCACTATAAACCTTTGCGTATGACATAGTTTTACATATGCTCTTTGCAAGTACGGGCGGCTGGGTTTGCTTCTAGTCTATCCCTCTCTATTGGCTTTCCATCTACTTCACAGAGACCATATCTCCCTTCTTCGATTTTTTTTAGAGCGTCCTTTACTTCGTTGTATCTAATCTCAAGTTCACCGAGAACGGCTGAGTTTTCTTCATATTCTTCTATTTTATCAGCAACCTCACTTTCATCCGCACTGTCGGTGTCTAGATCAGCTGGCTCTGCTTCCCAATCCGTCTTTACATCAGGATTTTTCCTACCGACAAAGTTGAGTTCTTCTTCCAAACCCCTTAATTCTTCCTCTAATTTGGACTTTAGGTCCTGTATGTTTATGTCTTGATTCATAGGAGTATTATATCACATTCTACTATCTTATAACAGATCTGGAGGCAAATATTGAAGATATTTCACCTATTGAATTTATACTACTCGATATGAGTACTGTGTTTTTATCCAAAAATGTATACACAATCACAGCTTCACCCCCATCTGTCAAAGCCCTAGTGTCTTTGTTCCTCACGATTACATCTTTCCAAACTGGATTTGTAATTATTTCCTGATCTTGGTCTAGGTCTGTTAGAACCTCTGCTTCGTTATTTTTTTCCAAGTCCTTTATTAAAAAGGAAAGATCTTTTTCTAGTGTAGCCTCCCACTCAAGCATCCCCGAAAAAGCTCTGCCAAAATCATTTACAGAGATAATTACAAAGTAGTCTGTATTGTTTTCATTTTTGATAGAACCAAGAAAAAATTCTTGACCCATAGTTCTTGTGATTGAACTCGGCGGAGTTGCTCCAACAAAAGAAAGAAAACTGCTTGTATTATCTATCGGAGCGCCGTTTATATCAGAAATCCTTATTGCCGTAACTCCATTACCAGAAGAGATCTTCTTTAGCTCTGAAGACAGCGTTTCCTTTGTAATATTTGCAAGTGAGAGCTCGCTGTTATAAGGAATTATTTCTTGCTTTATTACTATTGTCTGATCTTCTTTACCAAGAAAGTCAACCACAAAGAAAACTGTAAGAGAACCAGCAAGAATGAGTAGGAGGCTCAAAACGATAGCTACAAAATTTATTCTAAAACCTTCACCCTTTTTGCTCTCTACCACCGCTTCTTCTCTTTCTTCCGCTCTTCTTTTTTCTTTTTCTTTTACGGCGATAGACGTCACTGATTCGTTCTTTTCTTTTATAAATTCAGCAACATCACCTTGATAGGTGCGCAAAGTCGGCAGAGGGCTCGCTTTGTGAAGCGCTCCGACTATATTGCCTTCTTTGTTCTCTGAGGTATTTGGATTATTTTCCTCATTCATCTTTTTGATTGTTTATTTTTGTTTTATGAAATTTGGATCAGCGTCTTTTATAGAAAGCTTCATCCTCCCCTTTTCATCAACCCCCTTAACCACAACCGGGACGACCATACCAACTGACAAATATTTTTCTGTGCGGTCTATCCTAAACGAAGCAATCTCAGATATGTGAACCAGACCATCGCTGTTTTTACCGAGCTTTACTATTGCACCAAAATCAGCAACTCTCACCACTTCACCCATAAACTTATCTCCCGTTTTGTACTCTCTCACGATATCTTCTATTGAACTTCTAGCCTTCTCTGCGCCATCCTTCTCTCCAGTTATAAATATTGTACCATCTTCTTCTATATCTATCTCTACTCCAGTGTTATCTTTTATTTCATTTATAACCTTGCCGCCAGTACCGATCACCATTCCTATCTTGTCTGGATTTATCTTCATCGAAATTATTCTTGGTGCCCGAGGAGAAAGCTCTGCGCGAGGAGCCTTTATCTCACTTTCTAACAAATCAAGTATTTTCATTCTAGCCACTTTTGCTTTTTCAAAAGCTTCTTTGAGAACTTCAAGCGGTATACCGTCTACCTTTACATCCATTTGTACCGCCGTGACCCCCTCTCTTGTCCCGGCAACTTTGAAGTCCATATCTCCGTGCTCATCTTCTGGGCCTTGGATATCAGTTAGAACTTTATACTTACCACCCATAGACATGAGTCCAGAAGCAATACCCGCTACAGGCTTTTTTATCGGTACTCCAGCATCCAAGAGGGCAAGAGTAGAAGCGCATACAGAACCCATGGAAGTAGAGCCGTTGCTTGCAAGAGCTTCAGAAACAATCCTGATCGTATAAGGAAAATCTTCCTTGTTTGGTATCACCGGCAAAAGAGCCTTTTCTGCAAGAGCACCATGCCCAACCATTCTTCTGTTTGTAGAACCGACCCTACCTACTTCTCCGGCAGAAAATGGTGGGAAGTTGTAATGATGCATAAATCTTTTGTTTACTTGAGTTTCCATACCATCTATCACCTGAGAATCTCCTGGAGCACCGAGAGTCAGAGCAGAAAAAATATGCGTCCCTCCTCGATAAAATATCCCTGAGCCATGAAGCACCGAGGAGAGACCTCCAGCTTTTGCATACAAACTCCTAAGTTCATCAAAACCTCTACCATCTACTCGCCTGTTTTGTTCCAAAGAAACTTTATGTACAAAATCATTTACCGCCTCATGAAAAAGATTTCTGGCTACCCTCTTGTCATGCTCTGGGATCTGTTCACCGAGGAGTGCAAACCAGGCGTCTTCTATTTCATAAATCTTTGACTTGCCTACCGAACCGAGGATTTCAGGAAACCTTGGTTCAATATATTCTGAAAACAAATTTCTGACACTTTCTGGTACTTCTATAGGCTTTACTTCCTTCTTATTTTTACCAATTTCAGCTATTATCTTTTTTTGAAAATCTTCTATTTTTTTAAGCTCTTCGTTTGCTCTTTCTAGCGCTTTCATCAGAACCTCTTCTCCAGCTTCATTTGCACCCACTTCTATCATATTTATAGCTCCGTTTTTGCCACAAGCAATAAGGTCAAGCTCGTAGTCAGGACTTTCCCTCTCTTCATAACTTGGGTTTACAATAAAGTCATCATTGCCCTTTAACTTACCAATCCTTACTCCGGATACCGGACCGTTCCAAGGAATATCTGAGACCCCAAGAGCAAGAGAAGAAGCCACTACTCCCAAAACATCTGGATCATACTTATCCAAAGAAAGTATTGTTATAACAACCTGAACTTCGTTTCGAAGATTGTTGTCAAAGAGAGGTCTGATCGTCCTATCTACTATTCTGCCAGAAAGTATCGCCTCGTCCGACGGTCTGCCCTCTCTCCTTATAAACCTGCTTCCGAGTATCTGCCCAGAAGCATAAAATCTTTCTTCGTACTCAACTGTAAGCGGAAAGTAGTCTAACTCTTTCTCCCCCTTGGACATCACAGCTGTTGCAAGCACCACAGTATCATCGAGGCGAAGCATCACCGAGCCGTGAGCGTTTTCTGCCAAATCACTGAACTCTGCTTCCATTTTTTGACCACCAATCTCAAAAGAATATTTCTTAGTTTGCATAAATATAGACTACTTGTTTAATGAAAACATCTTATCACCAAAACTTCATTTTTTGAATTAAAATCCCTCGCTCTTTACAAACTCTCAAAATACTTGCAAAAGTAGATAAAATTGGTATAGTTTACGAGGAAGCAACAAGTCACAAGCTACTTCAAAACAAGGAGGCAAGAATTGAGTACGATCGATCGTGAAATTTTGAGGCAACTTTCAATCTTACAATCGGAGCTAGCCCGCTATCTCGGAACATCACGACAAGCTGTGTGCGCTGGAATCAAACAAGGTAAGGATTACCTCGACTCACGCCGTCTGCTTCAGCTCTATGATGCGCTTCATGCAAATGGTGACAGACGAGCAACTTTGGTTGCTAACCGCCTGAAGAATATCTACGGGTTAGAAGCAAATCCACCCACTCTAACTTCGACAATGCACGGTGATCCTGAATCCTTCCCACAAAGGTTTGAGGAGATGTGGGTTTTGGGAGATGAACTACTTGAACTCACTTCACCTCACTATGCCACCAGAATGCAAAAGCATTACGAGTCACCGAAAAAGACCCTGCTCTACTTTGTTAGTAGACCAGAGATCGGCGACAGGCTAACACAACGCATAAAGCTGGAAGTAGGCCGACATAAACGAAGCGGCCAACAAACCGCCAAAATATGTATTCTGCTCTGCAATGCTGTCATGTTCATGCCACACTTGATGATCTTTGATCCAATCAGTAATGAAGCTGAAGGGTACGTGAGAACGTCCAGAGGTTTCGTGAAAATGGATCAGGTGCTGACAAGTATCATGGTGGCAAACTTCACTGTTGCAGGAGTCAGACCTTTTGGTAAAGAGGGTGCCATCTTGGCAAACGATGCTGGGTTTGGCGGTGTATCATTCAAGATCCTTCATCAGTTTTGACAAATCTTACCGCCCACGACGAGACACAAAAGGTCCGTTGGAGGGCGGACTTTTTTATATAAAAATTTTTAAGATGTAATTTGTTTTGAAATAGTGTATAAATCTAATAGGAGTAACCTTATGTTTTGGAAACTGTTCGGCTGGGTATCTTACCAGATACTCAAGTTTTTTAACTGGTTAGGTTCCCGGAAGAAGAAATGGGCGCTGACCAAACAGTAAGGGCTGATCGCAAGATCAGCCCTTAACCATTTTATTATTTATGTGTTTTTTGTTTTCCTCCCCTCTCCTCTTGCAAGGAGAGGGGTTGGGGGTGAGGTAGATTATTTCCTAGCCTCTGCAATAGAAGCAGCAACGTTTGGAGGCACTATTGCATAGTGATCAAACTCAATGTTTGCATTACCCCTACCTTCTGTCATAGATCTGAGGCTTGTGACATACCCGAAGAGCTCTGCTAGAGGCACTTTTGCCCTCACAACCTTGAGCCCAGCCCTATCATCCATACCCTCAATACTACCTCGCTTGGAAGAAAGATAACCGGTAACATCGCCCATGAATTGTTCTGGGACAGTCACTTCAACTTTCATCACCGGCTCTAGGATCACAGGTTTTGCTTTCTTGGCAGCTTCCTGAAAGGCTTGAGAAGCAGCAATCTTGTAAGCAATTTCAGAAGAGTCAACATCGTGGTAAGAACCGAAGGTTAGCTCACAAGAAACATCTGTCATCTTGTAGCCAGCGACAATACCTCTCTCCATTGCCTCCTTTACTCCCTTCTCAACAGCTGGGATAAATTCTGCGGGGATAACACCTCCTTTGATAGAATCAATGAATTCAAACCCTTCATCTCGATGGACATTTTTTGGCAACTTAGCATCTGGGTTTTCTAGAGGTTGTAGCGGTTTTATATTTAGCTTGACGTGACCATACTGACCCTTACCTCCAGTTTGTTTGATATATTTTGTCTCTGCTTCTGCGGTACCGGTAATTGTCTCTTTATAAGCAACCTGTGGAGCACCAACATTTGCTTCAACATTAAACTCTCTCTTCATACGGTCTACAATAATGTCTAGGTGTAGCTCACCCATACCTTGTATAACGGTCTCTCCTGTTTCGCTATCCCCTTTTACTCTAAACGTCGGATCCTCATCCGAAAGCCTCCTGAGAGCGGTACCCATTTTCTCTTGGTCTGCCTTTGTCTTTGGTTCAATACGTAGCGAGATAACAGGCTCTGGGAAAACTATTGATTCCAGAACGATAGGGTTGTTTTCATCAGCAAAGGTGTGAGATGTTTTTGCATTCTTGAGTCCTACCGCTGCAGCAATTTCTCCAGCAAAAACCTTTTTAACTTCTTCTCTTTGATCAGCCTGGAGACGGACAATTCTTCCAAGTCTCTCCCTCTCTCCAGTGCTTGCATTGTATATATAAGATCCAGATTCAATTGTTCCAGAGTAAACTCTGAAGAAAGTTAGCTGACCAACAAAAGGGTCTGCTTGCAACTTGAAAGCAAGTGCTGAGAATGGCTCTTCATCACTAGGATGTCTCTCAATCTCTTCACCTGTCTTTGGATCAGTACCCTTTATAGCAGGGATATCAAGCGGAGAAGGCAGGAAATCTACAACCGCATCGAGCACAAGCTGGACACCTTTGTTTTTAAGTGCTGAACCAGTAAAGACTGGGAATATTTTGTTCTCAACAACCGCCTTTCTGAGTATTTTTTTTAAGGTGCTTACATCTATTTCTTCCCCAGATAGATATTTGTTCATCGCCTCGTCATCATTCTCCACAATCCTCTCAACGAGTTCTGCTCTATACTTTTCGGCATCAGCTCTTAGGTTTTCAGGAAAAGCGATTTCTACAACATTGTCTCCCAACTTACCCTCAAAGCCATAAGCTTTCATCAGCAAAAGGTCTACAACTCCTTCGTGCTTGTCTTCTTCTCCTATAGGTATTTGCATTCTTACTGCCTTTTTTGAAAGCCTTTTTAGAATCGAGTCATACGACTTTTCAAAATTCGCCCCTGTTCTGTCTAGTTTGTTTATAAAACAAAGCCTAGGTACGTTTGCTTCTTCTGCGTATCTCCAGTTGGTTTCGGATTGAGGCTCCACCCCAGCAACACCATCAAAGACGCAGACCGCGCCGTCGAGCACTCTCATTGACCTCTTTACTTCTACAGTAAAGTCTATGTGTCCAGGAGTATCTATAATATTGAAACGATACTTATTCTCTTTTTTGTTTCTTTCTTCTGGAGAAAGGTAGGTAGGTCCCCAGAAACAGGTTATCGCAGCAGCTGTGATGGTGATACCTCTTTCTCTCTCCTGTTCCATCCAGTCTGTTGTCGTCTGTCCTTCGTGCACTTCACCTATTTTGTGTTGACTTCCGGTGTAGTACAAAATTCTCTCGGAAGTTGTCGTCTTCCCTGCGTCAATATGGGCTATAATCCCAAAATTTCTAACTCTCTCTAGTGGATAATCACGTTGCATAATAAATTATTAACTACTAACTATTTTAAATTTAACTAAACAAAACCCTGGACCACTCGATAAATAAATTGAACAAACTTATTCCAGACAAGCAGCCAGTAATTTTTGCTAAGCAAAAATTACCAAGCAAAGTGAGCGAATGCCTTGTTTGCTTCTGCCATCTTGTGGACGTTTTCTCGTTTTTTGATCGCCTCGCTGGTACTGTCGTTTTTGCTTGCAAGTACAATCTCTTCTGCCAATTTTTGATGCATAGGCTTGCCCTTCTTGTTCCTCGCAGCATCGATAATCCACTTCATAGAAAGATACATTCTTCTCTCTGGCCTTACCTCTCTAGGGACCTGATAGTTTGCGCCTCCAACCCTTCTAGACCTTACTTCTACTGTCGGACCAGTGTTCTTTAGGGCGGTATCAAAAATTTCTATCGGATTCTCTACTTTTGCATCCTTTTTTATAAGGTCAAAAGCTTCGTAGACTATCTTTCTTGCGGCGTTCTTCTTGCCTCTTTCCATACAATAGTTTATAAACTTCTCCACCTTTGTTGAATTGAAGTTTATATCAGGCTTTACGATATTTCTGTTTTTTACTTTTCTTCTCATGTTTTGTTTTTGTATTTTCCTCCCCTCTCTTAGATTAAGAGAGGGTTAGGGTGAGTTATTTTTATGACTTGGGCTTCTTTACTCCATAACTAGATCTTGAGGTTCTTCTCTTATCTACTCCAGCTGCATCCAGTCTTCCTCTTACAATTGTGTATCTAACTCCAATATCCTTCACTCTACCACCTCTTAGAGTCACAACTGAGTGCTCTTGCAAATTGTGCCCAATACCTGGGATATAAGCTGTAACCTCCATACCGTTTGTAAGACGAACCCTGGCTATCTTTCTAATAGCAGAGTTAGGCTTTCTTGGAGTCTTTGTTGTTACCTTTGTGCAAACCCCCTTCTTAAAAGGAGATGGGTAATATACTGGCTTATTTTTGAGCGTATTAAAACCACGAGCCAAAGCAACAGCCTTTGACTTCGTCTTTACTATCTTTCTTTTCTTTCTTACTAATTGATTTATTGTAGCCACGTTTTTATTAAAAAATTTGCACTAAAAACAGCTCATTCGCTGCCTCAACAATCTAATATAAAGGCAACTAAAATGCAAGCCCTGTAATAAGAGTAAACGACTTAAACACAATAGGGCTAAAAAATTGCCAAAAGAATGCAACAAAAATAAACACCAAGAAAAAGCCGTATTGCTCCATATTTCTCCGCAATGATTCCATCTTTAGTGGCAAAAAGGCGAAAAGTATCTTTGAGCCATCGAGCGGAGGCACCGGGATCAGATTAAAAAATGCCAAAGTTAGGTTTATAAGGACAACAAAGCTAAGTACCGGAGTAATACTTGATATTTCTAAAGACCTTATTATAAACCCAAATACAACTGCAATACCTATATTTGAAAGAGGACCAGCAAAGGCAACTAAAGCTTCCCCAAACCTCGCTGGCAGACCCCACCTTCTAGGGTCTAGGTTATAAGGATTGAATGGTACCGGTCTTGCCCAACCGACGATAAAGCCTCCAAGAAAATAACCTACAAGTGGCACAAGCACCGAACCAACCGGATCAAGATGTTTTATTGGATTTAGAGTTAGCCTGTCTTGATATTTGGCTGTCGGGTCGCCGAGGGCCAAGGCTGCATAGCCATGCGCCACCTCATGGATAACTACCGACATTATTAAAATTGCTACTACAAATAAAAACATTGCTTTTGTTATTACTATATGTTAGCATACTCTCCACTATGGCAAGAAGTTGCGCAATAACAGGAAAATCATCACAAGTCGGGGGCGGCTATAGCAACCGCACTCGTGCAACCCAGTTCAACCCAACTGGGTCTAGGAGGCGCTATGCCAATCTTCAGAAAAAGAAGGTTTTTGTGCCTGAACTCGGCAAATCTTTCAACCTTACCCTATCAGCCAAAGCCATCAAAACTATCCAGAAAAAAGGCGCCTTTGCCACTCTCAAAGACGCAGGGATAATATAGTAGCTAGCATCTAGCATTAAGTATCTAAGTAAAAGTCCTAAACCAAGGTTATTTTTTGTTTGTCCCCCTCTCTTAATTTAAGAGAGGGGTTAGGGGTGAGTTATTTTTAGATTTACCCCATCACTCTTGAAAATAATGCTACCAGAAGTATCAGTGCGGAGAGTTTTTATATTTAATTTCTCCAAGAGGGCTAGTACTTCTTGATGCGGATGACCGTAGCGATTGTCCTTACCACTAGAGACAACTGCATACTCCGGATTTACCGCTCTTACAAAATTATCAGAACTAGAAGTTCTTGAGCCGTGATGTCCAAGTTTTAATACATCACTTTCTAGTCCCAAGGAGAGTCCTTGGGATCTATATTTGTTTACCAAATAATTTTCTATTGCACTCGGCGAATCTCCGGTAAGCAAAAATTCATTCTCGCCATAAACAAGACGAGCAACGATTGAGGCAGTATTTGTCTCCCACCCACTTACATCTTTTTCTGGAAACAAGATTTCCAAAAATGCTCCCCCACCCAAATTGATTTGCATGCCAGCTCTTGCAAGAATCTTTTTTATTTTTCCTCCACTTTCTAACTTGCCAACTTGCGTCTTTAAACTTTCATATATATCTGTATCCGACTCTACCCCGGGTTCCAAAAAAAGATCTACCTCATAATTCTCTAAAATATCAACGAGTCCCCCCACATGATCCGCATCTGGATGAGTTGCAACAACAACATCAAGAGACCGATCATAAAACTTCATCACCTTAGAAATTTCTCGAAGTACCCCCCTCCCCACCCCACCATCAACAAGAACTTGGTTGCCTGAGGGAGACTCTATAAAAATGGCATCCCCTTGCCCAACGTCCAAAAAGGCAACCGTGAGCAGTCCTCTATTATTTCTGAGATCCAAAAAAACAAAGAGAGAAATTAGGATAGCGAGAATAAACAGGATGCTCACTAAGAGTCTAATTTTTAATTTTGAACTCATACATATATGATACTATTGTAGTAATTAAGAAACTAACAAAACCAATATGAAGCAGTTTGAAGCAAAACAATTCAACATAGGAGAACTAAAAGGAATATCAGCAAAAACAATAGAAGAACATCTGAAGCTTTACCAAGGATATGTAAAACACAGCAATTTAATCTTAGAAAAAATTGAGGAGCTCGCGATAGATGCTGAAAAAAATGCCTATGCCTTAGGAGAAGTACAGAGAAGATTTGGATTTGAATACAACGGAATGAGAAATCACGAAATTTATTTTGACTCTCTTTCTCTCGGAGCAAAAGAATTAGAAGAAGGAAGTAGATTCAAGGATCAAATAGAAAAAGATTTTGGGAGCTTCGACGGCTGGCTAAATAAATTTAAATCGATCGCCCTTACTCGAGGTATCGGTTGGGCAATTCTTTATTGGGACAGGAAAGACAAAAGGTTTCTAAACGCATGGATTGATGAACAACACCTAGGCCAACTTCAAGATTGTACCCCAATCCTTGCGCTCGATATGTGGGAGCATTCTTTTGTTGCAGACTATGCGCCGAGCGGAAAGAAAAATTATGTCGAAGATTTCTTCATCAATTTAAACTGGCAGAAAGTAGAAGAAAACTTTGCAATGGCTACCGAATAAAATTTGGTATTGCATAAGAAACAAAAACACCCAGAACCTACTGGGTGTTTTTGTTTAGACGGTGAAACAAAAATCCAAAGCCAAAATAACAAAGGATAGCAACATAATACGGAAACACTCCAACTTTGAGTGTTGCAAAGGTAAGAGAGGAAGAATGCTCAACAACTTTTATGATTATCTCTGTGAGTGTGTACGAGAGTATTCCAAACGGCCAAGAGAGAATGGTAGAAAATATTCCGACAACAGAAGTTGTGAATCCAAAAAACATAACCACGGGGATTATTGGTAATACCAAAGGATTAACAAAAAAAGAAATTATTGAAACTTGACCAGATAAATAAAGAAGCATCGGCAACAAAAATATCTGAACAGAAAAAGTTGTTGAGACAATTTCTCTAATACCAAATTTCTCCACAAAAATATTTTTTAATTTTGAGTTCAAAATAAAATTAGAAACGAACGGACTAAAAACTATGAGGCCGAGAGTGGCGAGGAAAGATAATTGAAAAGACGGATCATCAAAGAGGATTGGTGGATTCCAAAGTATCATCAAAAAGGCAGCAACAAAGAGCGACCGCAGAGCACTCTCTGGTCTACCCAGATACTTTGCAAGTAGTGCAATAAGAGACATTATAATCGACCTTATTACCGTCGCACCGAGCCCGACCATAACTCCAAACAAAATTACAAATACAGCACCAACAAAAAATCCTAAATTTCTTCTTCCAAGATAAGAAGCGAGATAGAGTAAAGCTGAAGCGACAATGGTTATATTGTAGCCAGAGAGAACAACTATATGGACAAGACCCACATCTCTAAATTTGTCGAGCAACTCTGTTCCTAGAGATTGCTTGGCACCAAAAAGTAGGCCCGCCGCAAGAGAGGCATTGGGTTCTGGAACAACCTCTTTTATATTAGCAACCAAAAAATTTTTTATAGAAAATATTTTTTTGAAAAAACTATTACCGCTTTTTTCTAGAGTTATTTTGGGTTGATACAAAATAAAATGTATTTTGTCTTTTGCTAAGTAAGAAACATAATCAAATTCCAAACCTGTATCTGTCGTAAAGTTTTTTGGTAGCGACAATTTACCAGAAATATTTACCCTGTCTCCATAGTCAAACTTGAGAGACCGAGAAGATACGACCAACACCCGACTCTCCGAGTGATCAGGTTGCACCACATACCGATAGCTATCATCTCTCTCGTCTCTCTCTTCAACTATATTTGCTCCAAAGGATACTTCTTTACCCACACTATTATAAAAATATGGATCTACCGTTGCAGCGGCAAAAAACATCCTGAGCAGTCCAACAAAAAACAATACCGAGATTATAAATAAATTTTTTGTTAAGTTTCTTTTATAAACAATTACAAAAAATAAGGAAACAAAAAATAACAAACCAAGAAACAATAAAAAGTATAAGTCCGGATTAAAATATTTTTGAAAAATTATACCAACCAAAAAAGATATTACTGCGTAATATATCATTCTTTAAACTTATATCCGGATTCATCTCCTTCGTATAGATCAATATGACTACCATCTGCCATGGTGGTTGCAATCTCGTCACACCTTTCGTTGAGTTCGTGCCCCGAGTGGCCGGCTACTTTTTTCCATTCTACATTTCTCTTTTGTGTCTCTAGAAGTAGCGTCTCCCATAAGTCTTGGTTCAAAACTGGATCTTTGCTTTTTGTCCGCCAACCATTTTTTTGCCAAGAATGTACCCACATTGTAATCCCCTTTATCAAATATTCAGAGTCTGAATAAATTTCTATTTCTGAGTTCTCTCCAGTACTCCTTAGGGATTCTATTGCGGCGATCATCTCCATCCTGTTGTTAGTCGTCCTCTCCTCCCTCCCCCCAAGTTCTTTGATCTGGATACTAGATGCTTGCTGCTCACTGCTTATTATTATAGCCCCCCATCCTCCCGGCCCCGGATTGCCCTTGGACGACCCATCAGTGTAAATTCTAATTTTCATACAAAAATATTATCACATAAATAATCTTCTTGGTCCCCCGTCCGCTTCGATAAGGCATCCAACAATCCTTATATAAAAAATGGTTGCAAAAAATTATATTTGGGTTATAATCTTAAATGGAAAACTCAACAACCTTGATCTCTCGGTTTCCTGATCAAGAGGGGCTCGGAAGAAGAGCGTTCCATAATATAGAGAGATTCTATAGTATACACTACCCAAGTGGTAGTGACTTGGAAAAGGAAAAAGGCAGGTAGTCTCCAAACGGTGACCCTGCCTTTAATTTTTGCCCGAACCAAACGATCCGGAGAGACGGGAGCTGAACCATCGGCGCTCAGACCATCTGACCCTGATTTCCCTTTTCCACTTTTTGTTAAACTCCTTCACTATCTCTTTGTGGACACGGGATTGAAATTCAGGAGAAATCTCTGCTGGTCTGTGAGTGTATCTCACCTCAAGTTCATGACGAACAAAACCAGAAACTCGGTACATATACCGATGCGGAAGAATCCACTGCCAAGCATCATGCTCAAGCAACTGGCTCAAATCCTGCGCCGGAAAAACAATGAAGTCCAAGGTCCACTTAAGGTATAGAGACTTGTTGCCCCTTGGAATACAGAGCTTCTCGCAGGCTTCGAGGAGAAATCTTATCCTGCTAAAAAAGTTCTGTTTTGCAAAACAACTCCTCGAGTCTCTAAAAAGATTGAGCCGAACCTGCTTAAATGTCTCCTGAAATTCGTACTTATCAGCAAACAACGACTCGTTTCCCAAAGAAAGATCATGGTAGTGACTCAATGTCTTTTTGAATCGATATAAGGATACAACTATCATCCTCACATCATCATCGTCAAGCGAAAAGTCTGAGACCATCTTGCTTAGGATACGAGCCTCAGCAGAACTCATGCTGGCAACCATTGCTTCGTGAGAAACATTGGTGCCAACAAGCACATCGATCAATGTCTCCACGAAACACCTCCATTTAAAACTATAACATTATTACTAGAAAAAATCAACAATACGAAGGCGGACTTCTGGGTGATCACCACGCCAGAAAGATAACTCAATTTGAGCGCAAACGTTGGTAGAAATGCCTTCTTTTAGACTATCCCCCCACGAATCAGGATTGGAGAAAAAGGAAATCGCCTTTACTGTCTTGCTTCCATCTCTAAGGGTAATCGAGAGGTGGTCTTTGTTCTTGCCAAACCGTTCTACCCTCTCTGGCAAAACGTTATAAAAAACAAACTTCGGCTTTTCGTTGCCGACCCCAAACGGCGCCAGTCTATTTATCATCTCAGCAGTTTGTATATTTACATCTTTTAGTCTCAGCTCAAGATCAACTATTTCCTCTGTTTCGGATTTTAATATATGAGTACCCGCCTCAACTAAGTTGCTTTCCAAATTATGAATGGCCTCTTCAGAAATTGAGAACCCACCAGAGAGTTTGTGACCACCAAATTCTATAAAACTTGTCTTTGTCCTCTCCATAAGGGCAACGAGATCTGTAGAACCATCTGATCGGCAAGAACCTTTTATCACCATACCGCTCTCCCTACCCCAAACAAAAACCGGTCTTTTGTATTCTTCTGATATAGAGTTTGCAGCAAGTCCCAAAAGAGAAGGTCTCCAGTCTACATTGCCTACAACTATAACAGACTTCTCACCCTCACTTTCAAACCTATTTTTTAAAGTATGTTTTATTTCTTTTACTATAGCAGCGACAATACCCTTTCTCTCATTGTTTAGTTTTTCAAGATGCTTTGCAATACCTTCCGCCTCTGCTTCATTCTCTACAACCAACAAATCAAAGGCGTCCCGAGGTTTACCCATACGAGAGGCAGCATTTATTCTAGGAGTTATGAGAAAACCGATATCATCTTCGTTTATATTTTTTGAATTTATATTGAGCGTTTTGTAGAGCTTTCTGAGCCCCGGACGCTTTGTCTTACCAAGTACTTTTAGCCCAAAGTGAGCCAGAGCTCTGTTTTCACCAAGAAGTGGTACCATATCAGAAAGGGTTGCAATACCAACTAAATCAAGCAACCACTTCTCCTGTCCTTCTTTAAGCAAACCTCTTTTTTTTATTAAAATTGCCTGAATTAATTTCCAAACAATCCCAGACCCACAAAGAAAATTTTCTGGATACTTTGAATCTGGCATCTTATGGTTCACTATTGCAAAAGCATCTGGCAATGACTCCCCGGCCTCGTGATGGTCTGTGATTATTACTTCTAGGCCCAACTTATTTACATGGTCTACCTCCTCGACATCTCTTATTCCGCAATCTACTGTTATCATAAGCTGGACTCCTGAACTTGCGATTTCTGCAACTCCTTCACTGTTTAAACCATAACCTTCTTCGTGCCGGTGAGGGATGTAGTTTATAAAATTATTAAATCCGATCAACTTAAAAAAATCATGGAGAAGAGCTCCTCCTGGAATACCGTCCGCATCATAATCACTCCAAATACAAATCTTTTGATTACTATCTATTGCAAAGATTATCCTATCAACCGCTCTTTCCATATCTGGCAAAAGAAACGGATCGTGTAGGTGGTCATCAAAGTCGGGGTTTAGAAACTTACTTTTCTGCTCTGCGGTTTCTATCCCTCGGTTATACAGAAGTTGATCCACCAAGTCTGTGTATTTGCTTTCTTTGACTGAGTATTTTTTTGGCATAAAAAAGATGATACCATAATGCCATGAATAACTGCATTTTTTGCAAAATAGTAAAAAAAGAGATACCAGCCCATATTGTCTACGAAGACAATAATTTCTTGGCCTTTCTTGATATAAACCCAACTTCTCCTGGACATGTACAAGTAATTCCCAAAGAGCATCACAGATGGGTTTGGGACGTTCCAAATATCGGTGAATATTTCGAAATAGTAAGAAAAATAGCAAAGGCACAACAAAAAGCCTTTGGTACAGATTGGATACTTTCAAAAATAGTCGGTGAGGATGTAGAGCACGCCCACATCTGGGTCTTTCCTGGCTCGTCGGCAGGCGGACCAAACAAAGAAATAAAAGCAGATCTCAAAGATTTTGAAACAAACAAAAATAAAATTATAGAGAATTTATAGTGATTTCTTTTTTATTTTTAATCTAACGCTTCGATTCCAGGGAGGGTCCCATTGGCAAGGAAGTCGAGCATGGCGCCGCCAGCAGTCGAGACGAAGGTAAATTTGTCTTCTATATTAAGTTCTTTGATAGCCGAGAGAGTATCTCCACCGCCCACTATCACCTCCACTTTTTCATGTAATTCTGCTAGTCCTTGGGCAAGGGCTTTGGTCCCCTCAGTATATCCATTTTCATAATTACCCAAAGGGCCGTTCCACAAAACAAATTTAGAGACTCTCGCCTTTTCTAAAATAAGATCAACAGTTGGCAAATCGGCATCGAGAGCTGAGTAATCACAGAGAGGAAAAAATATTTTAGGATTGGAAGAAAGTTTGGGGTCTTTCGAAGCCGGTAGAGCAAGAGTGCCCCCAACAAACACTACATCCGCAATATCTAAAAACTTTTCTAAAAGTGGAATCTTGGTCTCAAGTTTTGCACCACCAAGTATAAACAGAAATGGGTGGAGCGGATTAAAGGCTTTTGAAAGATTCTCTACTTCTTTCATAAAATTTATTCCTGCATACTTTTCACTCATAAAATTTGGTACTCCCACTACTGAAGCATGGCTTCGGTGAGAAACCGAAAACGCTTCATTAACATAAATCTCCCCCTGAGCAGCGAGCTCTTTTGCAAAACTTTCATCGTTTTCTTCTTCTCTACTATCTATTCTTAGATTTGGCAAAAATTCTACGTGTGTTTTTAAAATAGGAAATTTGTTTTTTGCATATTCAAAAACCGGATCCATAGATTCTCCTGCCCTACCAAAATGGCTCATCAAAACAACCTTGCCATTATTATCCAGTATATATTTTATTGTTTCTAATGAGGCAAAAATCCTTGAATCATCAGAAACCCTACCGTTTTTATCTACTGGCACATTCCAATCAACTCGGAGTAATACCCTTTTACCATCAAAATTTTTGACTGAAGTTATTGGCTTCATACTTTATATTTTAGCAGATTAATAACTCACCCCCTATCCCCCTCTCTTACAACAAGAGAGGGGGGACCAAAAAATACAATCTATTTCTGATTAAAATACTCTGGAATCTCATTTGCTTTAATAATAATCCTGTTTGGGAACATATTTCGTAGCTCATCCACCAAGGGATAAAATTTTGTGTTAACCACTAAAGATCCTACATTAATTTTAAACAAACCTGTTTCGTCTGGTCTTTGTGGTTTTCCACCTGGAAATGGGTTGTCTTTTTCTAAAACAACTAAAAAATTACACTGGGTCATAAATCCTCCAAACATACCGCCTAATTTTCCAACGTCTCCTTTTATTCCACCATTTGAAAGAATGTTCAGAGCTGCTGTTACCCATTCAAGGTCTCTACCCCTAGTAATTCCGTGTGCCAAATAATTATTTAAAACTTCTGTTGGTATATCTCTCAGATAATAGTCAATGGCATTTTGATACCTTTCGGTTGCAAAAGGAGGATTCCATCCGTTTACATCTTGATTAGCTTGAGCTGTTATTTCGGCATCGTATTTTTCAAGTAGCTCCTGAGCCACTTTCTCAGATTCCCCAAAAGGGACGAATTCTTGTTTTGGTTGTGGGTTTTGTGGTTGATTTTCCATATTATCCAGGCCGCTAATTATTCTTATAATTTTAATTCTGTACTTCTTCTGATATTTTCTAAAACTTTATCCAAGTTGTTTAAAATATCATTATTCCAAAATCTTATAGTTCTTATATCTTTATCTTTTAAAAAGTCCTCGCGTTCTTGGTCGTATTCTACAGCACTTTTATGTTGTTCACCATCTAGTTCTATCGCAAGTCTTTTTTCTGCACAAAAGAAATCTAGTATATACGGGCCTGCACTATATTGTCTTAAAAATTTTAAATTGTTTACTTGTCTGTTCCTAATTTTTGACCAAAGGAGTCTTTCTGCTTCAGTTTGATTTGACCTGAGTTCACGTCGTCGCTCTAGTTGGTTTTGGTCGTTATACATATTTGTATGATTCCGGTTTCCCCCTTGTTGTAAGGGGTGAGAATGCGCAGTATTCGCAAGACTTTTTGAGATATTTTTATGCAATTAAAATATCCAAAAAGTGTACAGTCCTTGTAAGGGATTAGGGGGGTTATTCCCCCTATCTTGTTGTAAGAGAGGGGTTAGGGGGTGAGTTATTTTACATCCACACTTTTCAAAATTTCTGGAAACTCTTCTTTTTTTAGTGAAGCATGACCAACAAGAAATCCTTCTACATTACCGTAGTCTATTATGGCTCTAGCATTCGGGGCCTCAACAGCAGCTCCATAGAGGATACGCACAGAAGAAGCAATATCTTTACCAAACAATTCACCCAAAGATTTTCTGATAAAAAGGACTGTCTCGTGTATATCAGTTGGACTCATTGCTTCTCTATAAGATTTTCCTATCGTCCAGACCGGCTCATAGGCGATAATAAGTCCCAACATATATTTCTTTTGTAAGCCGGAGATAGAATTTTTAAGTTGTTCTTTTAAGAACTCGAGATGACTTCCTTCTCTATCTCTAACACTTTCCCCGATACACAGGATTGGAGTAAGACCAGCTTCAAACACTGACTCTAATTTTTTGTTTATTATTTTATTATCCTCACCCATTGCCCTCCTCTCAGAGTGCCCGACCAAAACAAACCTAACTCCCAAATCTTTGAGCATTTGATTGCTCACTTCCCCAGTAAAGGCGCCCTTTTCTTCAAAATACGAGTTTTGTGCTGTAATAAATAGATTTTTAGGTCTGCTTATTTTTGACAACAGCCCAAGATACACAAAAGGAGGAGCGACCAAAACCTCTGTATTTTTGAGTACTGAGGCGGTCTTTTTTGTAAAATTAAATATACTTTTTGCTTCTTCAAGAGAACTCGGGTTCATCTTCCAATTTGCTATAACTATATTTTTCTTTTTCATAATCGCATTATAACAATAAAAACAAAAAGCGGGGATAGCGGTTTTTTACAGGACCTCTTGCCAAGAAATTATTTCATATTGATCAGAAGTTAGTGGGAATGAAGGAGGTGGACCATATAACAAATTTGCATCATATATAATGTCTCTGTTTTGGTAACCAGTGCCATCGGTATAAGCAAATCCATATCTTAAGTTTGTCGCAATCATTCCATACAAAGTCAGACTGTTTCGTATGTGATAAGGCGAGCAATCAGATTCATAATAATACCTACCCACCCTACCATTCTGAGAAACAAGGGCTGCATCAATACGCAAATTTGTATCAGAAACAAGACCGACGTTTAAATTACCTTGCGATATAAGAGCAATAACATCGGTACCATCATAGTTTGTATAGGTGAGGTCATTGTTAACTGTAAGTTGTGGTCTTGTGGCCGGATTATCTGGAAATCTTCCTACCGCAATAGTTACCCTAGCACTATCAATACTTCCTTCTACCCAAAGATTGTCTTCAACAAAAATTAATCCATTCGCAGGAATCGGATAAGTACCAACGTTGACAGTGTTGTTTACACTCCAAATACCCCAACCTGTCTGTCCTGCAGTATTATCACAATTATTGTCAGTATACTGAGAGGTTACCCTACGAATATTGAAGGTATCATCTGTGTTTAAGGTTATCCTATAACCTTGAGATCCTGAGGCCGCAAAATACCTTCCGTTTGCCTGTGCCTCAGCCTTTATACTAGACAAATTATTTGTAAGACCGGTAAAATCAACTGCTGGTACCGGAAACTGTCTACCCACCTCGAAGACATCTGTCCTATTTGGTACCGGGTTTGTAGGCGGCGCCTCAAGTGGCCTAAAAGAATTATTCACCCCAACAGAAGGAGGAGCGTTTATATGAGTGTGAACAGCAAATTCATTGCCTCCGGTATGATCTGGATCGTCGTAAGAAGTTTGGGCACTAGTTATAAGATTATGAGCAAGCCCATCAAACCTTATGCCCCTATTTGAATGAATCGGACCAAAAACCTCTGTTCCCTCTCCAAACCTCATCACATCATTTGCAGCAACAGCGTATTTTGCAAGAGAAGGTATCGCAAGCTCCACCTTTATAGTACGACTTATTGAAGAGTTCGCTGGTGTGCCGGTTGATTCTATTGTCACCTTTGTAGATCCCGTTATTGGTGGAATTATATTCAGACTATACTCTCCAACCAAGTTACCGTCCTTATCAAAAACCTGATGCACATATGGCCCCGGAGCACCGGTACCATCCTCATAATCAGTCTTGTCATGAGCGAGATGCCACCTATAATAATCAATCCCCGACTCGGCAAGTTGTATCGCCTTCTCTCTTGTAAGTAGTTGTCTGTTGGCTTCTACTGTTGTTTTGGTCCAGTTCATCAAACCGCCCATTATAATTATGGCGACCGCAGAAAATATTATTATCGGAATAAGCAGCTCCCCTTTCTTATACTTTAGATTTAAGATTTTAGATTTAAGATTATTTTTCATAAGTTGTCTTTCAGATTACGCAAAGTTACTTGGCTCACTACTATTATAAGGCCTGGCAATTTGTTTATATCTTTTTCTATTGGGACACTTATCCTGATATGCCTCACAGCTGGTATATTTATCGGAAAAGTAAGAGGTGAACTTGTGCCAGAATAATTTTGGTCATAGTAATCAAATATCGGAGTAGTTGTTGGTTGAATATCTCTTATCAATGTAGAGACTACTTCGTTTGCTGGGTTGTAAGTCAAAGGTGATCCAGAGGGTTTTGTAACACCTTTTTTAAAAGTAGTACCTTGCAAGAAGTATCTGATCTGTTCCTTGTTTGCGTCACTGTCTATATTGCTAAAGAAGGTAATAGAAGAGGTACTGACAGACGCTATTGGGTAAGCTCCGAGGCTTGATGGAGAAGTGCTTCGAAGCTCTTTGACCATTGTTTTCAAGACTCTTCTGCCATCAGTCTGCGCGTTTAAGTTGGCACCGGCTGTAGAGTTTATAGAAAATATGTCTTGACCAAATTGCAAAACAACCAAAAATATTCCTCCGGCAATAGCAACAGTGACAACTACTTCGGCCAAGCTAAATCCCGCGTTATTTTTTAATCCATTCATTTTTCTCAGGATCTCTGATTTGTAATTTATAATTTTCATTTTTTATATTGGCGACATTAAAACATCAACCTCTTGCCAAGCACTATCTATTGTTACCGGTAAACTCTGATTAACAAATCCCGGAGCGGATACATCCAAAGAGTAGCCACCGTTTGATAGTGATCCGAAATTTACTTGACCTGGTGGTATGCAGGAAGAAGAGAAAGAAATAATAAAATCAGAAACATTTGGAGTGTAGGATTGGTCGGCAGTAGAAAGAAACATTTTGTATCTTATATATCTATCACCGTTATGGACTCCGTTTATATTGTTGTTAGAAATTGTATAAAAAGTTGAAGCAGTACCATCAGGACCCTTAAAATCCCAAGTTGTAGTTGCGGTATTATCTATAGATGTTGCTATTTGGAATCTAACACTGTTTGGTCCTGATTGTAGAGGCTGATCTGTTGGAACAATATCGACCCTGCTCCAATTAGAAGAGGTGCCCGTATCAAATATAGAAGAAGTGATCTCACCACTTAAAACATAATTGCCCAGAGAATTAAGCAGCTTTAGCTCTCCAGCAGGGTTTGATATTTCTATATTTCCATCTTGATTATCAAACCTAGTCGAATCAACAAAGTTTGTTTGACCACTACCACCAGACCAATCAGTCTGCCTCAAAAATCCCCTATCGGTCTCTAGTGTACCAACACCAGAAAGAGTGACGGAGGCGCCGGATATAGGTAGACTAGTTGCTACATCTTTAACCTTTACCAACAAAATATTTGGACTCTTGTCAGAAACTGAGATATCTACACTCTGCACCGAATCGGGCAAAACAGAGAGCGCACCAACGGGATTCGTCCCAGCAGAATAAAAACCTCCAGTTAGAGAGAAAGATAAAGAATCCCACTCAACACCAGAAATATTTCTAAGACCAGAGGTGTCGGTACTGCCACTATAAGACCATTTGTAGATATTTGGACTTGTCCCAATAAGTTTGGTCCCTCTTATACTAAGCGGTACGTTAGGGACGACTTCACAAAAATTATTTATCGTTCTTATGTTCAAGCTGCTTGTCTTGTCTATAACAAAAGAATTCTGAGTTACCTGCTGCAACACAACAGTTGAATCAGGGTTGGTTGGGTTTGGATTTGATACAGAAGAAGCATAGGTACGATCTGAAGTAAACCCGAGTTTACTAACAATAATATTGTAAGCATTTATTCCAGGTACAGCATCAACGATATCCAGAGAACCTTGGTTGTTTGTTGTTTCGTCTATATATATCCCCTGACTACTATTTGTAACCTGAACTCTTGCTTGAGGAACCGGGTTACCATTGGCATCAAATACCTTTATAAAAAGGGCTCCATTGGTTGACGCTGTCTCCAAATTTTTTGGAGCAATGTGACCGGTTGCCACCATCTCTTGTGGGTCTTTACATGAAGTACAGGCAATGGAGACCTCAAAAAGCTTGTAATCAGCAGGTGAAAGATCATTTGGAGAGCCACCAATAGTACCATCAAAAGGGTCATCAACATTCCTAACCGTTCTTGTTATCAAGAATGTTCTCCCATCTCTAACAACCGTCGATGTAGCAGAGAGGACCCCAGACGGAATACCGCCGATTATACCGACTGAACTAAACGGCAAATTACGAGCGATTTCAAATTGTTCATTTATAAGATCAGCACTCGTAACCTTCTCTCTAGAAACGGCTATCAATCTATTTAAAGAGAAAAAACCTTGATAGACAGAAATCGCAATAACAGAAAATATACTAGCGGCAATTATAACCTCTATAAGAGACATCCCGTCTGAATTATATTTTAGATTTTTAAATTTCATCCAAAAATTATTTTATGGCATCAACAAGCGAGTATGTTGGCAAAAGCATTGCAATTGCAAAGAGACCCACTGCGATACCTATAAATATCATAAGTATTGGTTCTATTATGGTAGAAAGATCCTTGGTCTTTTGATCAACCTCCGCTTCATAAAAATCGGCTATATTGTCTAGCATATCTGTCACCTTTCCGGTCTCCTCACCAACTGCAAGCATCTCACTCACAAATATTGGGTATAGATTAAAGGGTTTGGATAAACACTCAGAAAGTAATTCTCCTGTTTGAACTCTTTTGGTAGCTCCTTGAATAATTGCCTTAAAATAATGGTTTCTTAGAACTCCAGCGGTTATATCAAGGGCTGAAACTATATCCACCCCAGACGATATAAGAGAAGATAGGGTACGAGATGTTCTAGCAGCGTTGACTTCTCTAGTCATCGTACCAATAACTGGCAGATGAAGAAAAACAAAATCAGCAATATTCTTACCTCTCTTGGTTTTTAAGAAACTTGTGACACCAAATATAACCGCGACCGCAACCCCGAAGTTTATAAGCAAATTGTTTCTAATAAAATCACTTATCGCAATAATTATCCTTGTTGGTAAGGGCAGGTTTATATTCAGTCCTCTAAAAGTTTCGGTGAGAGTCGGCACCATATAAATCATAAGCAGGATACCCATTACAATCATAAGACTGATTATTATGGAGGGATACATCATTGCCCCCTTTATTTTTTTGGTCAATTGACTTGATTTTTCTAGCTGACTTGCTACAACTCGCAACGAAAAAGAAAGCTTACCAGATTCTTCGCCTGCCTTAACCATCGAAACAAATATATCAGAGAAAATATCTTTATAGCTCTCCATTGCCTTGGATAGAGTATCTCCTTTGTTTATAGAATCATAAAGCCCTTGGAGGACCGAAACAAATTTTTTATTCTTTGACTGTTTCTGCATGATGCTTATCGCCCTTGAAACAGAGAGACCAGCATCTATCATAACCGCCAAATTTTTGGCAAAAGATATCACTTCTTGCGCCTTAACCCTTTTTAGAAAAGAGAAATTTAGAGATATTTTTCTACCAGAAACCTCTTCAACCGAGACAACGGTTGCCAGGTTTTTGCGCACCGCAAGGTAAAGCTCCTGTTTATTCTCAAATTCTCTTGTCTCTTCGTATTCTTTACCGTCCTTTATTGCTTTATATTTGTACAACGACATAAATAGAAAATTAATTTTCTATTTAATTATATCAGTATAAAAAAATTTTTTTATAGAATATGTAAATAACTCACCCCCTGCCCCCTCTCTTACAACAAGAGAGGGGGTAAGAAAAAAATTACTCAGGTCTGCAATATATCTCTAATCTAATATCACTCGGATCATCAAACCAGATAAATTCTTTATCACCATACTTATCAATTTTGATTCCGCTGTTTTTTATACCTACTTTATTTAAAACTCTCTCGAGTTCTCTTAATTCCTCTCCTGTTTTTACTCCAAAAGCCAAATGGTTCAAACTGGTTTTGTCTTTATCTGATTTTTCGTATTCTCCATAAGGCAGACCAAAAAATATTTTGGTTTCTCCAATTTTGTAAGCAACCTGATTTTTATCTTGATAGTCTGGTTTACCAAGAAAAGAAGAATAGAATTTTTCTGTCTTCTCAATGTTCTTAACTATCAAAACTATGTGGTCTATATATTTAGGGTGCATATTTTTATAGTTTATTTTTTAAAGAATTTTCTATTATAACTTTCAAAACTCCTTCAATATCTTTTACTACTTCATTATTCCAAAATCTTATAGTTCTTATATCTTTATCTTTTAAAAAGTCCTCGCGTTCTTGGTCGTATTCTACAGCACTTTTATGTTGTTCACCATCTAGTTCTATCGCAAGTCTTTTTTCTGCACAAAAGAAATCTAGTATATACGGGCCTGCACTATATTGTCTTAAAAATTTTAAATTGTTTACTTGTCTGTTCCTAATTTTTGACCAAAGGAGTCTTTCTGCTTCAGTTTGATTTGACCTGAGTTCACGTCGTCGCTCTAGTTGGTTTTGGTCGTTATACATATTTGTATGATTCCGGTTTCCCCCTTGTTGTAAGGGGTGAGAATGCGCAGTATTCGCAAGACTTTTTGAGATATTTTTATGCAATTAAAATATCCAAAAAGTGTACAGTCCTTGTAAGGGATTAGGGGGGTTATTCCCCCTATCTTGTTGTAAGAGAGGGGTTAGGGGGTGAGTTATTCCGAAACCACCCTGAGCACTTCCTCAATTGTTGTCAATCCTTGAGCAGCCTTGAAGATACCATCTTCCATCATGGTGAGCATCCCCTCTTTTTTTGCTTGCAGTTCTATATCTTCAGTTGTTCCGCCTTTGATAATTATATCCTTGATCGCACTTGAAACGTTGAGCACCTCATAGATACCAACTCTACCCTTAAAACCCTCCTCACCCACATCTTTGTTTGGTTTGTAAAAAGGTACGTTTTTCCATTCGTCTTTATTTCCTATTATTTTCTCTTCTTTCAAAGCCTTGAGTACTCTGTCCATATCAATAACCTTTGCAATGGAATCAACCTCGGCTTGAGTAAGGTAGTGTTTCTCACCTCGATCTACCAACTTTCTTACCAATCTCTGACCGATAACAACATCAAGAGTTGAGATCATGAGAAATGGCTCTACCTTCATATCTATAAGTCTAGGCACAGCACCAGCCGCTGAGTTGGTGTGTAAAGTAGAGAGAACCAGGTGTCCAGTAAGAGAAGCGTTGATAGCAAGAGAGGCGGTCTCATTGTCTCTAATCTCTCCAACCATTATGATATCCGGGTCCTGTCTCACAAGAGTACGGAGTCCGGCTGCAAAGGTAAGACCTATTTCAGGCTTAACCTGAGTCTGATTAACTCTTTTCATCTGGTATTCAATCGGATCTTCAATAGTAGAAATATTTACGTCTGGAACATTTAAGATATCAAGCATTGTATAGAGGGTGGTGGACTTTCCGCTTCCAGTAGGACCAGTTGTAAGTACCATACCGGTTGTGTGCTGCAAAGCCTTGTGCAAAACATCAAGACCTTCTCCATGAAAACCAAGGGCTTCTAGAGTAAATCCAGAAACAGACTCTCTGAGCAACCTCATAACAGTCTTTTCACCATAGTAGACCGGCAAGGTAGAAACACGGAAAGAAACTTTTTCTCCGTTCATATCAATCTTAAATCTTCCATCTTGTGGCAATCTTTTTTCATCGAGCTTTAGGTTTGACAAAACTTTTATACGAGCCGTCAAAGAGTTACCGATATGTTTTGGCAAAACCATCGCATCATGCAAAAGTCCATCGATCCTATAACGTACCAAGATATCATTCTCAAGCGGTTCTATATGAATATCAGAAGCGTTTTGTATGATTGCGTGCTTAAGAAGAGTGTCTACGATTCTAACAACTGGCAACTCTTCTGCGAGCTTTTTTAGGTCGCCTGGATTTGTATCATCATCACTTGGTATTTTTTCTGCAATAGCTTTTATCTCATCAGAATCACTCTTGATAATATCGCCGAACTCGTCTTTCAGGTTTTTCTGATATTGCAAAAGGGCATGCCTCATCGATTCCGAGTCTGTAAGTCGTGGTAGTATTTTGAGGCCGACTTTCTTTTTGACTGAGTTTATAGCCTGCAAATCGTCAGTATCGAGCATCGCAACCTCAAGAGAATCGAGTCTCTTCTCAAAGGCGATTATGTTGTGTTTTCTTGCAATTGGCTCTGGAATAATACCCAAAACATCCTTGTCTAGGTTTTGTCCTTTCAAATTTACAAATGGAATACCGAGGATATAAGCCTGGACCCTGCGCAAGTCATCGTCAGAAAACTTTCCCTTTGAGACTAGTATCTCACTAATCCCCTTCTTTTTTGACTTAGCCTCTTTTTCCATCTCCTCAATCTCTGCTTTGGAGACAAGACCAGCGTCAATAATAAAATCTTTTATTTGTGAATCTTCTACGTGCATTTAATTTTCAAAAACTTTTACTTAATTATAGCAAAGAAGATTTTTATGTATAATTTTTTTGTTTATCAAAAATGATCCTCAGAAAAATTGCCAGGATTATTTCTGCTGTCTCTAGAATTTCTTGGTTGTCTTGTTTGGTTCATTAGATATTTTTTTGGATTTTGATCCAAATCAACAAAATCGTCAGCTGCCTCAATTAGCCTTGCGGAAGTTGATTTACCAAAAGAAAGTACCTCTACTTGGCATCCATTTGACTTTAGGTACTCAACAAGAGGGACAAAGTCGCCATCTCCTGAGATAAGCACTACCACATCCAATTTGGAAGAAAGCTTGATTGCATCCACCGCAAGCCCCACATCCCAATCCCCCTTCTTTGAACCACCAGCAAATATTTGCAAATTTTTGGTCTTGGTCTCTATACCAAGCTTCTCAAGGGCCTCAAAAAACCCTTTCTCCTCACCACTCTCTGTTGTGATCACATACGCTGCAGCACGTATAAGCACCCTACCCGCAAGGGCGTCCTTCAAGACATTACCAAAGTTGACCCTAGAACGATAAATATTTTTTGCACTATGATAAACGTTTTGGGTATCTATAAATATACCCACTCTCTGTTCCTTATGTTTTATTACACTCATTGTATTAAATTATTAAAATTAAAAGCTAAAAATGTTTAGCAAAAAAGCAATGTTATCAAAAAAATATCTGTACTAAATTATACAGTAATTGTAAAAATTAGAGAAACAAGCTTTGTTAAGCTCTACTAAGCTTGTCTTACTTCTTCAAACCGAGCTTTTTTACAACCGCAGAGTATCTTTTTGGATTTTTCTTCTCCAAATATTTCATGTGAGATTTTCTCTCAGCAACAAGACCGAGTAAGCCCCTTCTTGAGTGCTTATCTTTCTTATTTTTCTTCAAATGGCTTGTAAGATCGTCAATTCTTCTAGAAAGCATGGCAATCTGGACCTCTGGAGAACCAGTGTCTGTATCATGGATCTTTACTTCCTTGATTATCTTTTGCTTTTTATTCTTTGTTAACATCGAAAACATTGTAGCATAAAGCCCAATTTTAAGCAACTAGTTCAATTGTGCCCCCATATTTCTGATATAATGTTATTTATGATAGAAAAACATCTATTAAGCATTGGGTTATCACCAAAAGAAATAAAGGTATACCTCTCCTCTCTTGAACTTGGCGAGTCTTCTGTGCTTGATATATCAAAAAAATCTAGAATAAACCGCACAACCATATACCCAATCATAGACTCGCTTACCAAAAAAGGCCTTATTAGCTTGATTCAAAAAGGCAAAAAGAAGTATTTCTTTGCTGAATCACCAAGTAAAATAAAATCTTTTGTTGAATCAAAAATTAATGAGCTAGAATCAAGAAAAAGTACCCTACCAGAGCTAATCAAACAGCTATCTGCAATAGAAAATAGCAGACCAAATAAGCCTATAGTGCGATTTTATGAAGGAAATGAAGGTATAAACTCAATGCTTGAGGAGTTTCTCCAAAATTCAGAGGTAATCGATAATCCCGATAACGTTGAAAATCAAATGTATATTGCCTATTCTCGCGATATACACGAAAGATCAGTCTCAGAAAAATACAGAGAACATAGACGGCAAATAAGGAACAAGTCTGGAGTAAAAAGCGTTTATTTATACACAAAAGAAGATGGGGAACTCTTAAGCGACGAGTTAAGAAAGCGTGTAAAGATTGAAGGAAAAGACTACCCGATGCCCGCCCATATAGCTGTATTTAAGGACAGAATCCGACTTATTTCATATACCAAAAATACAGGCATCCTAATCATAGATAAAGAGCTATCAGAAACACTTAGATCTATCATGCGCCTTGCGGAAAAAGGAGCGAAATTGTATACTAAAAAATAGTGTCAATAATTTTCAACATTTTTAGATTTCTAAAATATCTTTATTTTAATTGATAAAAAATAGGTGTAGATAGATAAAATTTTATAATTTGTTTACTTAGCTTGACAAAAGTGTTATTTTCGGCTACAATGTTTCCAGAATAAAGTTCAAGGAGACAACGTGACTACCAAAATTTGGTTTGCACTGAAAGTGGTTTTCTTTTCCATCTTCACTTTGCTGGAGCTCTGGACTGCATCGGTTTTGATCTGGCACTCGTATTACAACGAGAAACTGCCGGAAAGCGCCAGAGACCCGCTCTTCAGCCTCGGCTGGACTACAGCAGCAATGACGATCCTGATCGTCTGCTACGCATTCAGGAAACAGCCTGGCCAGCTCAAGCGGTCACAGGGGAACTGAGTTCCCCTCCCATCAAAGATTTCAAGTAATTGAGGTTTTTGATGGGAGTAATCCCGAAGTTCTTTAAGAGTTTAAATTTCAGTAAGCCCTGACCGAAAGGCAGGCCTGAAATAAGGAGATTCAAAATGAATAGCGAATTCATCGGTTTGCACGGTGGTTACAGTCGCAGTGGCGACTACTTCGATATCGTTGACGCCTTTTTCGCTCTTGCGGAAACTGGTGGCTCGATGCAAGCAAAGTACGTCCGGGAAGAACTGGCGAAGATCGACGATTACTATAAGAGAGGGACTGAACCGTGGACTCAAGAGAAGGTGTTTAGTCCCAATAACTGGGACACGCACGACCGTATCAATACGGCTCTTGAAAACGGGTATCAGACCTGCCTCAAGGAGGCTCATCGCCGCGATCTCAGCTCGAAGGAAGCAAGTGATATGACCCACAACCATTTTCTTGGTTGGGACATCATAGTTCATAGGCATCCTCGAAGCTGCGAAAGTGGCGAGAGAATCGTCAGATCTCTCTACCAGTTCTTCTGGACCGCTTACAAACACAGCATTGGCCAGGGCCGTCCCGATCCAACTCGCTATGTTCAGGTTGAACTTGTAGGTTACATCCTAACTCTCCGGGGCAACCCCTCGGACGTGATGGAGCTCGCTAAGCAAGCAAAGCTCTTCGAGATTTTGCCCCGCCTTTGGATGGCTGGAGCGAAAACTCTCGACGAGAAGAAACTTGCAGAATACGAGTTCGTCCCTAAAAAAGACGAGTGACCCACAGGATCTCCGAAGGGTGTAGAGCCCCTGATGTCTACCGATAACCGCTACGACACAAAACAACTCTCGCTGCTCGAACGTTACGATGTTCGAGCTCTCACCAGATAAAATTTACAAAAAGTTTTATGTGGTGGGAGTAAAAACCCAAAGTTCTTTATCAAATACCTTCAGTTGGCTACTGAAGTAAAAAGGAGGTGAAAATACTTGGAAAAAAATTGGATTGTAGACCATGTGACTTATGGATGCTACGACGACGGTGAGTACCACGGCCACAGCGGACCATACACCGAAGAAGAAGCGAGGGAGCTCGCCAGCGCTGCGAACAGGCTGTACGAACTAGAGGTCTCGCTCTCAGAAGAAAAAGACACCCGTTGGAGCTTCGTTGCTGTCCCGATAAAGCTTGAAGGCAGTATGTCGCTAAGCGAATACGAAGCGAAAATCAAAGCTCTCGAGGACAAACAGGCGGAGCTCAAAGCTTTGGAAGCGGAGCAAGAAAAAACTTTCTTCACTTGGGTGGGCCAAATGGTGGACGATGAATGTATCGAGGACCAAATGGCGGTCTCACTCGCCAAGAAAGTCGCAACGAAAGTGAACCGTTGGGTGCGCCGCTATCGCTGGACACGACACCGCCGGTTGGTCGAGGATTTTTCCTAAACTACCGCTACACTCCACACGAAACCAGGCAGGGTTAGCCACCTTGTCGTCAATAAGGCGGAGTGATATCTAGCATAAGCGAAGCTTGCGATTCACTTGTGCCTTGGTCCGATCGCAATTTGATCGGACTCCTATTCAAGATTATTTTAAGAAGTGATTTTGAATGGGAGATCCAGTTTGTGGCTCTGTTTGACAAAATAAGCTAACAAGCGTATAATAAAAGAAGGATTTCTCAGGCACATTCAAAAAAGGCTGAAAGGAGCCATTATGACTTGGAGAGACTTTTTCAACAGGCCGAGGAACGTCTTCGGTCTCATCGCTACCTTGGTGGCCATCTGGCTTCTTTTCAACCCGGAGGTGGTAGTGCACACGATTAACAATGTCGTGATGCCGATCCTCTTCCAGCTTCTGGTAATCGCGATCATGATTTACGGTATCAAGTTCATGATCTTCGGCCCCAGGAAGTCGAGCACCAAGAAGTAGCCAGGACAAAAAACCCTGCAACGCAGGTGTCCGAACAAAATATCGTTCGGGCTTCTACCAGAGCTCTAGATGCATTCAGAGCTGCGGTGGGAGCAAGAGTTCCCGGAGTTCTTTGAGAAAAGGAGAGATATGACAGTAACATTCGTTCGTCCCGTCCGGATCTATCTTGCAATGAAAGATAGTCCGCTACCCAAAGCCATTCAACAGGTTCTGCCGATGGTCGGCAACGAACAATCCCACGTTTACGTGGAAAGCCACAAAGACGCCGACCTAGTCATCTTCACCGAAGTTCGGGAAATTGAGCGCGGATACAGCAAGGAGAAATCCTACGTCTGTATCACAGTCTACCCCGAATCGAGTCTGGAGTTGCCCGAGAACTGCACCGTCCTGCGGATTCCAACCATGCTCGTCGACCTGATCCAGGCCATTGAGAAGGTTGGTGAGAAGCTCAAGCCGATCGAGGAAGCGAGAACGACGCCCATAGCCGAAGTCCAACTTCGTGCTGACGCCAAGCGGATTCTCGTCATCGACGACACTTCGAAACATATCGAGAGCGCCAAGATCGGCCTTGCTGGCCACAAGCTCACGACGGTAACCGGCTACGAGGACGCAATGGACATCCTCTCGAAAGAGAAGTTCGACATCGTTCTCACGGACTTGCAATTACCCATGTCTTCTAAGAGCTTGGGGGAAAGGTTCAAGTTCGGCGAGTTGGTGCACTACGGCGTCCTCCTCATGATCGAGGCGGCGCGCCAAGGTGCCAGACATGTTGCGGTAGTCACTGACTTGAGCCATCACGACGATCCGTTTTCGGCGGCATTCGATCACTTCTCGCGCTTCCCGGTTACGATCGATGGTGCGAAGGTGATGATGCTCCATGCTCGGCTCAACGCCGACGGCTCCAAGAATTGGTCTGACGCGCTCAACCGATTGCTTGCCAGCTAGTCTCTCCCCTCGGGTCAGTCCACATGGACTGACCCTCCCACCAGAACATTCAAAACTTGAGTGTTGTGGTGGGAGTAAAAACCCAAAGTTCTTTCAACACGGAGATTTGAATTATGTTCATCGCTCAAGTTATGCACGCCGAGGGTTTGGTGAAAATCCTCAAACACATCCAGTTTGTCTCTACGTATCAAAACCAGACAACAATCCGATGCGAGGCAAAAACTCTGGCAGCCATCAAGCTTAAACTAGAGATGTTGCCTTGGGATGAAACAGTGGGCGGCATCATTTCCGGAGTGACCACTCGGCTCACGTTTCTGAAGAAAGTCATGAAGCAATACAGTATCAGCCTAAGCGAAGTACAGAAATGTGGCATCCGCCCAGAAGAGTATGAGGAAAAGTTCCATCTCATCTACTCAGATTGTCTGCGTATCAGCCACGGGAGCGTCAAACCTCCAGAGTGGCGGCCAGCCTGACCAGCTATAAGGAGGTCATCAGTCCGATCGCAATTTGGTCGGGCTCTCACCAGAGTAAATTTATGAAAATTTTCTGCGGTGGGAGCAAGAGTTCCCAAATTTCAATAGTAGTTCCTTAGGAGAAGAGTATGAAAATCAACGCGGCGCAGTTTGCAGATTTGAAGGTGCGTTTTGAGAAGTATTTCCAGAATGTGCCAGCACAAATCTGGTTTACAGGGCGAAGGGATGCCCCACAACCCTCAAGTCAAGTCGAAGCCGTCCAACAAATGTTCGGCATCGATCTGACAGCGCTCGGAGGAGGTCCGGTTCCTGAGCTAGAAGATCACATTCAGTCCCGCCGGAACCGTGAGCTTAAGGTCGCCATCTCGCGGCTCGAGCAGTGGGAAGCTGAACAGGCGAACAACGAAAGGAGGAGGAGCTTGACGATCAACTCTTCAGTTGAGGACCTGGAGATTTCTGTCAGGACTTACCACTGCCTCAAGAACATGGGGATCACCCACGTAGTTCAGCTTGTTGGTCTTTCTGAGACCGAACTTCTCCGAACCAAGCGTTTCGGAAAAACGTCGCTCACAGAGATCAAGTTGGCGCTTGCACAAATCGGCATTCGACTGAAAGGCTCTTCCGATCCGATACTCGTCGGCACGACGGAAAGCGACCTCGACACCGTCGTCGCCGGTATCAAGAAGTTGCCAGAAGATGAAGCCCGCGAGGTCTCGCTCTGTCTGCTCAATCTGTTCCTGCCTTTCACAGCCAAGGACCAGGCAGGCACTGACTTCTTGTGTCACCTTCGTGATCGTTTGCTCGGCGAATAGTCGCCGGCCGGCCTGACCAGCCGCAAATAGGTCCGCGCCTTGAAAGGAGGTAAACACTAGCCACTCGAGATCGAGTGGCTTTTCTTTTTTATTATATTTATTATTGTGCGACGTTAGATAATGCTATAATTTATTTATCTTCCTTCTCCCCTCCCCTCTTGCAAGGGGAGGGGTTGGGGGTGAGGTAGAAAATATGAAAGACTTAGAACAACTAAAAAGGCAATTTCTTGAATATATTGAGATAGAAAAAGGCCGAAGTCTAAAAACGGTTGAAAATTACAACCACTATCTTTCTGTTTTCCTAGAACACACAAAAATAAAGGATCCGAGTGAAATAACAGATAATGTAGTCCGAGAATTTAGACTTTGGCTCAATAGGCAAAAAGCCCACAAAGCCGCAAAAAGGCCTGAAAAAATGGATGAAACGATAAGTAGAAAGACTCAAAACTACTACCTTATTGCGATCCGGGCATTCCTCAAATACCTTGCAAGACAAGAAATAAAATCAATGCCTTCCGAGCGGATTGAGCTTGCAAAGACACCCGAGCGTACCCTTGATCTAATAACAGAATCTGAACTAAAAAGGCTTTTGGACGCCCCAAAAGGCAATGATTTAAAGGCTCTTAGAGACAAAGCCATCTTGGAACTTCTTTTTTCTACCGGACTTCGTGTTTCTGAGCTCTGCTCCCTCACTCGCGACATAGACCTCTCTACCGACGAGCTATCTATAATAGGAAAGGGTCGGAAGGTCCGACTAGTGTTTATCTCAGACCACGCAAAAAATACCCTAAAAGAATACTTAGCAAAAAGAACAGACCTAGATGATGCGCTCTTTATTCAAATATCCAAAAATGGAAAAACCCAGGTGGATAAAGGCAAGGGTCTCGCTCTAACCAAGAGATCAGTTGAGAGGATAATAAAAATATCTGCCACAAAGGCTGGAATCTCAAAAAGAGTTACCCCGCACACCATGCGACACCTCTTTGCGACGGACCTACTTAGCAACGGCGCTGATATCCGTTCAGTCCAGGCTCTCCTCGGTCATGCAAACATCGGTACTACCCAGATATATACCCATGTTACAGACAAACATTTGCGTGATATCCACAAAAAGTTCCATAATAAAAAATGATATTATATTTTTATGAAAAAGGACCTTGGATTAATCCCTACAGAAATAATTGAAAGAAAAATTTATTTGATTAGAGGAGCTAAGGTGATGTTTGATAAGGATTTGGCTTCTCTTTACCAAGTAAAACCAATAGCTTTAAGACAACAAGTTAAAAGAAACCTGGAAAGATTCCCTGAAGATTTTATGTTCCAACTTTCTACAAAAGAAGTTGAAATTTTGGTATCACAAAATGTGATACCTTCAAAAAGATCTTTGGGTGGTTATCTTCCTTATGCTTTTACCGAACAAGGTGTTGCTATGCTTTCTTCAGTTTTGAAGAGCAAGAGAGCAGTTCAGATGAGTATAGCTATAGTTAGAGCATTTATAAAACTTAGGGAATTATTAACAACACACAAAGATTTGATAGTGGAGATAGAAAAGATAAAACGAAACCAAAAAGAACATGGAGATCATATAATAAATATCCTTAATGTAATTTCCCAACTTATCAATCCCCCACAAGACAAAAACAAAGAACCAATAGGCTTTCGTGATCGAGGTAATGATAAGAAATAAACAAAAAGGCGCTGGATTTCTCCAAACGCCTTGAGCTTTGACCTCCTTTCAGCTGGTCAGGCTGTCTTCCCTATCATCAGGAGAAGAGGATCAGGTCAACTACACGTAGAACCTGAACCAGGACAGGAACTCTGTCCAGGAAAACGGTCGATGACTAAAAGTCATACGACCTCCAAGCAACATCTTACCGCTTGCTGTCATCTTCATCTACTCACCTCCTTTCTATGCTCGAGAATCGTGCTGAGTTTCGGACACGAAGAATATCGCGTCGGTGCCGAAACATGTAGCAATTCTTGTTTTAACCTTGGTATTTGGTTTTATCTCCTTTGGTTGAAGGTCAACGATCTCTAGGCACGATGTTCTGCGATATGGAGAGTTGTTGCTGTGCTTTGCGAGGGTAATCTCGTAAGCCCCCTTCTCCAGATTAGTAATCGCCTTGAACGCAAGCCAGTATTCCAGCTGTGGAGCCAAACGAAACCACTCTTTATCACCAGTATTCTTGTGGCAAACAAGAATACTTCCGCCAACAAGGGTCGCCCCGAAAGGAAAACCCGAGTCAGCTATGAATATAAATACCTCCAGCAAATCCACCAAGATTTTTCCCGGAGCAGTGGTTGTGCTCAACTTCTGTTTATTCTTCTTGGTGGCGGTATTAGCGCCGGAAACGGGAACGGTATTCTGGGTCGTCATGTCGGTAATCTCCTTTTCCTTCCTTAGCCCTTTCAATGAGCTTCTGGAATAATTTTACCATTCTTTATTAGTATTGTAAAATATACCGACTAAATTGGCTTATTTTTTATAAAATCCATATTTTAAGCCATATTTTGTAAATAATTTGACAAAATTATTGTCATTTTGATATACTTTTTGAGTGAATTGGTCAAATAAATCACTTTCTTTCCTGGGATTGAGTAAAAAGGAGATCCTTGTACTCGAAGGCTTTAGCGAAGCACGAAGCCATACAGAAGTAGCAGAAACAACACATATGCCCCGTACCACCATAGCTTTTATTGGAAAACAACTCTTACAAAAAGGCCTTTTGCTTCCTATAAAGCAAGGCAAACGCTTCAATTACATCTCCTTAACCGAAGAACAGCTTCGGAACAGGCTTTTGCAGACATTGGGTGAGATCCGGGCTACAGCAAACGAAAGAAAAGGTGCCCAAATTAGAATTTCAAAGGAAAGCGAGTTTATTATCCATGTAGGACTGAAAGAAGTTATAGAAGCCTATTCAAGGATTGCGGCATTCAACAAGGATAATCGGATTAAAGCAATTCAGAGTTATAAATCGTGGATTACCATTGTGGAAAAGCTTGGACCAGAAGGATTGATCAGATTTAATCAATTTGTTCGCGATAACAATTTGATAATTGATGGTATTTTGCAGGATAAACAATATGATTGGTATGGAGAATATCTTAAAGAACATCCTCAACCTGAAAGCGTGGATACAGCAGAAAGCTTGGGTCAAAGAATGGCTGACTATACCCTTGTTCCCTCTGAATTTTTCAATGTGTACTCTGAAATTTGGATATTCCGCTCAACTGTAATAATTATAAATTGGCAGGATGAGGTGGCAATTGAGATCACAAATGACCAAATAATGAGCTTCCTTCGAGACATGTTTGAATTTGTAAAAATGGGAGGTAAAAAAATAAATCATGAGGAATATTTAAGAAATATGATTAGTAGAATAAAATCCTAATTCTTCCCTCCCTGATCAAGGGGAGGGCGAGCGGAGCGAGAGTGGGGTTTCCCTCTCTTGTTGTAAGAGAGGGTTAGGGTGAGTTATTATACTTAAATGAAAATCATAAGCTGGAACGTAAATGGAATACGAGCAGTACACAGAAAGGGATTATTTTTACCTTTTGTAGAAAAATACCAACCAGATATCATCTGTTTGCAGGAGACTAAGGCAGAAAAGGATCAAGTAGAGATTGATTTGCCGGACTACGAAGAATATTGGAATTCTTCCACTGCACGCAAAGGTTACAGCGGGACTGCTATTTTTAGCAAAATCAAACCAATTTCTGTAACCTTTGGTTTTCCAGATAATATTGCTGAAAAATATGATCTAAAGAACGATGGATACGGGGATTTAAACAAAGAAGGCAGGCTCCTTGTGGCTGAATATGAAGATTTCTATGTAGTATGTGTTTATACCCCAAATTCAAAGGGAGATTTGAGCAGACTCCCCCTTCGTCACAAACAATGGGATCCTGCTTTTTTGGAACATATCAAGAATCTTAAAAAGAAGAAAAATGTCATATTTTGTGGAGATCTCAATGTGGCTCACACCGAAAACGACCTCGCCAACCCAAAACAGAATGAAGGGGAACACGGCTTTACCAAAGAAGAACGTGAAGGATTCGAAAATATAATAAAAAATGGTTTTGTTGACACTTTTCGCCACTTTACTCCAGAAGGAAACGGTTTTTATACCTGGTGGACCCCATGGCGCAATGCCAGAGAACGCAACATTGGCTGGAGAATAGATTATTTTGTTGTAAACAAAGAATTTTTACCAAAAATAAAGAAATCAGAAATATTATCTGGTGTGTACGGTTCAGACCACTGCCCTATTATGATCAGCTTATAGCTTGAAGGATAGAAAGCTAAAATAGTTCCTGAGCGTGCCTTGCGCAGGCCGACGGGCCGAGCAGAGCAAATTTTCAGCAGAAAATTATGCGTGCAAAGCGAGGGAAGCTATTTTAGCTTTTTAAGATATAACAAAACCGCCTAGATGCGGTGGAGGATTTCGCAAGACAAGGCGGTTTTATAACAGACAACCCACATGGGTTAAAGAACATTTGCCCAACCCCTCTCCTGCACACAATGAAGAGATTCATTATGTCCAAAAGCGGAGTTGGGATGAAAGATTGTTTTCGTCAGAATAGCTAATTTGAAAAAGAAAGTATTGATATCCCTTTTATAAAAAATATAGTGAGAATATATATACCTATTTCTTTTCTCCAACCAAAACGTCTTTCGAGTTGCAACTAATTTTCCATTACCAAAGAACGAGTGCCGTTAAATTGTTTGAACTTAAAAAAATCGGCGTCTGGTAATATTTTATGTCCTTTATAAAAAGTGTAAAGGACAATATGTGGATAAGATAAAAGACACTAATGTCTTATTACTCCACATGATACTTCCCTCTTATTTCTTTTAGCTTTTTTTCTTCCTCTAATTCCTTTTTTACCTTTCCTGATTCAGCCTTTTCTTTTAAATCCGACTCAGACAGTTGAGATAACTCTAGTGTCCTTTTGTTTAAATATTCTTCATTGTTTAAGCTTGGATCATCAAAAACTTCTTCCATAAGGGCATTGAGTATTAGTCCCACTTTTGGACCAGGTTTAATGCCCAAAATTTCCATTATTTTTATACCATTTACTTTTAGCATTGATACAGAAACAGGGTCCATCATAACCTCTTCTATCATGGACTTATACTTTCTTAGTCTGTATGGGTTTTCTTTTGGTCTGCCAGTCCCCACCCTATCACAAACCCTTACATTCATAAGATCCCAGACATTTTCCTTACCAACATTGGCTATAAGCCTTCTGACGGCTGAATGCGTTATTTCTTCAGTATCTGAGAAAAACATATGCCACCTAACCAACTTTACCACCTTATCTATTGTTTCACGTGAAAACCTTAGTCTTTCTAGTATTTTCTGTGTTACACGTGAACCAACAACCTCATGACCATAAAAAGTCCATTGTTTTGTCTCATTATTCCATCTTCTGGTAGCCGGCTTTGCTATATCGTGAAATAGAGCAGCAAGTCTCACGTGTAACGGATAGTCCTTATCAGCTGAGTGTTGCAGCACCCTTATTAGATGATTCCAGACGTCATATGAATGGGCTTGATTTTGTTCTACTCCAAAAGAATCCTCTAGTTCCGGAACAATAAAACCAAGAAGGGAAAGTTTCTTGAGCAACAAGAAACCATCCATTGGTCTTGGTGACATTATTATTTTTGTAAACTCATCTCTAATTCTTTCACATGAAACTTCTTTCAAAATATCCTTATTTTCCAATATTGCTTTCTCCGTATCAGGATCAAGAGGGAATTCAAGTTCCACGTGTAACCTGACAGCCCTTAGTATCCTTAGTCCATCTTCATAAAACCTATCTTTTGGATTTCCCACCGTTTTTATGATACCTCTCGCAAGGTCCGCCACTCCACCATAAGGGTCTATAACCTCACCGTTTTCTGGATTATAAGCTATGGAATTTATTGTAAAATCACGCCTTTTTAGATCATCCAGAATGTTCTTACTAAAAACAACCTCATCTGGCCTCCTGTGGTCAGAATAGACCCCCTCTATCCTATAAGGCGTCACCTCTATTATTTTTAGACTTTCGTCTGTGGTATCTTCGTTTACGACTGCGACTGTACCAAAGCTATTTTCATAGAAGGTTTTAGGAAATAGGGGAATTATCTGTTCTGGAGTTGCGTTTGTTGTTATATCCCAATCTTTTGGCTTTTTGCCCATAAATAGGTCTCTAACGGAACCTCCTACCAAAAAAGCCTCAAAACCTGCCTCTTTTAGCACATTTGTTACATGAGAAACCTCTGTCGGTATATTGAATTTTTCTATTTTTATCTTATTTTCAGTCATTTTTTTGGTGCTAGCACCGCGAAGCTTTTGTGCAACAAAAGCAAAGTGGTGCCACCGACAGGAATCGAACCCATATCTTTCCCTTAGGACGGGACTGCTCTATCCATTGAGCTACGGCGGCGCAACCTTAATTTACCACATAAATAAAGAATTTTAAATGTGTTATTATGTATTCATATCGCTCCTGTGGTGAAATGGATATCACAACGGTCTTCGGAACCGTTGTTCTAGGTTCAAGTCCTAGCAGGAGCACAGAATAGGAAAATATAGTAGGGGATCGAAGTGGTGCGGCTAGGGAGAATCGGTCACAACTCTTTTGCTTTGCAAAAGGTCGCGACCCAGCCTCCTCTTCGCTTTGCTCAGAGTCCGGCTTTCGATTCCCAAAGAAGCCAAGTGTTTGGCTTCTTTAGCCGCACAATATAGTCGCTTTGCTCCTTATTGTGCGGCTAGGGAGAATCGAACTCCCGTCTCATCCTTGGCAAGGACGTGTTCTACCACTAAACCATAGCCGCGTTGGTACTTACTTTATCATACCATTTTTAATAAACAAATTTATTAGACATTTACTTTTATAAAATTTAAAAAGTCTGGTAAAATGACTTTATTGTCTAGTTGACTATATTTTTCAACAAAACTGTGGATAACTCTGTGTATTGTGTGTAAAAGTCATTAGAAAAATAAAGTCTTTGTGTTGTAAAAATGGCTTAATATAAAGATTTTTTATTGGACTACCTATTTTCTTGATTTTTCCACATTTGGATTACAAAAAATGGCAAAGCATAACAAAACAGGGGAGAAGGGGGAGATAATTACTTCAAATTTCCTTGTCAGAAAAGGGTTTTCTATTATTGACAGAAACTATCGCAAGAAATGGGGAGAGATAGATATAGTGGCCCAAAAAGACAATAAGATCCATTTTGTTGAAGTAAAGACAGTCTCAAGGAAAAGTTTTAACGGTAAATTTCCTATAGAAAACAACAACTACAGAGCAGAGGACAATATGCACCCATGGAAGCTGGAGAGGCTCTCTAGAGCGATCCAGACCTACCTGCTGGGCAAATACAAAGAAGTAGAGCCTGCGTGGCAACTAGACCTGGCAACAGTCACC
>CAZHPR010000002.1:0-2329 GCA_964534305.1 uncultured Candidatus Saccharibacteria bacterium
TTTATAAACTTTATGGAACTGAATAAATTAACTGAAGAGGAGAGGAAGGTGATAATAGAAAAGGGGACGGAGGCGCCGTTTACTGGTGAGTATGTAAACAACAAAGCGACGGGTGTGTACGTCTGCCGGCAGTGCAACGCCCCGCTTTATAATTCTAAAGATAAGTTTGAGAGCGACTGTGGCTGGCCGAGCTTTGATCAAGAGATAGAGGGGGCGGTGAGGCGCACGCCTGATGCTGATGGAAGGCGGACCGAGATCACTTGCGCGCGTTGCGGTGGGCACCTAGGGCATGTCTTCCTCGGGGAGCAACTGACAGACAAAAATATCCGCCACTGTGTGAACTCAATTTCCTTAAAATTTGTTGAAGGTTCGTCATAAAATGTACCTTCTTCACAAAATTAACCCCAAATCATTCCACGGAGCGGTGGAATTATTTTAGTTGACTTATAGATAAATAGATGGTAATCTTTTGGGGTAAAGGAGGCATCTTGAGAGACAAGATTTACTGCTTGATGACAGCGTCAGTGTCGCTTAGCGATAAAATGGCGGATGTTCTTTTTGACACCGCCTGCAGCATGATCAAGGGCGACGCTCGAAAGAAGTACTTCAGAGACGAGGGGTTTGAGGGTGTGATCACCACATCCTTCGAAGTTCAATCCTTATCCGGCATCTCGGGCACCGAGTTTTTCGCTGAAGTTGAGAGCGAGCTCGGCAAGGGCAAGGTCAAGTTTCTTGTTCGTGAAGCGGACGCAAAGATTCGCAACGAGATGGCATGGGCCCCGATGTTTTTCGTTGAGGACTTACCGGTTGGGTTGGGTCCATCACCTGGCAGGCAGAAGCCGGCGTACAATTGATTCCAGCGGGGCACACTTCTTGATAGAAGTGTGCCCCCTTTTTCTTTGTTATCTTATAAAATGATAGATGGTAGAATTAAGTTTTGGTTAATATCAAAAACCCGATTCATAAAAATAATTAAAATAAAAATGATCAAGAAGGCGTATTTGGCGGGAGGGTGCTTTTGGGGACTGGAGGAGTTGTTTAGAAAACAGCCCGGTATTTCAAACATCACTGCTGGATACACAGGTGGTGAAATTGAGAATCCGACCTATGAAAACCACGGGGCCGCACTTCAGTCGACAATTGCGCGGCACGATTTTGCAAAATCGCATGCAGAAGCATTGGAAATAGAGTACGACACAGAAGCAACGAGCTTTTGGAAGATTTTGGATTTCTTTTTTCAGATTCATAATCCAACTACTCTCAACAGGCAAGGCAATGATATAGGTGAGTCTTATAGGAGTGCCATTTTTTATCAAGATGAGGAGGAGCTGCAGCAGGCCAAAGATTTTATAAAAATAGTAGACGATTCAAAGAGGTGGGAGGCTCCGGTCGTCACCACCCTTGAGCCGTTTACAAAGTTTTGGCCGGCTGAAGATTATCATCAAGATTATTTGCAAAAAAATCCAGGCGGCTACACCTGCCACGCCATCTACTTCGACAGCTACTTGAAGTCTTGAAAAATGGGAGTTTTTGAGTTATAAGTAAAATAGAAAGAGGAACAGGAAAGGAGGCTCTAGTTGCCTAAACAGTATTTGCCTGAGTCGGAAGAATTTGTGGAATTCGAAGGGGAACTAAAACTCAGAGGGTTTCGCCGGATTTCGGGTCACGAATTTGCTACTCAATTTCTAAGACTGGGGCTCAAGGCTCCTCGGCCGCGCAGGGGTAGGGAGCTGGGATACGTCTTCCATGCTAACCACTACACTGTTTTTGTCTGGACCACTTGGCTCCAGAGAGAACGGGTAGCCAGAGATGAGGATGCTGGCTGGGTGTTGATCTCCGATAAGGACAATGTTTTGTACTTCTCGCGGCCGATACACCGGACCAAAAATTTCCTTGCGAATCTCTTGATGCAGGCTCGCATAGCTTGCTGGAGAGTGAGACATCGGCCCCTATGTCCGGAGTGCCACAACTTTATGCACATTGTTCGAGGAAAGGCTTTGAAGCAGAGGTTCTGGCAATGTGATCTCAAGGAGTTGCACAAGGATAAGAAAAATAGAGTCAAGAGTTGGGACCACGGACTCCCAACTGATGCACTCGAATATCTGAAGCCTATCCGCAAAAAGAGGGTGAAGAGGTACGCCACTCTCCGAGCGAAAGGCAAAGAGCCTCACCAAGCAATGCTCGCAAGAAAATTGTGGGGTACGAGAAAAAGTTGAGTGTGTGTCTGGGAGCCCGCCATTTGTAGAGATACGAAGGCGGGCTCGTTTTTATTTTAATGAGCCAGGAAGAGGCCGTAGACTTGTTGGGCGCCCGCCGCGCCTAGGGCGCG
>CAZHPR010000002.1:2429-18113 GCA_964534305.1 uncultured Candidatus Saccharibacteria bacterium
AATGAGCCAGGAAGAGGCCGTAGACTTGTTGGGCGCCCGCCGCGCCTAGGGCGCGGCGGGCTTCGGCGAAGGTCGCACCGGTGGTATAAACATCATCAAAGACTATAACGACACGATTTTTTACAAGATCTATTTTGTCTGGGGCAACTCTCATACTCTGGTGCAAATTTTTGAGCCTCTCTTCTCGGCTCAAGTTTACTTGCCTAGCTGTCTCCCTGGTTTTTTCTAATACATAAAGATTGATATCAAAACTATTATTCAATTTTTTAACCTCAGAGAGTACCTCCTCACATTGGTTGAATCCACGTTTTTTCTTTTCGTCCTTGCTCATCGGTATAGGCGCTATAATCGGACCCTTGCCATAAAATAATTCTATATCCGATGCCAGCAGACTAATCTCATCACAAACATAGGTAGCAAATCGCTTCCTAACCTCAAGGTTGTTTCTAAACTTTACTGATTTTACTATCGATTTTACGGCCAGGTTGCCATAATCAAATATGGCGTTGCAGTCTTTGTGAATACTTCTTTTTGATTTGGGGAGCAGGGAATACATCTCCTGGGGCGGGAATTTCAATAGTTTTTCTATACGGATGTCTGGCTTTACCAAAATGTTTGCAATTATCCCAAATACTCTATTTATGATGTTTTTTAGTATTCCCATTATGTTATAATTATAAGCATAAAATCTATTGTATGGATTTCTTAAACAATCTTTTCAAAAAAGAAAACAAAAGCGTTCTCGGTATTGATATAGGCTCTTCGTCTATAAAGGTTGTTCAGCTAAAGAAAAAAGGCGACAAAGCGATACTTGAGACCTATGGTGAGCTCTCCCTCGGCCCATACGCTGGGGTCTCGGTTGGACAATCAACCAATCTACCGACAGACAAATTGATAGAAGCGGTGAAGGATCTCTTGAATGAAAAAGAAGTTGCCCTATCAACAAAGGTTGGAGCAGTGGCCATACCTTTTAAATCTAGCCTGCTCTCCATTATAAAAATGCCCGAGGTTGGTCAGAAGGAGCTTGCAACCATGGTACCGATAGAGGCGAGAAAGTATATTCCAGTTCCAATTGCTGATGTTACCCTAGACTGGTCAGTTGTTCCAAAGTTGCAATCAGAAGATGAGGCTGAAGACAAGGACAGAGATCGTTCAAAAGTAAAAACTTTAGACATACTACTTGTCGCGATACACAACAACAAGATTAACGAGTATCAAGAGATAGTAACAAAGACAGGCATAGACACGAAGTTTTTTGAGATAGAAGTTTTTAGCTCACTAAGAGCGGTGTTGCCAGATGTAAACAAGCCAACGATGATATTTGATATGGGAGCTTCAACAACAAAGCTTTATATAATAAACAGAGGGTTGGTTCATTCTTCTCATATAATAAACAGAGGTTCTCAGGATATAACCTCAAATATCGCAAGACTACTCAATCTGCCTATAAATGATGCTGAGATAATGAAAAGAAATATCGGGATGGGGATGACATCTGAAGGGGTAAACCTTGGCGAGGCGGCCGAGGTTGTAGCTGAGTATATATTTACAGAAGCAAACAGGTTCCTCTTTAATTTTCAACAAAAAACAAAGCAAAATATAAAGTCTGTGGTCCTGGTCGGGGGCGGCTCAGCTCTCAAGGGATTCAGAGAATTAGCGGCGGCAAACTTCAAAGTAGACGTCTTATCCGGCAATCCGTTTGAAAAAGTAGAAGCCCCAGCCTTCTTGGAAGAAGTCTTGAGAAATACCGGACCAGAATTTGCTGTTGCTGTCGGGGTTGCTCTCCGAGCGCTTGCTGAAATCGAGTAAAGTTTTCTACATAAACAGTTTTGTTTGCTAAAGGTATTCGCAATCGTATATAATTACAAGTGAATGGCACCAAATTTTCAATCATCTTTTATACCAAAAGAAACAATCACTGGTAAAACTTCTATCAGTAGTGATAGAAGCATCTTAAGTTTTTTGGGTGTCTTACTTCTTATCATTTCGATCATTGCTTCTGTGGGGCTCTTTGTATACAAGGGGATGCTAGGTGGCGAACTTGAAAGCCTGAAGTCAGACTTGGCTCTGGCTGAGAGTGCGATAGACAAGAAGGCAGTAGAAGAGATCACAGTATTCAACAGAAAAATAAACCTAATAAAAGAAATACTCGGTAGGCATCAAGCATCATCAAATTTCTTGACGGTACTTTCTTCTACGACGGTGAGTGGTGTCGGCTTTAAGGAGTTTAGGTACAACCATCTAGCGACTGGTGTTTTGGAGGTTATGCTAAGAGGCGAAGCTTCAAACTACAAGGCCCTCGCTCTTCAGGAGAATATCCTTTCAAATACCAAAGAAATAAAAAGCTCCAAGTTTTCCAACCTTTTATTAGTAGAAGGCAATAAGGTTGGCTTTGAGTTGTCCCTGACGATCGATCCTTCTGTTGTTATTTATAATCCAATAATACCAACCACTACCCCAAGCACCGCTACTACAACGTCTACCTCTCTAGAATCTGATATTTCTGATATAGAAAATATCAATATGGATGATTTAGAGTTAACTGATTTAGATATATAAAATGACATCATTTGCATCATACTTTTTAATATCCTGCGCTCTTCTCTACGCTTTTGCGTATCCATTTTGGACTGAGGTTTCTATGAAGATGCAAGAGAAGGAAAAGTATCAAAAAACAATCGAAGAGGTTAATTCTTTGAATCAGAAAAAAGATCAACTATTGGCTCAAATAAAAAATATAGACGAAGAGGATAAAAAGAGGATAGACACCTTTATGCCTACTTCTTTGGATTTTGTTAAATTAACTTCTGATATAAATGATGTTGGCTCAAAGTACGGTATCAAGGTTGATAAAGTCAGTAGTATAGAAAAGGACAAATCTGTCGGTAATTCAATAAACGAAGCACAACCACCAAAGCCTTATAATACAGCCTCTATCAGTTTTTCTGTGACAACTTCTTATCAAAACTTTATAAAGTTTATTGGAGATCTGGAAAGAAGTTTGCGTGTGCTTGATATAAAAAATATTGTAATCAATCCTTTGCAAGGTGGAAATTTTGATTTCAAAATAGAAATGGATACTTATTGGACAGAATAAAATTGACAAATATGAGCAAACAATCAAACAAAAGAACATCTTTCATGCTAATTACACTCTTGGCTCTTCTTTTGGTCGCTTACAAGGTGATGTTTGTTGCTCCTCCCGAGATCGAAGAATTGAACCCAGCTTCGGTGATAAGAGTTGAGAGTATGGTAAGTCAGCTAAACTCGGTTGATTTTTCTAGTAGTGCAATAAATGATCCAAAATTTAATACACTAGAGACAATTGAGCAGCCACTCATTTCTTTGCCGGTAGGAAGATCAAATCCATTTTCTGGTTTTTAAAGATTTATAAAATATGAGCATCTTAGATATTCTTGCAAAACAAGGAGTGATTGATTTGAAAGACATCACTTCAATAAGAAAAAAAACTGATACAACGGGAGATTCTGTAGAAGATGTTCTCGTCTCAATGGGGGTAAGCAACGAGGATATTTTAAAGGCAAAAAGTGAATACTATGGAGTCCCAACCAAAACGGTAGACCTCTCTTTGATAACTAGCAAAGTTTTGGACTACATCCCAGAAGAGGCAGCTGTTTATTATCAATTTGTTCCTATCGGTCTCGTCGATGGGGTGCTTGAGGTTGGGGTGATTGATCCAGACAATATATCAGCAAGGGATGCACTAAACTTTATATCGTCAAAAATAAATATACCTTTCAAAATATTTCTCATATCTTCGTCGGATTTTGAAAATATTGTAAAACTTTACAAAGGTCTTTCTGGGGAGGTGACAAAAGCGCTTACCGAGCTAGAAACAGAATTTGTTGTTGAATCAAGCAAGGGTAAGGTTGAAGAGGAAGGGGATGACAAAAACAAAAAAGAAACAGAAGCAGATACCTATGAAGAAAACGATCTTTCTGGTAGTGACAGCAAAGATCAAAAAGTTATAGAAAATGCTCCCGTCACAAAGATTGTTGCTACCGTACTTCGTTATGCGATAGATGGCAGGGCATCAGATATACACATAGAGCCAACTGCTTCTAGTGTCAAGGTGCGCTTCCGAGTTGATGGTGTGATGAACACTTCTCTTGTCTTGCCTGGTCGCGTGCATTCTGCTGTGGTCGCCAGAATAAAAATAATGTCAAACATGAGGCTAGATGAAAAGAGAAAACCTCAGGATGGTAGGTTCTCCGCAAGACTAAACAATAGAAAGGTGGACTTTCGTGTCTCCACATTTCCGACCTACTTTGGAGAAAAGGTGGTGATCCGTATTTTGGACCAAGAGAAAGGGGTCAAGAAGTTGGAGGAGCTAGGTCTTAGTCCGTCAAACCTAAAGAAGATCAGAAAGGCTCTGGAATTGCCTTATGGTCTCATCCTAATCTCAGGACCAACCGGAAGCGGTAAATCAACCACTCTCTACTCTATGGTCAACGAGGTTGATAAAGAACACAAAAACGTGCTTTCTCTCGAAGATCCTATTGAATACAACATAGAGGGTCTAAGTCAATCACAGGTAAGGCCGGAGATCGGGTACACTTTTGCTTCTGGACTGCGTACTACACTCCGTCAGGACCCGGACATTATCATGGTGGGAGAGATTAGAGACAAGGAAACCGCTCAGCTTGCAATCCAGGCAGCACTCACCGGACACCTTGTGTTTTCTACTATACACACCAACACTGCGATCGGCGTGATACCGCGTCTTATAGATATGGGTGTTGATCCTTACCTTATCGCACCGACACTAGCTCTTGCGATTGCCCAAAGGCTCTCTAGGTCTCTCTGCCCAGATGCGGGTAAGCCGGTAAAGGTAGAAGGGGCTCTTAAGATGATGATAGACAAACAGTTTGAGGATCTACCAATGGAGTACAAAAAAGATCTAAAAATTGGCGACAAAGTCTACGAAATATCACCAAGCCCAAATTGTCCCAACGGTGTAAGGGGTAGGACTGCTGTTATGGAAGTTTTGGAGGTAGATAAAGAAATACAGCAGATAATCCTAAAGGATCCTACCGAACAAGCCCTCTGGAAGGCTGCCAGGGCTAAGGGTATGCTCACAATGAAAGAAGACGCGATACTCAAGGCTTTTGACAAAGTTATACCTTTTGAGGAGGTAAATGCGTTATAATAATACTGTATAATTTTTATACGCATAATTTAAATAAAATGACCAATGAAAATGAGGATAAAAAGATAAAAATAATGTTGGTTGATGACGATGACTTTTTGGTCGATATGTACTCTGCTAAATTTGCAAGTGCTGGTATAGATGTTCTTCCTGTAAAAAACGGTGTTGAGCTTATAGAAAGATTAAAGAAGGGTGAGGTCTCAAATCTAATACTTCTGGATATTGTACTACCACAAATGGACGGCATAGAAACTCTAGAACAAATAAGAAAGGAGGGGTTGGCTTCAGGAATCCCTATAGTGATGCTAACAAATCAAAACGATGATAATGACATGGCAAGAACGACTAAATTAGGAGTTGATACTTATATAGTAAAGGCGTCAGCCACACCTTCTGAGGTTGTTGATTCTGTTTTAAAAAAATTAAATGAAGTTAAATAAAAATAATGAAGAATGATTTAGATACTCTTATAGATTTGGTGGTGAAAGAAGGGGCTTCGGACCTGCACCTAGGTGAAGGTAGAGTTCCTTATCTTCGTATATCCGGACAATTGATTGCGCTTTCAAAGTATCCGGTTATAACCAAGCAGTTTATGGAGGGTATTTTGGATACTGTCCTAACAGAAAATAGGAAGAGAGCTTGGCAAGAAGAACAGAGCGCCGACTTTGCTCACAGTACCAAAGGTGAAAGATTTAGAGGTCATGCATTTATAGATCAACAAAAAATCTGTATCGCTCTTCGCCATGTACAAAGGAAAATACCAACTCTCAAAGAGTTAAACCTTCCGGACATTCTTACAAATTTCGCTAGGATGAAGTCTGGCTTCTTTCTTGTTGTGGGGCCAACAGGACACGGTAAATCTACAACTCTCGCATCAATGGTTGAGATAATAAATAGCGAAAGACTTGAGAATATTGTCACAATAGAAGATCCAATAGAATATACGTTTACCCAGGATAAGTCAGTGATACACCAAAGAGAGGTTGGGATAGATACTCCAAGTTTTTCCAAAGCTTTGCACGACTCTTTCAGAGAAGATATAAATGTGATTATGGTTGGGGAGATGAGAGATAGCGATACTATGGCTACCGCAGTCTCTGCTGCAGAAACTGGCCACCTTGTTTTTTCAACTTTGCATACCAATAGTGCGGCACAAACAGTTGATCGTATAATAGACTCTTTTGAATCAACCCAACAAAACCAGATCAGGATACAGCTCGCAGCTTCTCTTACAGGTATCTTTTCTCAGAGACTAGTGCCAAGAATTTCTGGTGGTCTGATGCCGGTTTATGAACTTCTTATAAACAACACAGCTGTCTCAAACTTAATCAGAGACAAACGGACTCATGAGATAAACACGGTTATAGAGACAAGCTCTGGTGAAGGTATGATCGATTTCAATCGTTGCTTGGTAGAAAAGGTTAGAACTGGTGAGATCTCGATAGAGATGGCCTACCTTTATTCAATGAATCCAAAGTCTTTGGAAAAAATGCTCTAAAATATGATTTTAAACTATAAAGCAATAAATAGCACGGGAGGCGTCGAAGAAGGTGTTATAGAAGCATTTAGTATTGACGCGGCAATAGTCAAACTTCAATCGAGAGGACTTACGGTGTCTTCTATAAAAGAAAAGGAAACCGAAGAAAGCAAAGACATATTGAGGAAAATACCGATATTCAACAGGATATCAAACAAAGATGTGGTTATACTTTCGAGACAAATGGCTACTTTGTTTCAAGCGCAGGTATCTGCTCTCAGGGTTTTTAAACTAATTGCTGCTGAGGTAGAGAATCCAATACTAAGAGAACACCTCTTGGAGATAGTTAGCGATTTGCAGGGAGGAAGTTCTATTTCTGCGGCTCTTAGTAAGCACCCAAAAATCTTCTCAGATTTTTATGTCAACATGGTTAAGGCTGGAGAAGAATCCGGAAAGATAGACGAATCCTTTGCTTACCTAGCCGACTATCTTGATAGAACTTATGAAGTAACCTCAAAAGCAAAAAACGCTCTTATCTATCCGGCCTTCGTCATCTTTACTTTTGTTGCGGTGATGGTGCTTATGTTTACCGTCATTGTTCCAAAAATAGGTGCAATCATAAAAGACTCTGCTCAAGAGGTACCATTTTATACCAAGATGGTTTTTTGGGTTAGTGATTTCTTTGTAAACAATACTCTTTACTTATTGGTTGGCCTTGTAATCTTGATTGTGGGTGGTGTCTGGTATGCGAGGACAGAAGAAGGGCACCGATGGATATCAAATATAAGATTGCAGATACCGTATCTCGGCGATCTTTATAGAAAGCTTTATTTATCAAGGTTTTCTGACAATATGAGTACTATGGTTTCTAGCGGTATCCCTATGCTTAAGGCAATAGAGGTCACTGCTGCTATCATAGATAATCAGATATATAAAGAGATCATGAATGATGCTCTAAACAAGGTTAAGTCAGGCAGTGCTCTCTCCGCTGCCTTAGGTGAACACGAAGAGATACCTAGGATACTGACACAGATGGTCAAGGTGGGTGAGGAGACCGGAGAGCTCGGCAATATTCTAAAAACGATGTCCAAGTTTTATCAAAGAGAAGTTGTAAATGCGGTAGACACTCTAGTCGGTCTTATTGAGCCGGTGATGATTGTGGGGCTCGGAGTTGGAGTTGGTATCTTGCTCGCGGCTGTGCTTATGCCTATATACAATATTGCGTCCGGCGTTGCTTAGATTTAATATAATATAGTATGAGAAAAATTCTTAATTCTAAATTTTCAACCTTGAGCTCTTCTGGTGGTATGACACTCGTAGAGCTTCTTGTTGTAATAACCATCATAGGGGTACTTGCAACAATAGTACTGAGCAGTGTCTCTGATTCAAGAGTTCGAGCTTATGATAGTAAAGTAAAACAACAGCTATCAAGCTTCCGTACTGCCGCAGAAATATATTTTCAAAATCAGGTACCAAATTCCTACGGCGTCTCTGTTTCTTGTGCTGGAGGTATGTTTGTTTCTGTGAACCCAAATGAAGGTTCTCCAGGTGTTTATATAGACACAATAAATATGCCAGCAAATACTCAGGTTGTTTGTGGTTCCAATGATTCTTCTTATGCAGTAAAGGCGACTCTTTACTCCGGCAATGAATACTGGTGTGTAGATAATAGGGGTAGTTCTGTAAAGGTAAGTGGTCCTATAGGGGGGTCGGTTACCCAGTGCCCATAAAGGTGCTATCCACAGAGCTTCGATATTTAAAGCTAATATTGTTTATAATTTACCTAGGCTTATTAAGTATTAAATTCTAAATCTAGTTTCAATATATTTTTGACTAGAAGAGGTCGATTACAGATAAGCTTCTCTCTCGAGAGGGAAAAATAAAAAAGTTATAAATTATTAGGTTACAAAATTATGAAATATTTGAAAAATCAAGGTTTTACACTTATCGAACTTCTAGTTGTTATTGCAATTATCGGTATCCTTTCTTCTGTTGTTTTGGCTTCCCTAAACACAGCAAGAGGTAGAGGTAATGATGCAAAGGTTAAGGCTCAGCTTTCTGGTGCTCGTTCTGCTGCGGAGCTTTATTACGACACTAATGGTGCATATACTACTGGTGCAAGCTGTGCTGCTGGTATGTTCACAGATACAGCTTCAAGTTTGGCTACTTATGTAAACACCGCAAACTATCCATCAGGAACAAATATTGTTTGTGGTTCTAACGGATCAGCTTATGCTATAAAAGCGGAGCTTAACGGCGATACTGCGTATTGGTGTGTTGATTCAACTGGTGCTTCAAAGCAAGTTACTGGTGCAATAGGAACTTCAGTTACTGTTTGTCCGTAATTAAGTCTTTAGGATTACCGACAAAACCCCGCATTTGCGGGGTTTTGTGTTATTATTTTATAAATGGAATTATTTTGGTATTTAATTTTTTTCTTTTTCGGGGCTTCGATTGGTAGCTTTGTAAATGTTGTTTTAGACAGATACAATACTGGATTAAGATTTTGGCAAGGCAAATCCTTTTGCTTTTCCTGCAACTTTTTGTTGAAGAAGATTCATATGGTACCAATGCTTTCTTTCTTGTTTTTGAGGGGGAGATGTAGCAATTGCGGGAGCAAAATACCTCACGAGTCTTTTATTATCGAACTTTTAATGGGGGTTTTATCGATTCTTCTTGTGTTTAAATTTGGTTTTTTGAATTCTGATTTTTCCTGGATGCTAGCTATTAACTACTTATTACTTTTGTCAATATTTGCAAGTATAGTATTGATTTCCTTTTATGATTTGCGCCATATGATAATTCCAGATTCTTTTCTTCTGGCTTTTATACTTTTATCTTTCATCTATAATTCTTTATCCATAATTCATAATTCAATTTTGTCTTTGGGTACTATAAGCTTCAAGCTCTTGGCCCCAAGCTTAATAATTAATGTTGCTTCGGGGATACTCCTAGCTCTACCTTTTCTCATCATTTTCTTGCTCTCCAAGGGGCGCTGGATAGGGTTTGGTGATATAAAATATATTGCAGTGATCGGATTCTTTTTGGGATTGATAAATGGATCTTCTGCAGTCATTCTTGCCTTTTGGATAGGGGCCGTATTTTCTGTCTGTTTACTACTTACACCAATAGTTTTGAGATTTTTAGGATTGTCTAAGATTCAAAATAGTTTTAAAATTAATTCAGCTATACCTTTCGGACCTTTTCTTTCTTTGGGTATTATCGTCAGTTTTTATTTGAATATAGATATACTTCAAATAGAAATGATAAAGGATTTATTCTATGGAATTCTATAAAAAAAATAAGTTAGGATTAGGCTTTACTCTTGTTGAACTATTGGTCGTTATTAGTATATTTACGATCATAACTACAGCCCTTGTTATAAATCAGGGTAGATGGAATCAAAGGCTTGCACTAAAAACAGCCTCTATTGAGATCGGTCTAATTTTGAGACAGGCTCAGATAAATAGTTTGGCTGTTAGAGAGGATTTTGCTGGTAGTGGTACAGATAAATTCAATGTTGCTTATGGAGTGTATTTTGATTCAAACGTTGAAACAAGCTACATATATTTTGCTGATAGAGATGGTGATTCCCTTTATGATTCAGGAGAAGAATTAAGTGTGGTACCTTTGAAAAATAGGATTGTTCTAGATAGGCTCTGTGGAGTGGTAGGAAATTCTCAATATTGTACGAATTCTGGACTTTCAAAAGTTGTCATATTGTTCCGCAGACCAGAGTCTAAGGCTACAATAAGGTTTTTGAATGCCGCTGGAAATGATATTGCCAGTGTAAATCCTCCAGCTAGAATATATATAGAGTACGGTACTAGCCGCGATCAGAGGGTCGTAACAGTTCAACAAAACGGTCAAATTGATAATTAAAGCTGATGAAAAAAAATTTTTATAAAAAAGGATTCACTCTGGTTGAAATATTGGTGGCCGTCGCCCTTTTTACTGTTGTTGCGACGATATCTGCTGGAGCTTTGATTAGTGTATTTGATGCAAACAACAAGTCTCGAACATCAAAAATGGTAGTTGATAATTTAAATATTGCGATAGAAGATATGGCGCGTACAATAAAGTTTGGCGCAGCCTACCATTGTGGTAGTGGTGGAACTCTAACTCTTCCTCAGAACTGCTCCACAGGTGCTAATTTTTTAGCAACGAATTTTAACGGTTCAACCATCGTCTATCGCAGAAGTGGTAATACAATAGAGAAATCAACGAATGGTGGTACTAGTTATGTGCCAATAACAGAGCCTGGTGTGGTTATACAAAATTTAACCTTCTATACCTTTGGTACCGACACCTCTGATCAACTGCAACCTTATGTGGTTATTGTAATAAAGGGTTATGTTGGGACCAAGCCGACCCAGCAGACAAATTTTTCTATCCAAACTACCGTTTCGCAAAGAACGTTAGATATCTAAAAATATGAAAACAATTTTCAATTTTAAATTTTCAATTTTAAATTCAAAACAAGGGTTTACAGTACTCGAATCTATTGTAGCGATACTGGTGCTTTCACTAGCTATCTCTGGAGCCTTTGCGGCGGTGAGGCAAGGTCTCCATCAGTCAATTCTTTCTAAAGATGAAGTGAGGGCCTTTTATCTAGCTCAGGAAGCGGTTGAGATAGTTAGGAACAAGAGAGACACAAATCAATTAGCATTTTTAAACGATGGGACTACTAATTGGCTCTCCGGTATAACGAGTGATGCCTCGGATAACTGCTACTTTGGAAAAATTTGTTCAATTGATGCTTCTTCTTATAACTTTGTGTCGCTAGGCTCTACTTATTGCGGTAACTCTTGGGATAGCTGCCAAAATTTGAGACAAAACCAAACAGATTTTCGTTATGGGAATGACACTTCGTGGGCAAATACTAACTTTAAAAGAGAAATAATGTTTGAGTCGGTAAGCGGAAGTGAGGTGGCGATGATAGTGCGCATTACTTGGACGAAGGGTCTGCTTACAAAAGAGTTTAAAATTAAAACACACCTATTTAATTGGATATGATGCATAAATTAAAAATTAAAAATTTAAAATTAAAAAATAAAGGGATGACGCTTTTTATTGCCGTTACAATTATGGCAATACTACTTCTTATCAGTTATGCGGTTGCAAATATTGCTCTCAAGGGTACTCAGTTTGCAACTTCCGGTAGAGACTCTCAGTTTGCCTTTTATGCGGCTGATGCTGGTCTTGAGTGTGCACTTCGTTGGGATTCAAAATCTGATTCTTTTTCAACATCCACATCAGGTTCTCCTATAAGCTGTGGCGGTTCTTCTCTTACAAGTGGTTCAGTAATAAGTGGCACTACCACAACAACTAGAATAGGAGGAGGTGGTGATGCAAATCAGACGAGCGTTTTTGGTTTTACGATGGATTCTGGGTCTAACCCAGTACCTCATTGCGCTATAGTTACCGTAAGGAAATATTATTCAGGTTCTCCATCGGTACTAACAACATATATAAAATCTAGGGGTTATAATACCTGCGATACTACTAATCCAAGAAGGGTTGAGAGAGGGATAGAGGTTACCTATTAATTCGAAAAAAAGCTTAATTTTTGGTATCCTGTTCGTATAATGGACAGGAGTCAGGCAAAAAAGAGGATAGAAAACCTTAGGGATTTGATAGAGAAACACAACTATCTCTATTATGTTTTAGACAACCCAGAAATTCCTGATACCGCTTATGATAGTCTTCTGGAAGAGTTAAATCAGCTTGAAAGTAAATATCCAGACCTGAGGAGTCAAAATAGTCCCACTCAGAGGGTTGGCGGTTCTCCAGTCAAAGAATTCAAGAAGGTGACACACAGGGTGCCTCAATGGTCTTTTAACGATGCCTTTTCTCCTGATGATATAAAAGACTTTGATAAGAGAGTGAAGAGGATGCTCAAGTCTGAGACCCTTAAAGATATAGAGCCGACGTATACTTGCGAACTAAAGATAGACGGTTTGAAAATAGTTTTTGAATATCAAAACGGCGAACTCGTAAGAGCCTCTACAAGAGGCGATGGTGTCGTCGGTGAAGATGTAACTTCCAATATAAAGACGATCAAATCCGTACCGCTAAGACTTCTTAGGCCAGTAAATATTATTGTTGAGGGGGAGGTTTGGATGGGTAAAAAAACTTTAGAATCTATAAACAAAGTTAGACAAAAAGAAAATCAGCCTGTATTTGCAAATCCTCGCAACGCAGCCGCTGGTACCATAAGACAGTTAGACCCGAGGATTGTAGCTGAGAGAAAGTTGGATTCTTTTATTTATGATATGGCGGAGATAACCCCTCCAACCTCCCCTTATATTAATGGGGGGCAGGGCAAAGGACTTTCCTCGGTGGTTCCAAAAACTCAAGAAGAAGAACTCCGGTATTTACAACAACTTGGTTTCAAAGTTAATTCTCATTTTAAAAAAGTAGAAAATATAGACGGGGTTATAAAGTTTTGGAAAGAATGGCAAGAAAGGTCCAAGAAAGAGGATTATCTAATCGATGGAGTGGTAGTAAAAATAAATGAGATTGAATATCAGAATGTTCTCGGATTTACCGGCAAAGCGCCACGTTTTGCTATTGCATTCAAGTTTCCAGCCGAACAGGTGACCACGGTTGTAGAAGATATCGTGCTTCAGGTGGGACGCACGGGCGTGCTTACTCCGGTCGCTCACTTGCGTCCAGTACTAGTGGCCGGATCGGTTGTCTCCAGAGCAACTCTTCACAACGAAGATGAAATAAAAAGACTTGATGTCAGGATAGGGGATACCGTTATTTTGCAAAAGGCGGGGGACGTGATACCTGATATCGTTTCGGTTATAAAAGAATTGAGAAGTGGTAAGGAGAGAGAGTTTGTTTGGCCAAAGTTTGTATCAGATTGTGGAGAGGGTGGAAAGATAGAGAGGGTAGAAGGGCAAGCAGCTTGGAAATGCAAAAACAAAAATAGTTTTATCCAAAAAAAGAGGAAGCTTTATCATTTTGCGGGTAAACACGCCTTTGATATAGACGGCTTGGGGCCCAAAATAATAGACCAACTACTAGAGGCAGAACTGGTCGCAACTGCGGACGATTTCTTTACCCTAAAGAAAGGGGATCTATTATCGCTACCTAGGTTTGCCGAAAAGTCTGTAGACAACCTTCTTGCTGCAATTGAAAAAAGAAAAGAAATATCTTTACCAAGATTTATAATTTCTCTGTCTATCCCACAAGTTGGAGAAGAGACAGCGTATCTAATTGCCGAAAGATTTGGGTCAATTGAAAATTTGAGAAGTTCAAAAATTGATGATTTGCAAAGTATAGATGGGGTTGGTCCGATTGTGGCAGAGTCTATTGTTAGCTGGTTTAAAGACAAAGAAAATATAAAAATTTTGAACAAACTTTTGAAGCAGGTAAAAATCTTGAATCCTAAATCTGGAATCTTAAATCAAGAACAAAAACTCAAAGATAAAGTTTTTGTTCTTACCGGCACACTGACAGGTATGACTCGCGACGAGGCCAAAGACAAAATCCGCGCTCTCGGTGGTTCTGTGTCCAGTTCTGTCTCCAAAGAAACTGATTATGTGGTCGCCGGCGAGAATCCTGGGAGCAAATATGACAAAGCTCTAGAATTGGGAGTAAAAATTATAACAGAGGAAGAGTTTATTAAATTGGGTAAAATCTGATATATTGAATATTATGTTAAAAAGAGAGGATACAAAAAAGCTTGCAGAGCTTAGCCGTATAGAGATTGAGGATAATGAGATAGACAGTATTACGGGTGAAATAGACTCTATTTTGGGCTATGTTGGCCAGATATCTTCGGCCGTATCTTCTGCTGATCAGGGCAGTATTGAACTCGGTTCGGCCTACAACGTGCTAAGAGAGGATGAGAACCCAAATGAGTCTGGAAAGTATACAGAAGAGCTTCTTGCTGAAGCTCCGAATACAGAGAAAGGGTTTATCAAGGTTAAGAAAATATTATAACCCACTAATACACGAATACATGCAAATTTTAACGAATTTTAAATTGGTAAGATTAGTGGATATTATTAATTAGTGGGTATGGATTTGAAAAATTTAACAATAAAAGAAGCAAGAAAACTTTTGGATTCAAAACAACTGAGTGTTGTTGAGCTTGTAAATTTTTATCTCAAAAATATAGAAGAAAAAAATAAAGAGCTGAATGTTTACTTAGAAGTTTTTGATGATGTCTTAGAGCAAGCAAAGAGAGCTCAGGAGATGATTGATGGCGGAGAAGCAAAATCTCTTACAGGGATACCGCTTGCTATTAAAGATAATATTTTAATAAAGGGTAAAAAAGTTAGTGCCGCCTCAAAAATTTTGGAAAACTATACCGCGGTTTATGATGCGACTGTAATAAAAAAATTGATAGACGAAGGAGCCGTCTTTCTAGGTAGGGTAAATATGGATGAGTTTGCTATGGGTGGTTCTACTGAGAACTCAGCTTTTGGTGCCACGAGAAATCCCTTTGATACAGAGAGGGTGGCTGGAGGGTCTTCTGGAGGCTCTGCGGCTGCCGTGGCGGCTTGTATGGCTTTGGCAGCTTTGGGTTCGGATACTGGAGGATCGGTAAGGGAGCCGGCTAGCTTTTGCGGGGTTGTTGGTCTAAAGCCCACTTATGGCAGTGTATCGAGGTATGGCCTTATCGCAATGGGTTCTTCCTTGGATGTTATCGGTCCTATTGCAAAGACGGTGACCGACTCAGAAATTATATTTGATGCAATAAAAGGAAAAGACAAAATGGATTCTACTTCTATAACTCACCCCAACCCCTCTCTTACATTAAGAGAGGGAAAGAAAAAGATTGGGGTGCCGTATCATTTGTTAGACCAAGAAGGTATCTCAAAAGAAGTGAAAGAAAATTTTGAAGCTTCTGTAGAAAAATTAAAAAATCTAGGGTTTGAAATAGTAGATATAAAACTAAAAAATATAGATAAATCTCTTGCCGTTTATTACATCGTTATGCCTGCTGAGGTTTCTTCCAATATGGCGAGGTTTGATGGACAGAGATACGGTCTCTCAAAGAATGCAGAAAATCTCTTGG
>CAZHPR010000002.1:18213-97785 GCA_964534305.1 uncultured Candidatus Saccharibacteria bacterium
GCGAGGTTTGATGGACAGAGATACGGTCTCTCAAAGAATGCAGAAAATCTCTTGGGAGTGTACAAAAAGACTAGAGGAGAGGGCTTGGGCAAAGAGGTAAGAAGAAGGATAATTCTAGGTACCTATGTTCTTTCTACTGGGTATTACGACGCTTACTATGGCAAAGCTCTTCAAATGCGCAAAATAATAAGAAATGAATTCGAAAAAGCTTTTGAGGAAGTGGACGCGATCCTTACGCCCACTGTCCCAAGTCCAGCCTTTAGAATAGGCGAGAAGTCTGATCCTCTTGAGATGTATTTGGCTGATATATTTACGGTTACGGCCAATATCGTAGGTATTCCAGCGATATCAATACCTTCTGGATCTGCTAAGGTGGATGGAAAAAGTTTACCACTTGGCATACAATTAATGGCACCACAGATGTCAGAAAATATTTTGTTTGATATAGGCAAGTCTTTTTTGGGTGAATAATTTTTGTTTCGTATTTCGGATTTAAAATTTCAGATTTTTTATAAAAGTATGCCTCCAAAAGATAAAAAAGCACCACCGCCTGCTGGATGGGACCTCGATACTCTCGAGATAATTTACATACTCATTATTCTATCCGCTCTCTCTGGTACTATAATTCCAGCAGTACTTGGCTACCTCAGTTCTGGAGAAGTTACTTTTTTTGGAATAAAAATAGGGATAATAATTGCCTTTTTTATAAATAATAGTTGGCTATTAAAATTTCTGGGCCTTTTGCTGGCGGCAATATTTTTTGTACTCACTTTTGTTTTTACCAAGAAAGGAGATGCAATTTGGAGAGAAGTAAAGAAGGGTCTCTACCCCGATACTATGGATGCGCTTACAGGCAAGCCTCTTGTTGAAAGCAATCCTCTTAAGGATAAATGGAAAAAGATAGTAGAATATTCAGAGTCAAACCTAGAGTCCAATTGGAGGCTTGCGATAATAGAAGCTGATATCATGCTCGCTGATTTGCTAAACACTCTAAATCTTCCCGGCGAGACAATAGGGGAAAAGCTCAAAGCGGTAGAGAGAAGCGACTTTACTACCATTGATTCTGCTTGGGAGGCTCACAAAGCTAGAAATATGATTGCTCACGAAGGTCAAGGATTTTTGCTCAACCAGAGAGAAACTAGGCGCATAATAAGCCACTACGAAGCGGTCTTCCGAGAGTTTTATTTAATATAAGTTGCTGCGCTTTTGCTTAGCTTGCCTAACGTGTTGCGGAGCCTGGACTCGCACCAGGATTTCAAGGTTATGAGCCTTGCGAGCTACTTTGCTCCACCCCGCAATATTGTACCTAAAGTTTAGAATACGTTATGGATATTATCACTAAAATTTTATAAATGCAAAAATTGTAAAAGGTTAAAAAATATGATAAATTAGCGATTATGTCGGGGTAGCTCAGTTGGTAGAGCACAGGACTCATAAGCCTGGGGTCGTGGGTTCAATCCCCACCCCCGACACAGCGTAAGGGGAACAAAGCCAACTTATATATTATGTATCTATTAAAATTTTTATCTATATTAGGAATATTTTCAATCATTGATTATATTTGGCTAGCAATTGTTGCCAAGGATTTTAACAAAAATGCCCTAGGCTCTTTGTTGTCCGACAAAATAAAGATTGTGCCTACTATCCTTGTTTATCTACTCATTGCTTCTTGTATATTTTTTATAATTTCCAAATCACCAGATCCTATCCAGGCTTTAAAGTATGGGGCTTTGTTTGGTTTTGTGGTCTACGCATTTTATGAACTCACAAACCTTTCTTTTGTTGCCAATTGGCCAGTTAGACTAGCTCTAGTTGATATACTGTGGGGGACTTTTGTTTTCGGCCTTGTCTCTTTCGTCGTCAAATATTTGTTCAGATAGGGTTAGTGGTAAATTTTCTTTTTAATAATTTTGGTTAGGCAAATACCCTGTCACGGCGTATAATTATATATATGCCGGTACATAAAAAGGTAAATAAAAATTTTTTTAAAAAATGGACACCTGAGATGGCTTATGTACTAGGATTTTTTGCTGCAGATGGGTATATGACTCTAAATAAAAGAGGTGGCGGTTTTTGGTGTTTGGATATTGCAGAAAAAACACATTTACATAAAATAAGAAAAATTATTCAGTCTAACCATAAAATAAGCGTAAGAAAGAGAGCTGGCGGTAAGTATACAAATTATCGTTTGCAAATCGGAAGTATTGAAATGTGTAATGATTTAGAAAGTCTGGGTTATTTTAAAAATAAAACAAACAATCTTTCGTTACCAAAGGTTCCTGACCAATACCTCTCTGATTTTGTAAGGGGTTATTTTGATGGCGATGGTAATGTGTGGGCAGGGTGGGTTCATAAGGATAGAAATACTCAAACTTTTTCTATTCAAACCGTGTTTACTTCATGTTCGAATAAATTTTTAGAGGTTCTGAGGCTTCGATTGGAAGCGGCGGGTATAGAAAAAGGTAGGCTTCGCAAAGAAAAAGGGAGTTATTACAGACTGGTATATAGCGTCTTTAATTCTTTGAAATTGTACAATTTTATGTATAATGGATTGGTATCGCATGGTATGTATCTGCTCAGAAAGAAAGCCATTTTTGATAGATATATTAAATTGCGGCTGTAGCTCAACGGTAGAGCACCCGCCTGTCACGCGGGAGGCCGTGGGGTCAGCACCCATCAGCCGCGCATCGGTTTTTAGCTTTTTTTAACACAAAAATTATGCACCACAATAGGATTTGAACTGTGGTAATATTTATTTATGAATATTAATGAACTAAAAGAAAAGGCAGTAGCTATACGTAGCTTATATGATCAAAAAAATATTTCAGAAGGTAAGGAGGCTACTAATGTAAAAAGTTTGGTTATGCAATTTATTTCTGATCTTGGCGATTTGAGTAGGTACATAACAATGAAAGAAAGAGGAGATGAGATTGAAAATTTTAATCAAAATACTGCACGTGAATTGGCAGAATGTCTGGCTCATGTATTGGTTATTGCTGATAAGTATGGAATAAATCTTGAGGAAGCTTTTATCGAAGAATACGAGCGTTTAAATTCTGAACTATCCTAGTTTTGAATAGGGCTCTGGATTTTATATACAAAACAAAATTATTTTTATAAAATATATTTATAATAGTTTTAATCTAAATTGATTATGAAATTTGAAAAGTTTTTGTGGGTCGCTCTCCGCCTCTCAATGGGCCTTATATTCTTTTGGGCATTTATAGACAAAACTTTTGGGCTCGGGTTTGCAACTGTCTCAGAAAAAGCTTGGATAAACGGAGGATCTCCAACTTTTGGCTTTCTCACCATGGCGACCAAGGGTCCATTTGTAGAATTTTTCAGATCACTTGCTGGGGTTGCGGTGGTTGATTGGTTGTTTATGTTGGGACTACTCTTTGTCGGAGTTTCTCTTATTGTAAATAGATATGTCTCGCTTGCGGGTATTGCTGGTGCTGCGATGCTACTTCTTATGTATTTCTCTCTGTTGTGGCCAGAGAACAATCCGATAATCGATGATCATATAATATACGCACTAGTCCTCGGTGTCCTAGCCCTAAAAAGCCGTTCAGAAAGATTCAGATCTTGAGTTTATAACTATAGCTTTGAGATTTCTTTGAGGTCGCCGTCGGGGATATAGAGTACGGCAAGACCTACAAGGATACCTATAACTGCCGTATAGGTATGACTACCGCCAAATAGCCAATAATCAACTCCGTCTAGTACGTACCAGACTCCTCTCCACATAAGGACCAAACCTATAACAATAGAGATATTTCTAGAGAAATATCGCACGCTAAAATTTTTGTTCTTAAACATAGATACAATAATAAACAAAATAATATTTTTTACCACCCCGACCCAATTTAGTGTATTATTTCTATATGATCAAGGTTTTGAAATACATATTGCCAATAGGAGCTATAATATTTTCTGGTATTTTCCTATACAAAGGTACTCTAAATCCCTGTGAGCAGGTGCTCTACTATTCTGTCGGGCAGTTTGATGAACAGTTTTCTTTGAATCTCGCAGATTTTAAAAATTATATAGAGCAATCCGAATCTGTCTGGGAAGATGAGGCTCGTAGACAACTTTTTGAATACAAAGAAGGTGCAAAGTTTAAAATAAATTTGATTTATGATGAAAGACAGGTTCTCACAGAGCAAAAAAGAAGAGAGGAGTTTGGGCTTACAAAATACGAAAATATTCTAAGAGAGATGGATAGCAAGCTTTCTTTATTGGATACAGAGTACAAGAGACTTTCTAGTTTGCACGAGAGAGAAGTAGCTTCGCTTGAAGCTGATCAAAGAGACTACAACAAAGAAATCGATAGTTGGAACAAAAGGGGTGGTGCCCCGGAGCCGCATTTTAGTCGACTGGAAGCAGAGAGAGTTTCTCTCAATAGTAGGGTAGAAGCTTTAAACAATAATGCGACAATGCTAAACAATATGGCTTCAGAGCTGAACCAGCTTATAAAAAGTAGAAATGAGGCGGCCGCTGATTACAATAGGGTAGCAAAATCTTATAACGAAAAATACGGTCATGGTCTGGAATTTAATCAGGGAGAATACAATACCAAGGGAGAAATAAATATATACCAATTTGACTCTGCTGCTTCTTTAAAAATGGTATTGGCTCACGAGCTGGGGCACGCCCTAGGTCTCGATCATGTAAATGGAGCCGCTTCTATAATGAATAGTGTATCAAGTGAGACCAGGACTCCTCTCTCACTTACAGAAGAAGACAGGGTAGAATTTTATAGAGTTTGTCCAAAAGATTAATGTCAAACAAAAAAGAAAAAATAATAGAATGGGTTTGGATAGTTGTTGTCATCGTTTTGTTTATAGTCTCTTTAAAGATGGTAAGGAGTGGGGAGTTGGAGGCTGAGTTGTCTTCATTTGGAGTGCTTGCTCCGATCGTGCTTGTGATACTCAAGATGGGTACTCTTATAATTGCTCCTCTCGGAGGGTCTCCTTTGTATTTGATATCTGGGGCCCTTTTTGGAAGTGTTGAAGGTTTCTTGCTCTCTCTTTTGGGAGATGTGCTTGGTACAAGTGTTTGTTTTCTTTTGAGTAGGAGGTATGGAGAGAGAGTTATAAGATCTCTAGCGGGATCCTCAAATGTGGACAGGGTGCTAGGAGCAACTTCTCTTCTTCATGACACAAGATCCTTTGTAAAAGCAAGGTTTGCGTTTATAAGTATTCCAGAATTACTCGCATATGCAGCCGGACTTAGCAAACTAAACTTTTGGAAGTTTAGTATAATAAACGCACTATTTTATATACCAATAGATTTTGTCTTGGTGTTTTTGGGGTCTAGGATTGCAAACCTCTCTGGTAAATACATTCTCATATATCCAGCGATCATATTCTTACTCGCTTTTGTTGGCTTTATTTCCTTATACAAGGACTACCAAAATAGGGAGGGGATGTGATATCTTAAGATATATGCCGTTGTAGCTCCCAATTTTGTCCAAGATACTTGGTAACAAAATTGAGGACTCTGACGACAGGAAGAGTAAGGAGGTACACAATTAAATATATGCCGTTGTAGCTCAGTTGGTAGAGCACGCCCATGGTAAGGGCGAGGTCACCGGTTCAATCCCGGTCAACGGCTCAAAATATGGATATCCACAGCCTTATTTGACACAATCTTTTATTTATGATACAATGGAAGGAAGTTAAATTAATTAATAAACAAAAAATTAGTATGAAAAATTTGTCAAAAGTATCCATGTTTTTAATACCGGCAATAATGTTGTTTGGTGGTATTGCTCATGCCGACGTGGCCAAGGTAAACGTAGTTTCTGAGGTCTCTTCAAAATTGATGGTTGGCGACAAGGATGTAGTCAAATGGCAAACAGAAAATTTCCCAGAGGGAGCGTTTGTACACATAAACCTAATAAGAAAGGTTTCTGATAACCCTGTAAGCTATGAGCTTGTAAGACAAATTGCTTCTTATGCGGTAAACGATGGCGAAGAAGTCTGGACAGTAGAGAAGGGTGATCTTGGTGGCAACTTGCAGGTAGAGGTTGTCTGCGCTGGGTCTACAAGGTTTAAGGAAGGTTGTGTTTCTGGTCAGACTAGCAATTCTTTTGCGGTAGAGACAAGCTTCGGTAAAAACCTTGCGTCTGTAATATCTGCATTCTTCGATGGCTTCCTAAATATCTTCAGATAAAATATCAAAATATACTAAATCAAAAAATAATATCACGACCCAAAAGGTTGTGGTATTATTTTTTTGACCGCCTCCTTAGTTCAGTGGTAGAACAATGGTATCGTAAACCATGAACATCAGTTCGATTCTGGTAGGAGGCTCTTGACTTATTATTGATATTAAATATAATAATATCTAAGCGGGGATGGGTTGTGAATATAGTATCCTGGACGCGGTTAGCAGCCAAATGTCCTGGTCTTTCGCAACCATCCCTGCGCCCCGATCAACTGTGGACAACCCTATTGACGGGGTTTTTGTTTTTGTATATACTTGTACCAGTTAATCTTTCTGCCCTCCTGTCGTCCAGACGACTGGGATACTAGAAAGACCAGGACACGGGAGCTTTCGCTCCCTGCACTCATACGGGCTCTTCTTCGGAAGAGCCCTATTCATTTTTATTTTTCAAAAGGGGATAAATAGGCTAGATTATATATATATGGATAAAGAGGCCTCAAAAGAAGAAATACAGAAAAGTATAGAAGATTTGGAGAACAAAATGCTTGCTCCAGATTTTTGGTCTGACAAAGAAAAAGCCCAAAGTATTATAAAAGAAATCCAAAGTCTCAAAAACAAATTAGAAGGAGTAGGAGAGTATGACAAAGGTCCAGCACTTATGACGATATTTTCGGGGGCGGGAGGCGATGATGCCGAAGACTTTTCGGCAATGCTTCTTCGGATGTACACAAAGTTTTTTGAAAAAAGGGGTTGGGGATTTTCGGTACTTCATGAGAACCAAAATGATCACGGCGGTTTTAGGAATATCACGATAGAAATAGATGGTAAGTTTGTTTATGGCACACTGAAAAACGAATCGGGGGTGCACCGGCTTGTGCGAGTTTCTCCCTTCAATGCAAATGCAAAGAGACACACAAGTTTTTCGATGGTAGAAGTAATCCCAAAATTTGAAAAGGTTTCTGATTTTGAAATACCTGAAAGTGAACTCAGAGTAGAATTTTCTCGCTCCTCTGGGCCTGGAGGACAAAATGTAAACAAGAGAGAGACTGCTGTGCGTATAGTTCACCTACCTACCAATCTCTCTGCTCAAGCAGACGGAGAGAGAAGTCAGGCGCAAAACAAAGAAAAAGCACTCGCGATATTAAAGGGAAAGATTTTTAAAGCTCTAGAAGAAAAAAGGATCGAAAAACAAGAAGGTATGTATATCAGCAAAACGATGGAGATAACTTGGGGCAATCAGATACGTTCTTATGTGCTTCATCCATACAAAATGATCAAGGATCACAGGACCGGAGTAGAGACAAGTGATGTAGGGTCAGTGCTTGAAGAGGGTAAAATAGAAGAATTTTTAGAAGCGGAAAAGGATTTGTAAAAATTTTAAAAGTGCTATAATAGAAAAACGAATGTATGATCACCTTTGATAATGTATCAAAAAAATATTCCGATAATTCTATCGCACTTCAAGAGGTTTCCTTTATAGTAAATCCAAACGAGTTTGTTTCAATCGTGGGACCTTCTGGGGCCGGCAAGACGACCCTTCTCAAGATGCTTCTTGCCGAAGACAAGCCGACCGCAGGCAAGATTTTCTTAGGGGACATCGATATACATTCACTAACAGGTGACGATATAAACAAAGTAAGGAGAAAGATAGGCGTGGTATTTCAAGATTTTCGACTACTCCCACAAAAAAATGTTTATGAAAATATTGCGTTTGCGATGGAAGCCGCTGGGAGACCAGATGATGAGATTGAATCTGATGTTCCCCACGTCCTAGATCTTGTAGATCTCGGTCACAAAATATGGAATTTTCCAAATGAGCTCTCAGGTGGAGAAAAGCAGAGAGTCGCTATCGCCAGAGCGATAGTCAATCAGCCAGATATTATTATCGCAGACGAACCTACGGGCAACCTTGATCCGATAAACACATATGATATTGTGCAGATTTTCAAAAAGATAAATGACCTTGGTACTACAGTTATACTTACTACTCACAACAAAGGGGTGATCGATTCTATCGGTAGGCGAGTGATCACTATGCAAGACGGTAAGATTATAAGAGATGATCCGACTGGTAAATACATACTTTAATTTTTTAATTTAAAACTTTTAATTTCCAAGATGGATACGCAATTCAAAACAAAACTAAGAAGAATAATAAAGTCAGGTTTCTTTAATTTTTGGAGGAGCGGCTACGTCTCTCTCGCTTCTATGCTTGTGATGATAGTCACTCTCTTTGTGATAGGTAGCGTTATCTTTGTTGGTACTGTCCTCAATATTACTCTTACTGAGCTTAGGAATAAGGTTGATGTAAATGTCTACTTTACAACTACTGCTCCGGAAGAAGATATCCTTTCTCTCAAGTCTCGTATAGAGGCTATGCCAGAGGTTGCTAGGGTAGAGTATGTTAGTCGTGAGGTTGCTCTCGAGGAGTTTAAGAAGAGACATGAGAATGATGAGATAACTCTTCAGGCTCTCGATGAACTGGGAGAAAACCCGCTTGGCGCTGTGCTCAATATAAAAGCAAAGGAACCTTCTCAGTATGAGTCTCTTTCAAATTTTCTAAATCAAGAAAAGATACTTGCGGCTGATGGTAGCCAGATCATAGACAAAATAAATTATTTCCAAAACAAGACCGCCATCGACAAACTTACAAGGATTATAGATTCTGCTGAGAGGATGGGCTATGGTCTTACTATTGCGCTCGTCATCATCTCTATCCTTATCACCTTCAATACTGTGCGCCTTGCAATCTACATCTCAAGAGAAGAGATTTCTGTGATGCAACTTGTCGGGGCCAGCAAGAACTATGTGAGAGGTCAATTTGTCATAACTGGTGTTATCTACGGACTTATCGCTGGTTTTGTCACCGTCTTTCTATTCTTCCCAGTTACTTATTGGCTCGGTACTCTTACCCAAAACTTTTTTATCGGTTTCAATATCTTCAGCTACTATCTTGGTAATATAATCCAGATGAGCTTCATCATCATCGGTTCTGGAGTCGCAATCGGCGCAGCTTCGAGCATTCTCGCTGTCCGCAAATATCTCAAGCTGTAACTCTGTGGGTATAAGTTGACTAGTTTTTATATTTTGATAATATGGGGATATCCCTCTCCAGAGACCTTTGGTCTCTGTGTCGCGAAACCCCCCGCGTAGTCCTAGCTACGCGGGGGTCATATTTTACCGCGAGTCTATTTTGTGTTATTTTAATCTTATTGCCGGATCGTCTAATGGTAGGACATCGCTCTCTGGAAGCGAGTATCTTGGTTCGAATCCAGGTCCGGCAGCCGCCAATTTTGCCCAAATCTTGGATTTGGTTGCAAAACTTGAGCGTCCTGAGCGCAGCGAAGGGCCGAGGAACGAAGGTGGCGGAGGCAATGAGTATTTAGCAAAATGCGAAGCCGAGCCGGTGCCCAGACCAAAAATTTGTGGCTGACAAATTTTTGAGTCGAGGGAGAAATTCCAGGTCCGGCAGCCAACACATGCTAAGTCAGGTGCCAAGGGTATCTATGGTGTTGATGCGACTGGATTAGGTCATGTAAAAGCGCGAAAATCATGAAAACCAAATCAATTTTTGTAGGTATAGTCGGCCCGTCTGGCGCGGGGAAAAGTAGCTTATGCAAAATTTTGAAGAAAGAGTCTAAGCTTTACGAACATATAAAATTAGACAATTACTTTAAATCCCCTAAAACATTTCCCAAAAAATTCGGATTTCCAAATTGGGAATTACCATCAAACTTAAAATTTGGCAGATTATTTGCTGATCTGAATAAACTTAAGGCTGGAAAAATTGTAAAGACGAAAGATTTTCCAAAGAGAAAAGGAGAAAAACGAAAACCAATAACTCTGTATCCCAAAAAATACATTTTGGTAGAAGGATTCATGCTTTTTAAAGATAAGGAGGTTCGGAACTTTCTTGATAAGAAAATTTATCTTGAACTGCCAAAAGAGAAAATAATTGAGAGAAGAAAGATCAGATTCGGGCAAGATCATTTGAATGATTATGATACCAAAGTAGCTATTCCTGAATTTTTGAAATACGGAGTTACTCAAAAGAAATTTGCAGATTACATTGTAGACGCAAACAGACTACAAGAAAAAGTTATAAAAGAAGTTCAAAATATTATAGAAACCAAATGAGACCACGTGCTCAAGACCTGTCGTTTTTAATTCTGAAAAAATGTTAAAATAACCTTACCTTGTAATGAACCGCACGGTTCTAACACGAGACGGCCAGCCCGAAATTTTAATGACTGAAAGGAATATAAAATTTCAATGTCCTGGGCGGAGCGAAGGGTTGAGGGAGAAATTCAAAATCCGGGAATATTGACAAAATATAATAAATTTTGTATTTTTTATTCGGAGGAAATTATGGGAAAAGTTATTCCCTTCGGAAAACCAACAAAACTACAACCTTGCGTTGAACTACAAAAAGCGATCACTGATTTGATTCCCGGCTTGGAGAAGGTAGGTATCGAGATTGATCCGGTACTAAAAATTCAAGCATACCTTTCCACACTAAGGGGAGTCATTTCGAAAAGTGCTATTGCTACTGGTCGGCAAAACTTAAGGTTGATGAGTACTGAAGACCTGAAAGCAATTGCACGAAACAGCAACGAACGCCAATGGAAAACTCGACCAGGATATTTTCGAGCACTGGTCGATGAGATTCGATCGCGCTTATGAACCCATCAAACAGAGGCCTGCTCTGCGTTGGTGGGTTTTCTGTTATAGTTCAGTCAGTTCTGTTCTAATATCTTCCTAGGCGGCCAGCTGTTTTCTCTATTTGATTTCAATCTCGTGGAGGTATAGAGTTATGGTGTATTAGTATCTAGCCAAAATATATGGAAAAATTAGAAAAAACTTCAGAGGCCGATACTAATATAGGATATTGGGAAAAGGTTCTGGGTGATCCAACTCCCGCATATCAGGAATTATTTGATGCTGAAAAAGAATATTTGGTAAGCCACATTCCAAACGGTTCCAGAGTTTTAGATATCGGGTGTGGAGAGGGTAGAAATATGAAAAGTATTTTGGAAGCGACCCGCAACGTTTACGGGGTTGATATGGATACCAAAGCCGTAGAAGATGCTAAAAATAACTTTAAAGATGTAGAAGGTGTTCGGGTTGTCCAAGGAGAAGCAAAAGCCTTACCTTTTGAGGATAAATCATTTGATGTGGCTACTCTTTTGATGATTTTGCCCAATTTGGATAATGATAAAGAAGCCTCTTTCAAAGAAGCCGCTAGAGTTCTCAAAGATAATGGTTTTATAGTAGTTAGCACTTTTGCCGAAACCGCTTTTGATGAAAGAATGAAGGTATACAAGCAAGTTAATGTACCCATTGAAAAAATTGACGGAACAAAATTTATATTTAAAAATGGAGTAATTTCTGAACAATTTTCATTGGAAGAAATTGAAAATTTGGCAAAATCAGCAGGACTTATAATTTCTGAACATCAGAAAGTTGGGACTATAGCTTATATTTGTAAGTTGGTAAAAAATCATTAGCCACTACCTATTTTTGATAAAGAATGAAAGAATTTGATGCAAAAACATATAAAGATGGAAAAGGAGATTTTAATAACGAGGATGAAAACTTATTAATCTCCCTTCTTAAAACAGACCAAAATCCAAAAAGGATGCTTGATATTGGATGCGGCGATGGAAAATTGACGAAGCGAATAAAAAATCAATTTCCCAACATTGAGATAGTCGCTATAGATAACTCTTCCGACCAAATTGAGATGGCTACCTCTGAACCAAGCGAAATCAGTTTTCAGTTAGTAGACATAGTGGATTATTCTCCCGAATTAAAATTTGATTGTACATATTCTTTTTATGTTTTTCCTCATATACCAAAAAGTGAGTTGCTACTGGCGCTCAAATCTGTAAAAGAATTGCTTGAAAAAGAAGGGGTATTTTATCTCTTCACTAATATATGTCTTTTTGATACTTCCAAAGCTACTCTGGAAGATCAGGAAGCTTGTGATATTGTATTTCTAAACAACTGGCCATCTCAAATAAATCTGGTAGATATGGACGAAATGAAGAAGATGATTACTGGCGCTGGATTTGAAATTATTCAGGATAAAAGATTAGAAACTGGAGCCAAGGTTAAGGATTACGGAGATATGATTTCTTGGATGTTTGTTTTAAGATAAATATATGGAAAATTCAGAAGAAAAGATTTGTTTTTATGAAAGAGAGTTTTACCCGCTTTCTAACTTCTCCTCATTTGCTTTGGAGTGGAAAGGGGTGCTCTATATGACTTCCGAACATGCCTACCACAGCGAGAAATTTACTGATCCGGATATAATAGAAAAGATAAAAAACGCGAGATCGGCTCATGATGCTTTTAAGCTCTCAAGAGAATACGAAGATAAAGTGAGGCCGGATTGGCTGGATGTGCGAGTAGTCGTCATGGAAGAAATAATCAGAGCAAAGGTTGATCAGCATCCATATGTAAAAAAGAAGTTGCTTGAAACTGGAGACAAAGAAATTGTGGAGGATTCTTGGAGAGATGATTTTTGGGGTTGGGGTCCAAATAAAGATGGACAAAACCAGCTAGGAAAGATTTGGATGAAGGTGAGGGAAGATATAAAATCAAAGTAAATTTATATTTGTATTTGATTTCAATCTCGTGGAGGTATAGAGTTATGGGGTATTAGTATCTAGCCAAAATATATGGAAATAACAATTGGGATTATAATCCTTATGATTGTGCTTGTAAGCATCAAGCAGGTCAATCAATATGAGAGGGGGGTTCGCTTTACTCTAGGCAAATTTACAAATATTATGGAGCCAGGATGGAGACTGGTACTTCCAATATTTCAGTCTTATCAGAAGGTTGATATGCGTGTAAAGGCAGTAGATGTGCCAGACCAAAATGCAATCACCAGAGACAATGTCTCTGTTGCGGTCAATGCCGTTATTTATTACAAAGTATCTTCGGCAGAGAAAGCGATTATCGAAGTAGAAGACTTTTATTATGCGGTGTCTCAGTATGCTCAGACAACAATGAGAAATATTGTTGGAGAAGTTACGCTAGACGAGCTTCTTGCTGGCAGGGAAAAGATTGCAGACAGGATAAGGGAAATCGTAGACAAGGAGACGGACGCTTGGGGTCTCAAGGTCAACAATGTTGAACTCAAAGATATAAAGCTTCCAGAGACAATGGAGCGTACAATAGCAAAGCAGGCTGAAGCAGAGAGGGAGAAGAGAGCGGTCATCATAACTTCAGAAGGAGAGCTCGCCGCAGCGCAAAACATGGCCGGGGCGGCAAAGATACTCGCAGCTTCCGATGGAGCTTTGCACCTAAGGACACTTCAGGCTATAAATGATATCTCTTCTGATCAGTCAAATACGGTAGTCTTTACTCTCCCTCTTGAGATAGTGAAGGCATTTACAGGTTATAAAAAGGAAGAAAAATAATTAAACAATGAGAAAGTCTCTCTTTTTAATCTTTGTTTTGTTGGTGTTTGGAGCTTTCGCTATTTACTCTTATGGTGATGGAGAGGCGAGGGTGTTTTTTGTGGGGGATATTTCTCTCGATAGACATATAAGGGTGGTGGCAGAGAAAAGAGGAGGAGACTTCTTGTTTTCTTGCATCGGAGACTTTTTGAAAGAAGCTGATGTGGTTGTTGGCAATCTCGAGGGGCCCATTACAGAAAAAGAATCTATAAGCAAAGGTTCTGCTATCGGTAGTCCCCAAAACTTTATTTTTACATTTCCGACGACGACAGCGAAGCTTTTGCATAAATACAATATAAGGTTGGTAAATCTTGGTAATAATCACTCTGACGATTTTGGTAAAGAAGGTCTTCTTTCTACCCAAAAATATTTAGATGATGCTGGTATAAAATACTTTGGTGGTGTATTCGGATTAGAGCCGATCGTTTACAAAAATATTGGCGGTATTGATTTTGTATTCATTTCTTACAACCAGTTTGGCGGTTTATCCAGAGAGGAAGTGGCAAAAATTATCAAAAAAGAAAAAACAGATGAGAACAAGATTGTTGTTTATACTCACTGGGGTGAAGAATATGTCCCGCCAAGTCAGTCAATAAAGGATACGGCAAGATTGTTTGCAGAGAGCGGCGCGGATTTTGTAATAGGCTCTCATCCGCACGTGGTGCTAGAGAGAGAATCTATCAATCTTAGTAAGGACAAAAAAACATTTGTTTATTATTCTCTTGGCAACTTCTTATTTGACCAATACTGGAACAGCGATGTCTCTACCGGTCTTGTCTTGGAGCTTAATATAAAAAATAAAAAAATTGCTATTGCTGAACACAAAGTCTCTCTTGGTCGCGACGGCCGCACCTGCCTCAAATAATTCCAAGGACCGTCCTTGGAAAAAATGAGGTCTTTAAAAATTAAAATTTATATATGCAAAAGATGTGGTTTAAAACAAAAAATTATGGGTGGGGTTGGGTACCAATATCTTGGGAGGGATGGGTTGCAACTACTTTTTATGTTCTGGGTATCGTTTATATTTTGTTGGAGAGAGACAGGGATGCATTGTTAGGTAATAATAGTTGGCTAAATCTTGCAATTAAATTTGTTTTAATAACCGTTATATTTTCAATTATTGCTTATAAGAAGGGGGGTAAACCAAAGTGGCAATGGGGAGAAGATAAATAACCCACCCTTACCTTTCCAAGGGTAGCCCTTGGAAAAAATGAGGGCTTTAGATAAGGGTTTTTGGAAGGTTGGAGTGATATCCACCTTTTTGTTTTTTGGCTGGCCTTTGGCGGTGGTATATTACAGAGTGTAAATTATAAATTGATAAATAGAGATATGGCAGTAAAAAAGAAGCACAAGTATATATTTGTAATCGGTGGAGTGATGTCCGGAGTCGGTAAAGGTATAACCACAGCATCTATCGGTACGGTTTTGGAGTCCAAAGGTTATAAAGTTTCTTTGATAAAAGCAGATCCATATCTCAACGTAGACGCAGGAACAATGAACCCCACTGAACACGGTGAGGTTTTTGTTATGGACTCTGGACTAGAGACTGATCAGGATATGGGAAATTATGAAAGATTTCTCGGGCTCTCACTGCCGCCGGAGAATTATATGACAAACGGGATGGTATTTAAGTATGTTATAGACAAGGAACGAGCTCTCGGATACAAGGGCAAGTGTGTTGAGCCGGTCTACCATATCACAGAAGAGATTTTGAGGAGAATAAAGAAATCTGTAGACAAGACTGGAGCGGAAATCACTGTTTTTGAAATAGGTGGCACTGTCGGTGAATATCAAAATGCAATATTTATTGAAGCGGCAAGAATGCTCAAACTACAAAACCCAAAAGATGTGCTCTTTGTATTGGTGAGCTATTTCCCAATACCTTCCAAGATTGGTGAGATGAAGACCAAGCCTACCCAAAATGCTGTTCGCCAACTCTCATCTTATGGTGTTAATGCGGACATTATCGTTGCAAGGAGCGAAGAGCCTTTAGACAACAAGAGAAAAGAAAAAGTTTCTCTTTCTTGTGGTATACCAGTAGAAAACGTTATTTCTGCACCTGATATAGATTCTATATACGAGGTACCTATAAATTTTGATGAAGGGAGAATATCGGAGATAATCCTAAAATCATTTAATCTCAAACCTAGAAAAAAAGATTTGGTAGAATGGCGATCTTTTGTAAATAAATTTAAGAATAGCAAGAAAGAAGTTAGGATCGGTATTGTCGGCAAATATTTTGATACTGGCAGTTTTGTACTTTCAGATGCTTACATTTCTGTGATTGAAGCGATAAAGATATCGGCTGCAAACCTCGGACTCAAGGCCAAAATAGATTGGCTAAATGCAAAGGATTATGAAAAGGATAGTAAGTTGCTCGATAATCTCTCGCATTATCATGGGATACTTGTACCAGGTGGTTTTGGAGAAGCGGGGATTGAAGGGAAGATAAGAGCTATAAAGTTTTGTAGAGAAAACAAGATCCCTTTTTTTGGTCTCTGTTATGGTATGCAGCTTGCGGTTGTGGAGTTTGCACGATCTGTCTTGGGGCTTAAGGATGCAAACACAACTGAGATAAATCCAAAAACAAAAAATCCCATAATAGACATTTTGCCAGAACAGAAGAAGCTCTTAGAGCAGAGCAGAATGGGAGGCACCATGAGGCTTGGGTCTTATCCGTGTCTTTTGAAGAAAGGGACTATTGCCAGAAATGCTTACAATAGTGAGGTGGTAAGAGAGAGACACAGACACCGCTACGAGGTCAACCCTGAATTTATAGAAAAAATAGAAAAGGCAGGCATGGTCTTTTCTGGGATTTCTCCGGATGGTAGGCTTATGGAAATCGCAGAATTGCCCAAAGATGTGCATCCATTTTTCCTTGGTACTCAATTCCACCCAGAATTCCTCGCTCGCCCTCTCTCTCCGCACCCTCTCTTTACTCAATTTATAAAATCAGCAAATACAAGAAAAATTAAATAATTTTTCTGCTATAATCTGCTCTATCTATGACCCAGAAGGAGGCTTTGGACATACTCAAAAGTGGAGAAAATGTGTTTATTACCGGGGCGGCGGGAAGCGGTAAGACCTTTGTGTTGAATGAATATATAAAATATCTAAAGGAACACAATGTCGATGTGGGTATCACAGCCTCCACAGGCATCGCAGCGACTCATATGGGCGGAGTTACCATCCACTCTTGGGCTGGTATGGGAATAAAAAACAAACTTACAAATTCAGATATAGATGAGATAGTAGAAAAACAGTACTTAAAAAATAAATTAAAAAATGTGAGCGTCCTTGTGATAGATGAGATATCTATGCTGCATCACTTTCGACTTGATATGGTAGACAGGATACTAAGAAGAGCCAAAAACAAAGAAAGAGAACCATTTGGAGGTATCCAAGTTGTACTTTCTGGAGATTTTTTTCAGCTACCACCAGTGTCTAGGGCAGAAGAAGGTAAATCTTTTTTTGCCTATCATTCGGACGCTTGGAAGGAAGCCGGTTTTAAAATTTCTTATTTGCACGAGCAGTATAGACAAGAATCTTCTGATTATCTAAGAGTGCTCAATTCTATAAGAGATAACAATATTGATTCTTATGTTGTAAAGATGCTTGAGTCAAGGTTTAACAAAGAGATAAAACATGATAGCTACACCAGGTTGTATTCTCATAACTCGAGTGTCGATACCGAAAACCACAAAGAATTGGAGAGGATATCTGGCAGATTTGTGGAGTATCAAATGAGAAGTCGGGGAAACAGAAACCTAGTCGAGCTCCTAAAGAAGAGCTGCCTGGCGCCAGAGAGACTTGTTTTGAAGGAGGGGGCAAGGGTGATGTTTGTAAAAAATAATTTTGAACTAGGCTTTGTGAACGGTACTTTGGGTGTGGTCGCAAAGTGTTCTGAGGATAGTATAAAAATTAGAACCCTAGAAGGTAAGTTTATAGATGTAGAAGAGGATTCTTGGACAATAGAAGAAGAGGGCAAGATAAAAGCAGAGATAGTACAATATCCGCTCCGGCTTGCCTGGGCTATCACAGTGCACAAGAGTCAGGGAATGTCTCTTGATGCCGCTGAGATTGATCTATCAAGTTCGTTTGAAAGTGGTATGGGCTACGTAGCTCTCTCTAGGGTCAGATCACTCGATGGTCTTTATCTAAAAGGTATAAACGATATAGCACTAAAGGTAAATGAGGAGGTGCTTGAATTTGATAGGAGTTTTAGAGAAGCCTCTGACTCTGCATCAAGCGAGCTAAGGAAAAACAAAAGAGCGCATATAGAAAGTAAACATAATGATTTTATAAAAAAAGTTGGAAATAAAAATAAAGGTAAAAAAGAGAAGATAGACACGGTTAGTATGACAAAGAATATGCTTTTAGAAGAGCTGTCCATAAAGGAGATCGCCGCACTCAGGAATCTAAAGGAAGAAACAATAATCTCTCATATAGAAGAGATACTAGAGAAAGAACCAAATTTTAATATAAAGTTTTTGCAAAAAAGCATCTCTCATTCTCGGCTAGAAAAAATAATCTCTGCGTTCAGGAAAGTTGGAGTCCAGGAGGGTGGTAAAAGACCGCTCTCACCGGTCAAAAATATCCTAGGCCCCAGCTACTCTTTTAGTGAGATAAGGCTCGCAAGACTTTTTCTTTAAAAACCCTCTTTTATTATTTTTTGTCAATACTTTGTTTTTGTAGCATAAATGATAAAATATCGTAATGAAAAAAATACTTTGGATAGTGATAACTTTATTAGTTTTGGTCGGTCTTTATTTCCTTTTTTCTAGTGGGGCTCCGAAGATAGAGCCGAAGTTGGAAGCTGGTATTTTGCATCCATTGGACAACGTAAAGGGTAATAGAGAGGCTAAGGTTGTGCTTATGGAGTACAGCGACTTCGAATGTCCTGCTTGTCGGAGCTATTATCTAGTAGTTAGACAAATTATGGAGGAATATGGTGATAGAGTAGCCTTTGTCTATAGACATTTTCCACTTACGGGGATACACGCAAATGCTGAATTTGCGGCAAGAGCGGCTGAAGCTGCGGGTAAGCAGGGTAAGTTTTGGGAGATGCACGATCTGCTTTTTGAGAAGCAGTCTGAGTGGTCAAAATCTGCAAAAGCTCCGGAGATGTTTGAATCCTATGCCAAGCTCCTTGATCTAAATGTAGAACAGTTCGTTATTGATTGGAAAAGCAAGGAGGTAAAAAACTTTGTTTCTGCCCAAAGAGTTCATTCTCTAAAGTCTGGTCTTCAAGGTACTCCAACATTCTTTATAAATGGAAAACAAATACAAAACCCAGATTCTGTTGAGCAGTTTAGAAAAATTATTTCTGAGGCAATTTCCAACACCTCAAATTAGCTATAAATAATCAACAACTATATCTTTTATTGTTTCTTTTGGTGATATAATTGTTGCATGGAAGAGATCTCTTATATCGATACTTATTTTGCAGTAGCTTCTATTGCAACTATTGCTGTGGCTGGACTTCTTGTGATGATACTCTTTTATATCATCGCCGTTTTACGAGACATAAAAAAGCTTTCTGGTCTTGCAAGAAAAGAGGCAGAAATGATTGCGAGAAGTGTTCAAAAAGGAGCAGAAATATTCGGTAGTGAACTATCAAATGAGGCAGCAGGCTTTTTAAGGGCAGTATTTGCTCTGTTTATATCCAAAGTTTCGGCTCCTGCTAAGAGGCCTAGAAGAAAAATCTAACATGAACAATAGTGTAAAATATTTTATATATATTGCCGGCTCGGTACTAGTTTTCTTGTTTATTATAAAGAGTATGTATGGTCCTAGCTCTGTAAGTACAAATCAGGCTGTCGCCTTTGAGTGGGAGAAAGAAACCCAAGTCTATTTTTTGGATAGCAAAAAGATAAATGATAGCAATGATTGTTCTGAAGTTACTCCTGTTTATCGCAAGGTTTTGAATGCAGAGACTTTGGGGCCAGGTACTCTCGAGGCTTTGCTCCAAGGACCAACTGAAGAAGAACGGGTTTCTGGATTAATCACTTCTATAAACAAAGGAGTCCTTATACAAAAGTTTGAAATAAAAAACGGAGTCGCTTATGTAGACTTTGATACTACCTTCAATAGTGGGGTAGCGGGTTCTTGTACTGTCTTGGCTATCCGTTCTCAAATAGAGAGCACTCTTAATGCTTTGCCAGATATTGATTCTGTAATAATCTCCGTAAATGGACAGTCTGAAGGTATCCTCGAGCCGTAAATAAAATATTATGGAAAATATACAAATTATCTCTAATCAAGAGAAAGAGTACGATCATCGCCTTGAAATGCTTTGGAATGAATATGGGTTTCCTGGGCAACCGCCAGTTATGGGTAGTAAAGCAGAGAAAAGATTATTAGATTATTGTACAAGCTACTCAAGGTTTTTAACAAGTAACCACATCTCCAAGGATATAAAATCATCTGATACAGAAAGAAGGACTTTACATAATCAGATCGCGATAATGGTTGTTGGCAAGCAGAGATCGGGTATGGAGTCTAGTCTTGCAGAGCATATCGCTGATTTTGCTTTTGAGTATGCTAAAGGTTTTAAATTAAGTGAATTTGAAAAATATAGTAATCAAAATGGCGGTGTCAATTGACACCGCCAGGGGTTATCCTCACGTTGGAAACATAGAGGAATGTTTTGTTTTTGAACACCAGGGAGCTTGAGAAGGTACCATCCCCATTGGAAATGTCCAGTTTTTTTAGTATCGCCGAGCCCTCATCCATGAGGGTGATGAATTCCTCCTTGTCTACTAGATACGATTCCCTGTCGTTCCCTGATTCGCTCGTTTTTTCTTCTAGTATTTGTTCGGGTGTCATTCTTTTACGATTGTATCACGTTATTTATTTAGTGTCAACTTTGGGGACAAACAATAATCCAGAGAGGGTGATAAGGGAGAGGACGATAAAGAGGCCGGAGTAGTCGGTAAAGTACAGGGCGGGTATTGCGACAAATGGAGAAATTATAAAAGAGAGAGGTGAGGTCGCCCTAAAGAGGCTTATTATCCCAGAATGCCTATCAGAAACCTTTTTGAAGAAATAGCTCTCGCTACCCATCTCAACAAAACTAGCTCCTACTCGGGTTGAGAAAAGTACTATTGCCCATACCCAAAAACTACTTTCTCCCAAGACTCCTAAGATGAACGTAGAAATTGATATAAAAATTATTCCAAAAATAATACCTTCTTTTTCACCAGTTTTTTTGTCATATATTTTACCAAGTGGTATTTCAAGTATGAGAAACGGAAGGATCATCACAGCAAGCATTTTACCGACGGTGCCCCAATCAAACCCAGCGGTTTTTATAAGAAGTAGAGGAAGATAAATAACCATTATTGCGTAAAACAGTTGTAACAAAAAGTTTATGCTGAGTATTCTAAATGTGTCCCTGTCTTCTTTTAAGAAATTTACAATATCTCTCAATCTGAAAACTTTGTTTTTGTGAATGTGGGTATCAAATTTGTAGATTACAATAAGCGCCATCGGTATGAGAGACAGTGCCGATAGTAGATACATTATCCGCAAAGAATTTTGTGCAACCAAGGAAACAACAATTAAAGAAATGAGGATAGTGATATTTAGGGCGGTGAGAAAGAGAGCTCTCGCAAAACCAGTGTTTTTCTCATCTTTGAGCTGGCTCTCCAAAAACAGATCAAGACAATAAAGCAGGAGTATTCCGATTGCTTGGTAGGTTATGAAAGAGATGATTATTGGGGTTGCGGTTTTGAATATTGAAAGACTAAGAATGGTAAGAAATTCTAAAAATGTTATTGAAATCAAAACAAACTTTGCATTTAGTTTGTTTAGTATTCTCGGAATTATAAACAATAAGAAAACACTGAGTGTTGCTCCTATGGTATATAAAATATTTAGTTTTCCGTCGCTGAGGTATTTGGAAAGGAAGTTTGAGTTTATGTAGATTATAAGGTAGTAGTGAAAGCCCAAAAACAGGTTCGCTAGGTATACGAAATATCTTTTATTCATCTATCAGATTATATCAGAATATTTTTTAAACTCCGAGTACAACCGGTATAACGATAGGCCTCTTTGCTGTTTTTTGGAACAAGAATTTTGCTACAGCGTCAGTCACGTTTGATTTTACAAAGTCAAAGTTTATTGGATTCATCCCTTTGGTAGTGTCTTCTATTGTTTTCTTTATGATGAGTCTGGTGTGCTGTAGCAATTCTTGGGATTCTCGTAGATAGACAAATCCTCTAGAAATAAGATCGGGGGATTTGCGGAGTTTGCCTGTCTTTAGATTAATCATCGCAACAATAACGAACATCCCATCATCAGAGAGCATTTTCCTATCTCGCATAACAACTTCTTGAACATCAGCAATAGCAAACCCATCAACCATAACAGGAGATGAAGGAGCGGTGTCTTTGAGGGCTTTTATTTTCTCTCCTTTTTCTTGTATTTCTACAATCATACCGTTGTCCGGTACTATTATGTTTTCTGCTGGCATGCCCAAAGATCTAGCAAGCTCTTCGTGGACCCGAAGCATATAGTGGTTGCCATGGATCGGCATAAAGAATTTTGGCTTTATCTTTTTGTGTAGCCACTCAAGCTCACCCTTATTACCATGACCAGTAGAGTGGATATAAACATCGCTGGTTCGGTAATGTATTATTTTTGCTCCCTGTCTTGCAAGGTTGTCTTTGAGTTTTTGTACAGCTCTTTCGTTGCCCGGTATTATAGAAGAAGATAGCAAAATAGTGTCTCGGTTGCTTATCTTTATGTATTTATGACTCTTGTTAGACATTCTCATAAGAGCCGCAAATTCATCTCCCTGGGCACCGGTAGCAAGGATTATAACTCTATCCGGAGGTAGGTTATCCATTTCTTCTACAGTGACTATGGTGTTTTTGTTTACTTTGAGTCTGTCTAATGACCTTACGATTTCGATGTTTTGCTTCATACTTCTTCCTTCTACAACCACTTTTTTGCCATTTCTTTCAGCTGCTTCTATGATTGCGATGATTCTCTCTATTTGTGAAGCAAATGTTCCAATAATAAGTCTTCTTTTTGTGTTTTTTATTATTTCCTCCAGATTTTTGTGTACCAGTTTTTCTGGGGTCGAGAATCCTGGGTTTTCTACGTTTGTAGAATCCATCATAAGTAGTAGCACTTTTTCTTTTCCAAACCTTGCGTACTCTTCTTGTTCTCTATCGCTAGGTATGCCGTCAGTGTGTTCAAGCTTGATGTCTCCTGGGTTTACGATTGATCCGTATGGTGTGTCTATAATGATTCCCATTGAGTCTGGTATTGTGTGTGTGACCGCAAAAAATCTTACTCTAACTTTGCCGAGCATTATTGTGTCTTCTTTTTCTACAACTCTGATGTCCAAGGTTGGTAGGTGGGGGAATTCTTCCTGCCTTTTCTTTATCATTACTGTTGTAAGAGCGCGGGAGTATAGGGGAGGGTTGCCGATTCTGTCCATTATATACGGTATGCCTCCTATGTGGTCTAGGTGTCCGTGAGTTATGAGTACCCCTCTTATTTTGTCCTTTCTTTCCTCGAGGTATTTTGTGTTTGGAAGTATATAGTCAACTCCTGGAGTATCTTCATCTCTAAATTGGAAACCAGCATCAACAACTATAATATCATCACCGATCTCGATTGCGGTCATGTTTTTGCCAATCTCTTCAACGCCTCCTAGGGGGATGATTCTTATATTGTCTCCTACGCTAGGAATGTTTAAGGTTTCGTTTGTTGGGGCTCTCTCTACTCTCGGGGCTTCAGGTCTCTTTGGGGCTCTTCTGCTAGAAATTCTAAGAGAAGGGCGGGCTCTCTTTGCTGAGTGACTATTTGCCCCGGAGACAAAAGGAGCACGGTGAACTCGTCTTTCTGTGGAGACAGAATTTTTGGAATTCTCCGTTTGGTAGCTTGTTGAGTTTTTGGTCTCTACACTTCTAAAGCTTCTTATCCTGCTTCTGTTGTGAGGTGTAGATCTTCCACCAGAAGAATGAGACCTTTGATTTGGGTTCATAATTTAATTATTTGTAATATATTTTCTAATTTTTACCTTTGAGCGAATATGTTCCAAACTTTATCAGTTTCTATAAACAATTTTTCTATATTCTGGAATCTTTCGTTTGGAGAAGAAACTGGTTTAAGGGAAATATTTTTTATTTTTGATGTTGGTACATAAACGAAGTCTGGAGAAAAGAGGAATATCGCCGGCACATCTTTCTTTATTTCTTCAATGACCTCTCTCCTTTTTTCTTTTATCAGTTGCTGGTCGCTGGTTGATCTGATCTCTTCGAGCAGTTTGTCTGTCTTTATGTTTGCGTATAGTGCTACATTAAGTCCAGGATCGTTTCTTTGTGAAGAATGCCAGAATGGATAGAGATCTCCCTCAGATCCGATAACCTCACCAAAAAGTAGGGCGTCATACTTTCTTGGTCTGATGACATTCTGATTTAAGTCTGATATTTCAAAAACCTTTATATCTACTACTGCTCCGATTTTCTCCCATTCTTCCTTTAGGATCTCAGCAGACCTTTTTAGCTCGGGTACTTCTGAAGTTGATAGAGAGAAACGTAGAGAAATTGTATCAGATCCTTTTTTCTTTTCAAGCACACCTTCTTCATTTAAAGACCAGCCGTTATTTTCTAGCAAACTCTTTGCTTCGGCAATCGATTCTTCTTGGGTTTTGGTACTTTCATATATGTCTAAAGGTGTTGGTCCATCTATTTTTTTACCGAAGCCCATAAGTATTTCTTGCACAATCCTCTCTCTGGGAGCTGATATGCTGAGCGCCTGACGAACTTCTTTGTTTAGAAATAGGGCAGATTGGTTTTGGTTTAAGAATAGTCCAAAAACTCTAGGCAGAGAAGATACTACTGTCTTTTTGCCATTGTCCTCAAGTCTCTTGGCTATATTTTGGGATATATTGCTTATACTGTCTATTTCCCCGTTCTCAAAAGCTTTTATAAGATCATTCTCGTTGTTAAAAAATTTGAACGTTATATTTTTTATAAGAGGTCGTCCTTGGGTGTATTTGTTGTAGCTTTCTAACTTTATATTTACAGGGATACCACCGGAATTTCTTTTCAAATCCTTTATTTTGTATGGTCCAGAACCTACTGGTGTTATATTGAATTCACTAAAGGCAAATTCTTCGGAAGTTACATTTTGCCAGATATGTTTTGGCAAAATCCCTAGTGTTGCGACTTCACTAAACATGGAATAAGGTTTCCTTAGAATAAATCTTATGTTTTTTTCATCTATCTTTTCTATTGATACTCCTTCCCAACTAGCTCTCTTCGGACTTTTTATTACAGGATCCAAGACTTTTTCAATTGTAAATATTATATCGTCAGAAGTTACCGGCTTTCCGTCGTGGAAAAAGGCATCATTTCTTATACGAAAATCATAAACAATACCGTCGCTTGATATAGAAAATGATTCGGCCAGATCTCCCTCAAACTCACCCGATTCACTCTGCTTTAGAAGTCCTGAATATATAATTTCTACCAAATCTTTGTCCGTGTCCCCGAGTGAGAGTACTGGGTTTATAAACCGGGGACTTCCTACCATCCCTTCAGAAAAGGAGCCTCCAAACTTTGGCATTTCTGTTGTAAACACACCTTGTGTTTGCCAGAGCATCAATATACTTGTCACAGAAAATATGATTGCAAGGACAAAGAAAGCAACCCTTGTTGATGGCCCCATCGATCCTACCGATCTTTCAATCCAAGAAATTATCTTTATTTTTCTTGTCCTTATAAAAAGAACATCAAAAAAAGATATTATTTTTTCGTAAGTTTTCATTTTAATTACACACACAAAGAAAACTCTTTATATATGTATTTATTAATATAGTAAGTTAACCAAAGCAAATACAACAAAAAGTACTGCTATAAATATTGTAAGTCTAAAAACAATAAGTTCTGCACCTCTCCTTGTTCTGGTATTGCCGGCAAAGTCACCACCGCCAAAAGCGCTTCCGAGAGAGCCTTCGGACTGTTGTAGTAATATGAGTGCTCCTAGAAAAACACTAAGGATTATCTGAATATAAGACAATATCATTGTTTTTGGTATTATAGCATAGCATTTGTTTCTTGCAACAGTTGGTATATAATATTGCCGCGACCATGCAAAATGGTGCAAAACTAATTACAATTAAATAAAAAAGAGTATGAAGAAGAATCAAAAGACAAAAAAGACTGCAAATCCTCGGACGGAGCTTCTTCCTCTGGGGGATAGGGTAATCATAAGACCTCTTTCTGTAGAGGAAGTTAGCAAGACTTACTCCGGCATAATAATCCCTGATACGGTAAGCAAGGAGAGATCTGAGCAGGGAGAAGTTATCGCTGTGGGTGAAGGTAGATTGCAGGATGGCAAGAGGGTACCGGTTTCTGTAAAAAAAGGAGATAGGGTGGTCTTTTCAAAATATGGTTATGATGAAGTAAAAATAGACGAAAAAGAGTACTACATTCTTAGAGAAGAAAACATTTTGGCAGTGATAAAAAACTAAACTAATTTCTAATTATTCTAATTTAACTCAAAAATCATATGGCGAAGAAAATAATTTTCAACGAAGAAGCAAGACATTCTCTAAAGAAGGGTATAGACGCTGTAGCTGATGCGGTAAAGGTTACCATCGGTCCTCGGGGTAGAAACGTGGTTATAGATAGAGGTTTTGGGAGCCCCACTATTACAAACGACGGGGTCTCTATTGCGAAGGAAATTTCTCTCTCTGATAAGTTTGAAAATATGGGAGCTGAGATTATAAAGGAGGTGGCAAACAAGACCAACGATGTTGCGGGAGATGGTACTACCACTTCAGTAATTCTTACACAGGCGATAGTAAATGAAGGAATGAAGCATACCACCATGGGGGTAAACGCGATGGGACTCAAGTCTGGTATAGAAGAAGCAGCTCTTAAGGCTGTAACAATACTTGGTCAGATCGCCAAGCCGATAAAAAACAAAGAAGAAATAAGGCAAGTTGCGACAATCTCTGCGGAATCAGAGGAGGTGGGGGCGATAATAGCTGATACCATAGAAAAGGTTGGTAAGGATGGGGTAGTTACTGTAGAAGAATCCCAGACGTTTGGAGTGGATTCTGAGGTTGTTGAAGGGCTCGAGTTTGATAAGGGTTATATCTCTCCTTATATGGTGACTAATGCTGAGAGGATGGAAGCTGAATACAAAGATGTGCCGATTCTAATTACAGACAAAAAAGTATCTTCAATCAAAGAAATTTTACCCCTACTAGAATCTCTTGCTCAGAGTGGCAAGAAGGAGCTAGTTATCATTGCTGATGATGTGGATGGGGAGGCTCTGTCGACATTTTTGGTCAACAAACTGCGTGGAGGTTTCTCTGTGCTTGCGGTCAAGGCACCTGGGTTTGGTGATAGAAAAAAAGAAATGTTGCAAGATATCGCTTCTGTAGTCGGGGCAAAGGTCATCTCAGAGGAGCTTGGTCTAAAACTTGAGAATGCTAACTCTGATGCTCTGGGCAGTGCAAGTAAGGTTGTAAGTAAGAAAGAAAGTACTGTTATTGTCGGCGGTAAAGGAAGGAAGACAGATATTGAAAAACGAATCGCTTCTCTCAAAAAGCAAAAAGAGTCGGTGTCTTCAAAGTATGATAAAGAAAAAATAGACGAAAGGATTGCAAAGCTCTCTGGTGGAGTCGCTGTGATCAGGGTAGGTGCCGCTACAGAGACAGAGATGAAGTATCTGAAACTCAAAATCGAAGATGCGGTCGCGGCTACCAAGGCAGCTATCGCTGAAGGTATAGTGGCTGGGGGCGGATCGGCTTTGGTAAGAGTTGCAAAAAAGATGAAAGAAATGAAGTCAAAAAACTTTGCTACTCCTGAAATGGCTCTTGGTTATGAAATTATAATCAAATCTCTCGAAGCTCCCCTCAGGCAGATCGTGCTCAATACTGGCAATGCTGACGGTTCTGTCGCTGTCGAAAGGATAATGAGCTCAGAGAAAGAAAATGTTGGGTTCAATGCTCTACTAGAATCATTCTCTGATGATTTGATCAAGGATGGAATTATAGATCCAGTAAAGGTTACCCGTTCTGCTTTGCAGAATGCAGCAAGCGCGGCGGGAATCTTGCTCACTACAGAAGTTGCAATTGCAGATAGGGAAGAGAAGAAATCCCACTCGCACGGCTCTGAAGAAATGGGGTATTAGGGAACTACCTCACCCTTCTTCTCGCTTAAGCAGCTACCTCATCCCCAGCCCTTCCTTACAGGAACTGTCCACTCATTGGATTTTTATTAAAAAATCTCAATGAGCCTTACGAAGCTCCAAGTATTCGCTTCTCACCCCTTGCAAAGGGGAAGGGAGAAGAGAAAAACAATGTATTTTTTGGTACCCCCTCTCCTCTTGCAAGGAGAGGGGGATAGGGGGTGAGGTAGATTTCATAGCTTCATGAAAAAACGGCTTATTTAAGCCGTTTTTTGATACTTACTCCAAACAAAATGAAATTTCCCTTGACAAAAAATACAGTTATGCTATACTTATATACAGATGGTTCGACGGAACCTTCCGTACGACTCTCTAAGCTTCGTGTTTAGAGAGAAGTACAACACAGTGCGCGCGCAATAGCGCGGCGTTCTGGGGAATCCGACACCCGGTTGATGTTTTAGGGCTCGGACACGTCCCGTGCAAAGGACGCCGCATAGTCCCCGCTTTCGCTAGCCGGTTTTTTATCGGTTGGCCGGCAGCGTCGCGAGCGGGTTGGTGGGGCCGCCTGAGGCTGTGCCCCTTGAGGCCGGTGTGCGGATGTGGAGATCGTCGCAGGCTCCCTTCCGCCACCGGCTCGAAAGTTCTTTTAAGATAATATGATCGCCACTCACAATCATTCATTTGGGGTTGAGTGGCGGTTTTTCTTTTTATAATCTATTCTTTTTAATTTTTATTTTTGCATTTTTAATTTATAATTATCCCCATGGATATTTTTGCACACGCTGCTTGGACCAATATTGTTTTTTACAAAAAATACAAGAATGAAAGATTGAACAGGTTCTTAGCAATAATTTTTGGAGTCTTGCCTGATCTTGCTTCTTTTGCCCCCGTTTTTATTTACGGGATTTTTAGTCGCAAGGAATTTTTTGATCTTATAGGTTCAAATATCTGGGTGGTCAACTTTGCCAGCGAGTCTTACAAATACACTCACAGTATAGTGGTTTTTGTTTTTGTAGTTTTGGTAATTGCGGTAGTCAGAAAATTTTTGAACAAAAATCTAATCTACTGGCCAATGTTTGGTTGGGCTCTCCATATTCTAATTGATATACCCACACATAAAAATTTCTATGAGACTCCGTTTCTTTTCCCTCTTTCTGGTTATAAGTTTGGGCACGGTATCTCTTGGGGGCACCCCACCTTTATGATAATCAACTATTCGGTGCTTGCTCTCTTCTATATTGCCTGGGTTTTGTATAGAAATAAAAGGTTAAGTAGACCTTGACATTTTTTTTGGTTTTTGTATTATATACGCAGTCTCGCCCTTGAGCCCAATCGACGGGCCGTCCCGGGGCGATAGGAGAGGACCTTACCCTCCGAAGGGGTCCTCTCCCCGCGCGCGCGGTCTGTGCATCTCACCTCCCTCCAAGGTGACACAGTCGCGCGCTTTTAATTTGCCTATTTTTTGTGATACAATACAGCCATTATGGAAACATCACTAATCATTTTAATATTACTAGCAGTACTAATTTTTTGGTTCATAATCTCTTACAACAGGTTTGTAAGGCTTGTAACTAGAGCAAAGGAAGCTCTTTCTGATATAGAAGTGCAGATGAAGAGAAGGTATGACCTCATACCCAATTTGGTAGAGACGGTAAAGGGTTATGCTTCTCATGAACAGGCTACCTTTGAAAAGGTGATCAATGCCCGCAATATAGCAATGTCTTCAAGGGGGGCAAAGGCAGAAGGGGAGGCGAACAATATGATTACTGAGAGCCTCAAGTCTATCTTTGCTCTATCAGAAAATTATCCAGATCTAAAGGCAAATCAAAACTTCCTAGAGCTACAAAGAGAACTTTCTGATACCGAAAACAAAATACAGGCTTCAAGAAGGTTTTATAACACAAACGTAAGAGATCTAAATATCGGCATAGATTCCTTCCCAGGCAATATTGTTGCAAAGATGTTTAGTTTCTCAAAGATGGAGTTTTTTGAGACTGATAATGAAGCTGAAAAAGAACCAGTCAAAGTACAATTCTAAATTTAAAAAATAATCCAAATGCAACATGAAAGAAGTAACAATATACTCAACACCAACCTGCCACTTTTGTCACCTTGCCAAAGAGTTTTTTAAAGAAAACGGGGTTTCTTATACAGAATATGATGTTCTAAGTAACCTAGAAAAGAGACAAGAGATGGTAGAGAAAAGCGGTGGGCTCGGGGTACCGGTTATAGTTATAAACGGGGAAGTCATTGTTGGTTTTGATCAAGGGAGAATAATGTCTCTTTTAGGTATCTAATTTAAAATATTTTATGGACCAAGAGATGAAAGATTTGAAAGAGATGCTCCGCAAGAACCTTGAGCTCTCTGCTGAGAACAATAAGATGCTTCACTCTATCAAGCGAGGCATATTGCTTTCTAGGATAATGCGAATTGTATACTGGGTTATAATCCTTGGCGTTGGTGTTGGTATCTACTATTACATAGAACCTTACGTAGATAGCGCTATAGGCGCTTACGGAGATGTAAAAGGGGACCTCCAAGGCTTCAAAGAAGTCTTCACACAATAAGTTGTTTGGTGCTGAGAGCCGGGTTCGAACCGGCGACCCTTCCCTCTTCAGGGGAATGCTCTACCAACTGAGCTATCTCAGCATTTTTGGTGTAGATAATTATACACAAAAATATAAAATTTCCTAATTACCCCTTACTTTTAAGCGGGTGGAGCGGTTTTTGTCTAGTTTTGGAAGACGGATTATGAGAAGACCATGCTTTTCTATCGCTTCTGAAGCATCTACGTCTATTTCTTGTGGAAGTACAATTGTCCTCGAGAAACTACCCCAGTACAACTCTCGATGGAAGTAATCCTCATCGCTTATCGTCTTTTCATTCTCTCTTTTGCCTTTGATCGTTACCATATCTCTTGAGATAGAAACATCTAGGTCTTCTGGCTTTACTCCCGATACCATGGTCTTTATAATTATTTCGTTTTGATTTTGGTATACGTCAACAGAGAGCTCACCCTCTTCTGGGGCCATCCAATCATCTTCTCTTGGGTTTGTGTTGTTGTTTTGAAAGCTTACCTCAGTCTCTACTTCTTCCGGTATTGTTATTGAGCCGGTTAGTCTTTCAAAAAAAGATCTTTTTGCCATTTTTTTATATTTATATATGAGTCTTTTTTACCTTCTCTATTGCGACGATAATAAATGTTACAACTATCCACACACCAGAGAAAACAAAAAATATCTTATCGCCACTTTCAATTATAAGTAAATTGAAGATTGTGTGCAATATGATTGATGTAGATATTCCTACAAAAATAAACAGGTTTTTTACGGTTCTGCTTAGGTAAAATGATAGTCCGTACATTATACCTATTGTCGCAGAAGAGGCTGTGTGTAGAAGCGTCGCACCCAAAAATCTCATATTGCCGGTTATTACACTCTCAGCGAAGTGCCCTCCACTGATCAAGTTTGATAAGAAAAGAGAGTTTTCTAAAGCGGAAAATCCAAGGGCAACTGTTATCATATAAATTACCGCATCTATCGGTTCGTCATTTTCGCGCATTCTTAGGGCCAGTATGTATGCGGCTCCAAATTTGAAAAGTTCTTCTACGGTAGACCAATAAAATATCGTCAGAGTGTTTATTTCTCCACCCTGCAAAGAAAACAAAATTTTTTCTATCGGTAATACAAGGATTACTGCCAAAGCACCACCAAAAAATGTAAGAGCCAGTCTCCATCTAGGTTCTGGGTGCAGCTTGTCTTCTCTGGTCCAAAACCATAGCCAGAGAAGCGCAGGCATAATGCCTCCGAGTAAAGATAGAAATATTGTCAAAGAAGCATTCATTTATATTTTTAATATTTTGGCCAAGATTCGATCATCAATAATTTTTTGTTATTAACCAAGATTTGCCATAACTTTTCTGTAATAAACGGCATAAATGGGTGAAGTATTTTTAGTTGTTCTTTAAGTAAAAATAATAACATATTTTTTCTTGAAGACGATTTTTGTTCTGATTCTTTAAAAATAGTTTTACTTTCTTCTATAATAATGTCCGCAAAAGTATGCCAAGCGTAGTGATAGATTTTTTCGGCTGCAAGATAAAACCTAAAATTATCCATATCAGAAGTTATATCCTTGGCGATATTTTCAAACTCAGCTACCAGTTTCTTGTCTGTTTCTTCTGTTACCTTTTCTTTATCACCGTCTATCCCTTCGGTATTTTCAACTACAAATCTGGATATATTCCAAAGCTTGTTTGCGAAGTGTTTGTAAGCTTTGAATTTGTCCTCTGAAATTTTGCTATCATTCCCCGGTCCAGTGCCTACTATCATAGCCATACGTAGTGCGTCTGCGCCATACTTTTCTACTATCTCAACCGGATCTACGTTGTTTCCTAGGGACTTGCTTATTTTTCTCCCTTGATTATCCCTTACTAATCCATGGAGATAGACCTTACCAAAAGGTACTTCTCCTGTGAGGTAGGTGGACATTAGGATCATCCTGGCTACCCAGAAGAAAAGTATGTCGTAGCCAGTCTCTAAAACAGTAGTAGGGTGATAATTTTTTAGATCGTCTGTTTTTTCTGGCCAACCCAGAGTAGAGAACGTCCAAAGACCTGATGAGAACCAAGTATCTAGTGTATCACTGTCTTGTAACCAACCCTGGCCTTCTGGCGCTTCAACGCCAACGTAAGTCTCCTCACTCTCTGTTGTAGATGGATCGGATCGGTACCAAACAGGAATTCTGTGGCCGTACCATATTTGTCTACTTATACACCAGTCTCGAAGGTTGTTTATCCAATTTGTGTAAACTCGTTCAAATCTTTCTGGGATTATTTCAATATTTTTATTCTGAACAACAGAAAGCATTAATTTTTTTAGTGTAACCTTTTCTCCTTTTTTTATGCCTGGCAACGTATCAAACTGGTATTCAAATTCCTTGTTTACATTTACAAACCATTGCAACTTTGGAAGCGGCTCCACGATACCTCCTGTACGTTCTGCTGTTGATATATTTTGGACGATTTCCTCTTCTTTTAACAACAGACCTTCTTTTTTAAGCCAATCTACTATTATTTCTCTAGCCTCCAAAACTTTTTTGTTTGAAAGTAGTGGAGAGTCAACTGACATTTTGGCGTATTCATTTATAACTGGTTTAATATCTAAGTTATGCCTCTCTGAAATCTCCCAATCTATTGCGCTATGAGCGGGGGTTACACCGAGTGCTCCTGTTCCAAATTCTGGATCTACCGATGAATCAGCGATTATCTTGATAGACAATCTTTCTCCAGCAAAATTTTCAATGTTGAATATTTTACCGATATATTCTTTGTAGCGTGAGTCTTCGGGGTGTACGGCAACTGCTGTATCACCAACTTTTGTTTCTGGTCTTGTGGTAGAGATATAGATAGGAAAATCTTTCGAATATTTAAATGTGTATAGCACCGCTTTTCTTTCTTCGTAAACAATCTCATCATCTGATATTGTCGTTTGTCCCTTTGGGTCCCAGTTAACTATCCTATGACCACGATAAATTATTCCATCGTCGTACATCCTCTTAAATGCAGTTTTTACGGCCAGATTCCTTTTTTCATCAAGAGTAAATGCTTCTCTAGACCAATCTAGGGAGCTACCAATCCTCTTCGTTTGGTCTACTATTATGTCGTGACTATTCTTTGCAAAATCTTGAATTCTTTTTAAAAATTCTTCTCTTCCTAGGTCATGCCTGTTTTTACCTTCTTCTTTTTGAATTATTTTTTCTACCTTTGACTGGGTGGCTATCGCAGCGTGGTCAGTTCCAGGGATCCAAAGTGTTTTTTTACCAAGCATCCTATTGTATCTAACCATGATGTCCTCAATGGTCAACATAAAGGCACTACCCATATGAAGGTTGCCGGTGACATTTGGTGGGGGAAGAACGATAGAGAAAAATTCAGAATCCTTATTTGTGACACCTTTTTCTATACAAATATCAGGGTTAAAAAAGCCACTTTCCTCCCAGGTCTTGTAAATACTAGACTCTGTTGACTTTGGGTCGTATGGTTTTTTCAGCTCATCATTCATCATTTATAAAAATAATACCCTAAAATTAGTAAATCTAGAAATCAAACAAATTGTAAAGGACAAAATATACTATAATCCGAGATCTATTTTTGTCCTTTATGGTCTTATACAATATTTTAAACAAAAAAAAGACATATAAAGGACAAATACTAAAAAACCTTTAAAATAAAGCTTTTTTGACCTATAAAACCTTGACATTCTCATTAAAATATGAGAAGCTTTGGTCGTCAAGTTTAATAAAAATCATACAGAATAAAACAAATTCTATGGAAAATAATATGAATATGAAAAAAATATTGAATTCCGCGCTTTCATTAGTGTTTATTTTTGTAATGATTTTTTCTAATTTTGCTGCTTTGCCTGTAAAGGTATCTGCTGAAGATGAAGCCTTTGTCCAAGAAAATATGTTTTTTGGAGCACAGGAAGAAAGCAATACTGAAGTCGTTGTTAACAACAATAATACAGAAAGTGCCGGTGATTTGACTACTGATTTATCTGTTGCAGATCAGACAAGTGGGGCAGCTGAACAGACAGAGACTATCTCCACAGAAGAAGTGAATAGTAATGTAAACTTTTCTACATCAGAAACAGAGCAAAGATCTTCACAAGAAAATTTGTTTTCTACCTCTTCGTCTGGCGCTGATAATAATCAATCACTTCTTTCTATAGATAAGTTTGTTAAAAATGTTACAGATAGTACAGATTATTCAAAACAAGTAGACGCAAACTTTGATGAAATAGTTAGATTTAAATTAGTTATCACTAATATTGGAACAGCCAATCTTAGTGATTTGTATGTTTCTGATACTTTGCCAGAGAAACTTTCTTATGTAGATGGTAGTCTATCTGTCCCAGAGCCTGTATATGGAGGCAATATATTTTCTACTCAAGGGCTCAATGTTCACGACCTAAATCCTGGACAATCTATCACTATAACTTTTGATGCTAAAGTTTCTGGATCAAGCAGTTTTGGTTTTGGCGAGACCATACTTACCAATAATGCTAGTTCGGTTGAAATAGGTGGTACGCCTGCAAGTCCAGACACTGATTCTGCATCCGTTAGAGTTTTTAAGCAGCAAGAGACCACTCCGCCTCCAGTTAATGTTTGTAATGAAATAAAAGATAAAACTGGTTGGTATGGAAAATACTATGACTACAACTCTAGTCATCCAAATATGGAGGAGGTTACTTCTACCTGGAATACCTACTATGGGGACCCACTAAGCAATGATGTTGCTTGGACAGCAGATTGGTATGACTCAAAATATTTTAAACTTGGTAGGGTAGATAGCAATCTTATTTTTAATAACAACTTTTTCCCTCTAGATTCTGTTTCTGGTGCAGAGATTATAAACGGACACAACTACCACTTCGGTGTTCACTGGAAGGCTGTTGTGACAGCATCAAGTTCAGCTAATTATGGATTTAGGATTGATTCTGACGATGATGCTTGGGTTTATGTTGATGGTGATTTGATAAAAGATAACAGAGGGGTACACCCAGTGTTGTCCAAGACCGGTTCAGTTTATTTAACAAAGGGTGATCATATTGTAGATATTTTCTTTGCTGAGAGACACACAACACATTCAAATATGTACTTCAAGTTTAATGATACATCTCTAGTCATAAAACCTTTTGTTGATGGATGTACTTCAGTAAATACTCCACCGGTTATAACTCTAATCGGTAACAACCCACTATTTCTAACAGTTGGTGATATATTCGTTGATCCAGGGGCAACATCTACCGATGCACAAGACGGAGATCTTACATCAAGCATTGTAAAAACTGGAACAGTTAACACCTCAGCTGTTAGCACAACAACACTAACTTATTCAGTTACTGACTCCGGTGGACTCTCTGCTTCTACTACAAGATTGGTAGTGGTTAAGCCAAAGGTTACTCCTCCTGGAAATGGTGGCGGCTCTACGAATACTCCACCGGTGATAACTCTAATTGGCAATAATCCTTTGAATATATTTATAGGTAGTACTTTTGTTGACCCGGGCGCAACAGCAACCGACGCACAAGACGGCAACCTTACTTCAAGCATAATAGTATCTGGTACTGTTGCTACCTCTACACTAGGTACATCAACTCTTACTTACTCTGTCTACGATTCAGGCGGACTTGGCGCAACTACTACAAGGGAAGTTGTGGTACTTGCAACAACTACTCCGCCGGTAGTCAAACCACAGTGTTCTGATGGTTTGGATAACGATGGAGATGGCAAGATTGATTCTCTAGACCCTGGCTGTCATAGCGATGGGAATGTAGAGAATGGTAGTTCTTTTGATCCAAATGACGACAGTGAAGTCGATGTTCCTTCTAATCCTCCTAGCGATGGTGGTGGTAATGGCGGCGGAGGCGGTGGTGGTAGTTCTTTGAGTGGTAGAAGACGAGACGTAAGCAACCTCTTTGCAAGCGGGGGCGAGATTCTCGGTGCTTCAAGTTGTTCTTATCTTAGGGATTACCTGAGAATTGATTGGGCTAATGATAGAGTAGAAGTCCTAAAACTTCAGTCTTTCTTGAATATTTATGATGGAGCAAAATTAAACATGACAGGTGTCTTTGATCAAAACACACTTGTTGCTGTAAATAATTTCCAGAATAAATATGAGAGTGACATACTTACTCCTTGGGGGCACGATGCACCTACTGGATTTGTATACATTCTTACTAAGAAAAAGATAAATGAGATTTATTGCAACACTACTTATCCTCTAACTAGCGAACAAGCAGAGGAGATAAGAGAATTTAGAAGTTTCCTTGACGGTCTAAAGAGTTCTAACCCTGGCGCAACTTATGATGCTGGTGGTATAGGAGGTGATCTAGAGGGAGCAATAAAGGGCGTTGTTGTATTAGATCAAAATGGTGAAGTTGTTGATACTGCTACCACAAGTGTAGTAGATCTTGTAAAGGACGATTCATTCTCCAGCTCAGTTCTCAGAAACGCTGCAGTTTCTATATTTGCAGTCCCAGATAGTACAACCGAGACACTAAGATGTCTTATCGCTTTCCTCATAATACTTCTTGTTATGTATATAGTGTCTGGAATACTTGCAAACGGTACAAGAGAGAGGAGGATAGTATTTTTGATACTTTCTGTTATTGCGATAATTGTCTCTATAATTATAAACTTCTATTGTGTCGTCGCGCCGCTACTACTTGCACTTATAATCTCTGCGCTTCTCATAATCTTTGATAATAAAAATGGCGATAGCGGAGACTCTAACCTTGAACAACCAAAGAATACCAATTCTTCAGAGGTAGAAGACAAAGCTCCAGAAAATCTACCTGCGCAGACAGACTTACCAACGAAAGAAGAAGCTTCTAGTGTTATAGAAATGCCAGGAGAAATAGTTGTTGAGAATGACGAGGAAGAGGTGATAGAACCGTCTACTATAGACTCAGAAAAAACAAACAACTAAATATCTAGATTGCCGTCCGCCTTTAGTTCATACTCCTTGCTCTCCTTTCTGAGAGAGTCTATATAAGCTGATATCGCTATCATTGTTGCGTTGTCTGTAGTCAAACTTTTTTCTGGAATATAGACCTTAGGCCATAGAAAACTATTCTCAAGTTCCAAAATTTTCTCTCTTATTAGTTTGTTTGCTATAACTCCTCCTCCAACGATAATACTTTTTGGAGAGAATTCTTGGATTGCCTTTTTTGTTTTTGAAAGCAAAACCTCAACTACGGCATCTTCGAATTCTCTGGCAATTTCTTTCTTTTGATTTTCTGATAGTTTTGGTAGATCTTCTTTGGCCCCACCCCCTGCCCCCTCCCCTAAGGGGAGGGGGTTTGGGGGAGGGGATGTGTTATCTTTTCCTTTGCTTATTAAGTCCCGGATATAATACAAAACAGAAGTTTTAAGACCAGAAAATGAAAAGTTGTAATCTTTTGAGTGAAGCATCGGTCTAGGGAAATTCTTTTCTTGTTGGATACCTTCTTTTCTTGCTTCTTCTGCTAGTCTGCTTATCTCTGGCCCTCCTGGATAAGGGAGGTCAAGCATCCTGGCAACCTTATCAAAAGCTTCTCCTACTGCGTCGTCTAATGTCTCACCAATCTTTTTTTTATCGTGCCAGCTTTCCATGAGTACAAGCTCTGTGTGCCCACCGGAAATAAGTAGGGCAAGCGCAGGAAACTCAACACCTTGATTCATGATTCTTGATTCATGATTCTGCGCCAGTAGTACTGATGCAATATGTCCTTCCATATGATTTGCACCGACAACTTTTACCCCCCAATTTTTACCAAGCTCTTCTGCGAACTTTATACCAGTCCAGAGAGCTGGCTCAAGCCCGGGCCCCACTGTTACCGCGATCATGTCAATGGGAAATTTTTTGCCTGGTTTGTTTTTTTCCCATAATTCATAATTCATAATTCCTAATTCATCTTCAAAACCTGCTTCCTTTAGTGCTTCTTCCAAGACTATAGGTAAGTTTTTCTCATGCTCTCTTTTTGCAAGAGTGGGGAAGACACCGCCATACTCTTTGTGTATGTCTATCTGACTATTTACAGCACTTCCGAGTAGCTTGAAAGAGAGAGAATTTATGTCTCCTTCTGCTTCTACTATGCTTATTGCTGTTTCGTCACAACTAGTCTCTATCCCAAGTATTCTCATCACAACAATATACAACAATATTTTAATTTATCCACTTATTTATATATTATGTAAGTTAGCCTTTGTTATAATATAAAAATCGCCCATGCAAGGAGGCACTTCGCGTCTAGAGCTAAACAGGTGGCTGAATAGCAATAGCCGGAGTGCCTCGCAAAATCCAAGCTCCTTTATGAGGAGCTTTCTGTAAAATAAAATAATTGAAAGACCCCGCGCTACTCACAGCGCAGGGCCTGTCTTGTCTTGGAGATCATAAGCAAGACCAACCCTCCTACCATCAAAAGAGAGATCAGGATGGTGAGTCCTGCCTTGAATATGACTTCTGCTACCGGCATCGTGTACTTTGAGATGCCGTCGTACGAAGAACAGTCCAGGTTTTCCATGTCCGCCTCCTTTTTTAATATATCATAAAATTCTGTATGGAGAATCGGTCGCGAATAAATTTGCTAGTGCAAATTTTTCTCGACCCCGACTCCCTCGCTTTGCTCAGTCCGTCTTTCGATTCTCGCCATACTAGGCGATCATGTGCCAAAAATAAAATACCAGCTGAACTGGTATTTTATTTTTGGCATGACCCTACGGGGAATCGAACCCCGATTACCGCCTTGAAAAGGCGATGTCCTAACCGTTAGACGATAGGGCCGCAATACTTCACCCCGCTTATAGCGGAGTTTCGTAGGGCTTACCTACAATATGAAGTATTACGCAAAATAATAACACCATTTTTGTATAATGCAAAATCTGGATTATTCTATGTTAAAATTTATAAAGATAGCCTTCATGGCTAGCTAGAGAGGAGTAGAGGAGTAATTCCCAAGAGCCCTTCGCAGGAGGGGCTCTAAATATTTACTCAATTTTATATTATACTTCGTTTGTATTGGAGGGTTGGCAGAGTGGTCTAATGCGCCGCACTCGAAACGCGGTTTCCGCCCAAAGCGGATCAAGAGTTCAAATCTCTTACCCTCCGCAAAATAAGGAGTCGCGTCAGCGACGACTATATTTTGCGAGAGTCCTGAGCAAAGCGAAGGGCAACCCGCAAAAACCCACTATATTTTGCGAGAGTTCCATTCGAGCCTTGCTCTCAGGACCTACGGCCTCAGCGCAGTGAAGGGCAGTCGCAAAATGCGAGAGTTCCATTCGAGCTCCGCTCTCAGGACTTGCAGCCTGAGGCTTGCAGAAGGGCAACCCGCAAAGACAAAATAAACGTGTTATAATTTGGGCATGAAAAAGACCTATTATTTTGTGATATTTGGCGCTATAATCCTAATTATGTTTTCATTTCTAAATTTTTTTAAGGACAAGAATGATCGTGATGATGTTTTACCCAAAGGTGATGATAAAAAGGTTTTACTGAACGAAGAGTTTGAACTACAAGAGGGAGGCAGAGCTTCTATGGGAGGGTTAGATATCGCTTACAGAAGTACAACACTACCTCCAGATTCTTATACTGGAGACAGGGAAGAGTTTACCTATCCTCAAATAGAGTTGAGTGAGAATGACGATACTCTCAGGTTTCCAATAAATAAAAAATTTCCAACAAGATTATTTCATAAGTATGAAATACAGCTCATAAATATGATCGTAAACAGCTCAGAAAGAACGGTTGTCCTAAAAGTTGTTACAAAAGAAGTGAACGCCAGAGTGCTAGAAGAAGATGCGGTGAAGATTGCTCTCAAAGAGGCAGAAGAGAACGGATTAGAAGACGGCGAGGCGATAAATAGGGTACTGGAATATGGTCTTTGGAAAATTGAAGTCTCGTCCCCTTCCGGCGGTGACTTATATATAATGGTAGAAATTGATGCGAACACTGGGGCAGTGAGGAATTCTTACAAAGAAAATAGAGCTTAAAATCAAGTTCCAATTTGATTTTTTTGTGGTAGGATACTATATATGATTATTTCTTATCAGGGTATACAGTCATTTAAGGTGCAGTTTGGAGACACGGTCTTGGCCTTTAATCCTGTATCAAAATCTTCAAAATTTAAGGCTGGTAGTTTTGGGGCTGATGTTGCTCTGATTACCAACAATCATCCAGATATGAATGGAGGCGATCAGGCAAGCCGGGGTGAGAAGAAAGCCTTTGTTATAAATGGTCCGGGGGAGTATGAAGTAGAAGGAGTATTTATAAAAGGTGCTCCAGGGACAACAAATTATGGTGGGGAGACGCTTATCAATACAATTTATTCTGTAAATCTTGAAAACATTAATCTCTGTTTCCTTGGTTCTTTGGGAGAGACCAATCTTTCTACGGAAGCAAAAGAAACTCTTGATGGAATAGACATACTTTTTGTGCCAATAGGAGGGGATGGAGTACTTGACGCAAGTGAGGCTTACAAGTTTGCTGTATCTCTAGAACCTAGCATCATAATACCTATGCATTTCCCATCTGGTAACTATGATGTTGGAGAGAAAGATGCTCTAAAGAAATTTCTAAAAGAAGCTGGCGCAGAGGGGACTAAACCGATAGACAAACTAACAATAAAGAAAAAGGATTTGGAAGGAAAGGAGGCTGAGGTTGTAGTACTAAACTCAGAGTAGTGATATAATTTTGTTGATATTTTTTCTAAAGAATAAAATGATCAACCAAACTATAGATCGCATAAACAAAAGAGACGAAGAGTATAGGCGCAAGTTAGCCTTCTTCAGTTCTCTCATTGTTTTGCTGTTGGTATTTAGTGTTTGGTCTATAGAGAGAGATATTTTTGAGCTAAAATCTAAGGGTAATAATCTTTCTCTGTCAAACAGATCTGGTCAGCTTGCTTCTGTAGCAAGCGCCCCTTCACCTATAGATAGCTCAAAACAAGCACTTGATTCAGTCTGGTCCGAAGTCGGGAAAAGTTTTAATGACTTCAAAGAGTCACTATCAAACGTGTTTGTGCCCTTTTTTACAGGAATAGAAGTTTACGAGAGGAAATAATTGCAAAGACCCTCCCAAATCATTTTTGCTCGTTAGGTCATAAGGATTAAGGCTCTCGCAAAAATGATTTGGGAGGGTCTGGTATTTCATAAAAATGTTTTGAGCGACTTTAAGAGGCTCTCGCAAAAATGATTTGGGAGATTTTTAAAAATAAACTTTTTGCTTGAAAAGAGCTTCTGTTTTTGCTATAATAGATAAATAATTATGGCAAAAAGCTCAGAAAAAGAGTCTCAAAATAACGGCGGTACGGGTGTCTTGCCTCGTTCTATAGTGAGCGAAATGAAGAAGTCTTTTATAGACTATGCGATGTCTGTAATTACAGACAGAGCCCTCCCTGATGTTCGTGATGGTCTAAAGCCGGTGCACCGAAGGATACTTTATGCGATGCATACCATGGGTCTAGGCCCTTCTAGCAAGACTCGTAAATCAGCTACGGTAGTGGGAGAGGTGCTCGGTCACTTCCATCCTCATGGTGATACAGCCGCTTATGATGCGATGGTAAAGATGGCGCAAGATTTTTCTATGCGCTATCCGCTTATAATAGGTCAAGGAAACTTTGGTTCAATAGATGGAGATGGAGCTGCGGCAATGCGTTATACCGAAGCAAAGATGAGTAGGGTTGGAGCTGAGCTTTTGCGTGATATACACAAGGATACGGTAGATTTTATCCCAAACTTTGATGGTACTGATAAGGAACCAAAAGTTTTGCCTGCTGCTGTGCCTCAGCTTTTACTCAATGGGACTTTGGGTATTGCGGTAGGTATGGCAACAAATGTTCCTCCTCACAACTTGCGTGAGGTTATAGATGCAACCGCATATCTTATAGACAACAAAGATGCAACAACAGAAGATTTACTTCAATTTATACAAGGACCGGACTTCCCTCTTGGGGGCATAATATTCAACCAGAAAGATATACACCACGCTTACACCACTGGAAGAGGCGGTATAGTGTGTAGGGGTGTAGCTGAAATTGTAGAAGAAAAAAATCTATCCCAGATAGTCATAACCTCAATCCCATACAGGGTCAACAAGCAGACTCTGGTTGAAAAGATTGCCGAACTTGTACGTGACAAAAAACTCGAAGGGGTAAAGGGACTTAGAGATGAATCAACAAAGGATATAAGAGTTGTGATCGACCTCAAAGGAGGTAGCCATCCGCAAAGAGTCCTAAACTTTTTGTACAAACACACCCAACTCGAAGAAACATTCCACCTCAACCTGGTGGCGCTCGTTGATGGCGTACCCCAGACACTTTCTCTCAAGGGTATTATTCAAGAATTTATAAACCATAGGCAGGTTGTCATAAAAAGAAGGACAGAGTTTGATCTGAGGGAGGCAGAAGCAAGAGAGCATATACTCCTTGGTCTCAAGAAAGCTCTTGATCACATAGATGAGATCATAAAACTCATAAAGAAAAGCAAGGATGTTGAGACAGCCAGAGACAACCTCATGAAGCAGTTCAAGTTTTCTCTTATACAAGCAAATGCGATACTAGAGATGAGACTACAAAAGCTCGCTGGTCTTGAGAGACAAAAAATAGAAGACGAGCTAAAGGCGGTCCAAGCTATCATCAAAGAGCTAAAAGATATTCTTGCTAACCCAAAAAAGATTTTTACTATAATAAAGAAAGAACTATCAGAAATAGCAGAAAAGTATGGCGATGACAGGAGGACGAAGTTGATAAAGGGTGGTGTAAAGGTGCTCTCTGTTGAAGATTTGATACCAAATGAAGAAAACACCCTTATCCTTACTGCCGGCGGTTATATAAAGCGCACCAACCCAGATGAATACAAGAAGCAAAAACGTGGTGGGGTAGGAGTAGTCGATCTGGATACAAAAGAAGAAGATTTCGTTACAAACTTCCTCACAGCTGAGACTCATTCAGACCTACTATTCTTTACTGATAAGGGTAAGGCTTATCAAATAAAGATGTACGACATCCCAGAGGGCAAGAGAGCAACAAGAGGTAAGTCTATAATGAACTTTCTCTCTCTTTCTGATGATGAAAAAGTCACCTCAATCCTCCCGATGCCTAAGAATCTCAAAGACAACAAAGACCTTTCCCTACTTATGATTACAGAACAAGGGGTAGGCAAAAAAGTTTCTGCAAGTAGCTTCCATGATGTACGAAGTAGTGGAATTATTGCTATCAAGCTTCAAGCTGGAGACAGGTTGGTTTCTGTTTGTCAGACGGCGAAAGGTGATTCTTGTATGCTTATAACCGCAAAGGGTCAGTCAATCAGGTTCAAAGAAAATGATATAAGAGAGATGGGTAGAACAGCTGGAGGAGTAAGAGCCATGAAGCTAGGCAAGGGAGATAGAATAGTTGGTGCTCACACAATACACAAAGAAATAGAAAAGGAGGCTAGTATCCTAACTGTCGGTGCAAATGGTTATGGCAAAAAGACTCCTCTCAAGGAATACAAGATTCAAAAACGCGGTGGCTCCGGTATAAAAACATCAAGTGTCACTACAAAGACAGGTGAAATAATGTCTTCAGAGATAGTTGTGGGTTCTGAGGCAGAAGTAGTCGCAATGTCAAAGAAGAGTCAGGTCATAAGGCTAGAACTAAATGAGATACCTACACTCGGCAGATCTACTCAAGGTGTCCGGATAATGAAGCTTCGAGAAGGCGACTCCCTCGCTTCTCTCATCTGTCTCTAGTTCTGTTAGCAATCCACGCTTTTGTAGATAAGCAAAATTTGTTTTTGCTATAATTAAGACATGTCAACAAAGTTTCAGATAATCCTAACTGGTGTATTTGCTCTTTTTATTGTTGTGGGAGTTATTGTATTTTCTATGTACAGAGGCTCTCAGGGTCAGGTTAGTAATGTAATTGTTTGGGGTACTATAGAGCAAACCGATTTCTCTCAGATACTTATGGCGACTGGTCTCGCTCAGAGCAAAGAATACTCAGTCCAGTATGTAAAGAAAGCAGAAGAAACTTTTGATAATGATCTAGTAGAGGCGATCGCTGCTGGTGAGGGCCCAGACGTCTTCTTTTTGCCTAGTGACAAGATAATAAAAAATATGAACAAGACGTTTATAATACCTTACAACGTCTTTACCGAGAGGAATTTTAAAGACTCTTTTATAGAGGGTGCCGAAATATTTATGTTGCCGGAGGGTGTTGTTGCGATGCCGTTTGTGGTTGATCCGCTGGTGATGTATTGGAACAGAGCTATATTCAATGATTCAAAGATAACCGTACCTCCAAAATATTGGGATCAATTCTTCAATCTGGCTTCAGTTATTTCTATAAAGGATGGTAGTCTCAATATTTTGAGAAGTGCTGTCGCGCTTGGAGAGTTTTCAAACATATCACATGCAAAGGAGATAATCTCTACCCTTGCAATGCAAGCCGGTACCCCTATAACTTATTGGAGCGGTGGTAAACCAATGAGCAGCTTCTCTCTTAGACTAGACAAACCGACAATACCAGCAGAGGCCGCGGTAAACTTTTATACAGAATTTTCAAATCCAGCAAAAACATCATACTCCTGGAACAGATCAATAGTCTCTTCTACAAATTATTTTCTGGGAGGAGATCTCGCTATGTATTTTGGTTTTGCAAGCGAGATTGCTGGTATACAATCAAAAAACCCAAATCTAAACTTTGATGTTGCTCCTATGCCGCTTTCTAGAGAGGGTGGCAATGACTCTATCTTTGGTAGGTTTTATGGTTTGGCGATAACAAAAACTTCCAAAAATCCTAACGCCGCCTTTGGTGTAGTTTCAATACTTACTTCTACTCAAGGCTCAAAAGCTTTTGCAGAGATACTAAGGCTTCCTCCAGTGAGACGCGACCTCCTAGCCGAGAGACCTACCGGCGCGTATCTTAGTGTGTTTTATGATAGCGCAATAAGGGCTAGAGGATGGCTTGATCCAGATAGGGTAGAGACCAATATTATATTTAGAAATATGATAGAGTCAGTTACAAGCGGAAGATCTAGGGTAAGTGAGGCGGTTGCAAGGGCAAACAGAGAAATATCAAATCTTTTACAAAAATGATATCGGGTTCTAAAAAAAATATATTTAATACATTTGTAACCATACTTTTGGTGTTTGTCCCTGTCTTGTCATTTGCGGCACCGCTCATCCCTTCTCCTGTTGTCCCTAATTGTCCAAATCCAGAAGGCTGTGGTTTTGTTGAATTTATAGAGCTTATAAACAATGTTGTTAGTTTGCTAATCGCATTGTCGTTCCCTATCGCTGCGGGAGTTATCGCTTGGGCAGGTTTTAATATGATTATGGATGGTGGTAATGGGGCAAAGAGGAAGGAGTCTATAGAGATGATAAAGAAAGTTGTTATCGGTTTTGTTATAATGCTCTCAGCTTGGATTGTAGTCTCTACCTTGCTAAACGCACTAATATCAAGTCAATTTAAAGACGCGGTACAAATAGTAAAATAATAAAATGTTTAATAAAACAAAATTTTCAAAACTTTTAATCTTCACTCTTTCTCTCTTTATTGCACTTTCTCCTGTTTTTGTTTTTGCAGTCGATGATACCGGTAATAACCCTAAACCAGATGATGTTGGTAAAAATCCAACTCCTGTCTCTTATCAAATAAAAATAACAAACCCATTCAAATCAAACAGCGTAGAGGGTTTGTTAAAAGCGATAGTCAATGAAATATTGATACCAATAGGAAGCGTTGTTGCCGCTATTATGGTTATATATGCAGGCTTTTTGTTTGTAACTGCAAGAGGGGACGCTGGCCAGATAAAGACCGCAAAACAAGCCCTGTTGTATGCAGTTATAGGAGCAGCGATACTTCTCGGTGCTTGGGTTATTATAAACGCGATAAGTGCGACAATAGACAAACTAAGAGTATAAAATTATGGATCTTGCTGGTTTAATAAAAATGTTTACAGATATGGGGCTTAGGGTGATACCCTTTATTGGCTCTATCGCCTTTCTTGCATTTGTCTGGGGGATTGCAAGATTTATAAAGTCTAGTGGTAGTGAGGCAGAGATGAAAAAGAGCAAGGAGTTCCTTATCTGGGGTGTCATTGGGATCTTTGTACTTGCGACAATATGGGGCATTATCTCTTTTATAAGAGGTGAATTCGGGTTTAGTGGTACCTTCGGTATCCCACAGATAAGAGTAAAATAAAAAATATTATGGGATTAATGAAATTATTAGAAGCGGCACAGGGGATAGTCACAGGAATACTTATTCCACTTGCCTTTGCCCTTGCTCTCCTGTACTTCTTTTGGGGGGTTGCAAAGTATATAAACTCTGGGGCTGGTGGCGAGAAGGCGGCAGAGGAGGGTAAGAGAGTTATGATTTGGGGTATAGTAGCCCTCTTTATTGCAACATCAATATGGGGTATAGTTAACTTTATAAAATCAGAACTTGGGTTGCCGGGTATACAAAAAGTGAATATCCAAAATTAATTTAATAAATTAAAATAATATGAAAGAAAAAATAAAATATATAGTAGGTCTTGCACTTTTATCTCCAGTTTTTGCTTCTGCTCAATTAACACAGACTAGAACTTTGCTGCAAAGTGCAATGAATATAGTTACTCAGATTCTAATACCCCTAGTATTTACCCTTGCTCTTTTGTTTTTCTTTTGGGGAATTGCAAAGTATATAAGGTCAGAGGGCACTGGTAAGGAGGAGGGTAAGAAAATAATGATCTGGGGAGTTGTTGCACTATTCGTAATGTCTACAATTTGGGGGTTAGTTTCTTTTATAAGGGGAGAACTTTTGGGTAATACTAGCGCTCCTATATCTCAACCTGTTCCTACAATTGGTGCCGGGGCTGGTGGGGGAGCTTCTATTCCTGGTCAAGATCCTGGTAGTGGTTATATATCAGGGCTGCCTGCAGGATTCTAAAATTATCTGTGGATAAGGATTTGTTGAAAATAAACTAAAATATTGGTATAATTAACAGGTAAAAAATTGGTCGTTTAATTATTAATTTTTGCAAAAATTATGAAAAAAATAGCTATAATCGGCGTTGCTTCATTGCTTCCAGTGTTTGCTTCAGCTCAGGATCTGAGCAATATCCAGACACTTGTACAATCTATAGGTAATATTATAAACATAGCAATACCTATAGTCTTTGCTTTGGCAATGCTATTCTTCTTCTGGGGTCTTGCAAAGTACATCCTAGGCTCAGAGCACGACAAGGATGCGGCGAAGAAGACTATGATCTGGGGAGTTGTTGCACTATTCGTGATGGCTGCTGTATGGGGCCTTGTAAGCTTCATAAGTAGGGCTGTTGGTGTAAACTCTCAGGGTCCTGGATTTACTCCAAGCAGCTTGGTTCCAAGAGGCTAGAGATATTCCAAAATCTATATAGAAAAAGAAAATCCCCATCCTTTTTAGGTGGGGGATTTTCTTTGTGATAAAATGCTTTTATGGATGTAAAGATGCTACTTGGTAAAATAGCAGAGCTTATAATAAATCCTATTATAATTTTGGGATTTGTTATTGCGACTATTTACTTCTTTTACGGTATTTTTGAGCTTATTTACAAAGCAGACGAGGGGAAGGATGAACACAAAAAGAATTTGATATACGGTATTATCGGTCTCTTTGTAATGTTTTCTGTTTATGGAATTTTGAATATTGTCTTAGATACTTTTGGTATTACTAACAAAGGTCTCATACCTTAATTTTTTATGAAAAAAGGGGATCTTGCGATCCCCTAGAAAAATATCACCAGAACCTTGACTGGTTCTTTCTCTCTGGATTTTAGTCTAAACTTGTAGACCTCTTTGGGTTTTTTGGAGTCCTCTTCTCGGGGTAGTTTTTCCTCAACCGTGTCGTTCCAGAGTACGACGTACTTTTTACCACCTCCATCAAGGGAGTGATTTCCTCCATTGCGAGGTATATTAACCTCTCTTCCAAACTCATTAACTGGCGCCTCAACGTGTAATACAACTGGGATCCTTGTTGGGCCTAGAGAGGTCATTCCTGCAAGGACTGGTTCCCAGCAGTACCGCGACGCTTCCCAAGGGTGCTCTTTGTAAGCGCTTGGGTTGGCAAGGTACCTCTCGAGGATGACCTTGCCCAGGCGGTAGTTGTCCTCTTTGGACTTCGCCGGGTCAATACCCGTCTCCTTGATCAAGTCGGCGTGGATACGCGTGTTGATCTGGAGTGCCCCCGTGTCGTCGGGGTCTTTCTTACCCTTGACGGGGATCTTCTTCTCCTCGTCTTGCCACTGCTTGCCCCCCGGTTCCCCAGGCGACTCGCAGTTGCCGTACTCGGTGAGCTGGTCGTCGAGACTAGCAGCAATTGGCCGGTAGGTCGGGGAGTTAGCAGTGCCAGCTCGTGGCTCTGTAAACCCCGGCAAGGGGCGCCAGTAGATGTTGAAGGCGAGAATTACTATTGTTGCAACCATCACAAACCTCCTTAGAGATTTTGCAAATGGTTTTATCTCGCTTTTCTCGTTGCGATAGCTGGTGAGTATGCAGACAAACAGTAGTCCCAGGTTGAAAACCCAAAAAAACTGCTTGTCGCTGTAGTACCAATTCCAGTACCTAGGCTGTACCGAGGTTCCAAAGTAGCCGATAAGGTTTAGAGAAATCAGACCAAGGCAAGAAAGAACTATCATCGCAGTATCGGGTGCGTACTCCTTGCCGGGTATTTTTTCCAAACTAACCTTGCCCTTTAGTCTGCGAATTAGGAACCAAAGCAAGACGGATCCGACGATGATTGCGAGTATCCACTTTACCACATCAATGTGAATCAGTGTGGTAGCAATTATTGCAACAACCATCGGTACGAAGAAAATTGCTGTATTTGATCTTGGTGGTTTTCCATCACGCTCTGTCATTCTTGGAAAGATAGACAGTAGTAAAATGGTGAACACCAGGGCTTCAGCCCAGACAAGTCCAGTTATGGACATCCGGGAGAAGAAGAAAACAAGAATTGGTAGGGGAAGGACCAGTAATACAAAAACCCACCTAGCTGGTTTTATTGATCCAGCTTTTCTCCCCGTGCTTTTGGCTAGTTTCCCAAGCCAGTTTTTCATTGATTCAGGTGAAATCTCACGAATAGTCCAAAATGAGAAATGGCCTGTCAGTACCAGTGCAAGCACCAGTGCTAAAATCGAAAGGCTGTATCCAAGGTAGCCAACCGTTTTCCCAAAGAGTGCTTCGAGCATCTCAACTCTCCTTTTTCAAATATCGTTGTCCTGTCGGATTATATCATATTTAATATAAAAAAGCAACCCCAGTTCCTGCAGCCGTAGCCTATAGGAACCGGGGTTTTCTGGGGGCTTTTGCCCTTATGGTTTTGGAGGATCCTGCTGGTTGGCGATGAGTGAAGTATTTGCTCCACCCTCGACAAGGGTTGTGAGTTTTCCACCCACCATCCTTTGTCGTAGAAGGTCTTTGTAATTCTCACCCGCCGCATTTTTTTCTGCTGTAATTCTTGAGGACTCACCTTCTCCAAGGAGGATTAATTCCCTCTTTTTCCCCTCAGCTATAGTGATTGTTGCGTCCCTCTCGGCTTGAGCCCTGGTTCTCTCGACGTCGGCGTCCCTCTCGGCTTCTGCGCGCCTGATATTTGCAGCTTCGTACTCCTTGTTGGGTGTGATTCCAGATATCGAGATATGCAGGATATCAACACCAACTTGTTCCTCGAGCAACCTTCTGAAGTCGCTCACATTTCCTTGCTTGCCGATAATGTAATCGGTGAAATCCTTGGATATGCTCTTGCGTGCTTCTCTCACCATGTTTTCATAGGTGAAATCACCACAGAAATCCTTGAGCTCTGCTTGGAGTCTGGGCACGAGCGCTCCACCGAACCAGTCGCCTCGGTTTTGCATCAAGGCAATCATCGGCCGAACGATCCTCACCCTGAAGGTGAGTTCAAAACCGATCGGAATTAATGGTTGTTTGGCGTCTGGATCTCTGACTTCACCGCGCATCTCGATTCCTTTGAATGGTAGTGCATACTGCGATTCAAATGGTGTGATGTAGATGATCTCTGGTGCGTGAGCGATGACGCTATGTGAAGCGTCGCCGTCATCTATTTGGTATTTTGACCAGGAGAACTTATAGCGGTACATTCCCTGGAATGGCGGTACCCCGACAAAATGGTAGCCAAGTTGGTCTTGACAAAGTTCGTCAAAAAAACCAATTGGTTGCCGGTCCCCGGTATCCTTGACGAAAACAAAGTCTTCGTTCACGCCCCAACCACGGACGTTGTGAATGATCCGGCGAAGTTTTTCACCTCTTACGATTAGGATAAAGCGCTCTTGTGGGCAGGTTGTAAACAGTGAATACTTTGGTAGTATCCTTGCTTCTTCCTGCTGGGGAATAGTTTTTGTTGCTGAAGCCATGGGCTCCTCCTTACCTCTCTTATTTTTTCATCGATCTAGTCTACTTACAATTATATCACATTTGCAATATAAACGCAAATAGTATAGAATTGAGGCAGGTTTCCTTTCCGGATGGTTACTCCTCACTATAAAAATGGTGGGGGGAGGAAAGTCCGAACACAGCCCTATTTTTTAGGGAGCAGGTAATGGGTAACACCCATCGGGGTAATCCTAGAGATGCGAACAGAAACGACCCGGTTAAGTCCGGCTGAAACGGCTAAATTCTTATCTCTGTGCAAGGCCGTACTCAAGTAGCAATACTTGTTTGTGCCGCTAAAATCTTTAGACTTGTTTTAGATTTTATCTTGAGCCTGTCGAAAGATGTGAGGTTGTCGGCAACGACAATCCCAGATAAATACCATTTAAACAGAATTCGGCTTATGAGAGAGGAGACCTAAAAGTGCAAAAGCCGCCCTAACGGGCGGCTTTTGCTATTATTAAAATAATTTTCAAACTTCTATTTTTTTGTATTTAAAGAAGGGGACGGCGTACCGTCCCCTTCAGGGTTGGAGCTCCCGGGTAAGTAAGGGTAAAACGTAGTCCCTGATCTTATCCCACGGATAAAGAATTTTTTTTGGGTCTCTTGCGTCGTCAGTGTGGTCACCGATTTTCTCGATGGCGACTCCGAATTCTTTGACTACACATCGAGTCACGTAACGGTGTTGCATTATTGCCTCTTGCAGTTTAGCCTGAGAGCTTGGGCTCAATGGTTTGTTCAGTCTGAACAGAAGAAAGTTTTTTCCCGATAAAGGGGTAAACCTGTCCGATTCTGATTTCCCAAGTTCCTTGCTAGAGTTTTCGATCGACAGATCGTATTTGACACCCTTTACTCCAGGGAGGTCATCTCCCTGAACTATCTTTATGGTGTCTACGATGGGCGCCTCTACGTTCTGTGTGTTTTGGTTTTTGAACAACACAGAAGCAACAACTACTATCAAAATTCCACAAACAAAAGCGATGGAAGCTCTTATGATTCTGGGTTTTTTGTACCATTTGACCCTCCGGCGTCTGCGAGAGACGGGAGGGTCATGGGATGGGGGACTCATTTTACCCCCAGGAACATCAGTGCGAACGTTGCTCCTGCGAAGAGCGGCAAGACAATCCAAATTGCCTCACCCTTGATTACTGACAGTGTCCTCATAGAGGAACCTCCTTTCTTGTCCTTAACTATTATATACTATCCAAAACAATTTGTCCACTATCTATTTTGTAAAATATGTGTGCCCAGGGTGGGACTTGAACCCACACTTCTTACGAAACTCGATCTTAAGTCGAGCGCGTCTACCATTCCGCCACCCGGGCAATGAGGCCTAGGGCGGAATTGAACCGCCGTATATTCCTTTTGCAGAGGAATGCCTTACCACTTGGCTACTAGGCCTGATAATACTTAAATTAGCTTACCATAAAAATAGTTTTATGGTATATTCTTAGATACAAAATAATATACCGCCCATAGCTCAGTTGGTAGAGCAGCTCCCTCTTAAGGAGATGGTCGTAGGTTCGACTCCTACTGGGCGGACACTGCTGGGGTGGCGGAATTGGTATACGCGCTAGTCTTAGGAACTAGTTCCCTTGTGGATTAGGAGTTCAAGTCTCCTCCCCAGCACAAAAATGAGTCCAGCGAATTTTTGTGCTGGGGAGCGCATCTTTTTGCTTTGCAAAAAGGAGAAAGACTTGAAAGACGGAGGCTCTATGAGCCGAGTCGGGGTCGAGCAAAAATTCAACAGAATTTTATGCGTGACCAAGTCTCCTCCCCAGCACAAAATTTATTCACTTAATAACTCGTCGATGCGTTGACGGTTGCGTTCGCCTTGGTCTAGAAAAAACTTTATTTGTGGAGCAAAACCAAAGGCTCGTGTTTCTGTAAGATGTCTTCTAAAATCTCTGCTTTTTCTGTTCATAAATTCAAGTACCGATTCTTCTTTGTTCTCTGGTAGTACCGTAAAAAATACTTTTGCATTTTTGCCTCTATTTTCTATTTCTGTTTTGGTGATGGTGATGAGGGCATCTCTATTTGACTCTATGTTGAAGTACTTTGAGGCCAACTCAGTAATAAGAGAAGACATTCTTTCGTCTTTGAAGTTATGTATCATTTTAGCCTTTTACTTTTGAAACAGATTTTATAATATCTCCAGGCACTATCTCTATTTTTGATTCGATCATCATGCCAAACTCAGATCCTTCTAGTACCGAACTAGTTTTTACTTTTTGGTTTTGTAGTTCTTTTATTTTTCCATCGCCAATCTCGTTTTCTCTCCTTATAATTTTTATATTATCACCAACCTTTATTTCGCCAGTTATAACTCTACCTCCGGCAACATGTTTATCTTTGTTGGTACTAAAAGTTTTTAGTATCTTAGCTTCTCCGGTTGTGATCTCTACCATCTCGGTTGGAGTTTCTTCTATCAATCTCTCACTTATCCAATCCTTGAGATCGTATATGATGTTAAATTTTTTTATTTGCACTGAGTCCCTTTGAGAGAGCACCTCAGCATTCTTGTCAGAGTCAACATTGAAGCCTACAAGATAAGCCTTGCCGGCGGAAGCACTTTTAACGTCTTTTTCTGTTATATTACCAACACCTTGACTTATGACTCTTACATGGATTCTTTCGTTTTTTAGTTTTTTTAACTCATAGATTATCGCATCCAGTGATCCAATGGTGTCCGCCTTTATTATAACGTTTAAACTTTTGGTATTTAGATCGTCTTCTAGGTCATGAGGGTTTACAGTTATTTTTCTTGAGGAGAATTCCTCGGCTTCCTTTTTTGTTTTAAAGGATGTGAACTCGCTTCCGACTATCGGCATATTGTTCCACCCTACAATACGCACTGGGCTAGAGAAAGAAGCTGAGTTTATATTTTTACCCATAAAGTTTTCTATATTTCTTACTGGAGCAAAGGCACCTTCGGTCGCAACAAAATGACCTTTTTCTAAAGTTCCATTTTTGATGATAAGGGAGGCAGAGATTCCTTTTTTTGGATCAAGGTTGCTCTCTATTACAAATCCATGAGCCAATTCACCGCTCTCTCCTTGCAGTTCAAGAAGATCTGCTTGTAAGACAATCATCTCCAAAAGTTCTGGTACCCCAGTTCCGTGTTTTGCTGATATAGGGACTACTGGTACTATACCACCCCAACCCTCTACAAAAATTTCATTTTCGGCCAAGTTCTGTTTTGTTTTGTCTACGTTTGCTCCCGGCTTGTCTATTTTGTTGATGGCGATTATAAAAGGTAGGCAATCAGCTTTGATACAACCGAGCGCTTCTAGGGTTTGTGGCTTCACGCCGTCCTCGCCAGAGACGACAAGTACCGCAATGTCTGCAACCCTAGAACCTCGTTCTCTTACTTTGCAAAAAGCTTCATGCCCCGGGGTATCAAGGAAGGTGATGGTTCTTTTGTTTTCTCCTTCTTCAACGAGAACTTCATAAGCAGAAATATGCTGGGTTATACCGCCAGCTTCGCCTTCTACCACCTTGGTCTTTCTTATATAATCAAGCAGAGTTGATTTACCGTGGTCAATATGACCCATAACAACCACGACAGGTGGGCGCGCTATTTTTTTGTTCGCGTTTTTATCCATAACCTTTTATCTTTACTTACTTTTGTTTGCCTAGAGATTTTTGTTCTTCATCTGAAAGATCATGCGTACTTTTCCAACCCTGTACTGGTTTTACGAATATGTTGGTCCTTTCTCTAGTATGAATACTAGAGAGTATAGACCCATTGCCTTCTTCGTCAACCAGGGCAACAGAGAAGCTGTTGTTGCCGCCTACACTACCATCATCAAACGGATTAAATCTTATTGCTTGTTTACTGGAGACCTTTTCTCTTATTCGGCTATCAACCTTTTTGAAATAGTCTACCGCGCTGTTTCTAAACTCTATAAGCTCTTCTATTACTGAACCATGTTTGCCGATTACGCTCTCTAGGCTCTTACCGTCTCCACTTCGGAGTAGTTTGTTTATCCTTGATAGGATGTATATAAAAAGTCCTATATTTATAAACCCCAAAAGGAGGGAAAGAAGGAGAGCAACGTTGTTTGGTGTAGGTTCTATATTCATATAACTTATGTAAATGAATTACTTGACCATTCTACATTTTTTGTTGTTAATTTGCAAAATTTGAGGTAGAAATAGGTTGTGGCCAAAAAGATAAACCAAAAAAGAATATACCTTGATTATGCCGCAAGCACCCCTATAGACAAGAGGGTTTCTTTGGTTATGAGTAGAGCTGAGTCCAAGTTTTGGGCAAACCCAGCTTCGCTTCATGCTGAAGGGGATTTGGCAAAGAACGCTTTAGAAGATTGTAGAAAAAGAGCCGCAAGAATATTGCACTCTAGAAGTAGCGAAATATTTTTTACATCTGGCGGTACTGAAGGTCTCAATATTGCGATCCAAGGAATTGTAAAAAAAGCTTTGGATAAAAAAAAGACGGTTCACGTTGTAGTAAGCAGTATCGAACATCCAGCCGTACTTGAACCAATAAAAAACCTTTTGGAGAAAAAGCTTGTAGAAGTTTCTTTCGTTGTACCCGGTGAGAACGGTTTAGTAAAACCTGCTTCAATCCAAAAGGAGTTGCGGGATAATACGGTCCTTGTTGCCTTGATGCATTCAAACAACGAAATAGGTACTATACAACCAGTAAGCAAAATCTCTTCTATAATAAAAGAATTTAGAAAAGGCAAAGACAAAAATAACTTCTCTACAATCGATTACCCTTATTTGTTGGTAGATGCATCTCAGTCTGTTGTCTATGAGGATGTTTCGATAGAAAGACTGGGTGCTGATATCTTGGTGATTGATGGTATAAAAATGTATGGTCCTAGGGGGGCGGGGATTATGTGTATAAAAAATGGGATAGACCTAGACCCTCTTACCTTTGGTGGTGGACAAGAGTCTGGCAAAAGACCAGGTACTCAAAATGTTATCAGTATTATGGGTATGATAGAAGCTCTAGAAATTGCAGAAAAGGAAAGAGAGAAAGAATCAAAAAGAATTTTAAAAATAAGAGATTATGCGATAAATAAGATCCTAAAAGAAGTACCTGGCTCGTCTTTGAATGGTGGTCTGGAGAGTAGGCTACCGAATAATATAAATATTTGTATAGAGGGAACCGATAGTGAATTTTTGGTTATCAAGCTAGATACCCTAGGGTTTGCAGTTTCAGCCGCTTCTGCTTGTAGTAGTTTGTCTCTGGAAAATTCTTCTTATGTGATAGAGGCTCTTGGCAAAAAGGGTTGCGGTTCATCATCACTTAGATTTACTCTTGGTAAAGGTACAAAAAAATCTGACGTTGACAAACTCATATCAACACTAAAAAGAATAATTTAAATTGTTTTTGTTTTTTGTTTTTGATAAAATAATTGCAAATGGAAGATCTCACTAAACATCAACTAATATTGCTCACCCTGCTGGTAAGCTTTGTGACTTCTATTGCGACAGGCATCATTACTTATACATTGTTGCAGGAAGCTCCAGTTGAGGTAACTCAAACCATCAATCGTGTGGTAGAAAAGACCATAGAAAGAGTTGTGCCTGAAGAGGGTGGTGGCGGAGAGACCATAAAGGAGGTTACTACAGTTGTAAGTGAAGAAGACTTGGTCCTTGATTCTATAGATAAGAATTCAAAATCTATAGTTAGATTAAAGACAGTTGGATTTGATGGTTCGGAGATATTTTCTGGTATAGGCATCGTTGTTTCTGATAGTGGAGTTATTGCTGTAGATAGCGACAGCTTTGTCTCCGGTAATTACAGCGCAACTTTTTATGACGGAGCGATCTATAACATTTCAAAAAGCTACAAGGATTCAATTTCAGGATTTACATTTCTAAAGATAGGCAAGGCGGCAAGCGATACTTACAAGTTTTATCCAGTATCATTCGGTAATCCGAACTCATTAAGACTTGGTCAAACTGTTATAGCAATATACGGTAGAGACAGAAACGCCGTCTCTATCGGTAGGGTTTCAGATCTAAAAAAGAATGATAACGGGGCGATAACGCAGATAGGTACTGATATAAAGTTTTTAAAACAAAACCTGGGAAGTCCGATAGTCAATCTTTCTGGAGATGTTATCGGTATAGAGAAAAAAGAGGATGATGTTTTTGCTCACTCCTATATCCCAATCATAGATCTGCAAAAATCCATAAAAACAGCCGTTACCGAGCTCTCAAAATAATCTTGATTTTGCAATCCAAATAGTGTATAATAATCGAAGTTATTATTGAAAAATAAAGGTATTTTATGACCCCATTTAATCAATTTACAACAAAAGCAAAGGAAGTGATAAGGAGAGCTCATGAGCTCGTTATTGAACGTGGCCAAAATCATGTCGGCCCACTACATCTTTTGACCGCTCTTATTTTGCAGGAAGAAAGTATGGTTGCTTCTATTTTAGATCGACTTGAGGTTGATACCATATTACTCACAGACTCTTTGCTCGAGGCGATGGAGACTGGTACAACTGGCAGCACAATGTCTCCTTCTTATCAGATATATCTGACTCCAGAGCTGGCTCACATAATAGACAACTCTTCAAAGGTTGCTTCGTCTATGAATGATGAGTTTGTTTCTACTGAACATCTCTTCCTTTCTTGTCTTGATGTTCCAAGTAGCGCAAAGGATATGCTTTCTAAATTTAAGATAGAGAAAGAGAAAGTAATGTTTGTGATTCAAGAAATAAAACAGGGCAAGACTGTAGAAAGTAAGCCGGTAACAAAAAACAAAAACATAATAAAATACACGAGATCACTTACCAAACTAGCAGAAGACAATAAATTAGACCCTGTCGTTGGTAGGGACGATGAGATTTCTAGAATAATCCAAATTCTTTCAAGGAGGACCAAGAATAATCCTATCCTTATTGGAGAAGCAGGAGTGGGTAAAACCGCGATTGCAGAAGGTCTTGCAATGCGTATCGCTTCTGGCAACGTACCAGAGTCACTAAAGGGTAAGGAGCTCGTCTCTCTTGATTTGGGACTCCTTGTTGCTGGTACCAAATATAGAGGTGAATTTGAAGAGAGACTGAAAAATATAATCAAGGAGATAGAAAAGTCAGAGGGTAAAATAATCTTGTTTATTGATGAGATACACACCATCGTCGGTGCGGGCTCTGCTGAAGGCTCTCTCGATGCTTCAAACATGCTAAAGCCACCTCTTGCTAGAGGCGAACTTCGTGCGATAGGAGCGACAACCCTCAAGGAATATCAAAAGCATATTGAGAAAGATCCAGCTCTTACAAGGAGATTTCAACCTGTTATGGTTGCAGAACCTTCGGTTGAGGACGCCATTACAATCCTAAGAGGTCTCAAAGAAAAATACGAGTTATATCACGGAGTGCATATTACAGATGATGCGATAAAGGCTGCCGTAAACCTCTCGTCTAGGTATATCACCGATAGATTTTTGCCGGATAAGGCAGTAGATCTTATTGATGAAGCTGCGAGCCACCTCAAGATTTCTCTAGAAAATATGCCGCCGATACTCCAAGAGACAAATTCAAAAATTGTAAAACTTGAAATAGAAAGAGAAGCTCTCAAAAAAGAAAACGGCAAAAATGCAAAAGCCAAAGCCAGACTCAAGGAGATAGAAAAGGAGATTGCTGATCTCAGAGAAAAAACTTCGGAGATAGATTTGAAGTGGAAGAATGAAAAAGAAACAGTAAATGAAATAAAATCTCTCAAAAAAGAATTGGAAAACGCGCGTCTTGAAGCAGAGTCTGCTGAGGCTCATGTTGATCTCTCAAGAGCGGCTGAAATAAGATATGGCAAGATTCCAGAACTACAAAAAGATCTTGATACAAATATGAAGAAACTCAAAAAGCTTCAGAGTTCAAGACAGATACTTCGAGAAGAGATTACCGAAAATGATATTGCATCCATTGTTGCAAAATGGACAGGTATACCTGTGAGCAGAATGCTTGAAGAAGAAGCTGGTAAGCTTTTGCGAATGGAAGAAGAACTCAAAAAGAGGATTGTTGGTCAGGATGAAGCCGTACAAAAAATCTCGGACACTATAAAGAGAAGTAGAGCTGGTATTGGCGATCCGAACAAGCCGATAGGTTCTTTTATCTTCCTAGGACCTACTGGAGTTGGTAAGACAGAACTTACAAAGGCCTTGGCTGAATTTATGTTCAATGATGAAAAGGCGCTTATAAGAGTAGATATGTCAGAGTTTATGGAAAAGCACAGCGTCTCAAAGCTTATCGGTGCTCCTCCTGGTTATGTTGGTTTTGATGACGCTGGTGGTATTACCGAAATGGTAAGACATAGACCGTACTCAATAGTTCTCTTTGATGAGATAGAAAAGGCACACCCAGAAGTGTTCAACGTGCTTCTACAAGTATTGGATAATGGTAGACTCACTGACTCAAAGGGTAGAACTGTAAACTTCAAAAACAGCATCATAATAATGACCTCAAATATCGGAGCTCAGTTTATAGAAAAGATGGAAAGAATGGGTTTTGGTGAAAGAGGGGAGACAAAAGAATATGAAAATGTGAAGGATAAGGTTTTGGAAGCCCTCAAGGATTACTTTAGACCTGAGTTTCTAAACAGGGTAGATGATATTGTTGTCTTTGACGTGCTTCCGAAAGAGGCTATTAGGGATATTGTTAGGATCCAGATTGGTCTTGTGGAAGAGAGGCTCAAGGAAAAGGAGATAGAGCTCGTTGTTTCTAATGAGGCGCTTGATTATCTTGCAAAAGAAGGATACAACCCTCAGTACGGTGCAAGACCTCTCAAGAGACTTATCCAAAACAAGATACTCAACAAGGTTGCTTCTCTTATCATCTCAAAGTCTATTGTGAGAGGTGGTTCTGTTTTGGTTGGGCTTAAAGATAATGATCTCACTTTTGAAGTAAAAAAGGGAAGGAAGGGTTCAATCATTGAAGCAAGTATCTTAGACGTTGGAGTGCCTACAAACTAAGAATAAGGAGGTAAAAGCAAAATTAAAACAGGCTTTACGCCTGTTTTAATTTTGCCCTGTGCGCCGAGAGGGACTCGCACCCCCGAAGGCCGAAGCCGCGAGATTTACAGTCTCGTGTAATTGCTACTATACGATCGGCGCATTTTATTAGGACAAAAAGATTTTAGCAGATTTCTCTCAATTTTTCAAAAATTGCTTATTTTGTTATAAGTAGTATAAATAAAAATAGAAAGGTGGGTTTAGCATGATTCTTTTTAGTAACACCGAGCAGGATTGGCCGGAAGCTGTAAGAAACGTTTATTTTGCCCGTGTTCTGGGCTTTGATGGGCAGCGTCCGTACAAAGATGTTTATCCGTGGTTTGATGAAGAGATTGAATTCATCAGACGACGTTTCGGTCACAAACTCACTGGTGATGAGTGTAAAAAGATCTTGACCCAGATGATCAGTGACGGTCTGCTTACTCATGAAGGCGGTATACTGAAGATCACCGAACTCGGTCGTGAGAAAGCTAGAGAATATATCACGGTCTTGAGTTGACGACAACGACATGAAAGGTCGGCGTAATCAGTCGCTGACCTTTTATCTTTGTGTTATATTTAAAAAAGGAAAGGGGACTATGAAGTTATCTTTTGTTATTTTCGTTTTGATTATCGTGGCTATCGGATGCACAGCTATTTCATCAAGCAAGAAACCAAAAAGCTGGTCGCAAGACACGGAGTCAAAGAAATAAGTAGTGGTTTGTAAAAACTGTAGTAGCTCGGGATGCACAAGTTGCGCCCGGGTTTGTTTTTTATAAAAGTTTCTTGGTCCAGGTGTAGATATTGCCGGCGCCCATAAGGACGACGCAGAGAGGTTTGCCCGCCTGCACTGATGGGTCTGTTTTTATATTTTCTAATTTTTGTTTCAATTCCTCAACGTTTTCTACCGTTTCTGCGAGCTCTTTGTTGCTGTTTTTGTTTATAGCGTCGCTAAGTAGGGTGTTTGTGATAGTCGGGTCAAACTCTTCTCTTACTGTAAGTATGGGGGCGAGGTAGACTTTGTCTGAGAGAGATAGGGCTTGTATAAAGTCATTGAACAAAAGTTTTGTTCTACTCTGCTGGTGAGCCTCAAAGACACAGACTATTTCTCTCTCTGGATACTTTTGTTTGAGTGCAAGGAGAGAAGCTCTTATCTCTGTTGGGTGATGAGCGTAGTCGTCGTAGTACACTGTATTATCCTTCTCGCCTTTGTATTCAAGTCTCCTCCAGGTGCCGTGGAAACTTTTTATGTACTCAAAACACTTTTCTTTTTCTACTCCAAGAGATTCTAGTGTTTTGATTGCGGCCTTTGCATTATCTTGATTGTGTTCTCCTGGTAATTTTATTTCCAGATTTTCTTTTATATCTTTATAGTTTATTACTTTTGCTTTTGCTTCCATCAAACAGTCTTGTATATTTTGGCTTTCTAAGTCAGTTATGATAAATCCATCCTCTGGCACCTTGTTTGCTATTTCTCTAAAAGCATTTTTTATATCCTCAAGGTCTTTGTAATAATCAAGATGGTCTGCCTCAATGTTTGTTATCACAAGTATTTGGGGTGAGAGGTTTAGGAAAGATCTTTTGTATTCACAAGCCTCCACAACAAGATAGTTGCTTTTGCCGGATAAGAAGTTGCTATTTTTGCCGTTTAGTTTTGATCCGATTATTACTGTCGGATCTAGTCCGGCTTCTTTCATAATATGCGAGATCATGCCGGTCGTTGTTGTCTTACCGTGAGTTCCAGAGATTGCGACTGTATACATCTCTTTTGAAATCTCACCAAGTGCTTCTGGATAGGTTTTGCATACAATACCTCTATTTCTCGCTTCCAAGAGTTCTGGATTATTCTCTGGTATTGCAATCGTGTATATAACCATCTCAGTATCTTCTTTTATATTTTCAGCTTTTTGTCCGATGTTTATTTTTATACCTGTTTTTTCTAGGTCTTCTGTTATCTCAGATTTGCTTGAGTCTGATCCGGACACATTTTTGCCCTTTTCTTTGAGCATTCTGGCGATAGCAGAAACGCCAATTCCACCTATTCCTATAAAATAATAATTTTGGTAATCAAATAATTTCATTGTTTGATTATCTCATATATGGTATAAAAAAGCAGGAAGGAGGTGCTTCTTGCGCCAAAGGAATAGACGTTTTTTGATTGGAAGGATCATCCGTTGTTTTGAGAGGAAACAGCGGTTGCCCCGTAGACTTTCGTTGCTGCCGCCGTCTCTCATCGAAGAAATGATCGACGGAGTGCCTGAGAATAAGGGGGGTGTAATCAATGCACTCAGGGATATTTTGAGAGCGCAAGGGGTGTTATGATCTACCATCCCTACATGGATGTTAAGATACCAGACCTTTCGTACCTAAGGGCGCGGAAGGATGGGTATAAGTCTGTGCCGATAAGACCTGTTGCAGAGGAGTGTGTTGTTGTAAATGACAGATTCTTGTGCAGAAGCTACTATTGGCATTATGACCCCAGGCCTCCTGGCGCGATGGAGGAGATCCTGCTCAGAACTTCTGTTGTGGAGAAGCTTCTCAGGATTGAGAGGCAGTTACTACCACTTGGTCTGAGACTTATCATTCAGGAGGGTTACAGGCCAATTTCTGTGCAAGATTTTGTGCAGGGTTACTCTGTCACTAAACAGCTCAGGAAAGAAAACCCCAATTTAAGTGATGGGCAGATTGTTGAGCTCGCAAAGCAATTTGCAGCTTCAGCTAACGGCAACGTACAGACTTCTCCTCCGCCACATCTGACTGGCGGTGCAGTTGATCTGAATTTGGTTTATATCGATAGCTACGAGCAAGTCAATATGGCCAAAAAACTCGGTCTTTTTAGTACCGCGTATCCCGATTCTCTCGAAAGCATGGACGCTGAGGGGATTGAGGAGGCGCGCAGGTTCAGAAGGCTCCTTTACTGGATGCTCTTTTATGAGAACATGGTCACCAACCCGACAGAGTGGTGGCATGCCTCATGCGGCGATCAACTATGGGCCTCGGTCAAGTGTAGGCCTTATGCTCACTTTGGTCCTGCGAGGTTCGATTGAGCGGGCTCTAGAGATGGAGCCCGCTTTCTAATTTATGTTATTATATGCAAATGCAAATAAAAGGTAAAAAAGTGCTTCTTATGGGGCTTGGTATATTAGGTGGTGGGGTTGCAACAGCAGAATGGCTCTTGGAACAAGGAGCAGCTTTGACTATAACAGACATGAAGGACGCAGAGGCACTCAAGGTTTCTTTGGAAAAATTAGATAAACATAAAAAAAATATAAAATTTGTACTTGGAGAACACAGAGAAGAAGATTTTTTGAATAATGAAATAATTGTAGTAAATCCAGATGTACCGATAGATAACAAGTTTGTAAAATTTGCAAAAGAGAATGGCAAGGTTATAGAAAATGAGCTAAGTCTTTTTTATAAACTTTGTAATACTATAAACACAGTGGGTATAACAGGTACGAGAGGTAAGACGACCACCGTCAATTGGACCGCCCATCTTTTGGAAGCGCCTATCGTTGGTAACTCTCCAGATAATCCATTTTTGGGGGATCGGGTTTCCCAAAACCTTGAAAGATTAGTGCTAGAAATACCCTCTTTTCAACTTGAACTTGTGGGAGAGTATACAGATAGTTTGGATTACAAGCTCTCTCCTCACGTTGCCGTTATTACAAACCTGTACAGAGATCATATAAACAGACACAAGACTATGGAGGGCTATGCGCTTGCAAAAGCAAATATATTTAAATATCAAGATGAAAACGACTATCTTATTTTAAACAAAGATAATGAATGGACGGATTTTTTCTTGCAGCAAAAACCAAAGTCAAAAGTAATCTTGTTTTCCAAAGAAGATAATTTTGATTTTTTGGATAAAGATAATTTTGTTGCAAAGTGGGGAGAACACAATCTTGCAAACCTTGTTGTCGCGATACGGGTAGCAAAGATTTTTGGTATTGCTGATGACAAGATAAAGGAGAGGATAGAAACCTTGCCGCAGATAAAATTTAGGCAAGAAAAAGTTTTTGATAATGGAGAAATTGAAATATATAATGATACCTCAGCAACTTCTCCAGAAGCTACAATCGCCGCAGTAGAAAGGTTTAAAGTTTCTGAAAATTTGATACTTATATCTGGTGGTACAGATAAAGAATTAGAATTTGATGGTTTTGCAAAGGAGATCAGGAATATGATCAAGCCAGAAAATATGATACTACTTTCTGGTAGCGCGACAGAAAAGATGAAAAAAGAATTAAATCTTGATTCTTATAATGAATTCGATACCCTTGAAGACTGTGTCAAAAAAGCTCTTGATTTGGCAAAAAGCTTGATAGGCAAAAAGGTTATACTGTTTTCTCCTGCTTCAAAAAGTTTTGAGAAGTTTAAAAATGAGTTTGACAGGGGAGAGAAGTTTAATGTTATAGTTAAAGAATTGATATGAATCCATATTGTTTTCTAAATGGACAAATATTGCCACTGAGTGAGGCAAAGGTTTCTATAAACGATATTGGGCTTTTGAGAGGCTTTGGTATCTACGATGGGCTTGCGGTTTTTAGCGGTAAGCCGTTTAGGTTTGCTGATCACTTCAAAAGATTTTTAGATGGAGCTCATGCTTTGAATCTAAACGTACCTATCACAGAAGAAAAAGCCGAAAAGGTCATAATAGAAATAGCTGAGAAGTCTGACCTAGCTTCCCCGGGCAGTAGGGCTAATGTAAGGATGATACTTACAGGAGGAGAGACAATAGGGGGCATAGAGTATGATTTTGATAAACCAACATTTTATATAATTATAGAAAAGTTTGAACCACTACCAAAAGAACTCTATGAAAAGGGTAGTAAGCTCATTACTTATAGGTATAAAAGAGAGTTGCCAGAGCACAAGACAATAAACTATATAACCGCGGTAAATTTGCAGAATTACAAAAAGGATCAGGGCGCGGTAGAAATACTTTATGTCTATGATGGAGAAGTTTTGGAATGTAGCACCAGCAATATTTTTTTGGTAAAGGACAACAAACTCATTACTCCACTCGATGGCGTCTTAGAAGGTATTACAAAGAAGGTTGTACTAGAGATCGCAAAGCAAGAGGGGATAGAAATAGAAGAGAGGGTTGTTTATGAGGAGGAGCTTGGTACGTCAGATGAAGTTTTTATCACCTCTTCCTTTAAGGATCTGGTGCCGATTGTAAAGGTTGATGATTTTGTTGTTGGGAATGAAAATATCGGTGAGATGACAAAGAAGCTAATGCTCAAATTTGAGCAATATATTGCAAATTTTTCCTAATGTGTTAGTATTGTTTTGCTTACAACTTTTGTAACAATTCGTTAATTAATTCGTTATTTTGTATTTATGTCACAAGATCAGCTTATAAAACTAGTACACAAAGACACTGGAGAGGTGTATTGGACACGCAAAAATAAGCGCAAAGTAGAGCGCAAAATCGAGCTAAAGAAGTACTCAAAGAAGCTCAAGAAAAGGGTGGTTTTTAAGGAAGCGAAGAAATAATTGCTTTGCAATTATTTCAGTAGCTAGTAGCAAGAATCCAGTATCGAGGTAGTAACAAAAATTCGCCAAAACGGCGAATTTTTGTTAAGTTATAACACAAGGGTGATTAGTTAAATGGTATAACAGCGGTCTCCAAAACCGCGGTTGGGGGTCCGATTCCTCCATCACCCGCAAAAATTATCTTAAAAATTTTTTGACTTCTTTTTGTACCAAACTAGATTTTGGTGGGAGCCAGATGATACTCTTGTCCTTCTTGAAATAAGTCATTTGGCGTTTTGCATAATGCCAGATTTCTTTTTGCAACCTATCTATCATTTCTAGCTTGGTTATTTTTTTATCCAAAAGGTCTGCCATTGCTCCATATTCAAGACCAAGCCCTCTCATTCTTTTGTAACTTAAACCTTTCTTGTAAAGTCTCTTTGCTTCTTGTATCATCCCTGATTTTATTCTTTTTTCTAACCTTTTGTTTATTCTTTTCCTCAACTTCTCTTCATCTAAAAAATAACTCACCCTGCCCTCTCTTACTACAAGAGAGGGTTCTGGGAGCCCCTTCCTATTGTTGTAAGAGGAAGGGGTGGGGGATGGAGTTATCGGCGCAACACCAATCTTCAAAACATCATATTTCCTAGATGCTAGGTACTGGCTACTAGCTACTTGCTTCGGGACTTTTCCCAAAGCTTTGCAGATTTCTATCGCCCGCACTAGTCTCCTTGGATTTTTGCTATCAATGTTTGAAGCTCTTTCTGGATCAAGTTTTTGTAAAATTTTAAAAAGTTCTTCTGTGGTCTTTTGTTCTAATTCTTTTCTTAACTCCAAATTGGGTGGGACTTCTGGAATAATTTTTTCTCCCAAAAAAGCGTCTATATAAAAACCTGTTCCTCCACATATGATGGGTATTTTTTTCTTGTTAACAATTTGGACGGTCGTCTTATTTGTTAATGAGACAAAATCAGAAGCGGTAAAAACTTTTTTTGGAGAGCAGACATCGAGTAGGTGGTGGGGGACACCCTGCATTTCTTTTTTGGTAATTTTGCCGGTACCAATATTTAGACCTTTATAAACTTGTCTTGAGTCAGCAGAGATTACCTCTCCGCCAAACTTTTTGGCAATTTGTACAGCCAAGTCGCTCTTGCCACTTGCAGTAGGTCCTAGGATTACAATTGTTTTGGGTAAGTTATTTTTCTCTGACATAGGCAAATCTCGGTCCTTTGTATCCGATTTCAGGCTTGTCTATCTTCTCTAGAAACATAGCAATAGGTCTCACCCACATTGTGTTTGCCTCCTTTCCTTTCATAGGATCAGGGTGTATATAAACAACCATTTGTTCCTGTGTTTCGCTGTGTAGAGCGACCCCGATTACCTCAACTTCTGTTCCTTTAAAATATCTGTAAATACCCTTTTTGATTTCCATTTTTGTTTTGGTCTGTATTGATTTTAGACCTATTTATAGTAAAGTTGATTATAGGATAAAGATTTAAAGTTATCAATTAATGCCGGAGTGGCGGAATGGTAGACGCGCACGACTCAAAATCGTGTCTCGCAAGGGGTGAGAGTTCAAGTCTCTCCTCCGGCACAACGAAAAGGTTTGCAATTAATAATAAAAAGCTACATGCATACATAGTTGGCATGGTTCTTGGTGATATAAATCCATAAAACAATTAATGGATTAAATTTTTACAGTCTTTTGATTGCTTACAAATTCATACCACGGTCCAGCCAAAAATCCCCAAGTAAATCCCCAAATCATCTCTGTCAAAGGGATGTCTACTATTCGTATATCTAGTCTTGAGTTGTATAGTAACCAGCCTTTTGATAATAGTTCTTCACTGTTAGCAACGAAATTGTATAGGAATATATAACATACAAACATAACCAACATTACTCCAAATCCGCTACCAACAGCATTAATAAATAGATCATGCCTTATTATGATAATAACCAAAGCTGTAATTCCAAAGGCTATTGCGGAAGCATATATTGAATTTAAACCCAATTTTAATGATATCAAAAGGAAAATAGTAAAAGTTAACGCTAAATATATAGATTTGACAGCATGTTTTGAATTTTTTGAAAACTTAGAAAGTTTTTTCCTAAATAATATCTCATAAACTATCGCTGATATTCCTCCGATAGAAAATCCAAAAATAATATCTTCTACCATTAAAGGGAATTTGCCTATAAAAATAGGAAAAATACTTTCAGGAAGCCAGTAATCTCTAAAATATATTATTTCACTAAATGGGCCTAATATTGCTGCTATATAGCTCATTCTGAGTTGTTCTTTTCGGGTGTCTTTTCTAATAAGAAAGAGCAGTATCCATACTAAAATAAATGGAATTGTTAGAACTATATACCCATACTGAAAGGGTAGATTAATCACTGTTTTATTTTATCATACTAAATTAACCTTTTATATTTATTCAAAATAATTTTATGGTAATATGGTTTGGTAATGAATAGCAATTCAAATTTTTATCAGAATTCAATATTTTGGGTTGAGGTAGATAAGATAAAGCCAAACCCTTTTCAACCAAGGCGAGAGTTTGATCCTGTTGCGCTGCAAGCTCTGGCCGACTCTATAAAACAGTATGGGGTACTTCAGGCCTTAGTTGTAACTCGCAAAGAATTTCAAAAAGAGGATGGTCTTGGGGTAGAATACGAACTGATTGCTGGAGAAAGAAGACTCCGCGCCTCAAAGCTTGCTGGCCTTTCTCAGGTGCCGGTGCTTATAAGGATGGGTGATGATAACAAAGCAGATGATGACCTAATGAAATTGGAGCTAGCAATAATAGAAAATGTCCAAAGAGAAGATCTAAATCCGGTAGAGAGAGCTAGAGCTTTCAAAAAGCTAGCAGATGAATTTGGTTTTAAACACCATCAGATTGCACAAAAGATAGGCAAGAGCAGAGTCTATGTGACTAACACAATGCGCATTTTGGACTTGCCGGAAGAGATGCTCACCGCCCTTTCTGAAGGCAAGATAACAGAAGGACACACAAGACCACTCCTTATGCTTATAGAAAGACCTGAGGAACAAAAAGTTTTGTTCAAAGATATCTTGCTTCACAAGATGAATGTACGTGATGCAGAGACTGCTGCAAGGAAGATTGCAATAGAAAGGGTAAGACGATTCAAATCAGATATTGACCCGACAATCTCCGCTTTTGAAGAGAAGTTTACAGAAAGTTTGGGTACCAGAGTTCAAATAGAAAAGAGAGACAATGGCGGCAAATTGATGATTGAGTTCTTTTCTTATGATGATTTGGAAGATTTGTTAAAACAGCTTAAGGGCGAGATTTCTAATGCTGTAGAAAGTGCCAACAGCGCTCAAACTCCTGATACCGCGCCAGAACAAAATCCAATTGACGATAGGATGCCAGAGGACGTAAAGAAGCTTGAAGATACCCCGATACCAACAGAAGAAGAGGTTGCAAACTCAGACGATGATCTATATTCAATAAAAAATTTCAGTATCTAGACCAAATTCCTTATATGCTTTCTGGCAAGGCTCGTTTTTACATAATCGAGCCATTTGCGCTTTGGCTTTGCGTTTTTGTTGGTGATTATCTCTACAATATCTCCACTCTTTAATTCTGTTTCTAGAGATGACATTTTGTTGTTTATCTTTGCTCCGGCGGTATGATTGCCTATGTCTGAATGTATCGCATAAGCAAAATCAAGCACCGAAGAACCCAGAGGCAGATCTACGACGTCTCCTTTTGGTGTAAATACAAAAATCTTGTCACTCAGAAGTTCTTCTTTCATTTCTCTCAGACTGTTTTCTGTCATATTCCTTATCCAAGAAAAAACTTCTTTTTTATTTTTGTTTTGAGTTTTGTATATAATATGTGAAGCGACTCCGTATTCAGCTTCCTTGTGCATGTCTTCTGTCCTTATTTGTACCTCAACGATATCACCATTACCGGTAAAGACCGTAGTGTGCAAGCTTTGGTAGCCGTTTTTCTTTGGAAAGGCTATATAATCTTTTATCCTGCCGGGCATTGGTTTCCAGTTTGAGTGAATAACACCAAGTAGTTTGTAACACTCGGACTGATCTTTTATTGTTATCCTGATTGCGAGGATATCGTATATTCGGTCAAAGTCTTTTTTGTTTTTTATATATTTTTTATAAAGACTATAGGTACCTTTTACCCTATAATCAATTTTGAAATCTTTGAATCCAGATTTTACCAACTCTTTTGCAACTGATCTTCTAAATTTGTCTAGTGATTCAAGCCTTTCTTTTTCTCCTATCTTTAGTAGTGATGTTATTTCATCGAAGCCTTCTTTGTTGACGTATGGGAATGAGAGATCCTCTAGCTCTCTAGATAATTTTCTTATTCCAAGTCTGTAAGCAATAGGGGCGTATATTTCTAAAGTTTCCATCGCTATCCGGTGTTGCTTTTCTTTTGGGACAAACTCAAGTGTCCTCATGTTGTGTAGTCTGTCGCAGAGCTTTACTATCAGAACTCTGATATCTTCTCCGGTAGCTATAAGTAATTTGCGTAGAGATTCGTTGTGTTTGTCAGCACCATGATAGCGCAAGGTTCCTATTTTTGTAACTCCTTCAACAATAAACCTTATTTCTTCCCCAAACTCTTTTTCCAGATCTTCTTTTTTTGTCTCTGTGTCTTCGAGTACATCATGCAAAAAACCAGCAGCTACCGCCTTGCTGTCCATACCAAGTTCTGCAATATTTTTTGCTGTTTCAAATAGGTGATAGTAGTAAGGCTCTCCACTGTTTCTCTTTTGGTCACCGTGAGCTGTTTTTGCAAAATTATAAGCCTTTTCCAAGAGAAATTTCTCTTCGGGGGTGATATTTTTTATGATAGAAATTATGTTTTGAATATCGTATTTCTCCATAAAAGAATAATACAACAAAAAACAATTTTTTCAATATTCTGAATTATATCTATTCAGTCTTCTTTTTTCTCCTTGCAAACCTACTTTTCTTTGGCTCTTTGAGTATCTCTAGGGCTCTTTCAAGCGTTATGGTGTAAACATTATCTTCTTTTATAGAACGAAAATCATCTTGATGAACGATGTATGGACCAAACCTACCTATGTTTGCGGTAATCATTTCTCCAGTTTCTGGATGCTTACCCAATTCTCTCGGTAGGCTAAGGTAATGTAGAGCATCTTCAAGAGTTACTTCATTTGGATCCTTATCTTTGGGTATACTAGCTCTCCTTGGCTTTTTGTTTTTATCATCTTTGTTGCCGACTTGTACATACGGACCAAACCTGCCGTCCATTACAAATATTGGCATACGAGTAGCCGGGTCTTCTCCTATCGGCTCTGCTTCTTTTATCTCTTCTCCATTTATATTTCTCATCCCCTTACATTCTGGAAATTTTTCACAAGAAAGAAATTTGCCACCACGTCCGAGTTTTACAACCATACCACTTCCACAAAGAGGACATTTGTAATCCTTGTCTGCTTCTCCTAGGGTTGTTAGCTTGTCTATTTTTTCTTTTGATTTTACTTCCTTTAGGAATGGCGTATAGAATTCTTTTAAAGTTTTTATATACTCTGCTTTGCCTTCAGCTATTTTGTCTAGCTGGTCTTCCATTTCTGCGGTAAAGTTGTCGCTTATGTACGACTCAAAATTGTTTTCTAAGAAAGTGGAGACAACATCTCCAGTGTCGGTCGGTACCAAAGCCTTATTGTCTTTTATCACATATTCTCTATCTACCAACGTTTTTATAATTGATGCATAAGTAGAAGGTCTGCCGATGCCTCTCTTTTCTAACTCCTTGACTAGACCCGCTTCAGAGTACCTGTTTGGTGGCTGTGTTTGTTTGCCCTCACTTTCTATTTTTTTCAAAGTTAAGGTATCTCCCTTTTCTGTCTTTGGTAGTTCTACATCTTCTCCTCTAGCTCGTGGATCTGCTTTGAGCCAACCTTCATAAATAACCCTCTGGCCGTTTGAAGAAAAGTTCGGTATACCTTCGTCTTCTATATTTGCTTCTATCTTGGTGCGTAGCATTGTTGCGTCCTTCATCTGGCTAGCAACAGTCCTCGCCCAGATAAGATTGTAAAGTTTTTTTTGCTCCTCGGTATGTCCTAGGGATTCTTTGTTCAAATTTGTTGGTCTTATCGCTTCATGCGCTTCTTGGGCGTTTTTTGCTTTTTTTGAAAATAGTCTTACTTGAAAAAGATTTGGTCCATATTTGCTCTCTACGACATTTCGTATTTGACCAATTGCATTTTGTGAAAGGTTTGTTGAATCCGTACGCATATAAGTTATGTAGCCGGCCTCGTATAATTTTTGGGCAATACCCATAGTTCTAGAAGGTGAAAATCCTAATCTAGAAGAGGCTGCTTGTTGCAATGTTGATGTTATAAAAGGTGGGCGAGGCGATCTCTTTACTTCCGTTTCTGTGATGTCGACAATTTTCCATTTACCAGCCTTTCCTTTTTCTACAATTCTCTCTGCCTCAACCGCTGTCTTTGGTTCTTCGTTGCAGACAAAGGGCATCTCTACATTTGCTTTGTTTGAAAGGTTTGCGGTAATTACCCAAAAATCTTCTGGTTTGAAATTTCTTATTTCTCTTTCTCTTTCCATTATTATTCGCAAAGCGGGGGATTGTACTCTGCCGGCGGAGAGTCCGTATCTTACCTTTTTCCAAATAAGGCCCGAGAGATCGTAGCCGACTAGTCGGTCCAAAACTCTTCTCGCTTCTTGCGCCTCCTTTAGATTCTCATCAATTTTTCTTGGGTGCTTCAGTGCTTCTTCTATCGCTTCTTTTGTAATCTCGTGATAGGTGACTCTCTTTATCTTTGATTTGTCTACGCCGCCCCTTATAAGTTCAGAAAGGTGCCAGGCGATGGCTTCTCCTTCTCTGTCGGGGTCGGTTGCAAGCAATACTTCGTCGGCTTTCTTTGCGAGTGACTTTATTTCTTCTACCACTCTTTCCTTGCCTTTGCTTATTTCATAGTGCGGGATGAAGCCCCCTTCTATATCTATCGCTTTCTTGTTGCTCTTGGGCAAATCTCTTATATGCCCAACAGAGGCGACCACTTTATAATCGCCTCCCAAGTATTTTGAAATTGTTTTTGATTTTGCAGGGGACTCTACGATTAATAGACGCATGGGTTAAAAATTAAAAGTTATGGATTTAAGAATAAAGAATAAAACCAAAAATTGCAAAAACTTCTCCTCACACTCTCTACTTATAGTGGTGTGCCAAGGGGCGCCCTTGGCAGATGGTGACGGGGGTGTCAAAGGGCGCCTTTGACATATGCGAGGGGAGACACGGGCGGGATAAATCAAAAGGCTCCGGGGCTGTGAGTGGGTATCTCTACCACACATCACAACTCCGGAGCTGTAGTCCGAGAATCATTGATTCTTCTTCATCTCGGCGTGAAGGTCGTTGCATCCTCTTAGCGACCCGTGGCCGCCAAGGGAGGTTCTCGCGTCGCACTCGGCGACAGCAATACCTCTCCTGACTTCACTCACAATTTTGTTGGCGGCCTCGACCATCAGGGGGACGGCATTAATTAATCCCCACCAGATAATCAAGGAAAAAAATACCAGAGGAACTATTGGGTGTTTCAACATACTCCTTATATTAAAACATATTTGTATGTAAAAAGCAAAAGGCCCTGGGTGCTCGTAGTGAGCTCCCAAGGGCCTTGGTTTCCAAGACGATGCCTATGGCATCGTCTTGATCAGAGCGAAGAGGGGCGCGAAGCCCGTCTCCGCAATCTTTTTTACTGCGGGGTCCATGATGGTCCCGGCAGCGATGGCAGCAAGTGCCCACATCGCCGCCAAAGTAACGAGTCTGCTCATGCCGTCCTCCTGCTATATATTATAGCATACTCTTATAAAAATTGCAATATATCAGCCGATGAGGTGGGGTGGAAAATGTTCAGGTCGTCAAACAAGCCTTATTTCACCGAGCTTTTCTTCTATCAGGCCTTTTATTTCTAGGAGGGTGAGGAGGGTCTGGATTTCGGATACGGGTAATTGCGCTGAGGCGGTGCGGATAAGCAAGTCTCTCTCCATGGGGGTTTCTAGTATCTTTATCAAAAATATTTCTTTCTCACTACACTCACTATATTTGTTATTTATGTCTTTATCTTGAATCTTTAATCTTACATCGTAATTCATATCCAAGGTGCTTATATGTAATGCCTCGAGGATATCGTCGGAGTTTCTGATCGGTGTTGCCCCGAGTTTGAGAAGCAGGTGTGGCCCGTCTGAATTGGGAGAAAATATTGAACCAGGAACTACGAGCACATCTCGGTTGTACCCCGTGGCAAGCTTGGCGGTGATGAGGGTTCCTGATTTTGTCTCTGCCTCTACGATGAGCACTGCGTGGCACATCCCAGCCATTATCCTATTGCGTTGTGGAAAGCTCCACTGCGTTGCTTTAAAATCATTTTCGTATTCTGAGATAAGCGTCCCACCACTTCCGACGATTTCTTCTGCAAGGGAGACGTGTGTTGATGGGTGTAGGGCCACAGGCGAGAGTCCTGATCCGGGGACAGCAATCGTTGGCAATTTATTTTTGATAGCGGCTCTGTGAGAGAGCGAGTCGATGCCGAGCGCAAGCCCAGAAACTATCGTGATCGGGAAACCAGAAAGACCTTCTAGTAGAGTGTTCACCACGTCTCTGCCATAGTTGCTATACTTTCTCGCACCAACAACTGCCAAAAATTTTCTATTATAGTCTGGTATCTCTCCAGCATAATTTAATCTTTTGGGAAGATCGTTTATTTGCAAAAGTAGTGGTGGCCAGTTGTTCTTGTCCAAAACCTTGATTTTGTAGCTCATTTTGTATTGTAGTATTCCCAAATATTGTATCATTTGTTATGATTTGAATCATGAGTCTTAAACCATAATTCTTAAATCACTATCTATGCTGGACATAAAATTTATAAGAGAAAACTCAGAGATAATCCAAGACGCAGCTCGCAAGAAGCTTCTTAATTTTGATGTAAAAAAGCTTTTGGAAGTTGATGACAAGAGAAAGGAACTTTCGCAATTATTGGATTCAAAGAAAGCAAAACAAAACGAAGTGAGCCAAAAGATACCGAGTGCCACAACGGAAGAGAGAGAAGCTCTTATAAAAGATATGCAGGTTGTCAAAGAGGAGTCACAAAAGATTGAAGAAGACCTACGTTCTGTTATGCAAGAATGGCAAAAACTTATGGTTGCGGTACCCAACATCCCAGATATGTCAGTCCCAGAGGGCAATGATGACAAAGATAACGTAGAGATAAAACAGTGGGGAGATAAACCAAAGTTTAGCTTTGCTCCAAAGAATCATATTGAGTTAATGCAAAACCTAGATCTGGTTGATTTTGATAGAGGTAGCAAGGTTGCTGGTTTTCGTGGATATTTTCTAAAGAATGATGCGGTACTTTTGCAATTTGCTCTTTGGCAGTTTGTTCAAGATCATTTTGCAAAAAAAGGTTTTTCTCAGATGGTGGTACCTTCACTACTCAAACGAGAAGTATTTTTGGGAACAGGATATATACCTCAAGGAGAAGAAGATTTGTACAAAACACAAGACGGAGACTATCTTTCGGGCACAGCTGAGGTTGGCACGATGGGTTATTATATGGATGAAGTTTTGGACAAAAAGGATTTGCCAAAAAAGATTTTGTCTTTCTCTCCTTGTTTTAGAAGAGAAGCTGGTGCACACGGCAAGGATACAAAAGGTCTTATCAGGGTTCACGAATTTTATAAACTAGAGCAGGTGGTCCTCTGTGAGGCAAGCCACGAAGAGTCTGTAAAGATGCACGAGGAAATACAGAGAAATACAGAAGAAATAACCGAGGCTCTCGGCCTTCATTATCGAGTGGTTATAAACTGTACTGGAGATTTGGGCTTGGGCCAGGTAAAGAAATACGATATTGAAGTTTGGATGCCGGGGGAAAATACATATCGAGAAACAGGCTCAGCATCTTACTTCCATGATTTTCAAACCAGAAGGTTAAATATTAGGTATCGAGATTCTGATAACAAGCTGAAGTTTGTACATTCCCTAAACAACACAGCTCTCTCTGGTAGACCACTTATTGCCATAATAGAAAATTACCAACAGGAAGATGGGAGTATAATAATACCCGAAGTCCTAAGACCTTATATGGGTGGTAAACAAAAAATCTCTAAATGATAAGCAAAAGATATAACAAATCTTTATCAAGACTTGCAGATAGAAATAAAAAGTTAAGAAAGATAAAAATAGCAGCAGCCTTTGTCTTGCCGGTTCTGCTTCTCATTGCTACTTCTTTTTTATCTAGGGTATCATCACTACAAATTTCGTCTGTGGAGGTTTCTGGAGAACAAACTATTGGCAAAGACGATATAGTAAACGCAACCCTAGAATCAATAAGCGGTAATAAATTTTTTATCTTCCCAAAAACAAATATTTTTTTGGTAAATGAATCTTCGCTTGCGGCAATTCTCTCTAGAGAGTTTCCGAGGGTAGAAAATATAAATGTAGAAAAAAATGCTGACGGAGTTATCAAGATAAAAATAAAAGAAAGAGAAGCTGTCGCTTCTTGGTGCGGGGAGTCGGGGTGTTATCTAGTAGACATAAATGGACTTCTTTATTCTCCCGTAAATAATGAATTTGAGTCGTTTGGCAAGATTGTCTTGAGAGGGGTGTTAGAGGGCGACCCTAGTATGAAATATTTTCAAAGTAGAGAGATATTGGCATCTTATCTAAACGCCGTGTCTCTCTTGAAGCAGTCAAACATAGAGACATATTCTATAGATGTAGAGTCCAGGGATAAGGCGACGATAGAGACATCAGTTGGAAATATTTTTATAGATCCTGAATCAGTTGATCTAAAAGAGTCAATCGAAAATGCGATTTTGGTTGTCAGTAATGGAGTTGCAAATAGTGGGCAAACAAAATTTGAATATATAGATGTTCGTTTTGGAAATAAAGTTTTCTACAAGTAGTAAATAAAAATATTTTTATTGCTCTATAATGTACTTATGCAAGAAAACAGTCAGCCAATCGTCTGGTATTATTTTAAGTGGCACTACAGCAAAGGTTTTGCTGAGTTGATAAACACAATAAAAAATTTTCTCTGGTTTATTTCTCATTTCTTTTCTATCAAGCTTTTGCTTAAGACATTGTTTGCACCTTGGAGAAGAATGGGTGAATCATACGGAGACGGCTTCAATCTAGAAGCGTTTGCTTCAGCTTTTATTGTTAATAGTCTGATGAGGATCGTTGGTTTTGTTACTCGGGCTATAATAATATTTGTTGGCTTGGTTTCCTACACTATAGTCCTAGTCTTTGGTTTGTCGATTGTTTTTATTTGGTTGTTTTTGCCTATCATCCTTATAGGGATTTTGATACTCGCTACTACTTTTATCGTTGTATAAAATGACTTGGAATAAATTTAAAAAAGCATCAATACTTCATAGCTATGCCATAAACATAGACAGATATTTTCCAAGAGTAATCAGGTCTTCACTTAGAAAGCTCTCTGCTCTTATGGCTGCGCTATCCTTCTTTGCCTCGTTTAGTTCGATGCCTTTTTATATTTCTTATACCGATGGACTTGTGTTTATATTTGCTTTCTTTTATTTGGTGCTTTCTTTTCTAGAATTTTTCTACAATTCTATGAAAAATGAAGGCATCAAGTATCGCGTTAGAGAAAATATATTTATTGATAACTACCATGTGGAATACGCGCTTTCTAACCTGATCAATTCTGTCGATGAGATAGACGTCACCAGATCTGTTTTTGAGTCAACAATTGGTCTTTCTATTTTGGACAGGAGCGGGATTGGTAGGGAAGAGATGCACAACTTCTTGAATGGTACTCGTATGCCGATTATTGCTTCTTCACTCAAATTTTCTAGTGAAGATTTTTCTCTAGTCAATTTCGTGGAGGCTCTTTATGATACCGACAACTCACTTTCTTCTTTTTTGAGCTCAAGATCTGTAAACAAAGAAGAGTTTTTGGGCGCCACCATCTGGGTATCAAAATTGGTAGAAAAGAAAAGAATGGAAGAAAGATTTTGGAGTAGAGACAATCTGGGCGGTATACCGTCAATTGGCACTAGCTGGTCTTATGGCAATGTCTCTGATATCGGTAAGTTTGGTATATCTATGGACCGAGGTAGTATGCTCTCTGGAATAGATATAGACAATGGCTTCAGGTCCAAAGAAGTTGATCTTCTTGAAAATATTTTAGATAGGAGAGAGGGTGCCAATGCTCTGATTATTGATGATGATGAATCCAGTGCGAGAGATATCGTACTTCGGTTGCTAAAAAGGATAAACCTAGGCATTGCACTTCCCTCTCTAGAACACAAAAATGTGGTAGAACTAGATACTATATCTCTTATTGCTACTTTCAAAAATAAAGGGGAACTAGAGTCAGAAATAGTAAAAATTTTTAAGGAGGCTATGTATGCTGGTAATATTATCCTTTATATAAAAGATCTCTCTGGTTTTGTGGCGAGCGGTAGAAGTATTGGAGTCAATGTACCGTCAATGTTTAAAGAATTTTTATCTTCTAGTTTGGTACATATAATCGCTCATACCACAAATCCAGACTTCCACTTCTTTATAGAATCAAATTCCGGCTTACTTCAGTCGTTTGAAAGGGTCGTACCGGACAAGCTCGGGGTAGAGGCCTCTCTTCCAGCCATAATGGAAAAAGCTATTTTGCTCGAGAGGGATTATAGGGTTGTGTTTACTTTTGCTTCAGTCAGATCGCTCTCGGAATCTGCCGAGAGGTATATAACTTACGGTGAGATGCCAGAGAAGGCTCTCAATTTGCTTGAAGATATAGTTAGGTTTTCAATCTCCAAAGACAGCAATGTGATAAAAGAAAATGATGTGCTTGAATTTATATCTCAAAAAACTGGAGTTTCTGTAGGGCCAGTTAAGGAAGAAGAGGCTGATAAAATAATAAACCTAGAAGAAATCCTCCATCGGAGACTTATCGGACAAAACGAGGCCGTCTCTGCAATAAGTAGCAGCATTAGACGATCGCGATCTGGTATTGTAAGCCCAAAGCGTCCGATAGCTTCGTTTATATTTCTCGGTCCTACCGGTGTCGGCAAGACAGAAGCGAGCAAGGCCCTCGCTGAGAGCTTCTTTGGTGATGAAAATCGGATGGTTCGTTTTGATATGTCTGAATATAACGACGCCACTGCGATGCAAAGACTCATTGGTAATTTTACGGAGAACAAAACCGGACTACTCTCTTCTCATATAAGAGACAATCCGTACGGAGTGCTTCTTTTGGATGAGTTTGAAAAAGCGTCTAGAGATGTTCTGGATCTATTTTTGCAGATACTTGATGAAGGATTTTTTACCGACGCTCTAGGTAGTAAGGTAAATTGCAAAAACCTTATCATAATCGCCACTTCAAATGCGGGGAGTAGTTATATCTGGGAGATTATAAAGAGGGGCGGGGATTTGATAAAGGAGAAGGATACCGTCATAGATAAAATAATTTCGGAAAAAATATATCGCCCAGAGCTTATAAACAGGTTTGATGCCGTTGTTCTATTTCACCCATTAAAAAATGAAGAACTAAAAAAGATTGCAGAATTAGAGCTTCATAAATTGCAAGAGAGACTCAAAGAACAGAGTTATGACTTTGTAATATCTGAACCAATAATCAGTTTTTTGGTAGAAAAGGGTAGCGACCCAGAGTTTGGGGCAAGGTCTATAAATAGAGCCATAAAGACGGAAGTAGAGGATTTGATTGCAAAGAAGATACTCTCTGGAGAGGTAAAACCGGGTGGCAAAATAGAACTCAATTTTTAACAAAATTTTTGGTGTGTGTCAAAAAATGGCTCTGTAAAGCCATTTTTTGACACAAGTTTGGACAAAATACAAAAATACTTGTAAAACTCTTGACATAATTTTTGGTTGTGCTATACTATAAACATACAGTTCTTCAGAGGTTTGTGGGACTTGAGCCCACGCCTCACAAGGAGAGAAAATGCGCTATTCCGAATCCCCGCCCTCCCCCGGTGCCTTCGGCACCACCATCAACCGCTTAGAAAATAAGGCCGCGTTCTCGTCCGTTGCCCTGATCGCCGACCACACCGCCACCAAGTCCTGACCGCCGGCGGCACGGCCGGCGCGAGCTTAGATCAAGGCGCCTGATTGATCAAAAGCTCGCGCTTGCGAGAAAGAGCATGAAAGCCCCCCGTTTCCAACAACTTTGTAGTTTCGACTTCAAAGCTCTGTGGAAAAGGGGGCATTCTTTTTATATATTTTTTGATTTTCCCTCTATTAATTTAAGAGAGGGGCTAGGGGTGAGTTATTATGGTAGGATGTTTTAATGAATAATTTTTGGTCCCACTTCGCTAAAGCTTCGCGGGATAATAAAAAACCAATACTTTGTCTAGCGCCGATGGCAG
>CAZHPR010000002.1:97885-104109 GCA_964534305.1 uncultured Candidatus Saccharibacteria bacterium
GCTAAAGCTTCGCGGGATAATAAAAAACCAATACTTTGTCTAGCGCCGATGGCAGATGTTACCGACTCTGCTTTTCGACATATTATTGCCAAGTATTCAAAGCAAAACAAGCCTAAAAAATTCCAAGGGCTACCCTTGGAAAAATATGTGACGTGGACAGAGTTTGTGAGCGCGGACGGGCTAGTGCTAGCAAAAGAGGAAGGCAAGAAAAAACTGCTCAAGGATTTGGAATATTCAGAAATAGAGAGACCGATCGTGGCTCAGCTTTTTGGTAGTAATCCAGAAAATATGAAAAAAGCGGCAGGATTAGTTGTAGAGCTTGGGTTTGATGGGCTTGATATCAATATGGGTTGTCCTGACAAGAGTGTCGAAAAGCAGGGAGCCGGAGCGGCGATGATAAAAAATCCAGATCGTGCAAAAGAGATCATAAGTGCAGCAAAGGCAGGTATAAAAGAAGCCGCGAAAAGACTTGGTAAAGAAGAAATCCCCGTGTCGGTAAAAACTCGTCTTGGTTACAACAAGGATGAACTAGAGACCTGGCTACCGCTACTCTTGGAAGCTGAACCGGCAGTTATCACAATCCACGCTCGTACGAGAAAAGAGATGTCCAAAGTTCCCGCAAGATGGGAGAGGATTAAGAGAGCAGTGGAGATAAGGGATAACACCCCCCAACCCCCTCTTACTTTAAGAGGGGGAGAAAAAACCCTTATCTTTGGCAATGGTGATGTTTTGGACGTGGCAGACGCTTACAAAAAGGCAAAAGAGAGTGGGGCTGATGGGGTGATGCTCGGTAGGGCCATTTTTGGCAATCCCTTTTTGTTTGCCAACAAGGTTCCTACAAAAAAAGAAAAGCTACAAGCGCTCAAAGGGCATATAGAATTGTTTGATAAAAACTTGGGCGGTATAAAAAGTTTTGCTGTCATGAAAAAGCACTTTAAGTCTTACTTATCAGGTCTCGAGGTGGAAAAAGATCTAAAAGAAGAGCTAATGAATTCCAACAACAAGGACGAGGCATTGAGTATTTTATCAAAAATGCTTTAATTATATTAAGATGGATTTGTTCGAAAAAATATTATCTCGTCTCAATTGGGGATATGGCTCTATCTCCGGTCTCGTATTTTCTTTGGTGACAGTTTTTGTTGCTGTTGTTTCTATTGTTCTGTTCTTTCACTGGAGGAGATACGGTATTAGCAAGGCATTCTTTGCTTTTGTCGAAGCTGTTTATCTTGGGGTGTGTGCAATACTTTTGTCGATTGCTTTTTTTAGTTTAAATTAAATTTATGTGGAAGCTTGATGAAGGAGAAAATATAGTAAGGGTTTTAAGGAGACATTATTGGGTTATGCTACCCACGATCATACTACTTTTTGTAATGGCTATCTTTCCAGCTTTGTTTGTCTCTGTTGTTTCTTCAAACTTTTTCCCAATAGATGACTCGTTCAAAAATTATATAACTGAATTTTTGGATAAATGGCAGTTTGAAATGTTTGCTTATTCTATCTACCTGCTTCTTATTTGGGTATTCTTTTTTATTGAATGGACGGATTATTACCTAGATGTTTGGGTGATAACAGATAGAAGAATAGTAGATATAGAACAGAAAGGTTTTTTTCATCGAGAGATAACCAGCTTTAATTACGAGCAGATACAAGATATAACAATAGAAACGAGGGGTTTTATAGAAACTCTTTTTAGATTCGGGACTCTCCATGTGCAGACCGCTGGGAGTGGTAGGGATATAATAATAAATCATGCTGCCAACCCAGAGGATGCAAGACTTCTTATCCTAGGTCTCCAAAAGAAGTTTGCAGCAACCAAGGTCGGTGTATAAAAATCCCCGGGTCAATTCAGACCCGGGGGTAATAGGACGTTTGCCTATTCAACAATCTCAGCTTCGAGGTAGGCACTGCCCACCTCTTTAAACCCAAGCGCTAGAGCTCCTGCCATTGAGAGGTCTATCTGGTTACTCCTCTTCTCTTTTGGCATACGGTCCAAGATCACAACCAAGAGCTGCTGGCCCGTATCTTTGTTGCGGAGCATAAGTCGGGTGCCTATGGGCAGTACCGGCGAAGCGGCAACGGATGGGTCGTTCATATCGAACTTCTCTCCGTCAAAGCGGGCTCTGCCATGGAACGGCTCACCGTACCAAGTTGCCAGAAGCTCTGGCTTTGTGGTGCAAGACGGAAGATTGTGACTCCGTCTAGGAAGCTCAAAACTAGTTTCCGTTCTTGAGACGATTGTCGTGCATAGTACAAGCACGGCAAGGGCTCTTATGAGCATGAAAACTCCTTATGGGTAAAATAGGGTAAGCAAAGGGAGAAATCTGCGGCATGCAACTTCTAGTCGCGGCCTTCTCTCAAAGCTCTATCCCAAAAGTGCTTCTTCCTTTATATTAACACATTTGTAATATTTTGCAAATTTATTTGTTGAATATGTTTATTAGGTAGTTGTCTATAGTCCTTTGTTCTACGTCGTAGAAGTTCTCTTTTTCTATATAGAGTCTTTGGGCTAGTTTTTTGCCAACAAATCGCCAGTGCCAAGGTTCAAACTCGTAGTATTTGTTGTTTTCTGGGTAAGAAAGGATGAAGCCGTATCGGTGAGCGTTTTCTAGTAGCCACTTGTATGAATCAGTGTTGGCAAAACTTGTAAAAGATGAACCCAATTTTTCGGTACTAAAATCTAAAGTGGTCCCGAGCTGGTGTTCTGAATATCCTTGGTCGGCCGAAAACTGATTTGCGCCAGAACCGTACACAACTTTGTAGTTATTTTTGAGAGAAGTTTGTTCTCCAAAAGATCTATAGGCCGAGGCTATTTTAAGCGACACTCCATCACTTTTTGCGGCGGCCATCATTTCTTCTAGGAAGGGTAGAACTTCGGTGTGTATGTAGTAGTCCCGTGTTTCTTCTAGGGTATTTTCTTTTTGAATTAAACTGAGTCTTTCTGGTACATAGTGTTCGTTTAGAAAATAAACCTTAGAATATTTTTGTAACAATTCCTTGTCTGTTTTTGATAGTTTATCAAGAGTACCGACAGTACTTGCGATACTTTTTATTTGTTCTTCAAAGGCAAGATTTTTTTGTTGTTCGGAGGTTAGTTTTGAGAAAATGTAATCCTTTTCTTCTATGGTTGAGGCTAGATCTTGTTCTAAAGATTGTTTTTCTGTTGTTAGATTTGTGTATAACCTACTCAAGTCTTGATATTTGAAATATCCCCAAATCGAAAAACCAATAACTCCAACAAGGGCGATTACTAGCCCATAAATAACCTTTTTGTGCGGATGAACCTTCATTGTTGAATTATAGCAGATCAAGAAGAGGTTATGATATTTGACTAAATAGTCTGAGTATGCTAAGATAAGTAGGTAAGTCACACTCATCGATACTTGTAGGGTTAATAATCTTAACGGGTCTCAAGAGAATTAATCCTTACGTAATATATAATATGCAAAAAAGATCAAGAAGTAGCCTTCCTAGAAGGCAGTTTTCGGGTAGTAGATCAAGTAATGGTTCGGGTGTAAATGGCGCCAGACGAAGCTTTTCTCCAAGAAGATTTGGTTTACAAAATAGAAACCAAAACAGAAATCAAAATAGAGGCAGAGGCCGTTTTGCAGAACAAAGTATAAATCATTCCAAGTTTATACAAAAGGCTGTGATTACTGAAGAAGTAGAAGTCTTTAAGGCGGAGCACTTGTTTTCTGATTTTAATATAAACGAAAAACTAAAAAGTGTAATCCTAAGTAGGGGTTATGTTTCGCCGACTCCAATTCAGGATAAAATAATTCCACATATTTTGTTCGGTAAAGACGTTGTTGGTATTGCAAACACAGGCACAGGCAAGACCGCCGCCTTCCTCATACCTCTTATAGACAAAGTATTGAGAGACAGACAAGAAAACATTATTATAATTGCGCCTACCAGAGAGCTTGCAATTCAGATACAGACAGAACTGAAAGCTTTTACGCCAAATATGAATATCTTTTCTGTTTGTGCTGTGGGTGGTGCTCCGATAAGGAAACAAATATCAGAACTGAAGTATAAAAATAATTTTATCATCGGTACTCCCGGCAGGATAAAGGATCTTGTAGAGCAGGATAAAATTAGGCTCGCTACTTTCGGTACTATTGTACTCGATGAAGCTGATAGGATGCTTGATATGGGATTTGTAAACGATATGAAGTTTATAATGGCTAAGATGAGAGAGGGGAGACACACACTCTTCTTTTCTGCGACACTTTCTCCAGATATAGAAAAGCTTATTTCTAGTTTTCTCAAAGATGAGGTTCGTATTTCTGTTAAGGTTCAAGACTCTTCAAAAAATGTTGATCAAGATATTGTCCGTATCGGTACAAAGTCAAAAATAGATGTTTTACACGATTTACTTATAAGGGATGAATTCAAGAAGGTTATTGTTTTTGGTAAAACTAAGCATGGGGTTGAAAAGCTCTCCATAGAACTAGAAAAGAGAGGATTTAAATCAGTTTCTATTCATGGCAACAAAAATCATTCAAATAGACAAAGATCACTCAAGCTTTTTAAAGATGACGCTACCCAAATACTAGTTGCAACCGATGTGGCTGCTCGTGGGTTGGATATAAATGATGTTACCCATGTTATCAACTACGACTTGCCCGCAACTTATGATGACTACGTACACAGAATCGGTCGTACTGGCCGAGCTGGCAAAACCGGCAAGGCTCTAACTTTTGTTAATTAGGTATCAACTTGACTAGACAGTTAGTTTTGTAATACGCTCTAAAACAGTTGTAAATTTTTTAGTTTAAAGGGGTCAAGCCACATGGCTATTCCACAAATGTACGACCCTAAGTATAAGGGGTTTTCTGAGCACAGATGTCTTTCTTGTAAGAGATCTCACGACGATAGAATGTCTCTGGCTCACGAATCTTCTTGCGGGGGCGAAGATGTTTTGGTTGTTGTTGGGCCGAGGTATGCAAGAAATCTTGCTTGTCACTCGTTCGATTCTGATGTTGGTAGGGATGGAATTTATCCTGGGATGAGTGTCTCTTTGAACCAATTCCTAACTCTCTTCCCTGAGGCTGGTCCGGTTTGTGATGCCATGATAGCTTCACTTGTGAAGAATCATGAGTATACCTACCAACTGAGGTTGAGAGAAAATGAAGATGGTCTCCCTAGTAAACAGAGGGACATGACAAGAGAGGCGCTGAGGAAGTCTACCTCCCAAGAGCTTGAAAGGCTTGCGAGAAAACCCCCACATCGGGCGACAGTCAGAGATCGTTGGCCTCATAAAGTGGCGTCGAAGTGAGACGCCGCTTTTTTTATTAATCTTTTTTCTTGTCGAGCTTGTCTAATTTTAGAATCTTTACTCCAAAGTAGACCACAAGCGCAATCACTACGAAATCTATCACTACGCTTAAGAGGTCTCCGTAAAGTATCTCCGCAGAGCCGATCTTGAAAGAAGCTGTCCGGAGACCCTCCGCAGCCCCTAGGGTCACTCCCAGTATAGGATTAACAATATCAGTAACCAGTGCTGATACTACCTTTGAGACCGCCCCTCCCAAAATAAAACCAACCGCAAGTCCAACAACTCCTTGCTCTCTTATAAAGTCCAAAAATCCTTTCATATAAATTTAAATTAAAAATAAAATTTATTTCGCTGATTTTTTGCTGTGTTTTATTGCTAGGCGTTTTTTCGTTTTTCTTGAACGAGACTTTTTTTGTCTACCTACGCCTGTTATTCTTTTTGCCATATGGTTATATTATACACTAATTACTTACTTTATATAGTAAAAAGTGTTTATTAGGTGTTAAAATGGTCTTATGATCAAGCCTAGCAAAAAAATAAGCAAGGACAAAAAAAGAGTGAGAAAGGTCGTTGTTGTAAATAATAAAATGCAAAAAGGGTATAGATACGAGCTGGTTGAGCCTGTGGGCAAAAACTTTGACCTTGAGTTCAAGCCTGACCTTACCCCAAAGCAGATGCTTGCTTTGGGAGTCTTTGGTGGTCGGTATATGCGCGACTCAAAAAAGGAGTTCCCAAAAGATTGGTTTACAAAAGCAAAATTGCACAAGGAGGGGGTAAAAGGGCACGACAAAAGCTTGAACTATTTTGGAGTCGACGCTTCACAACCCCTCTCTGTTTGGAAGAAAAAAAGTTGGATATACAAAGATGACCCCAGGGGTTGGTTTGAGTGGTATTGTAGGTATTATATGGGTAGGAGGATTGAGGGTGAGGATAAGCGACAGATAAA
>CAZHPR010000003.1:0-35995 GCA_964534305.1 uncultured Candidatus Saccharibacteria bacterium
ACAACCAACTCTTCTTTGGTGTTTATGGCTAACAATGCTGAAGGTGGCAGATTAATACCAGGGGGTTTGTTTGGTTTTGGTACTTCAACTCCAAAATGGAAACTCCAAGTAGCTTCTTCTACAGGACCTCAACTAGCTCTTTCAGACAGTACCTCTATAACAACAGATCATTGGACCTTTAGAAACGCAGGAGGTAACCTCTATCTCTCTACTTCATCTGCTTCTACCTTTGCAACCACATCTATCAGTGCACTAGAGATAGCAGGTGATGGCTTCGGTACTACCACCCTCCGAGGTCTCAACATAAGTGGTCAAGCAACCACAACAAGCAATGTTGGGATGAATATTACTAGTGGGTGTTATGCGGTAAATGGAAATTGTGTTGGCGGCGGCGGACTGTCTTCTTATGATGCGTGGACACATCCAGCAGCAGGACAGAGCGCGACAACCTCACTCATGCTCCTCTATGGCCAAGCAAGCTCTACAATGTTTAGTGCAAATCAGGCTTGGTTTGGCGGTACCGCAACCAGCACCTTTACTTCTAGTGGAAGGCTTGGAGTGGCAACTACCACAAACCTAAACGCAACCCTTACTCTCCAGGGCGCTTCTGGTTTAGATATTCTTAGGGTTGCAACTACTACTTCAGGATCGGATGTGATTGTAATTAGTGAATGGGGAGGCATCACACAAAAACTTTCTTCTACCACAGCTTTCTCTATTCAGATGGCAAGCGGTACGCCAGTTTTTGAAGTCGATACTTCTGCGGGTAATACCGCGGCTGGAATAGATATAACCGCAGCAACTGGCCAGACTGCAAACCTACTCAACTTCTTCTCATCAGGTTCAACATTTATGTCTGGCTTTACTGCTGCGGGAGGTCTCTTTATGAACATGTCTAGCACTAGTGCTATCAATATCTATGATGGGTCAGGCAATGCGGCTTTCGTTGTGGACTCTACAAATAGAAATGCTGCAGTCGGTACCTCTACTCTTACATATGACTTTACGGTACAAGGTAGTCAGGCCTCTACTTATATAACAAGGATAGACAATGCAAACACTGGTACTGACGCTGATGGACTCCTGATTACTCTCGGGGTTGCAAATGCAAGCAGAACTACAGGCAACTACTTTATCGGATTTGCAGACGGTTCGCAGACTGTTGCCGGTAAAATCCAAGGAGGCGCCTCAGCTGTTGCGTACACAACTACCGCTGCTGACCTTGCAGAGTATTTCCGAGCTGCAGATCCTTACAATAAGCCAGAACCGGGAGAGATTGTGGTTCTTGATAAAAATAAACAAAAAACTGTAAAGAAGGCAGGAGTTGCGGTGAGTGAAGGACTTACAGAAGAAGGTTATGAGCCGTTAGGAATAATATCAACAAACCCTGGATTTATTGGTAACGGCCCAATTTGTTACGCCGAAGATATAAACTGTGATACTGAATACTCAAAATACAACGTACTCGTCGCCATTGCCGGACAGGTACCAGTGAGAATCTCAAATGAAAACGGACCTATCCAGGTCGGTGATTATCTTACACTTTCTAGTACGACTCCGGGTGCTGCAACGAAGCTTATTGGAAGTGGACATATAATTGGTGTTGCTATAAGCAATGCAACCACAACAAACTATATAAGACCTATCCAACCTGATCAGGCTTCTACAACGGAGATTGTAATGGATAGCGCAGAGACAGTGATCGCTTTTGTAAAAAGCGGTTGGAGAGACGCACAGAATAACAACATATCACCAGAAGGCTTCCAAACTTCTAGTAGATGGGCAAGTCTGTTTAATTTCTTTAAATCAATCGGTATTGAATTCGGACAAAATTTTGTAAAGATGGCCAATGTGATTGTAAGCAAGATTACAGCAGATAGGGTAGAGACAAAGGAACTTTGTATTGACGATGTTTGTATAAACAAAGATCAACTGCAGGCAATTGTAAATGGAGCGGGAGTAACGCTACCTACTCCAGATGAGACTCCTATAATTCTGGGAGATAATGCGACAAGTACCGCTACGACCACATCTCCTATTGAGTCAAACCCAGAAACTACTGCAACTACTACAGAAGAAATAACCCCCCCAGCCGCCCTTAATTTAAGTGGGGAGCCAGGAGCAGAACCAGAAGTCGTTGAGCCAACTCCCTCTCCTTCGCAAGGAGAGGGAGGGGGTGAGGTCGTCCCAGAACTAACTCCAGTGGTAGAAAATACTCCTGTCCCAGAACCAGTATTTTCGCCAGAAATAACATCCTAAATAAAATGATCAAAAGATTTTTAGAATGGATAGGTTTAAAAGAAAAGATTCATAACCATAATCTTGTAGCGCCTTTGTTTAAAGATGGGGAAATTTGGTGGTGCGCTGTTGGTGAAAATATTGGCATAGAAATAAATGGAAAGGGAAAATCTTTTTCTAGACCCGTATTTGTTTATAAAAAACTAAGTAAGGATGGTTTTGTTGGGATACCTCTAACCACACAAAAGAAAGAAGGTACGTGGTTTGTTGCAATATCTTTTAGACAAAAGATCAATATAGCCAACCTTTCTCAGGTTAGGGTGTTCAGTTCCTCTAGAATGTATGAAAGGATGGGTAAGCTGGATAGTAATGATATTATAAAAATAAAGAACGGATTTCTCCGTCTTTATTCCTGAATATTCTCTCTCTTACGAGAGAGTACGTGGCTAATGCCAAATATAAATGTATTATAGCAAATTCAAAAAACATGTCAAGCTATTACCAGAAATAACACCCTAATATTCAAAAATGAAAAATTATAAATCAAAAATTTTATTGTCTCTCTTGGGGGTTGCAGTCCTGGTCCTGTTTGTTTTTGTTGGAAGGGGAGAGAATAATGAAGTAAAAGACTTTATTGATCTTGATAATAGTTTTGTTACAGAAAATGAGGGGAGTGTAGAAAATGTAAAAATTGCAAATAGAGAAATGGTACAGGTAAGATTCTCCTATGAAGTAAATGGAATAAAATACAATGATGCACTCAACTTTACAAAAGATCAGTATGAAAAAATGAGTCAAGAAGACATAGAAGAAATGAAGGTTGAGAGATTTAAAATTTGGGTCAATTCGGTAAACAAATCTTCAAAACAAGAAGCATTAGAATAAATAAAATGAAATTTAGTAATCAAAAAAAAGGAATAATCATTTTAGCTGTATTTTTCTTTCTATTTTTGGCAAATCCTAATGATGCCTTTGCGGCTGCGAGATATTGGGTGGGGGGTGGAAGTAGTACCAACTGGAACGCCACTGGAAACACAAACTGGTCTGATACTTCAGGAGGGGCAAACAATGCTTCTGTTCCTGGCTCTACCGATGATGTAATTTTTGATGCAAACTCTGGCGCTGGTACTTCAAACATATCTGCCTCTATTACTGTTGCTTCCGTAACTATGACCAATTTTACGGGAACTTTAACACATGGGACTGCTTCTTTGACAATTGCTAGCGGTGGCGGAATAACCTTTGGAGCGAGTATGACTTATACTCCTTCTAACTCCTCAATCTCAGGGAATATAGGTAATTTGACCACAGCGGGGAAATTAATGCCAAATATAACTGTTTCTTCTGGTACTCTAACGTTGCAAGATAATCTGACATTTATAGATTCAAAATCTGCTCAGGTTACAATTGTTGGTGCTCTAAATCTTAATGGCTTTACTATGTCTGGATATTCGTCTACCAGTAGGGTTTTGGTCACAAGTAATATTTTGGGAGTTCAAAGGAGTGTAACCAGAGCCAGTGGAGCTTTTGCTAATGCTGATTTTAGAGATATAGATTTGGAGGCTTCTTATGACTGCTCTGCAATAACAGGGCTTTGTGGAGACGCTGGAGGAAACAGTGCAGATTTTACTTTTACCACTGCTACCACAAACTATTGGGTTGGTGGTACAGGCAACTGGTCAGATGTAAACGAATGGGCAAATAGTTCTGGTGGTACGGGAGGGACAGGCAGGGTTCCTTTGCCACAGGATGATGTTATTTTTGATAACAATTCCTTTAGTGGCAATAATTCCGTTTCTTTAGACATGCCTCGTTTAGGAAAAAACATTGATGCTAGTGCTTATAATGAAGGTAATACGCCAATTCTTGCTAATAACATTACCAGCAACACTATTTATGGCTCTTTAACTTTAAATTCAAGTATAACTAGCTTCTCATCTTCGCCAAATTTAACTTTTGAGGGTAGAGGAGCTTATACACTTACATCGGCAGGAAAGTCATTTGGTTCTGGTACAGTAAGTATTTCTATGGTGAGTGGTTCTTTGACTCTACAAGATGCTTATGTTGGCTCTTTTTCACTGACGTTGAACAATGGAAATCTTGATGCCAACGATTTTAATGTAACGGCTGCATCTGTCAGTATAACTGGTACTGGAACCCGTACTTTGGATATGGGTACTGGGACTTGGACAGTCACAACAACTGGTACTATTTGGAATGCGTCTACCGCTACCAACCTGACTTTGAACGAAGAAACTTCTACTATTGTTGTAAGTAATACTTCCTCAGCCTCCAAGACTTGGGCGGGTGGTTTTCAAACGTATTATAACCTATCTATAACAGGTAGAAATATACAGATAAACCAAAGCAACACTTTCAACACACTTTCTCTTGATAATGGTGGTGTGCTTGATGGGGTTATTTTGGCAAGTGGGACCACTCAAACCGTAACTAATTTTACTACAAATGCTTCTGCTGGAAATGTGGCTATTCTTTCAGGTGTTGCTGGTGGTGGGGCAGAATCTCTCTCTGTTGCTAGTGGAACTATTTGTGTTGATTATCTTACAATTACAAATGTCACAGCTACAGGAGGAGCAAGTTGGTACGCTGGAGCAAACTCAACTGACAACGGAGGAAACAGTGGTTGGACGTTTAGTGCGTGTCCTGGGGGTGATCCTAATTCAGCCTCTAGACAATACGGTGTCCCTAATGAAAAGGTGAGGGGTGGTACCAAGGTAAGAGGTGGGGTTAAGTTTAGATAAGTTTTTAACAGTAAACAGAGGAAAAATTTTAAAAAATGTATAATAATAAATAATATGAATGAAATAAGATTTAACTCGTTTGAACCCCAAAAAACTGATGGATCTTCAGATGAATCAGTAAAAAGGGCACCCCGCTTTAAGTTATTATTTGCTTCTGTTGCCAAAAGGTTTATAAAAGCTATTCTGGCCCTGCTTTTTATTGGAGTTTTGGTTTTGGGAGGTATTTACTTTTATGATAAGTATCTATCTGGTGAATCTAATGGTGTTTATAGCGCTGTTTTCCTTTCTAATGGGCAGGTCTACTTCGGTAAGATAAAAGAGAATAATAGTAAAGAAATTATTTTGGATAACGTCTTTTATCTGCAATCAAACAATCAGTCAGCTGTCTCTGGACAATCTATCCAAGGGTCTCAGTTTACTCTGGTAAAGCTTGGTAACGAGCTGCACGGACCAACGGATGAATTGTTCATAAACAAGCAGAATGTGTTGTTTTACGAATACTTGAGATCTGATAGTCAGGTGGTACAATCGATAAAGAATTATAAATTATAAAGAATTAATAAATAGATATGGATCAACAAACAAGCAATTTTAACTTCAGTAATTTGTTTAGGTATGTAATGGTGGCTCTCGTTTTTCTAATACCGGTTTTCTTTTTGCCTAGCACGACATTCCCGCTTTATTCTGCAAAGATAAGTATGCTCGCTACAATCCTTGTCTTTTTGATTGCTCTATTCTTGGCAAAGACACTTTCTGTAGGGAGGATATCAATACCAAAAACAAAAATACTTTTACCATTAGCCTTGTTTCCTGTAATTGCTTTGGTGTCATCATTCTTTTCAAAAAATGTAATGCTCTCTATTGTTGGGGGAGTATTTGATGTTGGGACTTCGGGCTTCATACTTATAATGACTCTTCTCTTTTTCCTTATACTCTTTTCTGTTGGTGGTGATCGTTTGACCATAAATCAAATTCTCAAGTTTTTTACCTACTCCGGTGTTGTAATTGTGGTCCATATGTTAATCAGGGCTTTTGTCGCTCCTGTACTTCCGGTATCTATAGCTTCTAGGATACCAAACTTCTTAACTGGAGGAGCAATTGATACATCTATAATACTCGGTGCTGTAATACTCGGTATCCTTTGTTTGTTGCATATGTCAAATGTAAGTAAGAGGATGTCTTATGTTGTCTATGCAACTCTAGCTCTGGGGCTACTTATTATCGGGGCAATAAACTTTACTCCGGTTATCTTTATTCTTGGTGTGTTTGCTCTTGTTTATTTTGTTCTAATGTTCTCTTGGTCTATAGGAAACAGAGAAAATGGTGCAGTCTTTAATCTAAAAAATTATATCCCAGCACTTATTGTATTAGTTTTTTCTGTAGTTTTGCTTATATCTGGCGGTGCTGTCTCCAATTATCTATCGGGGGTGTTCAATGTAAATTCTTTTGAAGTGAGACCAAATTTTGAGACCACCTTTGAGATAGTAAAGCACTCTCTCTCGGTAAATCCAGTTTTAGGCGTCGGACCAAACAAGTTTTCTGATATGTGGAATCTCTATAAACCATTTAGTGTCAATATAACAAGCTTCTGGAATACAAACTTTAACTTCGGTTCTAGTCTTATAGCCACAATTCTTTCTACTATCGGTATCTTGGGCTTCTTATCAATTATTGGTTTTATAATAATGTATGTTATTGTCGGGTTTAGATCACTCTTTGCTGGTGGTGAAGATAGAGAAGGGAATTATCTCACAGTAACAACATTCTTCCTCTCTATCTTCTTTTGGGCGATGACGTTTGTTTATGTACCTGGCATAGCATCAATTACTCTCGCTTTTGTGTTTAGTGCCCTCTCCCTTTCTCTCTTCTCTAGTAGAGGTATTCTTGGTGTTAGAGAATTCAACTTATTCAATAATCCAAAAGCCAACTTCGTTTCTGTTTTCGGGATAGTATTTTGTCTGATTATGACAATCGCTGGTGGGTATTTTGTTTGGCAAAGGAACATATCAGCAAATCTTTTCCAAAAAGGTCTGGTTTTGGTCTCGGGTGGTGATTTGCAAGGAGCAAAACTTAAGATGGCTAGAGCTATACAGATGTCACCAAACGATAGCTACTGGAGAAATCTCTCTGAACTCACGCTGCTTGAATTGTCGCAAGTACTAGGTGGTATCAGTAACCCTCAAAACATAAGTGAGACAAAACGAGCTGAAATACAGACTGTAATATCAAATAGTATAGAAGCTTCTAGACAAGCAATTGCGCTTAACCCAAATAATTATCAAAACTGGATGACTCTAGGTAGAGTATACGAAGCTCTTGCTTCTGTTGGTATACAAGGCGCCTTGGATAATGCAAGAAGCGCTTATGTAGAGGTAAAAAATAGAGCACCAAATAACCCGATGGTCCCTCTTTCTTTGGCTAGACTAGAACTTATAAATGGAAATGTAGCTGGTGCTAGAGAATTCATAAACCAAGCTCTTCAGTTGAAGAGTAACTATACAGATGCTTACTTCATCCTCGCACAGATAGAAGTTGCAAGCAACAATATACCCAATGCGATAAGATCTGTTGAAGCGGCAACTCTTACAGATCCAAATAACGCAAACCTATATTTCCAACTTGGAATGTTGAAGTACAACAACAGAGACCATGAAGGTGCTGCTGCTGCCTTTGAGAGGGCGGTATCAATAATCCCTGATTATGCCAATGCTAGATATTTCCTCGGTCTTTCATATGACAGGTTAGGCAGAGCAGAAGATGCAATTGCTCAGTTTAGAGAAATACAAAGAACCAACCCTGATAATCAAGAAGTAGTACTTATACTAAGTAATCTAGAAGCTGGTAGGGACCCTTTCTATAGTGCGAGACCTCCAGTTGATGATTCTCCAGAAGATAGGCCTGAGCCTCCAATTGAAAATTAATAAAATATGAAAAAAATAATACTAGCTTCTTGTTTGGTTATTTGTGTACTAGTATTATTCGTTGTTGGTAACAATATTGATTTAGGTACACAAAGGGCAGCTGTAATCAACGGGGAAGTGTTAGGGGTAACGTTAGAGACTAAATTACTGATAAAGGGGGAAGCTTCGGAACTTTCAGCAACTACTAATGGAGCAACTCTTACTCCCAATGTAGGCCCTACAGGTACTTTGGTAGTCAAAGGAACTGGGTCGGTTAACTTTGTTTCGGGTCAGGTTGGAAACGGGGTTTACTTCAAAAATCCTGGTCAGCAACAAAGCAATACTGCTTTTTATAAATATACTGGGTCGACAGTCGGGGGGTTATTTGATCCTAATAGCGGAGAAGTGAATTTTTATTTGAAATCAAACAGTTCTTTTGAGACAAGAAAACTTGCTCCAGCTTCAAAATACGTATTTGATGTTTATGACAGTACAAAAAAAGCTTTTGGTTTTTTAACTAAAATAGAAAGTGGCCGCTTGGTTTTCTATTTTCAAACTGGAGGCCCAGCTTCTTTAAGTTATTTTGTGCCAAGTGGAACTGAAGATACTTTGTTTGGTATGGATGTTGTATTAAAAGTGCGCTTAGTTTGGGATGCCGGAAAAGCAAATCTTTATCTAAATGATTCTTTGGTCAGTTCACAAAGTTATACACCAATAACTTTTTCTTGGGGAAATACTTCTATATTTACTTTGGGTTCTCAAGGTGTGTACGGTGGAGGGTTTTTTGCCAATGATGATGTGGTAGATGAGTTTAATATTTTAGCACCTGACACACTTGTTACCCCGGAGCCGATAGGAGATGAGACTGCACCGGTTTTGTCTGGGATTGCGAGTTCAAAAATAACTTCTACTGGTGTTACCATTGCCTGGATTACAGATGAAGGGTCGGACACACAGGTAGAATATGGTTTGAGTACAACTTACACAAACTCCACCACACTAAATACTAGTATGGTCACTAGTCACTCTGTAAATATAGCCGGCTTATCACCAGAAACAACCTATAATTTTCGGGTGAAATCAAAAGATTCTTCTGGTAATCTCGCAACTTCACAGAATTATAGCTTTACAACCGCTTCGGCTTCGGTTACTCCTAATCCCAGTCCAACACCTACTCCTACTCCGATACCAACTATAACACCGGTTACTCCTACCGCACAGTCGCCAGTGATTGAGTGGGTACTATTTGATGATTCTGTTGTTACTGCTTATTCAGGTTCTGGTTTAGGTAATACAGGTGTTTCGGCGGAAATCAGGTCAACAAATAGTGCCAACGGAACTCGCTATGATTTGAGATTAAGGAACCGAACAACTACAACGGTCAAACATAAAGCCCTACGTGTTCGATTACTTAGAACGGGATCCGATACTACAGCAACTATAGAAGGTTTATCTGTTGCTTTACCGGCAGAAGTTAAACAATGGTGGCAAACTCCAACCCTAGAAGGAGCTAAGTACGGATTTGCGTATGAGATAAAAGGTAACGGAGTTAGTGTTAAATATTCCGGACCTAGTACGGTAGTTGGAGATTGGGGCGGTAGGACGAGTGGCATAGTTCGTGTAGATGGTAAAGCTTATATAATTCCAGAATTTTGGGAACGTCAGCCTAGAAAAATTACAGTTACTCAAAATGAAATCATACTCACCTTTTTTGAAGGTTCGGTTCCGTTGAGGGATGGTGAGGATGCGTGGGATAGATTTTCTATTTTAAACGCAAACCAACCAGACTCGGTATTGATTGATGAAGCTGAAGGTTTGCCCAATTTGACGCTGGCACAAAGACAGGCGCTGCTGACTCGTTTTGGTATTGCTCCTGAAAATTTGACATCCACTGATTCTACCTTACAGCAATATATAAACAAGTACAATCAGTGGATGGGTACCGCATGGGAAAAGAAATATGCAGACGACAACCCTGCAAGGTCATGGAGTGGAGAAGTTGACTCTATGAAAACTACCCTGTTTTCTCTCTTTGAAAGAGGAGAAGAACTACCATACTCGCATCCTCGTACCTATACATGGAGAGACTATGGTGATATTTGGTGGGCGGAAGGTATGAGTGGTCTTCATTATGATTGGGTCAGACATGCTTTTAAACATTATTTAAGAACTGGTAATAAGGATGCACTTAGATGGGGTATGTCAGCAGCGAGACATTCTATAAGTGTAGATATGATCTGGATTACAAAAGATTATGGGCAATATGCGGGAATTGCTCGTTATGAAAAGGGTTCTGCGCATGGTGAAGAGTTGAGCGGCTATGCGTATGTAGGTAAAGCTAGTCATACTTGGGGTGAAGGATTATTCATTGCGGCTGCTGTAACTAATGACCCATGGTTAAATGAGGCGGCAATTCAGCGTGCCGAATTTGCTTGGAATTCTTTGTCTGGTAATAATAAGTTTAATTGGAATTTAAGTGGTGAGACCCGTACTTATACGTGGCCCATGCAAATTTTACTCACCGCTTATAAAGAGACGGGTAATGAAAAGTATTGGAACAAAGCTCAACAGGCAATGTCTGAACTTTACAGGCAAGAACAAGCTAGTGGAGGGAAGGGTTATTTCCAGAACCTTTCTTATACTGGGGTTGGTCAAGTTTCTGCTCTTATGACAGCATACTCTACTAAACCAGTGACAGAGTATGCAGAAATTGCTATAGCAAAAGGAGTTTGGCCAAAAGAATATGACGACATGTTAGATAGGATGGGTACTTTTATAACCACACCTGTACCGGTTGGGGCTTACTATCCTGGTGATTCAACAAAGGTTGGTTCATACGCTTACTTTTATTGCCCCGTCGGGCAAACTTGTGGGACTATAGTTACAGGTAGTCCAGATCCTGCTTGGAATACACAAATGTCAAATTTATTAGTTTGGCTTAGTAGAAGAAATCCTACCAAATGGACAAGTATAACAAAAACAGTTATATCAGATGCACTAAATAGAACTGTTCATCCAAGCGGAAAGGTTGGGTATTTGAATAATCAGTATTCTCGGTCGCAAACCAAAATATTGGGTTGGGCGAATTTATTTATGGATCAACCGGCAATGTGGATGGGAGGAATGTTACCTTCTTTAACAAATATCACTTTTAGCACATTAGCACAAGCCACTCCTTTTGCCTTAACCACCGACACCACAGCCCCTACTGTCTCTAATATATTTACTAACTCTATCTCAACTTCTACAGCTACCATTCTTTGGAATACCAGTGAGCTTTCTGACACTCAGGTGGAATACGGTCTAACTACTTCCTATGGTTCTAACTCTACAATTAAAGGCAGTGTAACAAGAGTAACCAGTCATTTTGTTAGCTTAACCGGACTTACCCCAAACACTACCTACAACTATAGAGTAAGGTCTAGAGACGCTGCAGGAAACCTGGGTATTTCTTCTAACCAAACCTTTAAAACTTTGGCAATCAGTTCAACTTCTACTACTACACCTGCTATATTAGATGTTAGCACTAAGTTTAGAGCCGGAGAAAAAGTAAAAGTAACATCTAATTTGAATGTTCGTGCTACCGCCTCAACGAATGGAACTTTGTTAGGGACTCAACCTTTGGGGAGTACTGGGACTATCGTTGGTGGCCCGACAAACAATAACGGTTTTAATTGGTGGAATGTAAATTATGACTCTGGTATTGATGGCTGGTCTGTAGAAGATTTTTTGCAAACTTACACCTCCCCAATTGCTCCTTTGAATAATACATCGTCCTCGTCTTCTGGTGGCGACTCAAGCACAGGTATTTCAAATACAACCACATCCTCAATAAATTCATCAAAAGGAGGTGTAGAACAAAATACAACTCAAACATCAATACCTAATATAAAATCCACTTCAGGTACAGTAACAGCAAACACCAAAACAACCACCACCGGATCTTCAGACATTAGACAAACAACTACTGTAAACTCTAAAAATCCAAACCTCAAACCAATCTATCAAAACCTCTCTCGAGGTTCAAAGCACTCAGAGGTCATCACAGTCCAACAGCTACTGGTCAAAGAATCCCTCCTTTCAGCAGACTCAGCAACAGGTTTCTATGGCCCTATAACAGAAGAAGCAATCAAAGCCTTCCAGAGAAAGTACAATATAGTCTCTTCTGGTACTCCTCTTACCACTGGTTATGGTGCTATAGGTCCTAAAACAAGAATGAAGATCAATGAACTTCTAGGTATTACTTCCATTGGTTCAACAAGCTTACCAAAATCAAGTGGGGTACAAGCAACAACTCAAACCACTGTCCCAGCCAAAACCAAACTAACCAAACCTATATCTAGAGGAGCTAAAGGTGGTGATGTTGTAACACTCCAAAATGTCCTCATCAAAGAAGGTCTTCTCTCTGCAGACTCAGCAACAGGCTTCTTCGGCCTTCTCACAGAAGCAGCACTCAAAGCCTTCCAAAAGAAGTACAATATAGTTATCTCTGGTACCCCAACTACTACTGGCTTCGGTTCTACCGGACCAAAGACTAGAGCGAAGCTGAATGAGTTGGCGGGATATTAGATTAGCTCTAAAAAAATCTTTGTAGTATCATTTTAGACAATGGTACAAAAGGCTTTTCGTCTATTATCTAGTCAATTAGTAAATCTAAAGCAGGCAGCTTTTTGGCTTGCAGTCTTCTCCCTTATATCTCAAATCATTGCTCTTGGTAGGGACAGGCTTCTCGCTCACAACTTTGGAGCTGGAGCAGAATTGGATATTTACTATGCTGCTTTTAGAATCCCAGATTTACTTTTTGTAACAGTTGCTTCACTTGTTTCTATTTCAGCTCTAGTACCACTTTTTGCAAAAAAACAAAGTGAAGGAGAAGGGCACCTAAGAGATGCTACGGATTCAATATTTACGGTCTTTTTTTTAACAATAATAGTTTCTTGTTTAATATTATTTTTATTAATGCCGATTATAATACCGGCTATATTTTCTACTTTTGATCAGAGTGTTAATTTACAGATAATAAAACTTTCTCGGATACTCTTGCTCTCGCCACTACTTTTGGGGTTATCAAACTTTTTTGGAAGCATAGTTCAATACCAGAATAGGTTTATCCTGTACTCTTTAAGTCCAATACTTTACAACTTGGGAATCGTTGCTGGGATCACTTTTGGGGTAGAGGAGCTTGGTATCAAGGCTGTCGTCTATGGAGTTGTCTTTGGTGCGGTTTTACACTTGTTGCTTCAGGCGGTTTTTGTTATTAATTCTGATTTTAGACCAAAGTTTACAAGCAGAATAAAATGGAAAGATGTCTTGGAGACTGCGCTGGTCTCGATACCAAGAACGCTCTCGCTCTCTATCGTAAGTTTTGTAAGTTTTATTTTTGTGATACTTGCTGGCAGACTGGGCGAAGGATCTATTGCTGTCTTTAGCTTTGCTTTCAATCTTCAATCAGCGCCTCTCTCTCTTATTGGCGTCAGTCTCTCTTTGGCGGCATTTCCATCTCTGGCGGTTTCTGCGGCCAGAAAAAATACGGAAGAGGTCGTCTCCAGAATAACAGACGGTCTTCGCTACATAATATTTTGGTCCGTTCCTGCAACTGCACTGTTTATTGTGCTCAGAGCACATATAGTTCGAGTGGTGCTTGGTTCGGGAGTTTTTGACTGGCCGTCTACCAGGCTTACAGCTGCGGTCTTTGCTCTCTTTGTTCTTTCTTTGGTATTTCAAGGGGTGCAACTTTTTCTTTCCAGATCTCACTATGCTTTAGGTAAAACAAAATTACCACTTCTCGGCAATTTAATTGGTGGCCTGTTTTCTATAATTACAGCTTTTTTACTTATAAAATATTTCTTAAATTTTTCTAATACCCTCAACCTTGTCTCTAGTTGGTTAAAAATATCTGATCTTAGGATAAGCGTGCTTATACTACCACTATCATTTTCTCTTGGTATTTTTGTGAGCACCCTTATATTGTTTTTTGGTCTGGGCAAGGAATTGTTTGGTGTCATTCTCTCAAATATAAAAAGAGTGATATATGAAAGTTTTTTGAATGGTATTGTGATCGCTTCTACTACTTATATTGTTTTAAATATTTCTGACGGTTTTTTTAATCTGGACAAGTTTTTTGGAGTTTTCTTGCATGGCGCTATATCCGGCATCATCGGTATCCTTGTAGCTGGGCTATTTCTAAAGCTCTTGGATAATAACGAATTTAAGGGTATAGTTCTTAGTCTAAAGACAAAAAGTCTTGAATAGCTATGAAAAATATCAGAAATTTTTGTATTATTGCCCACATTGATCACGGCAAGTCCACCCTAGCTGATAGGATGCTTGAGATAACCGGTACTGTAGAAAAACGCAAAATGGTAGATCAGGTTCTTGACTCCATGGAACTTGAGAGGGAAAGAGGGATAACCATAAAAATGCAACCGGTTAGAATGATTTATAAATCTAATCATTCTAACCGTCCTGAACGCAGTGAAGGGCAGGTAAGGATAGACGACAAAGAATACATTCTGAACTTGATAGATACTCCCGGCCACATAGATTTTGCTTACGAAGTATCTCGGGCTCTTACTGCCGTCGAAGGCGTGGTGCTTCTTGTAGATTCTACCCAGGGGGTGCAAGCACAAACAATATCAGTGCTCAATATGGCCAAAGAGATGAACCTCTCTATAATACCGGCTGTAAGTAAAATAGATTCACCGCTCGCCAGAATCTCTGAAGTAAAAGATGAGATTGTAAAAATATTAGGGATAGAAAAGGATTCAATACTAGAAGTCTCTGGTAGGACGGGCGAAGGAGTAGAAGAGTTGCTTCGGACAGTTGTAAAAAGGGTGCCAGCTCCAAGTGGTAGAGAAGAATCAGCACTTTCTTGTTTGGTATTTGATTTTAAATATTCTACTCACCAGGGAATATCGGTGTTTGTTCGTGTTGTTGAGGGAGAGGTAAAATCTGGCGATCAGCTTCTTTTTAGGATAGCTGGCGAGAAATTCAAATCTTTGGAAGTTGGAATTTTTGATCCGAAAGAAAGACGGGTAGAAAAGCTTGGTCCAGGAGAAATTGGTTATATTGTAACTGGTATCAAAAGTGCTGGAATCGCTTCAGTCGGAGACACTATAGGCAAACAAGGGGAAGCCGCTTCCGCTCTGCCCGGCTATGGTGTACCCAAGCCTGTTGTTTGGGCTTCTATATTTCCAGAGGATCAGGGGGAGTTTGTTTCTCTAAAGCAAGCTCTTTCTAGGCTACACTTATCAGACTCCTCTCTCTCCTATGAAGAAGAATCTTCTGGAATATTGGGTAAAGGTTTTCGGTGCGGGTGTTTGGGTCTTTTGCATCTTGAGATTGTGATAGAGAGACTCAAAAGAGAGTTTAACCTAGACCTTATTGTTACCCAGCCTTCTATAAATTATTTTGTTACAAAAAATAACGGCGAGGTTGAGATTGTTTACTCAGCTTCTCTCTTTCCTGATGACGGTCTTATAAAAAGGATAGAAGAACCTTGGGTTAGAGTTTCTGTAATAACTCCTGCCGAATATGTTAGCAACATAATGCCACTTATCTATGAACACGAGGCAGAAATTGTAGATACTGAAGTTTTTGGTGATGGTAGGTCAGCGCTACACCTAGAGATGCCCCTCCGAGAGCTTATGCGATCTTTTTTTGATAGACTAAAAAGTGTTTCTTCTGGATATGCTTCAATTTCCTATGAGCTAATTGGTATGAGAGAAGCGGCGGTCACGAGACTTGATGTGCTCTTCAACGGAGAGGTGATGCCGGCCTTTTCTCGGGTTGCTTCTCGTAGAACCGTAGAGCAAGATGCGGAAAAAATTGCCGATAAACTACTTTCTGTTATGCCTAGGCAAATGTTTGAGATAAAGGTTCAGGCTAAAGCTCTCGGTAGAATAATCGCTTCTCGTACTATTTCTGCATTTAGAAAAGATGTCACTCAACATATGTACGGAGGAGATATCACTCGCAAAATGAAGCTGAGAGAAAAGCAGAAAAAAGGCAAGAAAAAGATGAGGGAGAGGGGAAGGGTAGATATTCCACACGACGTCTTTCTAAAGGTTATGAAGCCGGACTAGAACTTGTTTCCACAGCTGCATTAAAGTACTACCTAATATTATTGGGTATAATATTAGGTAGTGTTTACTTTTAGAAAACAAACTCTATTTTTAAATTGAAATGAAAAATAATAATTTTCTCAACTGGGCTTTGTTGGTTGTTGTCTTTACTTTTGTTGTTTATACACTCGGGAATGAGGCTAGTAATGGTGAGTTAAGGGATTCTTTGCTCGCGAGTGTCGGTAGGAATAAAAATATTGTTACTGAATCAAGTGTAGAAAAAGGAGGTAAGGCCGGTAAGTCAGAAGATTATATTTTAATAAAATTTAAAGAAAATATAGGCCAGTCTAAAAAAGATGAAATACTTTCAAAACATAAACTCAAGGAAAAAACCGAGATAAAAGGTATTGGTGTGAAGATGGTGTATATAGGTGAGGATGATACTGTTGATGAGGTCTTAAATAGAATTAATAACACAGACAAGGAGAATGTGGAATTTGTGGAGGCAGATGAGGTTGTTGCTCCTGAAGTTATACCCAATGATCAGTATTATTCTTCGCAATGGGCTCTTCCAAAAATATCAGCTCCTCTGGCCTGGGATAGCGGTACTAGTTCTACAGTCATAACTGTTGGTATCGCTGATACTGGTGTTGATTGTAGTCATTTAGATCTTGCTCAGAACTGTGTAGCGGGGTGGAATTTTTATGACAACAATAGTAATACGAGTGATGTCCATGGTCACGGAACTAAGGTTGCGGGTACCGTATCTTCTGTATCTAATAATCTAATCGGTGTGTCCGGGGTTTCTTGGAATGCAAAAATAATGCCTCTTAGGATATCTGATCTTGCTGGTTATGGTAGTTGGTCTGCTATGGCGAATTCTATTGTCTATGCCGCTGATCGTGGTGTTAGAGTTGTAAACATGAGTTATAGAGCTTCTGAAAGCTCAGCAATAAAAAGTGCTGCTGAATATCTAAATAAAAAAGGTGGAGTTATTACAATTTCTGCCGGCAATCAGTCTGAAAATGTAACACTGCCAGACAATCCGTATGTCCTAACTGTCGGCGGCAGTGACTCTAATGATGTTAGATATTCCTGGTCTAACTACGGTTCTATTGTTGATGTTTTTGCACCTGGTTCTGTCTATACCACAAGTAGAGGAGGCGGTTATTCTGGATTCTCTGGTACTTCTGCTTCCGCTCCAGTCGTGGCTGGTTTAGCAGCGTTTGTTATTTCTAAAAATCCATCATTATCAGCAAACGACATACAAAACTTAATAAAACAAAACACCGATGATATTGGTGCTACAGGCTTTGATCCAATATATTCTTATGGCAGAGTAAATATGAATAAGACATTACAAGCCGCGCTAAATACAACAACCCCTTCTCCTGTAAATGATACAAGTTCTCCATCTTCTCCATCCAACCTTTCTGCTACTGCCATTGATAGCAGTAGGGTAAATTTATCCTGGATCAATTCTTCAGATAACGTGGGGGTAGATGGCTATGAGATTACTAGAAATTCACAAATAATTAGTACAACAAAAAATAACACTTATTCTGATTCTGGTGTTCTTCCTGCTACAACGTATTCATATTCTGTAAGAGCCTATGATGCTAATAAAAATTACTCTAGTTCAAGTAATTTGGTATCTGTCACTACTCCTGTTGCCCCTTCTCCAACACTTTCTATATCGTCTTTTCAGGTACTATCAAAAACAAATACTACAGCTACTATAAAATGGACTACAAATATACCCTCTAGCGGCTCGGTTATCTACGGTACTTCGAAAAGTAGCCTGGGGGGTACGGTCACTAGTTTGGAGACAAATGGTACTACACATACGGTAACCCTAACTAACTTAAACCCGGCCACAAATTATTACTACTCAATAAAAGCTGTAGGTGGTGGAACAACCGTTACCTCCTCAGTATCTAGCTTCAGGACACTTAGGAAATAGGTTCTAGAAAGGGATGTAGACTAGGAGCATCCCGATTATAAGGATCGCGGCCACAAATATTGAGGCGATTCTTATGAATTTTTGAAATTTTGGGTTCCAAAGCATGATAGAATATTAACATGCGCGGAATAAAAAGAAAAAACGAGGGTGATTGGAAAAAGTATGCATTATTCTGCTTACTACTACTTCTACTCGTGGTCCTGAGCAACTCTACAAGGAAAGTTTATAAAAAAAAGGTGGAAACCGAGAAAGCTCTTGCGAGAATGCAACAGGAAAGCCGAGAACTAGAAGAGAGGAAAAAAATCTTAGAAGAAAATCTAAACAGGATCCAGACGGATGAGGGAATGGAGTTTGAGATCCGCAAAAAGTTTAATGTTGCTCGGGCGGGGGAGAGTGTCGCCATTATTGTAGAAGAAGAGGCGACAACCACTCCTCCAAACACTTCGCCATCTCTTTGGCAAAAATTCAAAAACTTCCTCTCCGGTATTTTTAGGTAAATTTTTGGGTATATAAAATAGGGCACAAAAACAGACCTTTAAATAAGGGGTTTTGAGGGTTGTATAAAAAATTGTGCGGAGTGTATTAATTTAGAAAAGAAATTAGCTTGCCTAAAACTCTCTATCTGCTATAATATATGTATATTTGGGGTTACCCACGACTCCCGCCAGCAATGGCGGGAGGTCTATGTTTTAGGGCGATGCAAATCAAAATAAGCTTGTTGGACCTTAGAGAAATCAGATTCATCAAGCTGGCCCATTTTCTCCTTCAATCTCTTGTAATCTAAAGTCCTGCCTTGGGATAAATTAACAACTTGATTAATTCCCCCGAAAGTAATACTTGCATACCAAGTCCCAGTCTTGGATTTGGTGCTGAGCGGAAGAGCTAGGAAAGAATATCGGTCATATTTTTTGAACATCAAAACTGGCCGAGTAAATCTTTCTCCTTTACCATTCATTTCAACTCCGACATTTTCTCCGATATGACACCACCAAATCTCGCCCTCTTTGAATAAAGGTGGCTTGTGTTCATTGTTATGTAGTTTCTCTTTTGTCCCAATCCACTCAAGAAATCTTTTTAACATACAAAAATTTTACCACACATATCTTTTTTTAAGATATAATAAAAAATAATAAGCGGAATTAGTTTAGTGGTAGGACGCGACCTTCCCAAGGTTGAGGCGCGGGTTCGATTCCCGCATTCCGCACAATAAGGAGCAAAGCGACTATATTGTGCGAGAATAAGAAGCCAAAGTTTTTCTAATGGTACTTTCGTTTTCTTTATCTTCCACAACAAAACCTTTCTCTTCTAGAGTTTTGCGGAGCTCATCACTCTTTTGCCAATCTTTGTTTGCCCTAGCAACGTCTCTTTCTTTTTTTATTTCCAAAATTTCATTGGGTATTTCGTACATATTTTCGGATAGGGACTTTATGTTGAGTCCGAGTACAGAATCCATTCTCTCTATTATCTCTTTTGATCTTGCTTCTTGGAGCAGGCTGATTGCAATAGGGGTGTTTAGGTTGAGAGATATCGCTTCCTCAAACTGCTCTTGTAGGTACTTGTCTGTGCCGTGAGAGTCGGGTAGGGAAGGATAAGAAGAGACTAATTTTTCAAAAGCACTCTGGCTTCCCAGCACTCCCTCCCAAGTAAAGTTGGTAGGGGTCGAGTAATGAGAGCTGAGCAAGAAGTATCGGAAGGAAAGAGGATGAATCTTTTTTTCTATCAAATTTTGTAGAGTATAAACATTACCTAGAGATTTACTCATCTTTTCTCCGTCTACTTTGAGGAATTCGTTGTGGAGCCAGTAGGTCGCAAGAGGCTCTTCGTAGGCACATTGTGACTGGGCTATCTCGTTGTTGTGGTGTACGGGGATATGGTCTATCCCGCCGGTATGGATATCAAAAGGTTGGCCTAGGTATTTACGGCTCATTGCCGAACATTCAATATGCCAACCGGGGAAGCCAACTCCCCAAGGAGAATCCCATTCTTGAAGTCGCTTCTCTCCTCCTTTGGAAAATTTCCAAAGTGCAAAGTCGGTACTGTTTTTCTTTTCAATATTTTCTCCTATTCTCGCGCCCTCTCTGATTCCTTCTAGGTTTATATTTCCAAGCTTGCCATAGTCAGCAAATTTACTTGTATCAAAATAAATCCCGTCTGAGGTAGGGTAGGTAAAACCTTTTTGTTCTAGAATTTTTACTATTTCTATTTGCTCTTCTATATGTTCGCTCGCTCTGGGGAACTTTGTGTTCTCGGTGTTTATGTTTAAAAGAGAAAGGTCTTTGTAAAATTCTTGCTCATAAAATCTTGCAATCTCCTCGGCACTCTTGCCTTGGTTTTTGGCTTCCTTTTCTATCTTGTCTTCTCCGAGGTCACCATCTCCTACGAGGTGGCCCACATCGGTGATGTTTATAACTTGTTCTACTTGATAGCCAAAATATTCAAACATTCTTCGCAAACTATCTGCCAAGATGTAGGAACGCATATTACCGATAGAAGGGAAGTTGTAGACGGTTGGTCCGCAGTGGTACATCTTTACGGCACCTTCTTTTATCGGTCTAAATTCGTCATTCTTTCCGGTTAGGGTATTGTTTAGTTTTATTGCCATCTTTTAATTTTCAATTTTTAATCCATTCGTTTTACTCAGGATCTCCGATTTATAATTTTCTCCTATATCCACTTTCTTATCTTTGCATAAACAAAGGTGGTGACGGTTGATACTATCATGAGTCCGATTACAAACCAAAAGGCGTTCGGCTCACCCTTTAGAGGGAAGGAGTTGAAGCTTAGGCCGAATAACTGGGCTATTATAGTAAGTGGAAGCAGTACGAAGCTGATGATTGTAAGTTGCCTCATTGTTTCGTTTTGTTTTGTGTTGAGTAGAGAATTGTTGGTTTCTCTTATTTGATTGGTTAATTCTATCTGATTGTTTAGTCGATAGATCATTCTTTTCCACTCGTGGATCAGGTTTTCCATATCGTTTGCAAAATCTTTACCAAACTTGTTTTCGCCAATATTTTTTATACTCTCAAATACTTCTCCGTGCGGGTGAATTGTTCTCTTAAAATTAAGCAGGTTTCTGCCGACAGAAGATATTGCAAAAACCATGTCCTTTTCTTTGCCTCTAAAAATGTTTTTTTCTATTTCTTTGGTCCAATCTTCCATATAAGAAAGTTCGTTGTTCAAAAAAACATAAATCTCTCTCATCATCTCCGAAAAAAGATTGAAATACTCATCTCTGTTTAGTATTGAGTTTACTTCAATTTTTTTTGCAAAATGATGGATTGCATCGATACTCTCATATCTTGTGGTGATAAGGTTTTTGCTTCCTATAGCAAAGTCTATTTCTTGCTCAAAGGACTCTTTTCTGGAATGCTTAAATACCGGTAGGTGGATAACAACATAAAGAAAGTTGCCATAATCAAGAGTTTCTTGTTTGGGGGTTGGGGAAGATAGGTCCTTTGCAATTTTGGAATTTATGCCGTAGGAGATTACTACCGAGTCTATCTCCTCTGGGGTCGGGGAATTGAGGTCGACCCAATTGCATCCCATATAAGTTTTTGTACTTATCATTTTTGGCTTCTTTAGTTTTAAGTTATAATATATTATACAAGAAATGATGAACGAAAGATATAAACAGGCTACGATAGCGATCTTCCTAATCGGGGTTGTTTTTTTTGTTGGCTTTAATCTGGGAGAAAAGAAGGCGATGCAAGAGAGGCCGCCTTTAAATATACTAAACGCAACTTCAACAGAAGATGTTGATCTCGCTGCTTTTTGGAAAGCTTGGAATATTCTTGATCAAAATTTTGTAAAAAAAAGTTCTACTACTCCTGATATAAAATCAGAAGACAAAGTTTGGGGAGCGATCGCTGGACTCGCGGCTTCTTATGACGACCCATATACAATGTTCTTTCCTCCGGTTGAATCGAAGGCCTTTGAGGAGGAGATAAGCGGATCTTTTGGAGGAGTTGGTATGGAGATTGCTATTCAGGATGGAGTACTCACCGTGATTGCGCCTCTCAAAGGTACCCCCGCTTATAGGGCTGGTGTAAAATCTGGTGACAAAATAATTTCTATAGATGAAAAGCCAGCTATCGGTATGAGTACTGAAGAAGCTATTGGTCTTATAAGAGGCGAGAGTGGGACTTCTGTTTCTATCACCTTTGCCAGAGAAGGTGTTAAGGAGCCAATAGTAAAAAATATAGTTAGAGAAAATATAAATATACCGACAGTTGATACCAAGCTTACCAAGGAGGGGGTCTTTGTTATTTCTCTTTACAACTTTTCTGCAACTTCCCCAAATCTTTTTAGGAATTCACTTAGAGAATTTGTTGAGTCGGGTTCTAATAAATTAGTTCTTGATCTGCGAGGTAATCCGGGGGGCTACCTAGAAGCGGCACTTGATATGGCTAGCTGGTTTTTGCCGGCAGGCAAAACAGTTGTAACCGAAGACTTTGGAGGCAATAGGGATCCAAAGGTTTACAAAAGTAAGGGTTACGATGTATTTACCGACAAACTAAAAATGGTAATTCTTATAAACGAAGGCTCGGCTTCTGCATCAGAGATTTTGGCTGGAGCTTTGCGAGAATATGATAAAGCGACACTTATCGGTACCAATACTTTCGGCAAAGGGTCTGTGCAGGAGCTTGTAAGTATAACTGATGATACTTCTCTTAAGGTTACGGTTGCTCACTGGCTTACTCCAAAAGGGAACACAATTTCTGATGGCGGTCTTGCTCCTGATATAGAAGTAAAGATTACTCCAGAAAATACCAAGGATGGGAATGACCCGCAACTAAACGAGGCAGTGAAATATCTTTTGAGTAAATAAGACAAACCCCCGCCCACACATTTGTGCGGGCGAGGGGTTTTAGTTGACGAATCGCAGGATCATCTTGCCTACGATTACACCAACTAGCAGGGCTGCCGTTCCGAGCAGTAGCCCTTTCATGATCGAGTATGCGGCCATGTATACCTCCTCTATATATTATAGCAAATCTACAGAATTTGTCAAGTACGATATCCGCATGCTATATTAAGTCTATGAAAGTAATACTAAAACAAGACATAAAGGGGGTGGGGAGGAAGCATGAGGTTAAGAATGTATCAGATGGTTATGCTGTAAACTTTTTGTTTCCAAAAAAACTAGCCGAAAACGCGACGCCAGAAGCAATAAAAAAGCTTGAGCTGCTCAAGTCACAAAACCTCGTTGAGATTGAGATAAGAGAAAGTCTTGCAAAAAAATCTCTAGAAGTGCTCAAGGATGTAGTGGTTGTGTTAAACAAAAAAGCAAACGAAAAGGGCTCGTTGTTTTCTAGTATTCATAAAGAAGAAATCCTAGAAACTCTCAAGAGTCAGAAGGGAATAGATCTGTCTCCAGAATTTATAAATCTAGAAAAACCTGTCAAAAATACAGGTGAGCATAAAATAGAAGTTGCGGTAGGGAAAAATAAGGAAAGGTTTACACTACAGATACAACCTTCTTAGTGATAGTTTTGCCGTCGAAGTGAACTTTTCTTTTAGATGCAGTTTTTATTTTGCCCTCTTTCATTGAGTATATGGTGTAGTCTTTGCCCATCTTTACTCCATTGCCTGGAAGTATTTCTGAACCTCTCTGGCGCACGATTATAGAGCCGATTTTTGCAATCTCTCCATCGTAGAGCTTGACTCCAAGGTATTTTGGATTGGAGTCTCTACCGTTTTTAGTTGTTCCGCCGGCTTTTTTGTGTGCCATATCTTTATAAAATTCAGAATAAAAACTGCTATAATGCAGGTGTCTCCATTATAAATGATAATATTCCAAAATGCAACAGATTGAGGAGTATCTAAGAGAGGAGGACTTTGAGGCTCATAAGGAGGGCAACCTTGGTTCTTTTTGGGATAGGTTTATCAAAAAAGTGGAGCATTTTTTGGAAAGTCCTTACTGGATTTTGTTTATAATAATACTAGTTGCAATACTCTCTTTTTTGCTCGGAAGGATATCAAAGATGGGGGAGAATAAGGAGCCGGTTAGGGTTGTGAATAATTCCAACACTTCGATTAATAACCCCCCTAGCCCCCCTTATATTAAGGGGGGAACCGAAAAAGAAACATCCGCTTCTGTAACACAAAATGGTCAGAGTGCGGCGGTTTTAAATAGTGCGACAGAGGAGAGGGTGGAGGTGGTGGGATCAAAAAATGGGACTAAATACCATTTGCCAACTTGTCCGGGAGCGAAGCAGATATCCGAAAAAAATTTAATAAAATTTGAATCAATAGAAGAAGCGAGATCTCGAGGGTACACCCCAGCTAGCAACTGTAAGGGGTTGAAATAATCTACCTCACCCCCTATCCCCCTCTCCTTGCAAGAGGAGAGGGGGTACCAAAAAATACATTGTTTTTCTCTTCTCCCTTCCCCTTTGCAAGGGGTGAGAAGCGAATACTTGGAGCTTCGTAAGGCTCATTGAGATTTTTTAATAAAAATCCAATGAGTAGACAGTTCCTGTAAGGAAGGGCTGGGGATGAGGTAGTAGTTTTTTGTGCTAATATATAAATAAATGGAGAAACAGAAGAGAAAATTTAGAAATTTTGCAATATCCCTAAAAGTGGGATTTTTCTTGGCATTAAGACAGATCAAAAGGTCTAGTAAGGCAACGACCGCTCTTATTATATTTGTGATGACCCTAACTTTCTTAAACTTGGTGGTGGTAAGGGGAGTCTTGGTGGGTCTCATAGAAGGTTCTATAAAAGTTTATAGAGAATATTCTACCGGAGAAGTTTTTGTCTCCAAGTTGCCAAAGAAGGATTTTATAGAAAATAGTCCAAGAATAGTAGAGACGGTAAAAAATCTCCCTTGGGTTCAAAGTTTTTCTCCAAGATATCTTGAGTCGGGAACAATAGAAGCTGATTATAAAAGTCGGGTGAAGCTAACGGACTTTCCAAACCAGGCGGCGGGAGTTATTGCCGGTATAGACCCAAACATGGAAGAAGACACAACCAAACTTTCTTCAAAAGTCGTGGAGGGTGAATTTCTTTCTCCGACGGATACAGAGTATATAATGCTCGGCTCGAGCCTTTTGAAAAAGTATGTGCCGGTTGATTCTGCAAGCTTTACTTTCCTAGAAAATGTCGAGCCGGGCACAAGAGTTAGGGTAAGTGTAGGAGGTAATACAAGAGAGTTTACTGTCAAAGGTATAATCCAAAGCAAAGCAGATGAAGTGGACTTTAGAGCTTATATTCTGGACTCAATGCTTCGCAATATGATAGGCAGGACAGATTATAATGTTGATGAGATCGCAATAAAGTTGGAACCCGGGACGGATCCAAACTTTGTAAAGGAGGCTCTGATACGTTCTGGAGTTTCGGAGACGGCGAGAGTGCAGACTGCCGAAGATGCTTTGCCAAAGTTTGTTATAGATATCAAAAATACTTTTGCTATTTTGGGTAATGTGGTTGGTTCTATCGGTCTAGTAGTCGCTTCAATTACCATATTTATTGTTATCTTTGTAAACGCAATCACAAGAAGAAAGTTTATTGGAATACTCAAAGGTATTGGTATCAGCTCCTCTGCAATTGAGATTGCTTATGTATTTCAGTCATTATTTTATGCGATACTTGGTATCGGCGTCGGGCTACTTATCCTCATGGTTTTCTTGTCCCTTTCATTGCGGCAAATCCGATTAAGTTTCCATTTAGTGATGGTATCCTTGTTGCTGAAGTCCCGGCCACATTCTTTAGGGTATTCTTGCTTTCAGTTGCGACCCTCATCGCTGGATTTATCCCAGCAAGGATCGTGGTAAAGAGAAATACCCTGGATTCGATACTAGGACGGTAACCCACTAATCCACAAATTTATGCAAATTTTAACGAATAAAATATTGGCCAAGATTGGTGTATATTAGTAATTGGAGGGTATAATTTTCGTATGATTATTGAAGTAAAAAATTTGGTAAAGTCGTTTAAGACGGGAGACAAGGAACTCGTGGTTCTAAACGGTATGTCTTTTTCTGTTGAATCTGGAGAATTTTTCTCTATTATCGGAAGGTCCGGTTCGGGAAAATCAACCTTACTTTATCAGCTGGGTCTCTTAGATCACGCAAACTCTGGTGAGATTGTGATAGATGGGGTAAATGTATCAACTTTGGACAACGAAGAGAGGACAGAATTTAGACTCAAAGAACTCGGCTATGTTTTTCAAGATTATGCTCTGGTGCCTGAGCTTTCTGCACTAGAGAATACCGTGGTACCACTCCTGATGCAGGGGTTAGAAAAAAAGGTAGCTTATGAAAAGGCAAAAAAGGCGCTAGAGAAAATAGGGCTCGGAGAAAGACTTTTTAACTTACCCAACCAACTCTCGGGAGGTGAACAACAGAGAGTCTCTATTGCAAGAGCGATTGCGCACGATCCAAAAATAATATTTGCAGATGAACCGACTGCAAACCTTGATTCTGAAACTGCGGATACGGTAATGAACACATTTATAGAACTTAATAAGAATGGACAAACTATAGTTATGGTTACTCACGAACCAGAGTACGCGAGACTAACAAAGAGAGCAATGAAGATTGGAGACGGTAAAATCCTTATGGATGGTAGTCCTGAGTCGGTTATGTAATGTTTGAAAAAAATTTCTAAAAAAAGTATAATATTGGCTTATGTTAACAAAAATCACTTCTTTTTTTTCTGGACTTTCAAAAAAAACAAAGATAATTGGTATACTTGTCCTACTTTTTTTGGCCTTTGTCTTAATTTCAAAAAACGGCAAAACAGAAAAGCAGTTTTTTACAGTCACAAGGTCTGATGTTGTAGAAGAAGTTGCTTCAACTGGTAAGGTCAAGCCGGCCGAAGAGGTAGATCTTGGTTTTGATAGGTCTGGTAGAGTACTTTCTGTATATAAGAGGGTGGGAGACAGTGTAAAAAAGGGAGAGGTGATAGCTTCTCTTGAATCGGGAGATGCCTCTAGTGACTTAGAGAAGGCAAAAGCGGTTTTGCTTGAGGAAAATATAAAACTTCAGAATATAAAAATAAGCTCACCGACTACCAGGGCAATTGCAGAGGAGACCATGCGCAATGCTCTTCGAGATGCCTTTGCCTCAGCTGATGATGCGGTTAGAAACAAAGCTGATCAGTTTTTCCAGAATACTTCCATTAACCCTAGGTTTGAAGTGACTTTTGAAGACGGCAACTTCAAGCATTACTTTAGTGTCTCTACTGATATATCTGCGGATTTAAATAATAGGAGGAAAAATATTGAAGTATTGCTAAATGATTGGGAGAATAAACTCTCAAAAATAAAAGTAGATGATTATTCTAACTTTTCAAACGAGACAATAACTAACCTCGGTATAATTGCTACCTTTTTAGACCGGATGGCAGCAGCGGTCAACTCTTTTGCTCCAGCCGACTTTTCTTATGAGACGACAGTCAGCGGTTATAAGAGTTCTATAAATACAGCGAGGACAAATATAACTACGGCCACTACTGATGTGGTTACTGCAAGAGAGAAGTTGAAAAACGCTCCTACTCAGATAGGTCAAGGTTTTAATGATGTGCTAGAGCAGGAAGCAAAGGTTGCTCAAGCGAGAGCTGCTGTTTCTTCTTTGGAATCTTCTCTTGCGAAGTATCGTATAGTCGCTCCTTTTGATGGGGTAGTAACGGTGCAAGACGCAGAGGTTGGAGGTACTGTCTCGGCTGGTTCCCCAATAGTTTCTGTAATAAGTAGTGACAAGATGTATATAGAAGCAAATATTTCTGAGATCCACATAGGTAAAGTCGCTGTGGGTAATAAGGTCAAGATAACCTTTGACGCCTTCAAAGATAGGGAATTTGTGGGCAGTGTGTATTTTATTGAACCTGGTGATGTTGTGATAGATGGTGTTGTAAATTATAAAATCAGAGTTGATATTGAGGGAGACAACTCAAGTATAAAATCTGGACTAACATCAAACCTAAAAGTAGAAACTTCAAAGAGAGAAAATGTTATAAGTATTCCTCTCTATGCGGTTGTAGAAGAGGAGGGTAAAAATTTTGTAGAAGTACAGAAAGGCAAAGATGTAAGTAGGGTAGAGGTAAACTTGGGCCTCTCTGGTAATAATGGAATGGTTGAGGTCCTCTCTGGTGTTGGAGAAGGAGAGGTATTATCTTACTAAATAATAAAAACAAAAAATGTTTGGAAAATTTTTTCACAAAGAAGAAGGGCTTAGTGTTCAGGGCAGTATAATAATCGCTTCTATTGTAATTGCGCTCAGTATCCTCCTCGGAGCAAACAAAATAGCGAGTGGTGGTTTTGTAAATGTTGGTACAAAAAATATTGGCTCCAACAATCCTACTGTCCAAACTGGTGGTAAGGTAAAGGTAGAAGAGAGAAAGGACGCGGCGCGTGTTGGTGGAGGCAAGGTGACAATAGTTGAGTTTAGCGATTTTCAGTGCCCATTTTGTCAAAACTTTTTTAATGGAGCTTACAAGGAGATCAAAGAGAAATATATAGATACTGGTAAGGTAACACTTATCTACAGACATTTGCCGCTCTCGCAGATACACCCAGATGCTCAAAAGGCGGCTGAGGCAGCAGAGTGTGCAAACAGGCAAGGGAAGTTTTTTAGCTACCATGATATGCTCTTCCAAAAGATGATCCCTATCTCGCAGTCAAACCCAAAGGGTGGTGGACTCGATATTGCTAGCCTCAAGAGGTATGCAGTAGACCTCGGACTTGATACGGCTAGGTTTAATACTTGTCTTGATAATGGTGAGGCTAAGAAGGTTGTCGAAGAAGATATCTCTCTTGCTACAAAGCTCGGCATAACCGGAACTCCGACTCTCTTTGTCGATGGTGTAAAGATTGTCGGCGCGCAACCTTTCCCGGTCTTTGAGCAGGCAATCGAGGAGGCGTTGAAATAAAATAAATTTGAAAAGTGGAAGGGCCCCGGTCTGCCTTGGCAGACCGGGGCCTCTTGCTATTTGTTTGGAGTGAAGTCCTTGAGCAGGACTTTGGCTGTGCTCGGTAAAAACCTCTTGCCGTCCGACTTTACCAAGCTCAATACGTTGCTTGATTGTCGGAATCCGAAAATGTTGTCCGGAAGTCTGAAGACTATCTGTGCACTCGGCACAAAAATCATTTCCAGAGGTCTCTCGTTCAGGAAGACTTGGCAGTTCTCGAGGTTCTTGCCCCAGATAACTCCAAAGTCTCCTCTGCTGAATTCGTGGTTGCCGCTCTGCCACCCAATGAATCCATAGACTTCGGGGACTTCGGGCAAAGCGCTGCCTCTTAGGAGAGCGAGGGAATTTTGGATATCCAGGATACCCGGAATCCCCGTCTGACCCAACAGAGCTGGAGAGAATCTCGATCCAGCAAGGAGTGCCTGTTTCAGAACACTCGGAGTTATTACCTCTCCAGGTTTTTCTCCGAGTATCTCTTCGGCGATGAAGGTCGCGGCCCCAGAGACGTGGGGCGCCGAAATTGAGGTGCCGCAGGCATTCCCGTAGGTATTACCTCCAGGGCTTGCGGTCGTGGTGTATCCACACCATGGGGCAGAGATACTCACCTCTTTACCACGGCTAGATCCAGAGGACTGGAAGCTGTCCTTGCTGTCTACGCCTCCAACGCATATCACGTTTGGCAGATGCGAGGCGGCGCAAGGGTAGATATCCTCAGTGTTTTGATACGGGTCGTTACCCGCACCAACAACGAAGAGAGCTTTCCCTTTGAGAGAAAACAGAATTTCTTCCCAGCGCTTCTTCTCCGCGATGCTTCCTTCCCAAAGAGCGAAGCTCATGTTGACCACGAGCAATCGATAGGGGAGGTTGTGCAGAGAGATGACTGCTCGGAATACTTCTTCCTTGTCGGTGTAGAGGATACCATCCTCGTTAACCTTGTTGACCCTCATGGGTATCACGTCGGCTTGCCGAGAGATACCCTTGATGCCGGCGGCGTTGCCAGTGATGGCCGCCGCAATGCCGGTGACCGCGGTACCGTGACCCTTGAGGTCTTCGAAATTTTTGGTTAACAGAGGGTTGAACCGGCCAGAGAGATCCTCATGGCTGGAAACTCCGCTGTCCAAAAACACCAATGCGAGGTCTCCAACCCCAATCTTCCCACTCCTCACTTCAGAGGGGAGGAAATTGATCTGTTTGAATGTTGCCTGCTGTCTAGACGACAGCGGGTCTACGATAACTCCCTGCGCAAAAGCACAGAGAATAAAAATAATCATGAGACGATTCATACTTTCCTCCTCTCTTTATTCTGCTCTCAATGTGCTTGTCTTTTTCTGTCTTTATTATACTAAAAATAAATAAAAAAGCAACCCCGGCACGTCTAGCGTGCCGGGGAAGGTTGTAGAGCCGTGGGGGCTCTACTCAAGAACTGCTGCATTGACCTGATATAGGCCAATGAATCCAGGCGCAAGGCCTGAGAAGAACAACTCTTTTACCGGCGTACCGGCAATGTTGTTCGGGACGAATTCCGTCCTGTAAAGAGCGTCAGCGGGGGTGGGACTACCGGACTCCACGCTGGGGTTGGTTTTACCCAAACCTGTCGCGTAGTATGTCCGTACTCCACCACTTTCAGAAAAGTATGGATCCCCACTCGGGAGCCTCAAGGTACAGGGAGAAGTAGCTCTTACGAGGATACTGATCTCCGGTCCTTTCACTCCCGCTACTTCCACCCAAAGCCTGACCTGACCTTCCGGTGTCTCATACGGCACCTGAAAGTTCACTTGACCCGGTGAAGCGAAGTAGAGAGGAACCATCTTCCCGTCAATGTAGACGGATGTCCCCGCAAGAACCGTCGGTAGGGACAGACTGCTGTAGAGAGCGATCCCTCCAGCTGAGAGGTTCTTCCCATAGAGCGACATGATCGCCCCTGGGGAGAACTGTCTGCACCCAGGCTCTGACTTCTCTTCGCTGTGGTAGAAGGGGGACGCAAATTTGTCTGGCCCGTACTCGGGTACTGGGGTCGTCGAGGTTGTTACTTCGACTAGGACGCTACTCTTTGCAGAGCCGCCGAACCCTAGTACCTCAACTTCATAAGTGGTATCCAACCTCGGCGAGACCGTAGCCTCACCGACTGTTGGTAAGTTGTCAAAGATGATAACCCCATTGGCTAAGAGCCGAACGGACTCACCACCCTGTGATTCCCACTTGATCTTTGCTTGCTCACCAGCAATGATTTTTGCTGGGGTTGCGGAGAGAGAGACAATCCTCGGTGTCACCGCCGTCATTCTCTCTGTGTAGAACACCCCAAGGGGACCTACACGGACAAGGAACGAAACATCTCCTCTGTCGGAGACTGTGACGTGGGGCATTTCGATGTTCTGCACATCGACGGTCCCAATCTTACCGCCGGACACAACTACTTTCTGCAGACCCGTCTGGGTATTCACTAAAACAATTGTATCCTGGGTTTGCCGGCCAAAGCCGGCACCCGTCGCCACGGCCCATGGGCCGTTTAGACCCGAGAGCCATACTGGCTCGGAGGCGTTGAAGCCTCGAACCTCGTACACTCCCGCAATTCGTCCATCGCGGATGGCGCGGACAAAATATTTGCCGGCACTCTTGTAAAGAGCGGTGGCCGAGGTGTCTCTCGGTTCCACTAGCAATTGACAGCACTCGTCTCCACCGATTTGAAACGGGGAAAACTTGCCGTCCAGGCCCACGATACCGATCTCCGTCGCCACCTTGGTGGCGGGGTAGCGGTATCGCTCTGTCAGAAATCGTCCGTCATTCATCCTCCAAGCTTGGATAACGAAGTATCCCGCTTCGAGGGAGTGAACCTTCTCCAAAGAGCAGTTCATCCCGAAATTCGTCGTCGAGACGAGTCGGTAAATCCCGTACTCGTCATCAAAGGGTACACCACTCGGCATGCCGGCGGGTCTCCTTTTGTTAGCGATGAAGTATATCTTGCCGTCGGTCCCGACCGTGCCAGCGTAGAGCCTTTCCAAGGCTCCTGGCCCAAAGTTGTTGCCGATACTGGTGCAGACCCTGCTTGCGACCCCGTTCTCAACTTTGTCCAAATAAGTCTGTGCAAGTCGATTCTCGGGGTAGTTAGGGGCCACAGGCCCCAGAATGGACTGAACGTAGGTGACACCATTTTTTGAATAGGTGTCAGCCCACGCAATCTCACCCCTCCAGAGGGTTCTCTGGGGAAGTAGGTTGGTGGACACCTTGTCCACCAGAAGATTCGTTATCGTATTCGGTTTGATTTCGGCAAAGATACTCTGTATCCCGTTAGGACCAGTAGCAGAGGTGCCGAGCATCTGTAGGATGCTTCCATTGTAAGCGATACGATAGACTGTGATTTCCGGAGGCTTGCTTGCCACCGGCTCAATAGTTGCCAGCAAAGAGCTGGCAATCAGAACGAAAAGGGCGATTGCTCGCATATTCCTCTCTCCTCCTCTATGTCAAATTACCAGCCCTGCTTAGGGCTGTACACATAATAAACGATTTTTTACAAAAAGTCAAATCTAAAAGGTAATATCTAAACTTTTTACAAAACCTTATCCACACTATAAGTAATCTTCTGTGACAGTATGTTCTATAATTAAATAAACTTTATATCTACAATGGATACACAAAATTCAAAATCTATCTACCCAATAATACTAATTTTTCTAATTGGTTTGGCGGTGGTCTTTTATATCTGGAATCAGAATAAAAAGCCAGAAGTGCGAGAAGAAAAACCAAAAACTGAACAAAAGAGAGAGGTAGAATATTTAGGCGCAGAGTCTTTGCCTCCTGGGTTACCAGAAGATTTGCCTATGGAAGGGAGTCTTGGAATAAAAAGAAACGAGGTTGTAAACCTTACACTCCCTAGTGGGAAGACAGAATCCCAATTTGTTAGATCTTTTTATTCAGAAAAAACAGTAGCAGAAAATTTGGAAACCTATAAAGACTACGTCTTGGGTAAAGGGTGGCAGTCTACTACCGAGATAACTGACGGCAAAAATTTTGCAATATTTACTGCTTATGACGCGGTAGAAAAGAAAAGATATAAGTTTGAGTTTGCTTATAATGAAAACACAGAAGATAATACCGTAACTGTTACGTTAATAAAATGATGTTTAATAAAACACACAAAATAATATTTTTATTACTTGGGTTTGTATTCATCTTTAACTTTAATATCTCTAATATCCAAGGTGAAGGATTTTGTAGCACAGCTTCTGATTGTGTAGCTAACAATGCTTGTGAGGTTAATGGTTCTGATGGTGATTTAGACATGTCTTGTCAGGGGAGTTGGGTCTCTACCAATCAAGGTTGTTATGCTGGGACATGTTCTATTTCATATTCTTGTGATTCATCTTGTATCGCTACTGGTAATATTGTATCTAGTGTTCAGTGCATTAATAATTCTTGTCAGTATAACTATTCTCCTTCTAGTTGTAATGCCGTAGGCTCAACTTGTGGGTATGTGGAGACTTATACTGAGGGTTCTCCTGCGCCAGATCCAAACGTTGGAGGTACAGGCGGAGGAACAGTTGTATCATGTGCTAATCCAACTTTTGCTACAAATACAACAATAGCAGGTTATGAATTTGTTATTGACCAGGGTGGTAGTGGTTGGGCTGGTGTAGGATCGTGGCCAACCAACATAATTGGTTCAATTGTTGATATTGATGGAGGTTTTGAGGGGTGTCCGCCCGGGGCAACTTGTACAAAAACTACTTCAGATATAAATAATCCTATATATAATCCTGGATTTGTTGGTGTTACAGTAACCAATACAGCAAGTACTCCACCAGGTAGATACCCAATGACTTTTACTGTTATCGATACCACACAACCTAATTGTTCTCAGGAGGCTACAGTTGATGTTGTTATAAGTATTCCAAGGACAGTTGTTTGTGATGGTTCTTATCACCCAATTCCTCCTGGTCCAGGTCTCACGCCTCAAGGGGTTGCTAGTCTTGGTCCAGCTGGTGTTTTTGTGGATTCTTATTTTGGACAACCAGAGTTTATTGGTTTAACTTATAGTGCTTTAAATAAATTGTATACTCAGATTTGTAGGTACACGAGTGGTGTGGGGAGTAATTGTATTTGGGGATATGAGTTCTCTAGTACTACACCTAATGGTGTAAATAACATATCGAGAGCTCCACATGTAATGGCTTCACCACAACCTTATCCTTATTTATTTACAAAAGTTAGGTATGACTCTTTGTCCAGTACTTTTACAAGAACGGGAGGATCTTTTTCTACTTTTACCAACGAGGGTAATACAAGCTATCCATGGGGTACGCCAATATCTACAGTAGATACAAATAGTAGAACTTATAATTTCAGAAAAAATGGTTCATATTATGAATATTCTTGTTCTGTTTCTCAGCCAGATTTAATTGTCGAAAATCCAAGTCTCTCTGGTACTCAAACTACTGGTTCTACTCTTACTTTTGGAGGTAGAATTAGAAATTCTGGTAATGCCAATGCAGCAGCAACTCAATCAAGGTTAATTATTGATGTAAATAGTAATGGGTTTGGGGTAGGGTCTCCTGCTGATGTTGTTGTGAATAATGCTACCGCGGGCCTCCTTGCTTTGCCCGGATCTCCTAATTTTGAAAATGAATCATGGAATTGGACTGCTGTTGCGGGTACGCATGTATATAGGATTACAGCAGATGCTGGCTCTGCTGTCACGGAAAGTAATGAAGGCAATAACACCTATACGTCTGGTTCTTTTACCGTTACAGCTCCAAACGCTGTCCCTGATATAAATGTAAGCCCTTCTACAATAAACAGTGGTCAATCTTCTACGGTATCATGGACTTCTACTGGTGCAACCTCTTGTGCTGTGAGCTGTAGTCCTGCGGGGAGCTGTTCTTGGACTGGTACGTCGGGTTCGCAGTCTTCTGGAGCTCTATCTGCAAACAAAACCTACACACTTACTTGTCAGCCGGGGAATGTAGCGGACAGCGCGACAGTGACTGTAAACGCAGCGTCAGACCCAATCTTAAGTGTCATTAAATCAGGACAAGGAACCGTGACTAGTAGTCCGGTCGGTATTTCTTGTGGTACTGATTGTAGTCAAGACTATCCCCTAAATACCTCAGTAACTCTCACAGCAACCCCAGCCGCTGGTAGGATATTTACAGGGTGGAGCGGTCATTGTACTGGCAGGGGGACAGAGACCTCTCCTGGGTCTGGAATCTTTACTTGCACACTAAATATTAACGGTGATAAGTCTGTAACCGCAAATTTTGCGATAGATCCAAATTATAAAGAATTCTAAATAGGGTGGGGGATAGGGGTGTGTTAAAATATGGCTCTGTTTAGCCATATTTTGCTTGTATAAATATTTAACCACATTTTTCTATTGACAGCAAGAGCAAAAAATGCTATACTTATTGCATCCAGTGAATAACTGGATTTTGCTTTAAAGAGGGGTCAAACCCGATTAGGGCAAAGAGACAACCGTTTGGCTCAAACAAAACCTTATGTCGCGTTTGAGGAAAAACTAAACAGTTATCTCACTCCACTCTAGTCAGTTTTTTAGGAATATATGAAGGCTAGGGCAGGGGATTAAAATTAAACAATCGGCTTATTATTCAGACTACTGCTATTGGTATGCTTATGATGGCCTCAAGTATTACAGGCTTCGGAGCAAACCAAATCCCAGCACCTATACAAGGTGAAGTAATGGAGATAAGAGAAGTTCTTCCAAAAACAAATAAGAAAGAATATATCAACAAGACCATTACGGTAGAGGAGTATGTAAGAAATTATTTCTCCGATATACCGGTTCTTGTGGAAGTAGCAAGGTGTGAGTCTCAGTTTAGACAGCACGACAAGGATGGCAACATTCTTCGTGGAGTTGTAAACAACCTAGATGTCGGGGTGATGCAGATCAATGAGTATTACCACGAGCACGATTCTGACAAGCTTGGATATGATATCAGTACCATAGAAGGGAACACCGCTTATGCGAGACACCTCTATGAGAAATCTGGTCTAAAACCTTGGAAATCATCTTCTCCATGTTGGAGTAAGTCTACGGCATATGCTGAGTATAAAGACTTGGCAATGAAGTAAGAAATAAATATCAAAAGCCCCCGCCGAAAGGTGTGGGGCTTTTGATATTGACAAATATTGTGATTGGTGTATAAT
>CAZHPR010000003.1:36095-58599 GCA_964534305.1 uncultured Candidatus Saccharibacteria bacterium
GCGGCGCCACTACCCAAGGGTAGGGGTGCCGCTATTCGTTTTTATAGTACCTGTGGATAACTGTAGTAGGATGGTTTACTAACGTCGCACAATATATCTTTGGTCATTCAATTATTTAAATAAAGCTTTTATATAAATGCTTGGGCCCACTTGTCTGTCTCTACCACTTCCCTACACCTTCACTAAATTTTTGGAGTAAATATTTTCTATTACAAAATATTTTTTGTCTCTCCCCTTTAGGATCTGTTTAGTAAATTTTTTATAAACCCAAATACAAATTCAAATGTCTTTATGAGTACATCCTTGTACTTGTTCCAACCATAGGTTCCGAGCTCATATATCTTGTCTAGCACGATTTTGAACTTGCCCTCTGAAAGCAGCCCAACAATATCAAAGTCAAAGGTGTACTTGAGCAGTACCAGAGCTGCCACAACCATAAGTATAATTTTTACAAATCCATTTTCTTTATTACCGTTGTTAGTGTACTTCATAAAAATTTTTATTTAGAAATATAACATAGGATCAAGGTAAGCATTCTTGTCTGCGACTGGAATGTCTACGTTTTTGCAGTTTCTACTAGAGGAGTATCTCTGGATCTCAACTCCTTGGCTGGCGTAGAGAGTAAGGTGTAGGTGTGGACCCGTCGCATATCCTGTTTGTCCGCTGTAGCCAATTATTTCTCCTTCATTAACACTCTGGCCCGAGTTAACCTTGATAAGGTCTAGGTGCGCATATAGGCTTGTAAGACCGTTTGGGTGCTTGATCAGGACCCATTTACCATAAGAGTAGCATCCTCTCTGGGCATCGGTGTTGCCGGCACCTTGTATGACTCCGTCTAGCACGGCCTTTACAGGAGTGCCTCTGCTTGCTCGAAAGTCTACTCCGTTGTGGGTACCTGAGGTATAAAGTCTTTTGGAATCTATTGTTTTGCCGAATGGTTGGGTCACAAATATATTATCGAGTGGCCAAGCCAGGATACCCTTTTTGCCAGAAGGAAAGCTTGCTGGATCTATTGTTCTTTTTAGTTCTGACTCAAACTGGAATAGTTCTTTTTCAAACTGCTCTTTTTGTGCCTGTTTTTCGGCTAGGAGCCTTTTGTATTCACTCTCTTTGTTTTTTGTTGCTGTAAGTAATGTGCTTTTTTCTTTCTTGTTTATTTCTAGTATTTTGTTTTTGTCGCCAAGCTCTGATTTGAGTCCTAGTAAGTTGTTTTTTTCTGTCTCTTTCACTTCTTTTCTTTGGGATATCTGGTTTTTATAGTCGGTTAGTTCTACTGTCCTTTCTCTGACATTTTGCTGGAATTGGTTTAAAGTTTCTACTTCGTTTAGTATCTCAGAAAGGCTTTTGTTTGATAAGAAGCTTTCTATAATAGAGCTATTATCGTTTTCGTTGATACTACTTATGACCTTTGCTATTGCTGAGACATTATTGTCGATCTTTGATTCCAGTATCTTTATTTCCTCATCCAACTGTTCTATTGTTAGGTTTGTTTTTTGTATAGTTGTCTCTGTCTTTTTTATTTCTGTGGTTATTTTTTGTTTGCTAACGTCTAAGGTTTTGATCGCACTTTGAAGTGTTTTTGCTTCGCTGCTGACGACCTCAACTTCTTTTGAATATTTTTTTATCTCTTCATCCAGTTGTTTGATTACTTGGTTGTGATTGTCTATCTTTTCTTTTATAACCTCTATATTTTGTGAAAAAACTTTGCCGTGAGGAATGACGGTTAATACAAAAGATATTAAAATTATAAAGTAAAGATATTTTCTCATTGATATTTTATTTCAAAATTTCCAGAGACTCCTGTATTCTTCTCTGACTCTCTTCTTTGCCCAATATCCGCAGTAGGGTGAATGGATCCGGCGATTTTTCTTTGCCAGATAGGGAATATCTAAGAGGCCAAAGGACATCCCCTTTCCCCTCTTTTTCTGCATACTCACTTATTTTGTCAGCGATTTTTTCTTCCGGTTCTTCTTGTATTATTTTGAGTAAGGTTTCCAGTGATTCCACCGTCTTTTCTTTTGTTGATTTTTTCCAGGCAATTTTTTCTTTATCTAATTCTGGTTTTTCAAAAAGATAATCATATTCTCCAGAATCCAGAGCCTCCCCTACCTCACCCCACCGATGTATCCTTTCAATAAAAATTGAAAAAAGATTTTTCATAAACTCTTTATCATTTTTTTTCTCACTATCCTTCCATTTTGTTTTTAGAAATTGAGAATTAAAAATCTCAAATTGTTTATCCTCAGGGATTCTAAGTAGGTGTTCTTTGTTTATCCAGTTTAGTTTTTCTACATTGAATATTGCCCCCTTCTTCTGAACTCTTTCTAGTGAGAATTCTTTTATCAGTTCATTGATTGTAAAAATCTCCTTTTCTGTACCAGGATTCCAACCCAAAAGAGAGAGGAAGTTTATCATTGCCTCTGGTAGGTAGCCTTTGTTTTTGTAATAATCTAGCGACACCGATTCGCCGTGTTTTCTTTTTGACAACTTTGATCTGTCCTCAGCGAGCACGAGTGGCAAATGGGCGTATATTGGTCTTGGGGCACCCAGAGCTTCCTGGATTAGTATTTGTCTTGGGGTATTTGATATACCGTCTTCTCCTCTTATTACATGTGTGACACCAGATTCAAAGTCATCTATTACTACTGAGAGGTGGTATACGGGTTCGTTGATATTCCTAGCAATAATAAAATCACCCAACTCTTCTGTATTGAATGCGACCTCGCCTCGTATCAGGTCGTCGAATTTGATATCAACATTCGGGTTTCTAAATCTCACTACTTCTCTGTTTGGACCTTCGGGTTCTTCTGATATGTAGGCCTTCCCATCTTCGATTAGTTTATTTAGATATTTTTTGTAGACTTCCGTTCTTTCTGATTGTCTCCACATTTCTCCTTGCCATTCAATACCGAGCCAAGTCAGACCGTCAATGATATTTTTTTCATACTCTGGTTTTGATCTCTCCTTATCGGTATCTTCCATTCTAAGGATCATTTTTCCGTTATTTTGTTTTGCAAAAATATAGTTAAATAGGGCGGTGCGAACATTACCAACATGCAAAAGGCCTGTTGGAGAAGGAGGATATCTAACTATTATTTTTTGATTATTTTCTGACATAAATATTATTCTAATTTCTCATGAGACATCGCAATAGCAAGTATTTCTTTTGCGATCAAATCTGCCGCATCCGGTTTGAAGAAGTTTTTGGCTGCTTCCGCCATATTATTTTTTGTTTGGTCATTTAGTATTATTCTTTTTATTTCTGATATCAGAATATGTGTTTTTAGGTTTTCTTCTTTTATAACAGAACAAGCGCCACTCTCGGCATACTCAAAAGCATTTCTTACTTGATGGTTTTGGTTTGAGTCGGTAATTGGAATTATGATTGAAGGTTTGCCCCAAGATGCGATCTCAAATATTGTTGAGCCCGCCCTACTTATAACCAAGCTACTGCACCCAGAAGCCATTCTCATTTCAAGATTGTTTAAATAAGGGAACGGCTTGTATCTACTCCTGTATTTACTCTCCAAAAGTATTGAGTCAGCTGCTTCCTTGATAACCTGAAAATGATTTTGGCCAGTCTGATGAATTATCTGAAAATCTTTCAAAAGGTCTACCAACGAATCAAGGATCGCGTTGTTTATTATCTCAGCTCCTTGAGAGCCGCCAAGTACTAGTATGGTCGGGATACTTTGATCGAGGTTAAAAAATTCAAACGCAGAATTTTCGATTGTTTGTAGGTGCTCTTTTATTATCGGTTGTCCTGTATAGGCGACTCTATCAGCTGGAAAATGAGAAGCTGCTTCTTTGTAAGATATAGCAATCCTTCTTGCAAACTTGCCGGCCCACTTGTTTACCCTGCCTGGTACGGTGTCGGACTCGTGTATAAACACAGGAATTCTAAGTATCCTTGCCGCCATAACTACTGGGAAGCTGCCGTAGGCGCCCTTACTAAAGACCACATCAGGAAATATATTAAAAACTTCTAGTACCGCGAGGAACACTCCCCAGGCCATCTTGAAGAGATCAAAGAAATTCATAATAGAAAAATACCTACGCATTTTTCCTGCGGTTACTTTCCGGTATTCAATATTGTGGTCGTAGAGTAGTCCCGGATTATATGCGTTTGGCGAAAGGAAATAGAGTTTTGGAGTGATCAGTTTGTTTTCTTTTGAAATTTTCTCTATTGATTCTGCAACGGCTATAATCGGATAAAAGTGCCCACCACTTCCTCCACCAGTAAAAACTATTTTCATATTTATTTTGATGTTCTAGATATGTTCATCACGATAGCCGCTTCGATAAGTGTGATAAACAGTGCCGTACCACCGTGGCTTATAAAAGGCAAAGGTATCCCCGTAAGAGGTAGAATACCGAGCATCCCGCCCATATTTACAAATGCTTGGGATACTATAAGTATAACAATTCCAAGTGCGAGCAGTCTACCGAAGTCGTCGCTTGCTTTTGAGGCTATTTTGAGCCCTTGTAAGCTAAACATGACAAATATACCTATTATAGATACAGTACCAACAAAACCGAATTCTTCTGCTGCCACAGCAAAAACTGAGTCGCCTATTGGTTCTGGAAGGTAGTGAAATTTTTGGACACTTTGACCAAATCCCCTACCCCAAACTCTACCAGAACCTATTGCAATAAGTGATTGATTTAGTTGGTAGCCGGTGGTCTTGGTATTGATTGATGGATTGAGCATCACCTCGATTCTCTGCCTTATATAAGGTCGTAAAGTTGCGAGCAACAACAAAACCGCTACACCGGAAATTATTATAAATAATATATGTTTCCACTTTGCTCCCGCAGCAATATACATCGCAAGGGCTGCAAAAATAATAACTGCAAAAGTGTCTGTGTCTGGTTGGGCAAGGAGTATTAATCCAACGATTCCAGAGAATATCAAAAAAGGCAAAAGACCCCATCTTAGCTCGGATGTTTTTGTTTTTATGGACGAGAGCCAGGCAGCATAGTAGCTAATAAAACCTATTTTTAAAATTTCTGCTGGCTGGAAACTTATAAAACCCAAATTAATCCAACGTCTTGCTCCGCCGTGCTCAATACCTATACCAGGGATAAATACCGCAAGCGTTAGGAGTATTCCCACTATAAAAATTATTAATGAATATTTTCTCCAGACGTGATAATCAAGTCTGGCGACAATAATTGCACCGATTGATCCGAGGAACAAGCCATAGAAGATCTGACTAAATGCCACGTTTGAAAACTTTATCTCATTTCTTGCCAAGACCCCTAGCGAGGCTGAGCTAAATATAAAAAAACCACCTATGACTAAAACAAGGGTCCAAAAAAGGAAAGATTTGTTTATCTTGAGAATCTTCTTTACCACCTAGCTATTTTATAACATTTTGACTCTAACCCCTATACTCATCGTGGGGGCAAAACTACCCGATTAGGGCGAGGGTGATACCTAGAATTGCACAGACTGTTGAGAAGACCCAATAACGCATTACTACTTTATAGGATGGCCAGCCGATTGCCTCAAAATGGTGGTGCAGAGGAGCGACGAGAAAAACTTTTTTACCCCTAAACTTTTTGGAAGCAATCTGGATAATGTTTGAGGCGACAGTGACGACAAGAGGTAGGGCGATTATAGGAAGTACAAAGATACCAAAACCATCGCCGAGTGAATCGGTCATAAAGGCGACTATTCCCAAGGTAAGCGTCAGACCCATCATCCCGGTATCAGACATATAGTAGCGTGCAGGAGGGATGTTGAACCAAAGAAAGGCAAGGATTGCCCCGAGGACCGTGGCACAAAATGCGGCGAGGTCGTATTGTTGTTGATAAAAGGCGATACCTCCATAAGCAGCAAACATAGAAGCAAAGACTCCCCCCGAGAGTCCGTCTATACCGTCTATCACTCCCCCAGCATAGATAGCGAGTATTGTTATTATGAAAAATGGAATAAAAAGTAGCCCCAAATTTATTTCTGGCAAAAGTCTACCCGTGCTTCCTATCGTGCTTACGTCGAGCTTGAAATAAAACCAGAGAGCACAGAGAAGAGAGATGAAGACGACGACCCCGAGTCTCTTTTTTAGAGAAAGTCCCCCACCTACATAACTACCCGCTGGCACCTCTCTGGTGACGAGGTAATCATCGATAAGCCCTACCAAACCGCCTAGTATGAGAGTCGCTAGAGGTATCCATGTTTGATTACGAGAGAGAAAATCAAGGTTGATCAGTGTTTCTCCGCTTACAAATTCTGCAAGAAGCCAGATGATCGAGACTGTGATAAAGGTTGATCCCCAAACTATTATTCCTCCCATTCGTGGGGTCTTTTTTATTTCATCTTTGTGAAGAGAAGCGGATATAACAGCATCCTTTCCGTCTATTGTCTTTTTGACACTACTCTTTTTCCACATCTTGTTTCGATACAGAAAGTTTGTAAGGGGCGGAGTCATAAATATCCCGAGTATGAAAGCGAGAACTGATGGCAAAAATACTTTTACAATATCTATTATCATCTTAGTTTTTGTTATTTGAAGATTCCAAGTCTAATGATTGCATAGTCGCTCCTACTAATTTGAGCACATCAGAAAACCTGCCTCCCTCACTTGAACCCAGGACACTAACGATAATGGGTCTGTTTAGCCCAGGATCAAAGGCGATAACCAGATTACCTCCTGCAAGGTCTGTAAAGCCGGTTTTTGAGGCAATCATATTTGGTATTTGGTCAACGAATTTGTTTGTGTTTTCGGCCATATAAGCCTTCTGACTACTGAGGAAACCAAGAACATCGTATTTTGTAGCGTCCAATAGCCCCGGATGATTTTTTAAGGTGTATTCAAAAAGTTTTGCCATATCTTCTGCTGATCCGTAAGCACCACCCTTTTCTAGAGATCTGTCCAAGCCGTGTTCATTAAAAAATCGAGTGTTCAGAAGACCTATTCTCTTTGCTTCTTGATTCATAAGCGAGACAAAAAGATTTTCTTCCTTACCACCAGCTTCTAGTCCGAATACTGATATAGCAGAAGCTGCGGCTAGAGCCTTGGCTCCGTCGTTGGAAGAAGTAAGGAGTGTAAAATCAAGTAGATCTTTTATTTTCCACCTCTCTCCTGGTACAAGACCAGAATCTCCATCCGGAGTTAAATAGTCTTGGGTTATTACGACTTCCCTATCTGATCCAACGGATTCCTTTGTTGTTAGGGCGGTCATTACTTTTGTAAGGGATGCCAAAGGTAAAGGCTGACTAGAATTTTTTGAGTATAGTACTCGGTTGTTTATCAAATCCAAAACAAAAGCCGACTTGGCTTCAAGAGCTATACCTTGATAAGGATCAGGCTTTTGGGAGACTGCCTCTTTTGAAGCGAATGTTTCTTTTTCGTTTTGTATCAAAACTAGAAAGCAAATAACAGAAAGCAGGCTGAGCACCAAGAGCGCAGAGACAAAGCTTTTTGTCCTTTTTTCTATTGAAAATAAGTATTCTTTCATTCCTCTTTTTCTATATTTTCCAGCTTATCTTTTAGGATATCATATTCTGGCAATTCTTCCTTATTTCTAATACCTAGGTGTGCAAATAGGGATATTGTCGGCCTATAGACCAAAAGCCGCTTGTCTTGGTCGCTCTGGACCCTCTCTACAAGCCCCCTGATGGTCAGATTTCTAAGGATAAAAGATGAATTGACGCCTCTTATATAATCTATCTCTCTGCGAGAGACTCCCCCTTTATAAAGGATTATAGAGAGGGTCTCAAGACCAGCTTTCCCTATCTCACTACTCATTTCGTCTCTTGCGATTTTTTCTAAGAGGTCGCTATTTTCTGGACTTGTCGCCAGAGATATTTCGTTGTTGGTTTCTATAATACAAAGACCACTGTTTTCTAGTCTTTGTTTCAACTTGGCTACTCCGGATCTTATTTCGTCCTCTTTTGATTCCAAAATTTTTGTCAACTTACTTATTTCGATTGGTTCATTTTTGTAAAAGAGTACCGCTTCTATTTTTTTGTCCAAATTTTCTTGATTCATTGGCTATATTTATCTATAACTTGGTAGTCCGATATTTTCGGTTTCCATCGTTATGTCGTCAAAGTGATTTTCTTGGCTTACTCGCAAACTCCCTCTTTTTACCAGCTCTAGCATTGCAAGGAAGCTTACGATCACATTTACCTTCTCGGTCTGTCCCATTTTAGCAAAGCTTTTAAAGCTTGTCCGTAGACCCTCCTCTATTCTCTTGGATAAATTATCCATAACTTCTTCAAGGCTTATAACCTTGGCAACGGTTACCTTGTCTAGCTTTACTTCTTTTGGAATATTGTTCAGGACTTGGAGCAGGGAGTCTTTTAGGTTTTCTGAAGTTATTTCACTTGTTGGCGCAAAAAAAATTTTTCTATTTTTACTCTCCTCTGCGAAGTATAGGAAAGAACCAAAAATTTTTTGTATTTTTTGTGAGATGTCTTTGTATTTTTTGTACAGCTCCAATCTTTCTTCTAGCTTGTCTATGCTCTGCTCCTCTTCTTGTGTTAGCTCTAGGTTTGGGAGAAGAGATTTTGATTTTATAAGTAACAAAGTGGAGGCAATAAGCAAAAAGTCAGCGCTATCTCCTATGGGGAAATCTTCAAAACCCTTTGTGTACTCTATAAATTCATCAGCGACTTGAGAAAGGGAGACGTCGCTTATGTGTAGCTTTCTCTTTTCTACTAGTTCTAAAAGCAGGTCCAAAGGACCCTCAAATTCTCCTGCCTTTATTCTAAAATCTTGATCCATGAGTCAAATTCTATCAAAAAATACTCAAAAATACTTTGTTTACGATATAAACAGTTTGTCTTGATTTAGTATATAGATTTTGTAATATCTAATTACCACTTGCCCCGTGTTTATAGGGTGACTAGTGGGAGGGGTTTCTTTGGCCTCCGTCCAAGAGCCCCGTCCCTCTTCCAGAGGATGTACCTTGCAGAGGGGTGATTCTAGGATCACCCTCTTTGTTTTTTTATTTTTTACCTTCCTTCCTATCTACTTTTATATTTAATTCCTTGAGTTGTTTTTCTGAAATATTGCTTGGAGAAATCATCATCGGGTCCCTCCCCTCACCTGTCTTTGGAAATGCGATAACTTCTCTTATGTTTGGTTCATCTTGGAGTAGCATAACAAGCCTATCCAATCCCCACGCGATGCCTCCATGCGGCGGTGTCCCAAGTCTAAATGCTTGAAGCATGTGTCCAAAATCTTTTTCTATGGAGTCTTTTTCGTACCCAAGTATTTCAAATACTTTTTGCAAGGCTTCGTAGTTGTGGTTTCTGATACTGCCTCCACCTATTTCATATCCATTCAATACAACATCATACTGAGAAGTTATTATTTCTCCGATGTTTTCTTTGTTCATGAGGTGGTCCATATGCTCTTTTATAGGTCTAGAAAATGGATTGTGTGTAAAGGTCCAGTCGCCCTGAGTTTGTTTGTTGTCTGAAGTTTTTGTTTTTTCAAAGAAAGGAAAATCAATGACCCAGCAGAAGGCAAGAAGGTCCGGGTCTTCTTTGTCCTTTCTTATATCTGGCCTATCCGTGTTGTACTTTTCCATTGCTTCTTTGTAAGTAATTCTTGGAAAAGGTATCTCTTGAATTTTTTTGTTTGGATAAAGTTTTTGCACAATCTCTATAAGGAGCTTTTCGTTTGTTTGCATCACGTCTTCCCTTTCTACAAAACTCATCTCCATATCCAACTGAGTAAACTCTGGCTGCCTGTCTCCTCTTGTATCCTCATCTCTCAAGCATTTTGCTAACTGGAAATATTTTTCAATCCCTCCTGTCATTAGAAGTTGTTTGTATTGTTGTGGCGATTGAGGCAGAGCATAAAATTCTCCAGGGTAAAGACGAGATGGTACCACATAATCACGGGCCCCTTCTGGAGTGGATTTTGTGAGCAGAGGAGTTTCTACTTCTGTGAAGCCTTCAGAGTCAAGATGGTCTCTTATCATTTTTACTATCCTGTGCCTCATGCGGATATTCTTTTGCATCCTCTCACTTCGGAGGTCTAGGTATCGGTACTTTAGCCTTGTGTCGTCGCCTACACCTTTTGTATCGTCATTTACTTCAAACGGAAGTGTTTCTGCTTTGTTTAGTACTTCTATGTTTTTTACTTCCATTTCTATATCGCCGTTCTCTACATCCTTGTTTACCATTTTTTCTGGCCTCTTGTTTATTATTCCGGAGACAGAGACGACCCATTCTTTCTTTACACTCTTTGCGAGTAGGGTTAGTTCGCTGTTGCCAGAGAGCACAACTCCTTGGATCTTGCCCGTCATATCACGAAAGTCAAAGAAGACCATTTTGCCCTGGTCTCGCACCACATCCACCCAGCCAGAGATGAGTACCTCTTCCCCCACCTTACCGCCCAGGTCTTTTATATAGATTCTTTTCATAATCCAAATACTACCACGACGTATTGCTATTTTAAAGCGTTAAAGTGATTTAATATTATACAATTAAATTGACTTTTTTGCTCAAGTTTGCTATAATTAAAGTGGAATAGAAAGGAGAAAGAGATTTGCTAAAAAAGATCATTGAAATTTTCCACCCGTTTCGTTTTGCGATGGCGGGGGTATTTTTCTTCATCGCGGTATCTCAGGGGGTCAACCTGATAACTCCATTTTTGCAGGGCAAACTCGTAGATTCCCTCTTTGGTAAACATCCCACGAGAGACGTCTACGGTATCGCTTTGCTTATTTTGGGTGTTTGGGTATTTCGTATCCTTTGGGGATACCTGCGTGAAGTTTACGAACTGAAATTCACAGATTTCAGGATCACTCATCATATCAACCATGAGACCTTAACTAAGTTGTTTGGCTTTTCAATTGGTCAACACATAAGTGAGAACTCTGGTTTGAAGCAGAGCGTGATCAATCGCGGACAACATTCGCTTGCGTCTATGGCCTATACGGTCTTGTATCAGGTTATCCCCCTCTTTGTACAGATTGTTCTCCTTATTGGAGTTCTTATGTATTTTGATTGGGTGCTTGGCCTGATTGTCCTTGTTGGAACATGTCTCTACGGAGCAAGTGTGGTGTATATAAACACTCGCTTCAAAGACAGGTTCGAGAAGGGTGAGAAGATGCAGAACGATAATTCAAAGCAGCACGGTGAGGTTCTTAGGAACATAGATCTTGTGCTGTCCAATGCTCAGCAGAATAGAGCTACGCTGGAGTGCGATCAGAGCCTCTTGGGTGTCAATTCTTTTTGGAGGGATATCTGGTTAGGGTTTATTGTTTTTGCGAGTCTTCGCAACCTCCTGAACACTACTACCAGATTCTGCGTTATCCTTGTTGGTATACATTTCGTCTTGATTGGTAAGTACTCGGTTGGCCAGTTTGTTATGGTCTTATCGTGGGCAAACCAAGTTTTGGGCGAAGTGGGAGAAATAGGTAGTCTGCACCGCCAATTGATCCAAATGTACACTTCAGTACGCAGGTATTTCGAGATGATCTCAATTGAGAGTGATGTGAAGCAACCTCTAAACCCGGTTTGCCCAGAGACGATTTTGGGGAATATTGAGTTTAGGGATGTTGTTTTTCGCTATCGAAAGAGGTCTGGAAGTGTATCTGATCATGAGGAAGAAGAAGGCTCTTCTGATTCATCGGTATCAAGTGAACCGGTGTCACCCGCTCTTGATGGGGTGAGTTTTGTTATCAAGGCGGGACAGAAGGTAGCCGTTGTTGGTGAATCTGGTGCAGGAAAATCTACGCTGGTCTACGCTCTGATTAGGGCAATGGACCCTGAATCTGGGAGTATAATGATAGACGGTATCGATATCAAACTCCTTGATCTCACGCAACTCAGGCATTCGGTCGGGATTGTTGAACAACAGGTTTTCCTGTTTGATAACACCCTCCGATACAATATCCTTTTTGGCCTGAACGGTTCAGGTAAAGATGTTTCGGAAGAAAGGCTTAACAAAATTGCCGAGATGTCTTGTTTGGATCGTTTTATGCATCGTCTTGAAAAGGGCTTTGACACCACTATTGGTGAGCGTGGGGTTAAGCTTTCTGGTGGCGAGAGACAGCGGGTCGGCATCGCCAGGGCTCTTATCAAAGACCCTCGGATACTCATCTTCGATGAAGCAACTTCAAGTCTCGACTCTGTTAACGAGGCTTTGATTCACCAGTCTGTCAATGAAGCTTCAAAGGGTCGTACAACAATCATTATTGCTCACAGATTTAGTACGATTAAGGATGTTGATGTAGTGATCGTATTTGATCAGGGCAAGATAGCTGGCCAGGGTACGCACGAGGAGCTAAAGCGGACCTGCGTGCCTTACCAAAAGCTTTTAAAGAAGCAGATCCTAAGTATTTGATGGTAGTTCATTCTGCCAAAGCACGTCTCCCAGAGGCGTGCTTTTTGTATAAAAATTTGAATATTTTTGGTATTTGTAGTATATTTTTGTTGGGAGGTGTTATGAAAGGGACATCCTATTCTGGTTTGGACCCTATATTGTTGACCATTTTTGGAGTGGTGCTTGTCGCTATTTTTGTAGCGCTATCAATCTTCTTCCCAAGTGGTCGTGATAAAGAATGAGGGCTCGAGTCGGTACGCCAACTCGAGCCTTTCTGCTATTCTTCTTTTGGCAAAAATCCTCCAGCTTGTAGATCCCAAAGTTTTTTATAAAGACTCCCTTCTCTGTTTAAAAGTTCGTTATGACTTCCTTGCTCTATAATTTTACCATCATCGACAACAATAACTCTATCCATTTTGCTTATAGTTGAAAGTCGGTGGGCGATAACTATACTTGTCTTGTTTTTCATAAGTTTATCCAAAGCGTCTTGGATAAGGCTTTCTGAATGTGAGTCCAAGCTAGAAGTTGCCTCATCAAGTATTAGGATCGGAGCATTTTTTAGGATTGCTCTTGCGATAGCTACTCTCTGTCTTTCTCCACCAGAGAGCTTTATCCCCCTCTCTCCGACAAATGTCTCGTACTTGAGTGGTAAGACATCTATAAATTCATCGCAGTGCGCAAGCTTGGCTGCTTCTATCACTTCCTCATCGCTCGCATCTTCCCTACCATAACGAATATTTTCCATAAGCGTCCTATGAAATAGTATTGGGTCTTGTGGCACTAGGCTGATGTTCTTGCGAAGACTATCTTGGGTGACATTTTTTATATCTTGATCATCTATCTTGATACTTCCAGAAGTCAAATCATACATTCGAAGAAGTAGCTTCACCACTGTAGATTTGCCGGCTCCAGAGGGTCCGATGAGCGCCACTTTTTCTCCCCCATTTATTTCTAGGTTTAGATTTTCTATTACTGTGCGTGTTTCGTTAAATGCAAAAGAAATGTTTTCAAAAACTATTCTTCCTTCTTTAACATCCATTTCTGTTGCCCCTGGAAGATCTTTTATTTCGTGCGGTGTCTCTAGTATTTCTACCATCTCTTTTGAATCTGCAAAGCTTTCATAAATATTTCTAACAATTCTTCCAAAATCCCAGAGTCTATTTGAAAGTCCTAGTATGTATGATTGTATAAGTACGAATGTCCCTACTGATAGAAGGTTTTTCTCCCAAAACATAATTGCATAATAGAATATAAAAAATTCTACGATAACAACAAGCCCTTGTTGGAAGGCATCTTTAATAACACTTAGATTCCAGGCTTTTATTTGCTTATTTGATTGGTCTAATACTACTTCTCTAAAATGATCCGATTCTGTGCTAAAACCAGCAAATGACATTATGGTATTTTGGTTTGAAATCGAATCAGACAAAGCTGCTCCGGTTGCTGAGTCTGCTTTTGTGGCGAGTAGGTCATATTTAAGTTTCCATCTCTGGAAGAAAAAGTTGAAGACAAAAATTATTGCTATCCACCCAATTATGACATAAGCAATAAGAGGTTCTTGAAAATAGACAACTACTATCACCCCGATGACTTGTATAAAAAGAGGTATTACGTTGAATATGAGCATATCGTAAAGACGCTCAAATGACCTGGCGAATCTACCAACCTTTTGTACCAAAGATCCGGTGAAATTGTTTGTAAAAAATGAATAAGAATGCCTAATCATGTAATCAAAAGACATCTGGCGAATTCTTGCCATTGTTCTTGATTCAAGCTTGTTAATTTTGACCATCCCGGTCCTTACTAGTATCCAAGAAAGGCTGTGTAAGGCCAAAACAATAAATATTATGTTTATTAGTTGTGGAGTTATGGACTCTTTGCTACCGCTAGATGAGGTTATAAGATCAAAGAAATTTTTGTATGCTAGTGGAACAAAGATGGATACTGTGCTCGATATTGAAAATGCAACAATAGTAAAGTAGAACGACCATTTTTGTGGTCGAACCGCTATCCATATATATTTTAGTACACTTGAGATACCAACTTGAGGTGAATTTTTATCCATGAATTGACATTTTATAGTTATTAATTTATTGTGTCAAATAGGAAGGATGGATGGACAATGATCAGCTTCTTGGCTATTTTGGTGACGGTATTTTCTATCGTTGCTTTTATTGACACAGGAAGTGCTGCCTGGGGGCTTATAAGTATTGTCGTCGGTCTACCCACGTTCTTTTTTGTGGTTATTCCGAAGATGATTGATTACTCTGAAAAATCCTAGAGTACGCCGATAGCTCGCTTGGCTTCCAGCAACTTCGGGCCCGCGATCGCGTGGGCCTTTTCCTTTCCTTGGTTCAATACTTTTTCTACAAGCTCAGTGTCTTGCGCTATTTGCTCTCGCCTATCTCGCAAAGGTTTTATGAATTCTTTGATATCCTGTATTAGTATTTCTTTTAGTTTTTTGTATTGACCCTTATTTTCTCGATAAACTTCATCAAGTTTATCGATGGTGAGCGAAGTCGAACCATTACCTGCAAATAACTTGTGAATCGCGTATACATTTTCCGGTCTTTCGCCACTTGAGTCGGTAACGATACTCATCACAGCTCTCTCGATCTCTTCATCTTCGGCAAAGAGTGGTATGGTGTTGCCATAGCTCTTGCTCATCTTCCTACCGTCTATACCTGGTACCGTCTCAACTTCCTTCATTATGTATTCTGCTGGAAGCTTAAAGATCTCTTTATTTTCTTGGCCAAAAATGCGATTAAACTTTTCGGCGGTGTCTCTGGCAAACTCTATGTGTTGTTTTTGATCTTGGCCGACTGGTATCAAATCTGGCTCATAGAGCAATATATCCGCAGCCATAAGCATCGGGTAGTTGAAGGTGCCGACACTTACATCTTCTTCTCCCCCTTTTGCGACGGCGTCTTTATAAGCGTGTGCACGTTTTAGATAAGGGACGGTTGTGATGGTATCAAATATCCAAGCAAGCTCTGTGTGCTCAGGCACGTCTGATTGTTTGAAAAGTATATTGTTTTCTGTATCAAATCCGAGCGCAAGATAGTCCAAGACGAGTTCTCTTGTTAGTCCCCGCATCTCTTCTGCATTTTGGATAAAGTTGAGCGCATGATAATCAACTATTATTGCAATCACCTTATTATCGTTCTGCATTTCTATGAGCTGCTTCATCATGCCGAAGTAGTTGCCCAAGTGGGGCCTTCCAGTCGGCTTTATTCCAGAAAGTATTGTTTTGCTCATTAATTTAATATAACCCAAATTAGAAAACCTTGCTAGGTATGCCAAGGGCGCCCTTTGGCAACTAGAGAGACCGAGGGATCTCTATTGTAAAGGTACTACCCTTACCCAAACCTTCTGACTCTACGTGTATGTTGCCGCCCTGAGCTTCCATCATTTTCTTGGCGACATAAAGCCCAAGGCCAGTACCAAAAACATTGGTTTTGAAGGCATCTTTTGTCCTTGTGAACTTTGTGAATAGTTTATCTATATCTTTCTCCTCTATTCCAATACCTGTATCCTTTATTTTTACAATTGATTTTTGTCCATAGTTTTCCAAAGAAATCTTGATACCTCCCTTTGGAGTATATTTTATTGCATTGTCTATCAGGTTGCTTATTATTTGCTTCATTTTGCCCTTGTCTAGGTTTGTCTTGGCAGAGAAGTTTTCAGGTATTTTGAAATCTATATCTAGATCAGCCTTTTTTATATTGGGCATTATTTCATCGATAGTCTCTTTTATTAGTTCTCCAATATCAAACACTTCTTTGTTGTAGGCCATTCTACCCTGTTCTATCCTAGATATATCCAAAAAATCACCAACTATCTTTATCAGGTTTTGGCTAGAGGTCATTATTGTCTTTACGGCATTTTTTGCTTTGACTGGAAACTCACCATAATCACCCTCAAGCATCATAGAAGAATACCCTTTGATAGCTGTAAGCGGGCTCCTTATCTGGTGAGTTGCGAGTGAGAGGAATTCTGATTTCATCTGGTCGAGCTCTCGTAGTTTCTCGTTTGCCCTCTCCAAATCCTTGGCCAAATTCTCAATCTTTTCTCTCTGCTCCACCTCGCGTTTTACGGAGCGTACGAGGAGGATACCAACAATCAAGAAAAGTATTAAGGTGATAGATACAATAATCCTCACATTTTCAATTGTTCTCAAAAACAATATGGCACATAGTGCTAGCCACAGTATTACCACAAGTGCTTGGGTTGTGATTAATTTAATGTTGAATGTTTTGAATTTTATTATGGAATACACGAGAAATGCTGCAAAGATTGGCATTCCAAACAAACCATATTGTGCTAACTGCCAATCTTCTGTAAAGCTACCCACTACGTTTCCCCATGCGAATGCAAAAAGAAATAGTATTATGCCGATTGATAACGACATTATCTCAAACCTTTTTTCTTTATTTTTTATAATCTTGTCTATTGAGTAGACAAGAATTGATATTATCATTAAGCCCTCAACTATATATGTGTAATAGAGTGCAACTGGACCTTCTATGCTAAGACAATTTGATACATCAAAACCGGGCAGACTAAGTTTTGTAGGTACAAGAACTATCAAAGGTAGGTATATTATAAACATAGCCAGCTTATATAGGTATGGAAGATCACGCTTACTCACCAAAAGATATAGTAAGTAAAATGACCCCATGTATGTAAGAGGTTCTACAAGTAGAGTTAGCGACCACACTAGCATTATTATCTCCCCCTTATTGCTAGCCCAAAATATTAATGCAAAAACTATCCACGATATAAATGATAAGAAAGTGAAAGTGAATACCCTGTTTGTTAACTTATCTTTGCCAAATTTAATTACGTACAGGATAAGTACGAGAGAAGTAATAATTGATAAGAAATGAGAATAGTACACAATTGCTGGTACATTTGGAGATATTATCAGATATAATGGGCTGATTGGGCTGCAGATTATGCTTTCCATGTTTTTAATAATTATATACTAATTTACGATAAAAAATAAAATATGTTGCGAGTAAAAACAAAAGTTGGTATTAGCGGTATTCACGGGCTTGGTCTTTTTGCTGATCAGTTTATACCAAAAGGGACTACTACTTGGGAATATGACGCTCTTGTTGATGTTGGTTTCAGTAAAGAAATTTTGGACGGTTTGAATACTTTAAATAAAGAATACTTACTTCATTTTTGTTATTTTGATGCAGATTTGCAGAAGTTCGTCTTATGTGCGGATAGCCAAAGATTTATAAATCATTCCCAGGATAAAACAAAAATAAATATATTTTCAACACCTAAAAAAGATGTTGCTTCAAGGGATATAAATATTGGTGAAGAATTATTGTGCGATTATAATCAGTTTGATTCAGAATATTTTAAAAGGATGGGTATAGATGAATCAGTACTAATCTAATTTTAGATTTCCCTTAATAAATCTAATACTTCGAAAATAAAGTAAACCAACAACAGCTCCGCTCGTTATAGACATATAAATAGGATATATAAGTACCCCAAAAGTTGGTGATCCTATTCCTCCAAAATTTAATAAATTTCCCAAAAAAGTAAGAAGCCAAGAAAAACCACTTTCTCCCGTTGGTTCCAAATAAGATTTTTTAATTGTTGGGAGCATACCGACAAAATCCATTGCAAGATTCAATATAAGAGCTATTACTGGATTTTTAAATATATACCAAAGTAGAAGACCAATCATTGATACAAGAAAACAGGTGGCATCAAATTTATTTAGACCACCCTCACCATATTTTATAGATAAAATAGCAATTATAAGTATTCCAAAAACGTCTGCTACTGGTACCCATATTGTATCGACTGCTCCAGAAAAATAATAACTTAGTCCTGTAACACCACCAACTATTGTTAGTATCCACCATGTTGCTCTACTTGGCCTAGTTTCTCCTTTTAGAATTGAAAGTATATAAATAATATATGCACCAAAAGAGACCACTCCAGCAACAATCCCAAACACAGATGTAAGTGTAAACATACTATAAAATTATTCTTCCATTTCTATCATAACACCTTCCGTATAAAAATCTTTATCTACCATTGTGCGTTTATAGGTCATAATTACAGAAGCAATGAGAGAGATAAAAAATATTATTATTAGTATTTTTGATTTTTTATCCATCTTTTTTATTTTATTTTTAACTATACCTCGTACCTCTATTTATAAAATTACGCTCTATGTCGGATAGGGCAAATTTTTCTTTAAAGTAGTTTAGGATAAATTCATTATCCATACCGTTTTTGCAGGTATAAACATCAGCACTGATAAAACCCTTTTCTGGGAAAGTGTGAATGCTTATATGGCTTTCTTCTATAACAACAAAACCACTCCAGCCTCCAGGGTCTTTGATATCGTTTCCTTTTGCAAAATATATTTCTGGCTCTGAAAGTTTGTGCATACCGAGTTGTTCTGGAAGATCATTGAGGCAGTCCAAAACAAGATCTTTGTCATTTAGTTTTTCCTTTGATCCTCCGTAGCCGTCTATTGTAAGATGTTCTCCAAAATGCATAAAAAAATTATACCACTATTTTACTTCAAAAACTTTGTTTTTTGAAGTTGCGCCGGAGATAAGTGTTAGTTGTGAATTTGAAATATCCAAATATTTTGCCAAAACCTTTTTTATTGCATCGTTCGCCCTTCCCTCTATTGGTCTCTCCTTTACCCAAACCTTGAGATGTAAATCTTTCTCCTCTATTTGCCAAAGGTTTTGTTGCGGCTTCTCTGTCTCTACCTTCTCCTCTTTTGCCCCCGGCTTCGCCTTTACAAAAATTTTCATAAATTAATTTTATCATTTATTATTTATGTAACGAAAAGGGGCGAGTCCGTAGACCGCCCCATCGTGTGCGTTAGTGAGAAAAAGAGAGGCCGAATCCGATTACGCTCTCAAACTTGCGGCCGTCTCTGGGCCCCGTGAATGGGGCGCTCATCCTTACCAATGGAAGGTCAAAGGTGATTCCCTTCCAGGGTATCTTTAGGACAGATGACCATCTTGCGATGCCGGCTCGGTTGAAACCGAATCCCCCACTATCCAAAACGGCCTCGCCTCCTAACTCAAGTCGAAGCAGTTTTGTTAGTTTGAAATATCGGCTTATTCCTAAGTGTACGAATTTTCCACCCTTAGGAACACCGTTCTTTATCGGGTGTACATTGCGAAGCAATAGATAGCTGCCGGTGATCTTGGGTGTGAGATCACTTACCAGCAGACTCTCTTGAAGCAGGTCCCCCGTAGGGAGTCTACTGAGAGGATTTACATTGAAGTAGGTGAACGAAGCGTTGATACTTCGGCCGTGTAATTTGCCACTGTGTCCCACTGTGATGTCGTTCTCAACTCCAAAGTTCGGCACATCCTTTCCTTGTTGTTTACCTAGGGATTGCCAGACGTTGAAGTAAATTCCAGATTTGTGTGCAATTGTGACCGACGATTGTGATACTGTGCCGGAATGAAAAACTGCTCCATTCAGACCAAGATATTTCGGTAAGAAGTGAGTAGAGCCAGAGACGACCAAAGTATGGCCGCCTGCACCCTGCTCTTCACCTTCCGCTTTCTTTGTTTGCGCTTTGAGTGTCGCTGTGCCAAACGAAAGAGTGGCGGTCATCAAAAGTGAGGCGTACCTCACAAGAGATCTGACCTGCTCTCTTATTCCCGTTGCGTTGTACTTGAATATGCCGACCTGCCAAACTAGCAGAAAGATCGGAAACTTGGGATTGCTCACCATCTCAAGTGCAACAGAACCACCCCTGTCTAGAATCCGTATAGCGTAGATAAGCCACACGAATGGCATAAATCCAAAGTGTAGCAAGGCAAGAGATGTTATAAACCTCTTTTCTTGCTCAGTGTTGTCTTGGGTTGGGTGACCTGTCTGGTAGTCTGTTCCGAGTACAGATTCCCTGGCTTTGGCTATTTCACCATCGTATTTCTCAGGGAAGTTATTACCTCGTCGGATGTTTGACTCCTCAATCTCTCTAAGTGGTGCTCCGGCGATTCCGGTATCTCTGATCCGTGGGTCCTGAAGAGCTCGGTTTTTGTGACTTAGCTTTACAGCCGCTCGCCTCAGATGTTCTATCTCTTGATTTGTCTGAAAGTAGTGTTCCCAGTCCCGGAGTGGGGTTTTGACTTCAGCCTCAAGTTTCGTGTATAGCTTGAGGATCTCGGTGTAGCTCAAGTCTGGGTATTCCGAAATATCCTCCTCCGGTATTGGCAACTCTCTTACAAGGTTGATTGCCAACAGAAGCAGGGCGATGCCGGATAGCCAGTAAACTTTCTCTCTATTTTCTTGTATCAAAGGGCTTCTCCTGTTTGCTAGATTACATAAAAATTAACGTTTGTCAAACTAGATTTCTAAATTTAAAAGAGACTTCAATATTGTCGCCTTCAAAGATTTCTTCCTTTGTTCGTATTTTTTGTTTGATTGAAATCAAATAAACTTTCTCCTTTGTGTGTGGAAAGAGCGCTGTATCCCACTCGCTCTTGCCTACCTTGGCCCTTATGGCAATAAATCCAGAACCGTATTTGTACCTCGCTCCCTCTTTCTTTATCTTTTCTGTAAGACCCTTTTCTACGTAAACAAAATGCCAACCCCCTACCCCCGGCCACCTCCAAACCTTTCCTTTTATTTTGTAATCCTTCATACCTTAGACCAAGTAGATAACAAGAAGGAGTAGTGAGCCCCACCAAAATATATCTGAAATAATAAGAGATACAGTTATCTTTTTTTGCCAAGATTCGGGTAGTATCTCTCCGGCTTTGCCGAGTCGTTCTCTTTCCAAAAGACGTGGGCTTAGGATAAAACTAAGGAAACATCCATTGAGTATAAGTATGAGAGCTGAGATGCTGTGGAGCAAAGGGGTCCAAAGAAATTCTTTATCTTGATAAAATATTGCTCCTCCGATTATGGCGAGCACGACTCCGATCCAGATCAGCGGTTTTGTAACTTTGTGAGTTCGTATCGTTGCCTCGGTCCAGTAAGAAGATTTTCTCCCCAAAAATCCATGAATATCAATCACTGTCACCGCTCCTAAACCTATTACAAATCCGGCGATAAAAATAAAAAGTCCTAATATTTCCATATTTTTATTATATCAAAAAACGCCACTTTGGCGTCTTCTGATTTTAGAGTCCCAGCTCTTTCATTTTTTCTAAGAGCTCCCTTGATTGTTTGTTGAGCTTTTTTGGTATAGATACTTTAGTATGTATGAGGATATCTCCACGCCTGTTGCCGCTTGGTACGCCCTTACTTTTTATAAGGAGAACATCTCCGGTATTGGTACCTTCTGGGATCTTGAGCTTCGCCTTTCCGTCTAGTGTCTCTATCTCGTACTCTGTGCCGAGTATTGCATCCGAGAGTTTTATATCTAGGTTCATGATAAGGTCATTGCCTTCTTTTCTAAAAATTTTGTGATTTTTTACGTGTACCTTTATATATAGGTCTCCCGGGGTTCCACCCTTAATCGCCTCACCTCCTCCGGAGAAGCGTATCATCTCGCCGTTTTCTATACCGCTTGGAACTTTTATATTTATTTCTTCTTGTCTTTTTAGTATACCTAGGCCATCGCATTCGGCGCATTTATCCTTTGGTACCTTACCACTACCATTACAAGCTTCGCAGGTTTTATTCATCTCTATTGAGCCGAAGATAGACCTCTTCATCTCGCGTATCCTGCCCTTACCGTTGCAAGTCTTGCACTCTATCATCTCACTGCCCTTTTTTGCTCCGCTACCACCGCAGGTGTTGCAAGTTGATATTTTATTTATGAGAATCTTTCTCTCTACCCCAAAGATTGATTCTTCAAAGGATAGTTCTATATCTATGGAAATATCTCTCCCCCTCTTTACTTTATTTCTGCTTCCACCACCAAAAAATTCTCCAAAGATATCACCAAGGTCAAATCCTTCTGCCGAAAATCCGCCAAATCCTCCGTTGGTAAATTGTGAGAAATCAAAGTCGCCCCAGGCGCCCCCCGGGCCTCCAGAAGCTCCCCCTGCAAACGTTTGTCCGTAAGTGTCGTATTGAGCCCTCTTGTTGTCATCGGAGAGTATGGTGTACGCCTCGTTGACCTCTTTAAACTTATCCGCATCTCCGCCGTTTTTGTCTGGATGATACTGATGAGCCAGCTTCCTAAAAGCCTTCTTTATCTCTTCCTTTGAGGCCTTTTTATCTACTCCCAAAATGTCATAATAGTTCTT
>CAZHPR010000003.1:58699-73481 GCA_964534305.1 uncultured Candidatus Saccharibacteria bacterium
ATACTCTCTCCTATCTTCGAAATCTCAGCTGAAAGAGCTTCTGTCGCACTCTTTATCGCTGCAACATCGGTAGAGTCTTTCACCTTTTTAAGGTCTTCGATCTTTGTATTTATTCCTGTCTTTATCTCTTCAGAAATTTTATCTCCGTGGTCTCTTAGAGACTTCTCTGCAGTGTGGATCATCTGCTCTGCAAGGTTTCTTACTTCCGCTGCCTCCTTTTTCTTTGCGTCTTCGGCAGCGTGTATCTCGGCGTCCTTTTTCATCTTTTCGATATCTTCTGGCTTGAGACCTGAGCTCGCTTCTATTCTGATAGACTGCTCCTTGCCACTTGATTTATCCTTTGCTTTTACATTTAGGATTCCGTTTGCGTCTATATCAAAAGTCACTTCTACTTGCGGCACCCCTCTAGGCGCAGGAGGAATACCGTCTAAGATAAATCTACCGAGTGATCGGTTATCACTTGCAAGAGGTCTCTCTCCTTGGACCACGTGTATTTCTACACTTGTCTGGTTGTCTGCGGCAGTTGAGAAAACTTGTGATTTTGAAGCAGGGATGGTGGTGTTTTTTTCTATAAGTTTGGTATTTACTCCACCCATAGTCTCTATACCGAGGGAGAGAGGTATAACATCAAGTAGAAGTATATCCTTTACATCTCCTGCGATGATGCCTCCCTGGATTGCAGCGCCCAAAGCAACAACCTCATCTGGGTTGATACTCTTGTTTGGCTCTTTGCCAAAAAATTTCTTTACTTCTTCAACAATCTTCGGCATTCTTGTCTGGCCACCAACCAGCACAATCTCTTCTATCTCACCTACCTTAAACGGAGAAGCTTCTATTGCTCTCTTTGTAATCTGCATTGCTCTTTCTATAAACTCGTCAGCGATTTCTTCGAGTTTTGCACGAGTCATTTTTATGAGTAGATGTCTTGGTCCAGAAGAGTCTGAGGTTATGAAAGGGATATTTACTTCTGTCTCCATTGCGGTAGAGAGCTCTATCTTCGCCTTCTCAGCAGCTTCGTCTAGTCTTTGAAGTGCCAGAGGGTCTTTGGTGATGTCTATACCACTCTCCTTTTTAAACTCATCTGCAAGGTAATGGATAATCTTCTGATCGATGTCTTTGCCTCCTAGGTGAGAGTCTCCGTCAGTTGCCTTTACTTCTACAACATCATCACCAACTTCAAGAATAGATATATCAAAAGTACCACCTCCAAAATCGAAGACCGCAATCTGCTCGTTTTTCTTTTTGTTGAAACCGTATGCTAGAGCCGCAGCGGTAGGCTCGTTTATGATTCTTTTTACATCAAGTCCAGCTATCGCTCCGGCATCCTTGGTTGCCTTTCTTTGGGCATCATTAAAGTATGCTGGGACTGTAATTATCGCTTCTGTTATCTTCTCACCCAGTTTTGCTTCCGCATCAGCCTTTAGTTTACTAAGTATCATTGCTGATATCTCTTCTGGTCTGTAATTTGAATCAGACATCTTTACGTTTACTCCACCGGTTTCTGATTTGGTCATCTCAAAGGGTACGGTACCCTTGTCTTTCTGTACCGCTTCTTCTTCAAAGTTGTGTCCGATAAATCTTTTTATACCAAAGACTGTGTTCTTTGGATTTGTAACTGCCTGCCTCTTTGCGAGGAGCCCTACCAATCTCTCACCTGTCTTGCTTATAGCAACAATAGATGGAGTTGTTCGTGCTCCTTCTGCATTTTCTATTATCTTTGGATTACCAGCTTCCATCACTGCAACGGCGCTGTTTGTTGTACCCAAATCAATTCCAATTATTTTTGCCATATTTTTATACGAAAATTAAATTGATAATTACGAAATTTACGAAAACTTTGGCCCCACCCCCTGCCCCCTCCCCGAAGGGGAGGGGGTCAAACAGTGAGTCAAATATTGTTTTTGCAAGCTAAATTATACATTCTCTCCCCCCACCTGTGTACTTGACATAATAACAATTTTTATGTTTTGTGCTCCAAGACTTTAACTTTAGGGGCACGGATAATCCGGTCTCCTAGTTTGTATCCCACACTCACTACTTCTACTATTTTATGGTTGTCTTCTTCTCTTTCGGTGGCTACTGTTTCTATCGCCTCGTCTCTATTTGGGTCAAAAGTCTCTCCGAGTGGGGATATTATTGATACTCCATGGTTTGCTAGTACGTTTATGAGTTGTGAATGTATATATTCAACCCCGACTCGCCAATTTTTATCCACCTTCTCCCAAACCTCTTTGTTTTTGAAGGCACCCTCAAATGAGTCTAGGACGGGGATTAGTTCCGTTGCAATATCTTCTTTAGCATACTTTGCAAAGTCTTTTTTCTCTTCCTCTAGTCTCTTTTTTAGGTTGATACTATCGGCTCTTTCTTTTTGCCAGCCCGTTAGATATTCCTCAGACTTTTTCTCAAGCTCCTTTATTCTTTCTCGGAGTCTTTTTATTAAAATTTTTGGATTCTCTGATTCTTCTTCATTTTCAAAAACAATGTCAGTCTCTTCTGTTTGTTCTTCTTTTATTTTATCTTCGTCTTGCATATTGACAATTGATTTGGTTAGTTTATAATCAATCCCCGGATTAAGCTCATTTTGGAGGTAAGATAAGGGTGTTTATATCTAAACAGATTCGTCACTACATGGGTGGTGTCGACGCTTCAATCACAGGTCAGGATTATTACGGTAACCTGATTGTTAGGGTTGTCGGACCTGACGGAAGCCCGTCTCTTCACTCGGTACAAGCCGATTTTTGTTCTTGTGCTGAGAGTGAGAGGCCTCACTTCTGTATTACCAGTTCTAGTCGGCTCTAACTGGCCGGTGTACCCTTCCCCACCCGCCGCGCGTCGTAGACGCGCGGCATTTTCTTTATCAAAGCTACAAAACTATCGTTTGCTCCACTGTGGAGATTTTCTCGCTTTCTTCAAACCGAATTTTCTCCTTTCTTTCATTCTTGGGTCCCTCTTGAGATAACCTTCGGTTTTCATCTTTTCTCTAGTTGAAGCATCTTTCTTTACGATAGCTCTTGCAATACCGTGTCTAAGTGCTTCAGCTTGAGAATGTACGCCACCTCCCTTTATAACTGCTGTAATAGAAAGATTTTTATCTCCTGATTTCTCTACTGCCTCAGTGACTACCTTTCTGAGTTCTTCTGTTGGAAAATAAGAAGCGATATCTTTGTCATTTATTTTCATACTACCCTTGCTTGCCTCTACAATCCTAACTCTAGCTACAGAAGTTTTTCTTCTGCCGATAGCCTCTATGTATTTTGTATTCTCTGTTTTAGACATATTTTAATTTTCTATTTTTAGATTAAGCATCATTTTTGATCTCAATTTGTTTCCAGGCAACATTCCGTAGATTGCCTTTCTAAAAGCTTCTTTTGTGCCTTTGTTGGAAACAACCTTTCTCATGCTTCTCTCTTTTAATCCTCCTGGATAACCAGAATAAGAGGTGTACACCTTGCCATCAAGCTTCTTGTTTGTAATGTCAGCCTTTGAGGTGTTTATTATAGTAACTTTTACATTTGGTATTGTGTTTCTAGCAAAATCTACACTCTGTTTGCCCATAAGCAACTTAGCCGCTTCGCTAGCGATTCTTCCAAGCTTCTTCCCTTGTGCGTCTATTGTGTGTTCCATATTTTTTACTTAACAAACTCTATTATTGCCATCTTGCTGCCGTCTGATATTCTTCTACCAGTTTTTATAACTCTTGTGTAGCCGCCGTTTCTCTTGTCGTATCTCTTGCTTATATCCTCAACCATTTTCTTTGCTGCATTTTTGCCTATGATTGTTGAGATACTTCTTCTTGTGCTTACATTATCTTTCTTGCCTTTTGTTATTATTTTTTCTACAAAAGGCCTTATTTCTTTAGCCTTTGGTTCTGTGGTCTCTATCCTTTCATGCAAAACAAGAGACCTTGCAAGAGAATTGAGCAAAGCTTTCCTTACTTTGCGAACTCTACCGAATTTTCTGTTTGCATTATGGTGTCTCATTGTTTTGGATTTAGGATTTTAGTTTTATGAATTATTTAATCATTAATCTTGAATCTTACTTCAAAGTTATGCCGTGTTCAGAAAGGACTCTCTTTATCTCGGCTACACCTTTAGCCCCCAAGCCTTCTATTTCAAGGATATCTTTCTCTTTCTTTCTTGCTAGGCCTCCTATTGTTCGTATGTTTGATCCAGAGAGGGCGTTTAGGGTCCTTGCTGATAGACCAAGACTCTCGATCCTTGTCTTTAGGAATTCTGGATCAAGCTTGCTTGTCTCTTCGTTGTTGTCTGATTCGCTTGACTCTTCTACTGCGTCAATAAGCGGAGCGCTTTCTTCAAATCCGGTGATAGCACGTAGTTGCTCGATCATGATGTTTATAGATCTCTCGAGAGCTTCTTTAGGCGAAACACTGCCATCTGTCTCTATAAGGATTCTGAGTCTATTAAAATCTGTTCTGTCGCCTACACGCATATTTTCTACTTCATAACTCGCTCTTCTTATAGGAGTAAAGCTCGCATCAAGTGTAATTGTACCGATATCTACTTTTGACTTTGAGAGAGAGTCTCTAGGTATAAAACCAAGACCTTTTTCTACGGTCATTTCCATTTTTAGTTCGGAGTCCTTGTCGGTAAGAGTAGCTATGACCAAATCTGGATTCATAATCTCTACTTGTCCAGGCAGTTCAAGATCTGCGGCAGTGACTGTCTTTGCGCCCTTTGCATGGATCGTTATTTTTTGAGGTTCATCAGTGATCATTTTTAGTCTCATCCTTTTTACATTGAGCATAATCATAACCACATCTTCTTTAACCCCTTTGATTGAAGAAAACTCGTGTTCTACGCCTTCTATTTTCATAGAAGTTACGGCTGCTCCAGGGAGAGATGAATATATAATCCTTCTAAGGCTGTTGCCTAGTGTGAAGCCATACCCTGGGTATAGCCCGTCTATTTCATAGACACCCCGATTCTCCTCCTCGGATACGATCCTAGGTTTTGAAGGAAGAACTATTGTTTTATCGAATTGATCCATCATATTTTTGTTAAATTAAAGTTTAAAAGTTTTTTAATTATACACTACTTTTTTATATAAATCAAAGTTTGTTATCTTTGGTAGAATTCTATAACCTGTCCAAGATCAAACATCGCTTCATTATCTGTCTTGGTTGGCGCCTCTTTTATCAATATTGCCTTTGTTTTTGGATCAAAGCTTATCCAAGCTGGCGCTTGCACTAGCTTCTCTTCTGCGTTCTCAAACATCTTGCTATTCTTGCTACCCTCTCTTATTTCTATCTTATCGCCCTTTTTAAGCTCTAGTGATGGGGTGTAAGAACGTTTACCATTTACTAGAAAATGTCCATGAGCCGCTCTTTGTCTAGCTGATAGGTGTGTAGGGGCAAGTCCCGCTCTCCAGATTACATTATCAAGTCTTGATTCAAGCATTGAGTACAGGCTTGAAGCTGGAGCCACCTTTGAGTTTTCTAGGGACTTTGATACATACTTAGAAAATTGTTTTTCTGATACAGCATAAAACATTCTAGCTTTTTGCTTTTCATTCATCTGAATACCGAAATCAGTTTTTGGCCTACCTCTACCCTTGTTCTTTTTGCCTTCGCGCATAGCAAACTTCTGTGTTTGAGTTTTTTCAAACACTGGGCTTCCCAATCTTCTAGCTATTTTGTATTTTGGACCTATTTTCATAATACTTTTTGTTTTTATTTTTATTTGCGCTAAGTTTTTTACTATACTCTCCTTGGTTTCTTCGGCTTTGGACCATTGTGTGGCACTGGAGTCGCGTCTTTTATTGAGGTTATTGTTATACCCTTTGATATAAAACCTCTAACACTAGACTCTCTACCAGAACCGACTCCCTTTATCACAACAGATACTTCTTTTAGACCAAGGTTTGAAGCGACTGCACCGAGAGTCTCACCAACCTTTGCAGCGGCAAAAGGTGTCCCCTTTTTAGCACCCTTAAATCCAAGAGAACCGCTAGATGATGTCGCGTAGACGTTGCCCTTTTTGTCAGAGAGAACCAACTTTGTGTTGTTGTAGGTTGATTCTACGCTCAAAACTCCAGATTCTAGTCTTTTTTTCAATGACACTTTATCACCAGACTGTTTTGGTGTTTCGCCATCTGCCCCTGTTTTTACAATTCTCTTTTTTCCCATTTTATTTTTTATAAAATTACTATTTCTTCTCTACCGCTCTTCTTCCGGTACCCATAGTCTTTCTTATATTTCCTCTTCTTGTTCTGGAGTTTGTCTTGGTCCTTTGGCCTCTTACTGGTAATGATCTAGAATGTCTCATTCCTCTATAAGCCTTTATATCCTTGAGTCTCTTTACGTTTGCAGAAACCTCTCTTTTTAGATCTCCTTCTATTTTGTAGCTCTCTACAAGCTTTCTTATATCGTTCTCTTTTTCCGGGCTCAAATCCTTAGGTCTTGACCCAAACTCAACCTTCGCCTCTTTCAAGATTTTTTGGGCTCTGGATCTACCAACTCCAAATAGAGCGGTTAGCCCTATCTCAAGTCTTTTGTCCTCTGGAATATTTATACCTAAAATTCTCATTGTTTGTATTTGGTTTATATTAGCCCTGTCTTTGTTTGTGCTTCGGATTACTCTTGCAAATTACAAACAAAATGCCACGCCTTCTTACCAGCTTGCATTTTGTGCAAATTTTTTTTACTGAAGCCTTTACTTTCATTATTATTAAAAACTATTCCCCAACAGAAAAATTCTTTTTACTGTCGAGTCTTCTTATTATTCTTGCCTTGCCACCATACGGGTCCAAAACAAGCTCTACATTGTCTCCTACTAGAACCTTTATTCTATTTAGACGCATTTTGCCTGAAAGGTAAGCAAGTATTGGATCTGCTCCTTCTATAGAAACACGGAAAAGCGCATTTGGTAGTGCTTCCGTTATTGTTCCTACACTGCTTAAAGGTCTGTTTTTACTATCCATTTTTTAATGAGACAACAAAAGAAAGACTAGCATATACTAGCTGTTTGAGTCAAGGGGCGCTGAACCCTCTATATTTATATAGATTTTTGAAGGGTTTTCTGGGAAGCTTTTCTTCCAGATTGGTCTTATTGCTGCCTTTGCCCCTATAATACCAGGGAATTTGCTTAGGATACTACTCATATCTTTTTGCTTTGAGCCCACAAGGCTCTCAATAACCAAATTGTTGTCTATATTTGCCTCCACTAATGATTGACCGACTATATTGAGATCAATTGAGCCAGCGTTTAATGGGTTTTCGGTATTTCCGCCTATCCCTAAAGCGGAGAAGTCAGCTATTTTTGCATCTATGTTCTGCCAGTCTGCATTTTCTCCCACAAGAGATTTAACCATTGTTTGTGATAGTATTTCTTTTGGTAGTAGTAGTGCGTGTGATGTAACCTCAAGTGAAAGACTAACGGATGAACCCTCATCTTTCTGTGGTAGTTCTTTGTTTGAGTAGAATATTGAGTCATTGAGTAATACTAAACCGTCTGGAATCTGAGCTTTTATTTCCTTTTCTAGTTCTGATTTTATTTCTGTTTCCAGTTTTGATAGCGCGCTATTTTTATCCGAATCAACCACTGTCTTCATCTTGCCTATAAAACCGCCAGCCATCTCGGTACTGCTCTTTGCATAAAAGTTTGCATATCTTTCTTTGTCTGTCTTGAAGCCCGGTATTGTAAAATCAGTTTTGTCGATGTTGTACTTTTCTCCAGCTTCATCAGCAAAAACCTCTACCTCCAAACTGCCAGGCACCACCTTGCCATCTACTGTTTTTCTTCCCGGTACTGTTATTGATTCAGGTATTCTATATATAAGACCACTGCTTGTTTCAAACCTGGTTCGAGATATGAGTCTTTGAGGCTCTTCTGAGAAGTTGTTGTAAACTATTATCTTACCAGAAGCTTTTTTCTCCACCATCTCCTCTCCCTTGGCTTGGACCGAAACACTCTTGCTCTTTGTTAATTTTAGTAATTCATATTTTATGCCCGTAGATCCGTCTGAAGATATTTTAAGACTTAGGTTTGTGTCAAAGGTATTTTTCTTTGGGGTTATTGTTACTGTTGCTGAAGAAAGGATCGTCATAATAAAAGCAACAAAAGCGATTATAACAACACCGAAAACACCAAACACTAGAAACTTTTTGTTTGGTTTGTTTTTGCCGTTTTCTTCAAAGTAGTAGTTTTGATTTTTGGGAGGTATGGGGGTGTTTGTAGAGAAGCTGTTTGTTGGGTTTGGGGTGTACTGATTTATACGATCGCTAAAGCTTATAGGATTTGTCTTTGTGATAGGTTTTTCTACTATTGGGTCTTCGGCAACTTCTTTGTGGAGCTGTATTATCTTCGGCTCTTCTTGTGCTGGGGCTGTTTGTGCCCTACTTCTCTTTGCTGAGTTTATTGATATATTTCTTATGCTCCTTTTGCCGGGAGGTACGACGTCTTGAAAAGATACTTTTGCCATTCCTCAATTATATTCCCTTATTTCTCAAAATCAAAACAATGTTGTGAATTGTTACTAGGATAGTAGGGCTTTGATTCTCCTTATGCCGGCGGCGACCGCTTCTTCTTTTGAAATTTTGAATGTTCCAAGCAGGCCAGTTCGTTCTACATGTGGTCCGCCACAAAATTCTTTTGAGTAAGACTCTTTGAGGGAAGGACCGATAAAGTAAACAGAAACCTCCTCACCGTACTTTTCTCCAAAGAAGTGTAGGGCGCCTATTTTTTCTGCTTCTTCTTTTTTCATCATAACTTTGTTTACCAGCAAATCCTCTTTTATTTTGCTATTTACAATATCCTCAACTTTTTTCTTCTCTTCCTCGGTCATCTTTTGTGGATGTGAGAAGTCAAAGCGTAGTCTCTCCGGAGTAATATTGCTACCCTTCTGTTCTACGTGAGTACCCAGGACTTCTCGGAGTGCTTGGTGGAGCAGGTGCGTCGCGGTGTGGTACTTTACGCTCATTTCGCTCGTATCTCCCAGTCCGCCCTTAAACTTCTGTTCTGCTCCGACCCGACTAAGCTCCTGATGCTTTTCTAGATCTCTTTTAAATTTTACCTCGTCGATCTCGATACCCTTCTCTTTTGCCAACTCTTTTGTAAGTTCAAATGGAAATCCATAAGTGGTAAAGAGCACAAAAGGATCAACTCCTCGATCAAATTCTTTCAACCCTTTCTCTAAAGTCTTTCTAAACTTTTCTTCTTCTGTACTTATTTCCCTTATGATATTTTCTTTTTGTAAGTCCAGGTTTTTATAAAATTCTTTATATTTTTCTATCACTACCTTTGCAATATCTACAAGCTCTCCGCTCTGGATCCCAAGATTATCTCCGAAGCGTATTGCTCTTCGCAAAATCCTACGCAATATGTAGCCCTGGTCTGTGTTTGAGGGTACAACTCCGTCACCGAGCATAAACGTTGCGGTGCGCAAATGGTCTGCAACAATCCTCAAAGATCGGAGGTCTTCATTTTTTGAAAATTCTTTTATTTTTGCAATTATTGGTTCAAAAAGATCGGTATCAAAGACGTTGTCCTTGCTCTGAAGGACCGCAACAATACGCTCGAAGCCAGAACCGGTATCTACATTTTTCGCCTCCAGTTTGCCCACAACTTTGTCGTCCTTTTTTAGGTATTCCATAAAGACATCATTCCAAATCTCGACAACCTTTTGTTCGTCATCGGCCTTTAGATACTCTTCGAGCGTCATTCCGTCCGTAAGCACGCCCGTAAGGTCGTAGAACATTTCTGTATCTGGTCCGCAAGGGCCGTTCGGACCTGGTTGCCACCAGTTTTTTTCTGCTGGGCGGAAATATATTCTTTCTCCTTTGATTCCATTTTTTTCAAATATCTCTCTCCAGATGTTTGCCGACTCCTCGTCCTTTGGCGCATCAGCATTGCCCTCGAAGCAGGTTACATAAAGTCTCCTCGGATCAAGACCGAAGCCGTATTCTTTGTTGGTGAGGAGTTCAAAGCTCCACTCGATAGCTTCTTTTTTGAAGTAGCCTGCCCCGACCCCGTTTTTGGCATCAGGGTCTCCCAAAGACCAATTGCCCATCATTTCAAAAAAAGTCAGGTGAGTTTTGTCTCCTATCTCATCGATATCACCAGTCCTAACGCATTTTTGAAAATTTGCGAGGCGTCTTCCTCCGGGGTGCTTTTCTCCGAGGAGGTAAGGCACCAAGGGTTGCATTCCAGCGGTAGTAAAGAGGACTGAAGGATCGTTTTCTGGCAATAGAGAGGCAGAAGGGATTATGGTGTGTCCCCTTTTTTCAAAAAACTCCAAAAACCTTTTTCTAACTTCCTCTGATTTCATTATATCTAGATTAACATATTTCTTTCACTTTTTAATTTGACTTTTTATCTTATTTTGCTATACTTATAACACAGTTGGCTTAGGCCTCGCCCCCGCAAGGGGGAGAATTTAAGAAAAGCCGTCAGAATAATTCTCTGACGGCTTTTCGTAAGTTTATAAACATGTTTTTATCAAGGAAACCAATTTTCTCCTCTAGTCGCCTAGTGTCTATAACTCGTATTTGGGATAAATTAGCTTTTGCTTCTTCCTCTTCAATTTTTCCGATTGGTACACGTAATGTATGTTTTCGTGGAGATGTAGTTAGGGGAATAACCAAACATGCATTGGGTCCAAATCCTCTTAAAATAACACAAGGCCTTACGTACCATTTACCTTTCCCGTCTTGTTCAGTTCCTATATTCACTCCAAATCTACACCACCATATTTCACGAACTGTATATAATCTTGACTGTTCTAATTCAGTTTTCTTTTTGATCTTATTCCACTTATCAAAATCTTTTTGCATTTTACTTATCAACAAAATTTAATTTATTTAAAAATGCCGGAATTATTTTTTGGTGGCCAATAAATATTTCTTTTGGAAGATTATCTAGTTCGTACCATTTCCAGCTTTCAAATTTATCTGGCTCTGTAACCCTTGCCTCACCATGCCATTTTTTGACCAAAAAATTTATATGCACATAATGAGTGCCTCCATTGGACTCATCCAATCTAGGATCATTTATTAGGTGTAAATATTCTAAATCATCACCAATAATACTCGTCTCTTCCTCTAACTCTCTTTTAGCGCAACCTTCCAAAGATTCTCCCCACTCAAAATGCCCACCTGGTAAGCACCACGTTCCATAACCAGTCTTCCCTATTCTTCTGCCCATCAATAATTGGTTTTTGTCGTTGAAAACAAAAACATTTGTTGCTAGTTTTGGATACTTTTTTTCTCCTGTTTTTTCCATAACCCTTATAATATTTCTCTAAATTTATTTAAATCCTCTTCGACTTCTGCTTCTGAGGCAGGGCGGTGGGCAGCATTTCTATAATATTTCAAACCCTCAGTTAATTCTTCCGGAACATGATCTCCATAAATGTAACGGATTGTTTCTGGACTACAAAGAGCGGGGTTTGTCTTCAAACCAACTGTATCAAGCAATTTCTTAACCACATCACTCCCTTTTACTAAAATTATTTCTGACTCACCACTTAAAAAATGTCTAGCATGTGCATCCTCAAGCGGTTTAGGTAGTTTATCTTTACCATACATTTTTTTAACCACAAATTCTTCGCTAAGTTGTTTGGGAGTTCTTTGAACTATATAAAGTCCTGAAGCTTCTAATCGTTTAACTATTTCGTCTCTATGAATAAATGCGTCTGGTTTAATTACACAAATTGCGAGTGTTTCGTCGAGCGTTGGAGAAATTTCAATTGAATTACCTATAGTTTCAATCGCTTCACTGATGTCTTTAGACTCAATCTGCTCTTTTTTCTCTCCTTGAAATGATTCTGGTTTTTCCATATTTTTATTTTTTTTCTCTATTAACCCACCATTTACTCTTTTGACTTTTCTTATCAAACCACCAATCATTTGAATCTGTTTCCATAATTTCTTTTACCAAAGCAATTGCGTGTCCGGTCTTCAGTCTCTTCTTGGCTGACTCTATCCATCTGAGGGCTCTGGTATTACCGGTATCAACTTCTTCTTTGAGCGCCAGTATCCATTCAAGATTGTCCGCATCCTTTACTATTATTGATTCCCTGCTCTGTCTCTCTTCGTACTCTGTTATTGTAGCAAATATTTCATCTCCGAAGGGTACCGAATCAGCGATATCTCTGTGAGCCTCTGCTTCCTTTCTCTCCACATACTTTTGATGAACATAGTTTAGATCAGAAATTCTTGTTTCTGAAATATCATGAAAAAGACACATCTGTAATACTTTTGATATATCTACCTTGCCGTCCATCTTTGCGAGCATGTATCCGATGAAGCAAACCCTATTGATGTGTTCGGCTACCGTCTGGTTGCCGGTACCGAGGAAGTGAAATCCGCTCCTAGGGGTCCTTGCTAGAATCCCTACTTCAAACAAAAAATTAGTTATTCTCTGTATCTCCTTTTTATTTCTATTTGTTGTTCTTTTCATTTTTTTTGATTTTGTTCCAAAGGGTCTCTAGCTCCTCAATATTTTTCTCTACTCTTTTTAATCCAGTTTCAAAAAGGTTTTTGTCTACCTTTATACCTATAGACTTGAATATATTTTCTGGTGTGTCTGATCCTCCAGCGGAAAGAAACTTTATTACATCCTGCACATTTTTCTTGTCTTTCTTGTATCTTTCGTAGAGAGCGTCTGAGATTAATTGGCCAAAAGCGTATGAGTAGACGTAGAAGAAATTCCTAATATGACTCCATGTGACAAAAAAGTATCCATCTTCTGTTGTGAGTTCGAAGGTTGGTCCGAGATAACTCTGCATATGCTTATTCATTATTTCTGCTATTTTTTCTTTTTGCAAAAAACCTTCTTTTCTTATGGTGTTATGTAGCTCCAACTCAAAATTAAAGCAAGCTATTTGTCTGAAGATTGTATTGATATCGTCCTGAATCTTGTCGTGGAGGATTACCATTCTCTCTTCTTCTGTTATATTGCTTAGTGCATCTTCAAAAACTAAGTTTTCAAAAAATGTACTCGCGACTTCCGCAACGGCTATCGTGTAATCTTCATATATCGGTCTTTGGCTCTTTGAATATTTACTATGAAGGGCGTGTCCCATTTCGTGAGCCAGTGTTGTAAGAGAGTTAAAGTCGTCCGTATGATTGAGCAAGACGTAAGTAGGGAGAGTTGCGCTACTAGAACAAAAAGCCCCACTATGCTTACCTCTCTTTGGGTAAACATCTACTTGTCCATTTAAGAACATATCCTTGACGTAGGTTCCAAACTCATCATTTGCGCTATTAAAGGATTTGGTTACTCTTTCAATTGCTTCATCAAGTTTTATTTTTGTTTTTGGGTCTCCTATTTTTGCTGCTCTATCTGCGTATGTGAGAGTCTTTTCACCAAGTATTTCTGCTTTTATTTTATAAAACCTGTGAGCTATAGCGACTTTTGAATTTACACTTTCTACAAGAGTCTTTACTGTCTTCGGGTCATTTTCATAGCCTTTGATTGTGGCTTCTTCTGGGGTCTTAAACTTTTTTAGAAAGTCGTTTATTTTTTTGTCTGTTACTATTGCGTTTATTTCACTTTCAGCAAAATCACTTATTTTGTAAAAAGCATCATTTATCTTTTTATAAACCGCTCTTCTTTTTTTGGTTTCGAAGTTTCTGTAATTATTCATCGCTTCTGATAGTGGGATTTCTTTGGAGTCAACTTCTATCATTTGTTTTGAAAGTATCTTTGAAAATCCAGAAATCCACATTCCCCTAGAAGTGTTCGATTTTAGATTTAATATTTTTTCTTCTGGTTCTGTTAGATTATGTTTTGCATTTTCAAAAAGTTTTTTTAGAAAATATCTAAACGGAAGAAGCTCTTTGCTTTTTAAAAACCTAGCCTGTGTATTTTTTGGAACTTTTGCTATTTCTAACGCAAAAAATTCAACTTGGTTTGCTAAATTGGCAAAAAATTCCGAAAGTTTTGAGAGTTCCGCCTCTGCTTCCGAATCTAGTCCGTTTAGCTCTTTTCTGTATGCATAATAAAAGTATGGTCTCTCTCCACTTATATTCTTTGAAAGTTTTTCAGACTCTTCAAGCGCCTTTCTCAAGTCTTTTGGGTTTTTTAGATGTTTTTTATTCGTCCTATATTTTTTGGCGAACTTTGTGTACTCAGACTTTATTTTTGATAGATCCTTCTCTACCAACTCCTTTGAATAGTTTTTGTATATTAGTCCCAAATCCCATTCCGTTTTGTATTTCATAAAAAAACCTTACTACAAATCCTTCAAAACTTCAAAGTCTTTTTTTAGGGTGTCTTTGGTGTGGGAGTTGTAGACCGCAACAGCTGGGTGGTAGAGAGGTACTATTTTGACTTTATCATTCGGCAAGGTGAATACTTTTCCGTGCATCTTGCTTATTACATCGAGCTCGCTCTCTAGTCCAAACTTTTTCATAATATAACCCATAGCATATCTTCCCAAGGTGGCGATAATTTTGGGTTGTATTATCTCTATCTGTCTGTCTAGAAACGGACCATATATTTCTATTTCTTCCGGAAGTGGGTCTCTGTTTTGGGGCGGTCTATCCTTTACTATGTTTGTGACGTACACCTCTTCTCTTTTTATACCCGCACTTTCGAGTAGCTCATCTAGTATTTTGCCAGCAGCCCCACAAAATGGTCTTCCAGTCTTTGCTTCATTCCTACCTGGTGCTTCGCCGACAAACATTATTTTTGCAAAATGACTCCCCTCGCCTATCACTGGCAAGTTTTTATTTTCGACTCGAAATTTATAAAGAGGCGATTTCTTTAGCTCCACCACCTCATCCCTTATTTGCCTCATCATCTCCTTCCTCTCTTCTTGT
>CAZHPR010000004.1:0-1879 GCA_964534305.1 uncultured Candidatus Saccharibacteria bacterium
GCGGAGGAGGTGAGATTCGAACTCACGGTCCCTTGCGAGACTCTCGTTTTCAAGACGAGTGCGTTAGACCACTCCGCCACTCCTCCCCGTTAAAGGAGAATACTACACTATTTTTTGTTGTTTTCAAAGCTTTAAAAACTTCCTGGAGTTGGGGTCGTCAAATCTTCCCAATCCGAAGCGGTATTGGTATCGATATCCAGACTAGATCTTCTTATCGAGTGGCCCTCGACAACATCTGGAACAGACGGATCAAAGGCAGTGATATCTCCCCCATAACTTACCGCGTCAACGATTACTTCACCATTTTTTAGCATTACAACATCACTTGTATTTGCCAAACTATTACCTATCCTATTGCCGATATTGACGATTGGTATATTTGACCAAAAACCTGCTGTGGTGCTCGATGCAGTTATAACAACAAAACCACCGTTTGGAACAATGGTTCCTGCCGGAATCAAATCACTTTCATCAGAATTGTCAGAAATAATCCAACCACTTATGTCTACACTAGCGCCGGTACCATTGTATATTTCCAACCACTCATTAGAAGATTCTACCCCATGCAAAGGATCGACATCATAATAAACTTCAGAAATTATCAGATGATCCAGTGTCGGCTCTGGTGCGTCAGGCACACACTCATCCCCCTCTTTGTGATACCCCTCTGGTATCAGCTCTTGATTACCTTCTATATTTGGACAAACATCGACTGGCGGAGGAGGTAGAGGCGCCACAGAGACAGAGACGCTTTTCTCCACTCCCCCATCTGCACCATCACAAGTAAGTGTATAAGTAGAATCCACCAAAGGAGAGACCATCTCTTCTCCGGTTAGCGTCTTCTCACCACTCCAAGCTCCGCTAGCTTCGCAACTAAGAGTGTTTTCTGAAGCCCAAGAGATCGTTGCACTTTCTCCCTCATTTATAGACTCTTTATCTATCGAGAGCTCCAGGGTTGCCGGCTTTGGTTCTTGATTTAGGTTTTTGCAGATTTTGGGTACTGGTATTTTTGGATACTTTTTGTTTAGTTTTATCCTATATTCACAAACTGCCCTAAGCCATTTTTGAGCGATTATCTTTCTCTCCTCCCTATTTCTAAAATCAAAGTTTGTAGCAAAAACAAAAGTAGGCAAAGAGAACACCAGGGCAAACACCGTGGCGAATTTTATTATTTTATTTTTATCCATGTGATTTAGTGAAATCATGTCGCACGCTACATCAATTAAAGTGCGACGATTAGTTATAATCACTTTTAATTATATTGCGAAATTATTTGTGATACAATTTGTTTAAGTTCAAATTATGGAAACTATCATTGAATGGCAGTCAAAAGAGCATCATTTCGACAAAAAATCTGTCGATTGGTATTGGGGATTGGCTATAATAACAGCCGCTTCTGGATTTCTTGCGTTTTATTTTGATAACTGGATATTTGGAATTTTTATAATCCTCGCTGCGCTTACTATCGGCATCCTTTCTTTTAGAGAAACAAGGATGGTCTCAGTAAAGATAAATGGACAAGGCATTGTCTTTAATCGATCTTTCTTCCCTTTTAGCTCTTATGTCTCTTTTTGGATAGAAGAAGAACATGTCCATGGCTCAAGAATATTGCTCCGATCCAAAAACCGTATGTTGCCTCTTACTGTTATACCAATAGACGAGAATATAAATCTAGACGATTTGCGAGATATCTTGGACAACTTTCTTCCACTAGAGTTTCTAGAAGAATCAATCTTCCACAAATGGTTCGACCACCTCATCGCAAGGTAGTTTTGAGTTAGTAAAAAATATATTTTTTTGATAGTGTCTTTATGATGCCCTCGTAGTTTAATGGATAGAATAATGGCTTGCGGAGCTGTTGATCGAGGTTCGATTCCTC
>CAZHPR010000004.1:1979-49026 GCA_964534305.1 uncultured Candidatus Saccharibacteria bacterium
TTCTTTGCGAGGCGAGATTTCTTTCGGTCTGCGTTGTTGCCCTTGATCACTCCTTTCTTTGAGGCCTTGTCTATCGCCTTCTGGACCATCGGCATTATTTTGTTTGCTTCGTCTCTTTTGTTTTCAGAAATAAGCTTCTTGTACTGCTTGATCAGATCCCTCATTTCATTAGCTCTTCTTAGATTAAAAACCTTCTTCTTTTTTGAAGATCTTAGGGCCTTTTTTGCTGATTGTGTTATTGGCATTTTATAGTTAAGAGATTACAGACTACAGACCGTAGTCATGTCAATAGGATAGCAGAGATTTCAAAATTAAGCAAATCTGGTATATTACTAATGACTATGGACTATAATCTAATTACTATCAAATGATTGGCTCAATAAAAGGAAAAGTTTTGGAAAAGAGGGTCTCTAGCCTACTTTTAGACACTGGCAGTATAGGATATATAGTACGCACAACAACAGATTTGATAAGCAAGACTAGAGAAGGTTCGGAAGTTACCCTATTTACCTACCTTGCGGTTAGAGAAAACTCTCTTGATCTGTATGGTTTTAAAGATAATGAGGATCTTTCTGTCTTTGAACTTTTGTTAGATGTCTCTGGTATAGGGCCAAAGTCAGCTCTTACAATACTAAGTGTTGCCGGAAAAGAAATTTTGCAAGAAGCTGTTTCTACCGGAGATTCTTCAAAACTTACCAAGATAGGTGGTGTAGGCAAAAAGACGGCCGAAAAAATAGTAGTAGAACTAAGTGGTAAATTGGTAAGAAGTAGCGAAGCCTCTCTTGGGATGCAAGAAGATCTAGATATTCTTGAAGCCCTCAAAACTCTAGGCTATAGAGAGAGGGACGTTCAAGAAGCAATAAAACTATTACCAAAAGATCTAGACGGAGCGAATTCAAAAATAAAAGAAGCGCTAAAAATCCTAAGTAAAAAATAAAAATGAAAGAATCAAAGATATTAGAAAAAATATTGGATATAGGTAGAAAGATAATACCAAAAAAAATATTTTTACTGGCCCAACCTATTTATCACTTCTTTCTTGCTGTGACTGGAGTCTTGATATACCGCTTCCCTGCCCAAAAAATAAAGGTAATCGGTGTAACTGGTACAAAAGGAAAATCAACAACAACAGAAATTTTGAATGCAATTTTAGAATCGGCTGGAAAGAAGACATCTGTTGCAAACACTATTCGTTACAAAATTGGTGATAAAGAGTGGAGAAACATGTTCAAAATGACAATGCGTGGCAGATTCTTCACCCAAAGTTTTTTGAGAAAAGCGGTTAATGCCGAAGTTGAATACGCAATCCTTGAAGTCAGCTCCGAGAGCGTCAAACAGTTTCGACACAAATTTTTGGAGATGGATGCGCTTATCTTTACAAACCTTTCCCCAGAACATATTGAGTCTCACGGTTCTTACAAAAATTATGTAAATGCAAAAGTTGCAATAGCAAAAGAGCTAGAAAAAACAAGTAAAAAGGAGCCGGTCATAGTAGCCAACACAGACGATGCAGAATCTGAAAAATTTTTAAGTTTAAAAATAAAAAACAAAATCGGTTATTCAATAAACGACGCCTTTGGTGTAAAAGCGGATGAGAACGGTTCTTCGTTTCAGATCGATAAAGTAGTGATCCACTCAAAACTCGGCGGATTGTTCAATGTGTACAACATGATAGGTGCAATAAAATGTTTGAATCATTTTGGTATAACAACAGAAGAAGCAAAAATAGGAATAGAAAAAATAGATATGGTTAGGGGTAGAATGGAGAAAATAGAGATGGGCCAAAATTTTGAGGTAGTTGTTGATTATGCACACACAAAAGAATCTCTCGAGGCCATCTACAAAACATATCAAGGCAAAAAAACTATATGTATACTCGGCAATACCGGCGGAGGGAGAGATAAATGGAAAAGAAAAGTTATGGCAGAGACGGCAGATTCTTATTGTGATCAAATAATATTAACCAACGAAGACCCTTATGATGAGGACCCTGTGAGAATAATTGAGGATATGAAGGTTGGAATCAAAAACAAGCCGCTAAAGGTGATCCTCGATAGAAGAGAGGCCATCGCCTTCGCCATCTCTACTGCAAAAACTAAAGCAGCCGAAGGAGACAAGAAAGTAGCAGTTCTCATCACCGGCAAAGGTACCGACCCTTATATAATGGAAGCAAACGGCAAAAAGACTCCTTGGGACGACGCGAGTGTAGTCCGCGAAGAAATAGGTAAGATTTTAGATATTAGTAATTAGATAACAGTAACTGTTAACTGCTATCTGTAATCTAACAACTTTTTTATGCCGGAATTACCAGAAGTACAAACAACCGTAGCTGGACTACAAGGCGTCATAAGAGGAAAGACAATAAAGAGTGTCTGGTCTGATTTTTACCTCTCTACCGCCCATAGCAATAGGCAAACAATAAAAAATAAAAGATATTTTGAGAATTTCAAAAAGAAAATAATTGGTTCAAAAATAGTCGACGTCGAGAGAAGAGGCAAAAATATTTTGATACATACAAGCCCCCAATCGAAACTTAAAAAAAGCCCGAAAGGTTCGACCGGGGAAGCCTACACTATAGTCGTACATATGAAAATGACGGGTTGTTTGATGTACAAAAAAGATTATTCCGATGAAAAATATATCCACCTCATTTTCACCCTTTCAAACAATCACTATTTATTACTTTCTGATTTAAGAAAATTTGCGTCAGTAACGATATCCGAAACAGAGAATCTCCACTTGCACGAGAGCATAAAATCATTAGGACCAGAACCTCTGGATCCAGATTTTAAAAAAGAAAGATTTTTAGAAATAATAAAATCTAGAAAAAATTTACCGATAAAATCGGCTCTCTTGGACCAAAGTGGCGTAGTTGGTATCGGCAACATATATTCTGATGAGATTTTATTTGAAACAGGCATTCATCCCCTATCAAAACCAGCAAACATTCCAGATAAAAAATTAAAAGAGATGTATGATTTTATGAAAAAAATTCTAAAGTTCTCCATAAGCAAAGGCGGTGATTCAAAATCAGATTACAGAAACGCTTTCGGAGGAAAAGGAGAATTCCAAAATTTTCACAAAGCTTATGGCAACAAGGGTAAAAAATGTCCAAAGCGAGGCTGTCTTGGTATAATAGAAAGGATTGTTGTGAAAGGCAGGAGTTCCCACTACTGCCCAGCACATCAAAAACAATATTAAAATGGACTCAAAAGGAACAATTTTTTTGATTTTAGGGGTTTTTATCCTAATCGGACTATCATTTCAGCCACTCAAAGAAAACCTTGAGAAACAACGTTCTATGAACAACTTTGACACTAGAGAGACCTCCATAGGCAACAGTACCACATACAGTCAAAACCAAGATGTTGGTGATCAGGTCAAAGAAGCCGAACAAAGAATAAAAAACTTAGAAAAAGAATTGGAAAAAAAGGCAGAGGAAGGTAAAAGATCTCCTTATTACAACAAAGTTGATGCTTCATGGATATCCGGACTAGGAAGCAACGATCCAAACAGAGAATTTATTAGCCTTTATACTTATCTAAATGATGGTGAGAAGGTAAATATTACTGGTTGGTATCTAAAGAGCGAAGTCACTGGATATTTTGCTGTGATTGGCAAAGCCTCCCTACTACCATTCCCATTTACCAAAAATGATAGTGACATTATTTTGCAAAAAGGAGATCGCGCTTATATAACAAAAGGTTTCTCCCCTATAGGAATTTCTTTTCGCACAAATATGTGTACTGGGTACTTTGAAGAAAACACCGAGTTTGTACCTGGACTAGAACTAGCCTGCCCAAGAGCAATAGATGAGAAGCTTCCAACCTTTTCTTCGATCTATGACAGAAACGATGAGTGCATAAGAATCATAGAAAATATTCCAAGGTGTACAACAAGAAACGGGCAATATTTTCGAGACTTACCAGATACTGTCCCCTCTAGTTGTAGGTCTTATATAGAGACCAACGTAAACTATAATGCCTGTGTTGCAAAACACTTTGGTGATACAAAATTTCCTGGTAACGAATACAGAATATACCTAAACAAGTTTGGGCCTCTCTGGCGCACAAGTAGAGAAAAAATAAACTTGCACGATTCAAGCGGCCTTATTGTAGATACTATTACAATATATTAGAGATTTAGTCCCAAAATATTCTTTCGATTTGCTCTACAATGTTTTGTCCTTTGCAATGGGAAAGTATGCCAGTATACGAGCTTACAACTTGCTCAAGATATTCTTTTCTAACATATCCACTATCAAGACGAGTTTTGAGATCAAATAGTTTTTTAAGTAATCTGTTTTTAGTTTTTGTACGCAATACTCTTCGATGTGGCAACATTACATACCCAAGAAAATCCATACCTTGATAGGCTTTGCGTAAAATTATTTTATTTGGATGCATCTCGATTAATAATTTTTCTCTGCAAAACTTTTTCAAATTTTGAATACAATTTTCTAAAAATTTTAAAGAATCAGAAACAATAACAAAATCGTCACAATACCGAACATAACACCTCGCCTTAAGTGTATGTTTTATGTATTGATCAAGTTGATTTAAATAAACATTCGAGAATAGTTGACTTGTAACATTTCCAAGAGGTAAACCTTTGCCCGATGTAAATTCGAAAGAAAAAATGATTTGTTTTATTAAATATAGAAGTCTCTGGTCTATAATTTTTTTGGATAAAAGATCAAACAAAATTTTATGATCTATAGAGTCAAAGAACTTCTTGATATCACATTTTAAAATGTAGCAGGATTTAGTATTATTTTTACTAACCTTGCTTAAATATTTTTCAAACGAAAATATTCCCGCATAAGTTCCTTTGGAATTTCTGGAGGAGTAGGAATGAAATATAAAACTTGGATCAAAAATTTGATACAATTTTCGATATACAGCTTGGTAAAGAACCCTATCCCTTACACTGGCTTCATGAATTTTTCTTAGTTTTGGATCATTCTTGAAAAACACCTTATACTTATCGGGTTTCCAAATCCCAGATACAAGCGAATTATGGAGAATAAATAAATTATTTTCTAGATTCAATTCAAATTGGGCCACATCTGGTTTTGATCGCTTCCCTTTTCTAAATTCTTTCCACGCATCCAATAAATTTTCAATACAAATTACATCATAAAAATTACAATTATGAGTACCCCCCCCCCGACACAACTCCTCCTGTTGTTCATAAGATAAGAATACTCCATCAGGATATTTATCGCACTGGTGAAAAATTTTCAAAACGAGATAAACTTGGTATTCACGCGGTTATAGAATCTCTATGTATAGAAATACTATCTCTTTCAATTGGGGCAGCTTTAAAACCAAAGGGTTTAAAGCTGTACACCTTGGAAGTATTGCGTATAAAAATTGGAGTTATACAGAATTTAATAAGATCAGAAAACGAAATTGGTATTATTGACCCAAAAACTTATATAAGAATCTCCGGGCAATTAGTAGAAATTTCAAAGATGGTAAACGGGTGGATAAACTTTGTATTAGGGAAAGAGTCTCCATAAAATATGAAGACTCTTCTGACCCAGAAATTTCCAGGCGAGCACCCCCGTTCGGATTCTTGTAGTCCGGATTGTTCCAGCTGAACCTCACCTTGTGGTTGTCGGGGTTCCAGTTGCCGTTCGCGACCTTGCCGGAAGGCAGACGCCCATATTAGCACCGCACTTTGTCCTTATCACCGGAAATCATTTATATTTTAAATAATTTCTTGAGTTATCTTTTCATGAGTAGAGGTATCACGAGTATATTCGTGCATAGTATAAAATGTGGCACGCAATTTCTTTATTTTGGCAAATTGTTATCCTGTTTTTGATAGAATCAATTTAACAGCCAATTTTTATTATATAAAAAGAAGTGACGGAGACCAAACGAGATCTCCGCCACACCGCTTCCCTCTTGCAGAAAAATTGAACAATGGAAGAAGATTTAAGCAAGAAGGGGAACTTGGATTGCCAGGCGAGCACCCCCGCACGGATTCCCGCAGTCCGGATAGTCCCAGCTGAACCCCACCCTGCGGCTGCCGGGGTGCCAGTCGCCGAACGCGACCTTGCCGGAAGGCAGACGATTGTTTGGAAACCAGGTAAAAGTCCTGGGGTCCAGATATTGCCGCGTCACCGAATAATGGAGACCAAGAGCAAAGGCGTACCCACGCTGACTTAGCCAGTTTTTGCCCCTTGCAACCAACTGATCAGGCGACATATTCATCGTGTCTTCGTCCGGCTCGATTGAATTGTTGATGAAGTGTAGTGTCGGTCCATCATTTGCTCCCGAGCCGGAATAATGCACCACATCCATCTCTTCATAAACCGCAAGTCCAAGGCTTTTCAGGGCCTTTTCGACAGCATCCCGATTGGTGAGTCCGCCCGGATCAAAGACCGGGATCACACTCCTCCAAGGAAGGGTGTCGGGAATAGCAAACCGTTCGCGAAAACGGATTTCAACTCCGAGATAATCCTTCGCAAACTTCTCTGCCTCCCTGAGCCACTGATCCGGGTCGGTATCTGTCGTACTGAACATGATGGGCGGGGCGACAATTGACGGCTCCACACTTTCCGACTGTGGGAGAACGAACCCGCGACAGATAGCCGCCGGAAGTTCTTCAAGATGCTGCTCGTACCAGAAGATTTCAGCTTCGGTCAGAGCGAGAAAATTGGGGACTGCTTTGAGTCCCAAGTTATAGGCACGTTTGACTAAGGGTGTGTCCATTGGACGTTTCCTTTTCACAAAGAATTTTGCTGGTTTATAGGTCCAGCAATCTTTATTAAGTATATCATATTATTAGTTAAAATACAAGGATAAGATTTAAAATAGCCTTAAAGTAAGGCTTACTTAGTATAAAATACTATACAAAATAATACCTACAGTAACGGCTACATTCAAAGACTCCTTCTTACCTTTCATTGGTATCTCCACAATCAAATCACAAAGCTCTAAGTCTTCCTTACCAATTCCATCTACTTCATTACCAAAGACAAAAGCAAGATTCTTGATTCCAGATTCTTGAATCTCTTTTTTTAGGGATCTGTAATCAATAGCATTTTTATCTTGTTCCACTGCAATTATTTTAAATCCCTCTTCTTTTAATTTTTCAGTTAAATTTTTTAATTTTTCTACCTTCTCCCACTCTACAAAATTTTCTGCCCCCAAAGAAGATTTCTCTAACTTACTATTTTTTCTTCCAAACCGATCGACGGGAGCTGGGGTGATACCAACCAAATAAACTTTGCTGACACCGGAGGCGTCGGCAGTGCGAAATATAGAACCGACGTTTTCCATACTTCTTATGTTGTTTAGAATGACAACCGTATTCATAAACTGCTATAATACACGTATGTTAAATCCATTTCCAGAACTACTCGTATATTCAATGATCGCCCCTTTTATACTTAGGGTTGTTGTTGGTTTTATCTTTATAGACTTAGGCATCCTGCTTTTCAAAGGAGAGAAGCAAAGATGGATACTTTCTCTACAAACTCTAAGAGTTCCAAACCCAAAAATTGTAGTAAAGATTATCGGAATAATAGAGATTGCTGGTGGCGTTGCCCTCTTGGTCGGTGCCTACACCCAAATTGCAGCTCTTGTACTCGCTCTACTTAATTTCATAGAAACATATATTGAATACAAAAATCCAGAAGTAATAAAGAGGACTTTTGTTTTTTATGCATTAATATTTGCAATAACCCTCTCACTTCTCTTCTCCGGCGCCGGCGCCTTTGCATTTGACCTCCCGCTATAAAAACTATAACTTTGATTTTTAGTATTTTTGTGTTAGATTATTTTGGTATTTGCGCCCGTAGCTCAGTCGGTAGAGCAGCTCCCTTTTAAGGAGATGGTCGAAGGTTCGATTCCTTCCGGGCGCACAAAAATTTGTGCAACACAATTTTTATGCGCCCGAGCAAGCAAGCTGCTTTGCTTGCGGGGAGGAATCGAACGGCGGAGTATAAAATTTTGACCACAAAATTTTACGAGCCGGTGCCCAGACAAATTTTGCGGGTAGCAAAATTTAGTCGAGGGAGATACTCCTTCCGGGCGCACAGCGTTAAGAAAAATCTGCACTGCTGAATATTTTTAAAAGAAAACCGGGTGCACCCGTAGGCAACCCGATTCATCTTTTCGAACTTGTTTTGTGCTCTAGTTTTTGCGAGCAATGAATTCCTTGGCTTCTTCCAGTGTAGCAGGTCTACGGTGACCATAAGGATCATTTAGGCAAACAACCCATCTAGTGCAGCCACCAAGACAAATGGTCATTATTCCAGACTGGTCATGAGGACACCGATCCCCGACACCAATTCCTTCTGGTATTTTGTATTCTTCTGGTTTTTGAGTACCACCCTGATCGTTGAGTAAACTCTCCGTAACTGACTTCCTCTTGAATATCCGTCCTAAGGGAGATGCATATTCGAGGAGTATAAAATAAACCAATAAAACGGACGGGACCACACAAACTAACCCAGACACGAAGTAGAGAATCCCGTACGGAAAACCAAGCTCAAAAACTCTGTGCCAAATGGCAATGTTGCCAAAAAGCAAACCAAAAACAACCAAGATCAGAAAAACAAAAGTCACAGCAAAGCCCCTTTCTGTTTTATATATAATATACTATCTTAGTTATTACAACCCCAACAACACCTTCTCCAACGCAACATCGAGCTCCTCACCCCCCATACGAGCCTTGTGATAAATTTCTACAAGTTTAGAGTAAGTTTTTTCTAGTTCCCCCTCCTTCCAGTTCTTGGCGTCCCACTTCGCCTTTTTGTATACAAAAGGATGCATAGTCGTCTCTTCCTGTTTTTCTTTGCTAGCAATTATTATGTCTCGCACCTTACCGAGGGCTCTTGCATGAAGCTCTTCACTCTCGCCACCTTGAAGCCTCGCTACTGTATACTCTATCCAAGATTCTTTCGCTGATTTTTTGCCCACAGCATCAGCAATAGCAAAAGGATTGTAAGCTTCTTTTTTTCTCGGTTCTTTTGTTTGAGTCTCCTCCTCCCCTTCTAACCACTCATCAAAGACCCCCTCATATTGTTTAAACAAATTTTGCTGATCCATATTTTTACTATTTCATATTACCCCAGTTGTCACCCAGGCTACTATTTACCACAATCGGTACTCCTAGGGTTTCTTCTTTAGTCAGCGCCGTTTCCATTATTGATTTTATCTTCGGTATCACTTCTTCCACAACACTATTATCAACCTCATAAATAATTTCATCATGTATTTGAAGTATCAGATTCACTTTTTCTCGCAAACCATTACTTTCTACAAAATTATCTACATCTCGCATTGCAATCTTTGTAAGATCGGCACTTGTCCCTTGGATCGGAGCATTGATCGCCATCCTCTCAGAGGCAGCCTTTATAAAAGGTATCTTTGATTTTATACCCTCAAAATATCTACGCCTACCAAAAAATGTTTTGGTAAAGCCAAGTCTCTCAGCCTCGACTTTTGTATTTTCCAAATACTCTGCCAGACCAGAAAAAGTCTCAAAGTATTTGTTGTAAAACTCCTGAGCCGTCTTCCTGTCGGTGCCGAGGTTTTGTTGCAAAGCGGTTACTCCCATACCATAAAGTATCCCGAAGTTTATCACCTTGGCCTGTCTCCTCATCTCCTTGGTCACATCCTCTTCTTTTACATTATAAACCTCACTTGCCACCGCCGAATGCACGTCCTTACCGCTTTTAAATATTTCTACAAGTTTTTTGTCTTTTGATAGGAAAGCAGCGATACGAAGTTCAACCTGAGAATAATCAAAAGCAACAAGTTTTTTGTCTTTATCAGCAACAAAGGCATTTCTTATCACTCTACCTCTCTCCGTACCGATTGGAATATTTTGTAAATTTGGATTTTGTGATGCCATCCTGCCCGTCGTACTCCCGGAGAGAACAAACCTCGCATGAAGCCTGTTATCAGTTCCTACGAGAGTTTGCATCGGCTCAAGATAGGTAGAAATAAGTTTTGATATTTCTCTGTACTCAAGGATTAGAGGTATGATCTGGTGAGTATCTTTGAGTTTTTCTAGCTCTGATTCTCTAGTAGATCGCGCTCCACCGGAAGTCTTTTTCAGATTCTTTGCATACAACCCCAATTTATCAAAAAGTATTTCTCCGAGCTGTTTTGGTGAAGAGATATTAAACTCTACTCCAGCTTCTTTCCAAATACTTTTTTCTATTACCCCAAGCTCCTTTTTGTATTTGTCTGCCAGACTTTTGATAAAGACGGTGTCTAGCTTTACCCCATACTCTTGCATCCTCCTTACAACCGGAATTAACGGTTTCTCTATTTGTTCAAAAACCTCCAAACTTTCTCTTCTTTTTAATTCTTCAAAAACAACCTCTCTCGCTTCTTTAAAGTTTTTTGTGTTGGCAAAGTTTAGTATATCCTCTAGTTTGGGATCTGTTATGTTTGAGTCGGCAACCCAAAGAGCTAGAGAAGTTTCGGCTATCTCATCTTCTTTTATGTCTTCTTGTGTTTGTTCCTGTATTTCTCTACCGTTCTTTTTTAGCACCTCTTGAAGTTTGCTGAGCATATTACGAAACTGCAATTCTCCAAAGAGTCTCTGGGCTTTATCTAGATCAATACCTTCTTTCCAACTTTTTTCTGGTAACTCAAAGTTGATCGGGGCATCTTTTCTTATTGTCGCAAGCATTTCACTAAACCTTGCCTCTTCTTCCCCTTCTTTGAGCAATTCAACAATCCTTTTCTTTATCCCCTTTTTTATAAAAACATCTTCATCTTTTTTAAGGGTTTTGTATATATTTTCAATGCTACCAAAATTGACTATCAAATCTGTTGCTGATTTTTCTCCAATACCCTCTATGCCGATTATGTTGTCAGAAGGGTCTCCCCGCAAACCTTTAAAACTTGGCAAAAGCTTCGGTCCAAAACCAAACCTTTCTATCACCGCCTTCTCATCATAGAGAATCGTATCGTTCAAACCTTTTTTCAAAGTGTAAACCCGAACCTTATCATCATCTACCAGTTGCATCGTGTCCATATCCCCCGAGGCGATTATAATCTCTATCTCTTTATCCAATCGATCTTTGAGTTCTTCAACTATCGTCCCTAGGATATCATCAGCTTCAAATCCAGGATGAGAATAGATAGGGATACCGAGAGCGGTGCAAACATTTTTTGATTTTTCCATTTGAGAAACAAGCTCTGGATCAGACTTGGCTCTGCCGGCCTTGTAGTTTTCGTACACTTCGTGCCTATAGGTCGGCTTGGGCAAATCGTAACAAGCAATAATATGATCTGGTTTAAGATCAGAGGCAATCTTGAGTATCATTGTAGAAAGTCCATAAAGAGCCCCAGTCGGCTCTCCGCTACTAGTCGCAAAGTCAGGCAGAGCGTGGTAGGCCCGATGCAAAATCGCATGGGCATCAAGTAATACCAGCCTCTCCTTAATACTTTTTGCGTTTTTAGAAGTCTTTACCATACCTACAATATACAACCATAATAGCGAATTAAGAAGTATGATTTATGAATTATGAAAAAAATTAATTCTTCATTCATTATTCATAATTCAACACGATTTTTCTAGAATTTTCCGACACGTGTTCAAATTTTATATTTATATAATTACTTGGAAGAATCTCACTTACTTTCTCCGGCCATTCTATACAAATTATGTTGTCTCTGTTCTCTGCTATTTCTTTCCACCCAAGTTTTAAGAGGTCTTCCCCACTCTCCAGACGATAAGCGTCTATATGAATTAATTTTTTGAATGCCCCTCCCCCAGCCCCCTCCCCGAAGGGGAGGGGGTAGCTTTTCATAATCACAAAAGTCGGACTCTGGATTGTTTCCTCTACCCCAAGTGCTTCTGCAAAAGCTTTCATAAAGGTAGTCTTGCCCGCTCCAAGCTCACCCGATAATCCTATTACCAAAGCGCCATTTTCTTTTTGTTTTAGAGTATCCAATAACCTCTTAGCGACACTTGATGTTTCTTCTACTGAATTTGATGTGTATTGCATATAAATAATCTACCATAAAATTTTATACATAAACGAAAACCGCCGGGGTTGCTGGCATTGCCTAGCAAACCCCGGCGGTTATTACCAAACCCCATTTCCTCCAACCGCCCAGATCTCTGAGGTAGAGAAGCTTGGGTTCACAGTAAAAATACGTGAACCTATTGCAATTGACTGTCCCGGGCTACACCTCATCACAACACTAACAGATGACGGACACACAGATTTCACGGTTGCCGTCACTTGCGTAGTATACGCAAAAGAGTGGTACCCGAATATCATATGACTATGCGGCTTGATAACCGCTTTTGGGACCAACTCTCCCGTATCAACACGAGTGCGAAATGGGTATGTATCGTCGTAATACTCCAGTTCCATGTTTGTGTTGTTTGCGACAGTCAACCTCACATTTGAGGCTGGACCAACCCCAAGACTAAATGACGGTCGACGCCCCTGTACACCAGATCCAGTCACGCTCATCATACAACCTGTGCTAATGAGCGAAAGCAAAAATACAAAAATCACGTTTTTCATAGTACATTCTCCTCCCTATATTATATCATAATTGAATATAAAAAGCAAGCACTGTTTCTTGCCCCTCCCTTAATATAAGGGAGGGTTTGGGGTGGGTTATAAAAATAAGGATAGTTAGGGGTGGGGTGTGTTATAATTTTCATATGGTTGTAAATTTCAACGAAGATAAACAGAGACAAAAATTGGAAGACTTGCGAGAGAGAGAAGAAGAGAGCCTCGCAGAGATGATGTCTTCCAAGTATGGTCTCCCTTATATAGACCTGTCGGTCTCTCCTGTGAACATAGATGCCCTTAGAGTAGTCAAAGAAGTTGAGGCCAGAGAAGCAGAAGTTGCCCCATTCAACATAATCAACAAAAAAATTTCTATTGGGATAATCTCTCCCAACAATTCAAAAACGACTGCTGTAATAGAAGATCTAAAATCAAGAGGTTATCTACCAGTAGTTTATATGGTATCGCACCAGAGTTTGGAAAAAGTTTGGAGTCGATACAAAGATTTGTCATACTCTCTAGAAACAAAAAGTGGTGCCCTCGATATATCCAATGACGATATTCAAGATCTGATAAAAAAAGTCAAAGACATCGGAGATATAAAGTCTTCGATAGAGGAAATCTTGGCACAAAAAAAGAGCTACCGAATATCAAGAATACTAGAAGTAATACTCGCTGGAGCTATTGCCGTCAATGCCTCAGATATTCACATAGAGCCAGAAGACAGGAGTGTTCGTCTTCGTTTTAGACTTGATGGAGTTTTAAATGATATCCTGGCTTTTGACACCCAAACATTTAGCCTTTTGTTATCAAGGATAAAATTAACATCAAACTTAAAATTAAATGTTAAAGGCAAAGCACAGGACGGAAGATTTAGTATAAAACTCGGAGATATAGAAATAGAAATCAGAACTTCTCTACTACCAGGCAATTATGGTGAGTCGGTAGTGCTTAGGGTACTCAATCCAAACGCAATAGGAGTACCCCTAGAAGATCTTGGTATCCAAGAAGATTTGCTTCAAATACTGATGCGAGAACTAAAAAAACCAAACGGCATGATCCTAAACACAGGACCAACCGGAAGCGGAAAGACAACCACCCTGTATGCCTTTATGAAAAAGATTTATAGTCCTGGAATAAAAATAATCACGATTGAAAATCCGATTGAATATCACCTCAAAGGGGTAGTCCAGACTCAAACAGATGAATCGGCTGGGTACACCTTCCTAGAAGGTTTGCGGAGTGCCCTGCGACAAGATCCGGATGTGATAATGGTTGGAGAAATTAGAGATAGCGAAACAGCCGAGATCGCAGTCAATGCAGCACTCACCGGTCACCTCGTGTTTTCAACCCTTCACACCAACAACGCTGCTGGTACCTTCCCTAGACTTATAGACCTCGGAGTAAATCCAAAAGTTATAACCTCCGCTGTAAACATCGCAATGGCTCAAAGACTGGTGAGAAAGCTTTGTACAAAGTGTAGGGAAAAAATAGAGCCAACTAGCAAAGAAAAGGAGCTGGTAGAAAGCACCCTCAGCCAAATAAAAAACACCAAACTGACTTCTGGTTTAAATACAGCAGATATTTATGGCCCTGTCGGTTGTAGTGAGTGCAATTTTACCGGCTTTAATGGTAGAACCGGCATCTATGAAGCAATCCTCACGGATGAAAAGGTAGAAATGGTAGTAAAAGAAAACCCAAGCGAGAGAGAAATAGAAAAAGTCTCAAAAGATCAGGGTATTTTAAACATGAAGCAAGACGGTATCATCAAGGTTCTCAAAGGTATCACTTCCCTAGACGAGCTAGGTAGGGTGATAGATCTAGATTAAGCAAAACAAAAGTAAATAATAAGAGTTATACACAAAATAAATTGAAGTAGAGAAGGTTTTGTGAATAATGAGGCTTAGAGATACGAAAATTGGGGGCAGAAATCTCTAAACGGCACTTTCAATAGTCATACCAAAAGCAAAACATTAGTCTAAGGATAGTATCAGCACTTTTGTGCAAAAGCACAAAGACCAATACGTCCTCGATATAATATCTAAATCCGCATAAAGCGGATCGCCGTTTAGAGATTTTTACCCCCAATCCAAGATAAGTAAAACCCTGTTATTTTATACAGCAAAGTATTTAAATTTTCAAATTCATACAGAGTATATCATAAAACAATATTTATGTCAAATATAGATGACAAAACCTTAGAAAACAACGATTTTGAGTTTTTGGACAAAACCTTACGGCCATCAAAATGGGATGATTACATCGGACAAGAAAATATAAAGAAAAACCTCCAAATACTTCTTGATGCGGCCAGAGAAAGAGAACATCCCCCAGAACATCTCCTCTTCTACGGTCCGCCCGGACTTGGAAAAACCACCCTAGCTCATCTGATCGCAAAAGAATCCAATTCTCAAATGAAAACCACTTCTGGCCCAGCCATAGAAAGGGTTGGTGATCTTGCTTCAATACTTACAAATCTTTCTCCTGGAGATATTTTGTTTATCGATGAAATACACAGGTTAAACAAAAACATCGAAGAAGTCCTCTACCCCGCTATGGAATCTAGAGTTCTAGACATCATAATCGGCAAAGGCCCTTCAGCAAGAACCATCCAACTAGAACTTCCAAAATTTACACTGGTCGGCGCAACTACCAGGATCTCTCTCTTATCATCACCACTCAGAAGCAGGTTCTCAGGTGGTGTATTCAAACTAGAATTTTATAACGAAGATGAAATTGTTGAGATTATAAAAAGATCTTCAAAGATACTCGGATTAGATTTGGATAATGATGCAGCAAAAGCAATCGGAGAAAGGAGCAGGTCAACACCGCGCACAGCAAATTATTTACTAAAAAGAGTTAGGGATTACGCCCAGGTACACAAAAGAGAGGTTGATAGAATCTTGGTCCATGAGGCTTTGGAGCTTTTGGGAGTAGACAGAATGGGCCTTAACCCTTCTGATATTTCTCTAATAAAAACGATTGCCGAAAAATTCTCTGGGGGCCCGGTAGGGCTAGGTACTCTTGCGGCATCCATGGCAGAAGAGGAGGCCACTATCGCAGAGTTCAACGAACCATACTTGCTCCAGATAGGTTTTATAGAAAGGACACCTCGGGGACGTATCTTGACCCGTAACGCTTATACACATCTAAATTTAGAGTTCCTAGAACAAGATAAACTCTTATAAACCCCACCCGCCCTTATGGGCACCCTCCCCTTGTTCAGGGGAGGGAAAACCACCATAATTATTAGATAGTGAGAATTCATAATTTAAGGAAATTTTTAGATCGTAGGAAAGAATTAAGAAAGAAACAAACACCGCAAGAAGAAGTTTTGTGGTGGTATCTAAAGGATAAGAGGTTGGGTTTTAAGTTTAGAAGGCAGCATAGTGTGGGAGGGTATATCTTGGATTTTTATTGTAAAGATAAAAAACTTATAGTTGAAATTGATGGGGAAATACATAACACTAAAGAAAATCGAGAATACGATGAGGTCAGGGATAAATTTTTTACCCAACTAGATTATAAAGTTTTGAGGATTTCAAATAATGAAATTGAAAATAACATAAAAGAAGTGCTCGAGAAAATAAAATTTTTATTGCGATAATAAATGAAATGGGGTTTTTGTTCTTCCCCCTCCTGCTCAAGGAGGGGGTTGGGGGAGGTGTGTTCCCTCCCCTGAACAAGGGGAGGGTGGCTGAGAAGCCGGGTGGGGTTGGAATAGGGTGTTTTTTAAGGAATAATATTATATAATCGCCACATGGCAGGACATAATAAGTGGTCAAAAATAAAAAACAAGAAAGCTGTAACTGACGCACAGAAGTCAAAAATATTTGGCAAACTTGTAAAACTAATATCGGTAGAATCAAAAAGGTGCAAAGGAGATATTAACTCCCCCTCCCTTCGTTCTGCAATAGAAAAAGCAAAGAGCGCAAATGTTCCAAACGACAACATAGACAGAGCAATAAAAAAGGGGCTCGGTGTTGGTGAAAAAGAAATGGAGTCAATAACCTACGAGAGTTATGGTCCTGGCGGCACTGCCATCATCATAGAAGCTCTTACAGACAACAGAAACAAGGCCGCTCAAGAAATAAAACATATTCTCTCTAGGAACGGATTTGAACTTGCCGTACCCGGATCAGCTCTTTGGGCATTTAGAAAAGAAAATGGTGAGTGGCTACCAAACAACACCATACCGATAAACGAAGAAGATGCTAACAAACTAGAAACAATAATTACTGAACTAGAAGAAAACGACGAAGTTCAGGACGTTTTTTGTAATGCAGAGTAAGTATTTAGCAGCAAGCATCCAGAATCTAGATTATGAAAAAAGAAGAACCAAAAATCCCAACAGATAGAATACTGGGGGTAGATCCGGGTTATGGAAGAATTGGTATAGCAATACTAGAAAAAGAAGCTGGTAAAGAAAAGCTTATTCATTCAGAGTGTTTTGAGACAGACAGCAAACTCCCCCACCACCAAAGACTGGTACTGATTGGCAACAGACTAAGAGATGTTATAGAAGAGTTTGGCCCACAAAAACTAGCCGTAGAAACATTGCTCTTTAGCAAAAACGCAAAAACAGCCTTGAAGGTAGCCGAATCTAGGGGGGTTGTAATTATGGAAGCAGCAAGAATGGGGCTTTCTATTTCAGAGTTCAACCCAAACTCTATAAAACTTGCGGTGACTGGTTATGGCAAAAGTGATAAAAAACAAATTATACTAATGATTGATCGTATATTTAATATAAAAAACTTACAGAGTAGCCGACCCAAAATAAAGTTTGATGACGAATATGATGCAATTTCTGTCGCTCTTACCTGCGCGGTAACAAAAGAAATAAAATTTTAGTTTTCCACACACAAGACCTGTTGCAAAGTTATATGGGTGTGATAAAAAGTATTTACACACTATTTGTGTGTTTAAAAATAAAAAAATAAAATATGTACGACGATGATAAAGATTTAGATACAGAAGCAGAAGAAATGAAAGCAGCTGGGATGCATGCAGTAGGAGAGGATACTGACGAAGATCCTGATATGGTTGAATCTGGAGGAGATGACGGAGAAGACGAGGATGAAGAAGATGAGGATGATGATGAAGAGGTTGAGTAAGATATGTAAATAACAAAAGACCGGCACTGCCGGTTTTTTTGTTAGATTTCTATAACTACAAAAGTCTTTTTGCCTATCTTTAGTTTGCGCGTACTGAGAACCATCTCATTTGGATCTTTGATTTTTTTATCAGGAAACTCTGACACCGCTCCAGACTCTACAAGCCTCCTAAATTCTGACTTTGATTCTACCAGACCATTTGATACCAAAACATCCACAATCTTTTCTGAAGCGGAAGACTTTATCACAACCGCATCTTCTGGAAACTCTTTTTTACCAAATACGTTTAAAAAAGCCTCCTTTGCAGAAAGGGCTATATTTTCATCGTGATACATAGAGACTACTTGCCTTGCCAACTCAAGTTTTATATCTCTCGGATTGGTGCCAGATTGAATAGCGGAAATCATTTTGATTATCTCATCTTGCGGAGCTTCGGTGCACAACTCAAGATATTCCTGCATCAGAGAATCTGGTATAGACATAATCTTACCAAACATCTCACTTGCGGGTTCATTTATTGCAATGTAGTTATCAAGACTCTTGCTCATTTTTTCCTTACCATCAGTACCTCTAAGTATCCTGCAAGAAACAACAGACTGAGGAGCAACACCGTTTATTTTCATAACATCTCTACCCATCAGCATATTAAAGGTCTGATCCGTACCCCCTATCTCAAGATCACATGACCCGTAGATTTGAGACAATATATAAGAATCAATTCCTTGGAGCACTGGATACAACATCTCATGCATAAACAACTCCTCACCAGATTTTATTCTGTCCTGGAACATATCTCTTGAGATAAGTCTTTGGTGAGTTATATGTCTCAATGTCCACAATAGTCCTCTCATAGTAACGGAGCGTATTTCTTGTTTGTCTAGTATTTTTGATTGCATTCTGGTATTGGTATACAAAACTGATTTACCAACAAAGCTGTTAGAAGGTATCTCCGCATCAAAACTAAACCCAGCTTTTTTCACAGTCAAAGTAATCCTCTCATCGCCTGGGATTATGTCCTCTACCGCAATAAACCAATCTGAATTCCTAATCCAAGAAAAAACACTTTCATCCGTTCTTAAAACCTTACCGACTTGCTCTAGGTAGGTTTTCATATTTTCTTCTATTTCTTTTTGATCTATCTCTGGACGAACCTTTGACTTACCTGTTGGGTCCCCTATTCTTGCAGTAAAGTCACCAACAAGAAAAATAACTTTGCATCCCAAATCCTGCATCTTACGCAAAAACCTAAAAACGATTGCGTGTCCTAAATGTATGTCTGGTCTAGTTGGATCAACCCCAAACTTTATTACAATATCACCACTGTATTCACCTTTTATTTTCTTTTCTAGTTTGTTGGCAAAAGAATTGTCTGGATCAAAAAATTCAGCCACTACTCTGCTTTTTAGTACCTCTTTTTCATTCATATGAATAAATCTATCATATTTAGGTTTTTTTTGGTATAATGATAAAAATAAACTCCTATGTTTAATAACATAAGATTTTTTGCAAAAAAACACAAAGAGGGTCTCCGGACCATTTTTTTGCTTTTGGTCTCTCTTTTTATATTTATTCTAGGATTAGTAGCTTTATGGACCTCCACCTTTAAAGTTCCAACCCTTGAGTCCATAAGAGAAAGACGGGTCACAGAGTCTACAAAAATATATGACCGAACTGGCCAAATACTTCTATACGACACAGGAGGAGATATAAGGAGAAGCATTGTCCCAATAGAAGAAATCTCTATAAATATAAAGAACGCGACCATCGCAATAGAAGACAGAGAGTTTTATGAACATAGAGGTATAAAACCAAAAGCAATCCTTAGAGCCATAATCGCAAACATTCTAACACTTGAGTGGAGTCAGGGAGGCTCAACAATAACCCAACAAGTTGTAAAAAATTCTATCCTTACCAACGACAAAGATATATCGAGAAAACTCAAAGAGTGGGTTTTGGCCCTCAAGTTGGAGCAGATGATAAACAAGGATGAAATTTTGTCTATGTATCTAAATGAGATACCTTACGGCGGAAATCTCTATGGCGTTGAGGAAGCAAGTAATACATTTTTTGGTAAATCATCAAGAGATGTAAGTCTTGCCGAAGCGGCTTACCTGGCGTCTATACCAAAGGCCCCAACTTTCTACTCCCCATATGGAAAAAACAAAGATCGTTTGGAAGTTAGAAAAAATTTGGTTCTTTCGGAGATGCTAAAAAATAATTTTATAACCGAAGATGAGTACAACCAAGCAAAGTCTGAGGTAGTAAACTTTTTGGGCAAAAGTGACGCTAGTGTAAAAGCGCCTCATTTTATTTTTTACACTCTCGATTATATAAGAAACAAGTATGGAGAAAGTATTCTTGATCAAGGTGGCCTAAAAATAATAACTTCCCTTGACTATGAACTTCAGTCTATCGCAGAAGATATTGCCAATGATTACGCGTTAGAAAATAAAAATAAGTTTAATGCAGAAAATGCAGCGATTGTAGCAGTAGACCCAAAAAATGGAGGGATTATAACCATGGTTGGCTCCAGGGACTATTTTGATAAAGATATTGATGGAGCATTTAATGTAGTCACAGCAAAAAGACAGCCTGGATCAACCTTCAAACCTTTCGTATACTCACAGGCTTTTATTAAAGGCTACACCCCAGAAACAGTGCTCTTTGATGTAAAGACCCAATTCTCTACCACTTGCGCACCAGATAACCTAACAACTGGTAACGGTTGTTATTCACCAGATAACTACGACAATCAATATAGAGGTCCTGTGACCCTAAGAAGCGCCTTAGCTCAATCATTAAACATTCCTTCTGTAAAAGTCCTTTATCTTGCTGGACTCAACGAATCAATAAGACTTGCTAGAGATATGGGTATGCTCTCTCTCACAAACAAAGGAGACTATGGTCTTACATTGGTGCTTGGAGGTGGAGAAGTTACTCCCCTAGAAATAACTTCTGCTTATGGAGTATTTGCAAACAATGGTATCAAAACGGACATCTCTCCAATAATAGAAATAAAAGATAGAGACGGAAATGTAATACAAAAGCACAACGCTGGAGGATCAGAAGTACTACCAAAAGAAATAGCCCTTAAGATATCAAGCATTTTGAGCGATAACGACGCGAGAGCACCGTCTTTCGGACAAACATCAGCATTACACTTCCCTACTAGAGATGTGGCAGTAAAGACTGGTACCACAAACGACTACAGAGACGCTTGGATAATCGGTTATACACCAAGCATTGCCGTCGGAGCATGGGCGGGCAATAACGATAATAGTCCTATGGAGAAAAAGGTGGCTGGGTTTATAGTAGCGCCTATGTGGAGAGCTTTTATGGATAGAGTTCTTATGAAATATAGTTTTGAAAGCTTTGAGGAGCCCCTCATTGAGAATGGTCCTGATTTGAAACCAGTACTAAGAGGTATCTGGCAAGGTGGTATCCAACAAGAAAATAGTAATGTTGTAACAGGTGGAGTACACACAATCCTTAATTGGGTTGATAAAAACAACCCTAGAGGAGAAGTACCAGAAAACCCAAACGAAGATCCACAATTTGAAAGATGGGAATATTCTGTAAGGATGTGGGCAGAAAACAACAATCTAACTCAAGATAATCCTTTTACTATAAACTAGTTTAGGTTTTTATTGATACCTGATTTTTTTAACGAATCCATTATTTTTTCCATATTCATAAGTATCTCCCCTTTGTATATTGGTTTTGATTTTATATAAATCGAATTTTCTTTTATCTCTATTTGGTTTTCGAATATTTTTATACCCGTTATTTTATAGATAGTATCGGCTACCAAAAATTTAGTATCCGAATTGTTTTTATCTAATTTTAAAAACTTATCGAAGAAGTTTTTAATCTCTATCATAACTACCTATTCATAGGCATTAACACATAAGTAAAACTATTATCGTTTGCCCCTTTTATTATAAGAGGTTTACCAACACCATTAAAACCAAGATTTATACTATCTGAGAATATAGACTGGAAACAATCAGATAAATACTTGTTATTGAAATTAAGCTCAACACCATCACCTTCAACATTGGATTTTATAGACTCAGTGTATTCACCAACATTATTATTTTTTGATTCTATTGTTAGTGTTTTGTTTTTTGAATCAACTTTTAATTTTATTTGATTTAAAGAATCAGAAAAAACAACCGATGATTTTATTGCATTTATAAGTTCACTCTTTAATAAAACAACATTTGTTGTCGGCTCCTTGGGTATAATTTGTTTATAATCAGGAAATGACCCGTCTATAAGCCTAGAAACTAAGTATAAGTCTTTGTACTTGAAAGCAACTTGGTTTTTATCAAACAAAACATCTATTTCACCATCAAAACCCTCTAATATTTTTATAATTTCAACTACATTTTTATAAGGTAGTAATATTGGCTGGAAATCACCACCAACCTTAACATGAATATTTTTTTCAGCTAACCTAAACGAATCTGTAGAGACAAATGTTAAATAACTGTCATTTCTATAAACATAAACACTTGATAGCTCTGGTTTTATTGTTGAATTTGAAGCACTGTACCAGACAGATCTAAACCCAATTAAAAGATCGTTTATTGGTATTTTTACACTCACAGTATTGTTTATGGATGGTATAGATGGGAAGTCATCCTTAGACATACACTTTATAAGTGCTTTGTTTTTTAAGGTTGTGATATGTAGATTGTTATCAGAAATCTCAAAATTTATTTTTTCATCCTTTATAGTTGCTATTGTATTGAGTAGTATTGCAGAGGGAACAACAAAAGAACCGGTATCTGTTGATTTAACTTTTGTTTTAAATTCAAAACCCAAATCAAGGTTTGTTGATTTTATAATTAAGTCTTCTTTGTTTATTTCAAAATAAACACAAGATAGTACTGGTAGAGTGAGATGTTTACCAGTTAGCCGACTAGCCTTTTGTAAAATACTTTCTATTTTTGTTTTTTCTGTTTCAAATTTCATATTTTAAATAAGAAGGTTTTTTATTATATACACTGTGGATTTGTGGATTTCTTTTTATAACCTTATTTTGCAATATTTTTTGGTCTATTAATTTTATAACACTGTGAATTATTTATTAATAAGTATTTGTTAAGTTTGATTATTGGTTATATATCCACTACCTTTATACTCTTTATTAACTAATTATCAACAGGTAATTAACCGATGATGGAACGTATTTCCTGAATCTCTCTTGTAAGGGTAGGATCATTTTTTAGATCATTTTTTATTTTTTCACATGAGTGGATGACTGTTGTATGGTCTCTTCCACCCAATTTCTCCCCTATTGATGGGTAAGATATACTAAAATCTTCTCTCAGAATATACATTATCACCTGTCTTGGTTTTATTATCTCTTTTTTTCTTGTTTTTTCATAAATACTGTCTTCTTCAATCTTATAGAAATCAGATATTATTTTTACCACCTCTTTATATGAAAGTGATTTTTTGTTTTTTATACTATTTTTGATAAGTTCTTTAACCTCATTCATTGATAATATTCTCCCTTTGTTCTCTGTTTGGCATATTATAAGGTTTATAACACCCTCTATATCTCTAATATTACCCTTGATTGAATCGGCCAAGTAATCAACCATATCTTGGTCCATAAAAAAGCCAACATTTGCGCATTTAGCCTTTATTATGGCAGCTCTTGATTCCATATCTGGAGCGGGTATATCAATAACCATTCCCGAAGAAAATCTAGATTTTAACCTATCTTCTAGTCCAACAATCATATTTGGGTGTTTATCAGAAGAAAATATAACCTGTCTGTTCATTTCTTTCATTGTGTTGAATAGATGAAAGAATTCTTCTTGAGTCTTGTCCTTTCCAGAGAAAAATTGGATATCGTCCATTATCAAAACATCATATTTTCTATATTTTTCTTTAAAGAGATTAACCTTATTCTCTTGCATTGAGTTTACATAGTCGTTTGTAAACTTTTCGGATGTTAGATAGTAGATCTTTTTTGATGGGTTTGAACTTTTTACTGCATTACCAATTGATTGTATTAGGTGTGTTTTTCCATGTCCGGTGCTTCCGTATATAAAAAGTGGGTTGTATGCAACGCCTGGATTTTTTATAACTGCTTGTGCCGCAGCAAAGGCAAGCTCGTTGAAAGGCCCAACAACAAATGACTCAAGTGTATATCTAGGGTTCAGATTATCCTCTTTGTTTACATAGTAATCTGACAAAGGAAGCTCTCTTATAGGCGATATTGGCTTGTTTGGAACGTACTGGTTTTTTGTTTTGCATTCTTCTTTTATTACATACTCTAGAGCGTGTACTGATTCAGAGCTACCTCGCAAACCCTTTAGAATTAATGGATGATATTTTTTGATCAGCCATTCTTTAACAAAAGTGTTTGGGACACTTAGGAATATTGTTCCATTATCAAAACCGGAGATTTTTGTATCCTTGAACCATGTCGCAAAGTTTGCCTTAGAGACAGTTGTCTCTAGTTCGGCGAGTACCTTGTTCCAAAGCTCTTTGGTATCCATGAGAGCTATTATATATTCTAATCAAAATTATGGAACTTGTATTTAGCTATAAATATGTTTATAATGTGTTAACAATCAGTGGAAATAAAATTTAAATAGATAAAAATTTTTATGTCAACAACTTATCAACCCAAAAAAAGAAAGAGAGCAAAGACACATGGTTTTCTAAAAAGAAAGAAGACTGCTGGTGGTAGCAAGGTCATAAAGAACAGGAGGAGGAAAGGAAGGAAGAAGGTGGCTTTATAAAAGTCTCAAAACTGATGCTCCCAAAACACAAAAGAGTCTCAAGGGAAGACATGGGTTTTATCAAAAAAGCCAATGTTTTCGGTAGTAATGACCTCTTTTCATTGAGGGCTATTGAAAAAGGTCTACCAAATTCAAAAATATCATTTTCTGTTTCAAAAAAGGTTGCAAAAAGCGCTGTTGTTAGAAACAGGCTAAGAAGATTTGGATACCGATCGGTAGAGAGTATAATAGACAATATAAAAAATTACCTAATAGTTTTTTATTTCAAAAAAATACCGAAGGGTTTTGAGGAAGTAGAAGAAGGTGTTAAAGATTTATTAAATAAGACCAAAATAAAATGATTTCTTTTTTGAAGACAGTTATATACGAACCTTTATACAACATTTTGGTTCTTATATTGGGTATACCTTATGTAGATGCTGGTATTGCAGTTATTATACTTACATTGTTTGTAAAGATAGTTCTCTATCCCCTATCCAAAAAAGCAACACAGACTCAAATAGTAATGAAAGAAAAAGAGTCGGAACTAAAAGAAATAAGAGAAAAATATAAAGACAAACAAGAACAAGCTATAAAAACAATGGAGTTTTATAGGCAAAATAACATAAATCCATTTTCTAGTATTCTGACAATACTTATTCAAATACCCATAATTTATGCCCTTTATCACATCTTTCTAAAGTCTGGGTTGCCACTTATACAGACTGATATTGTCTATTCTTTTGTAAAAATACCAAGCTCTGTTTCGATGAAGTTTTTGGGATTCTTTGATATCTCAACAAAAAGTATCTTGCTCGCTATTCTCGCTGCGGTAACGACTTTTATCCAACTTCATCTGTCGTCAAAATCAACAATAAAAGTAAGTTCTGATCCAAAGGATCTCTCTTCTATGATGATGAATCAGATGAAGTACACCTTCCCTATTGTGGTGTTCTTTATCTCTTGGAGTATTTCTGGTGTTGTTGCTCTATATTGGTTTGTAAGTAACGTACTCGGTATCTTACAAGACAGGATAATAAGAAAACAGATAAACTCGCAGACTATTTTTAAAAAATAACCCCCTAAATCCCCCTTAAATTAAGGGGGAGTTTAAGGAGAATTAAATAATCCAATATCATTTATTTCTTTAGAAATCCTATCTATTATCTGATCAGTTTTATCTATAGTTTCTTTATTAATAAATCGAATAACTCTAACCCCTACTGATTTCAGGTATAAACTCCTTTCTTGATCATAAGAATACACATCTTTTCTTTTGTGATACTCACCATCTAATTCAATGGCTAATCTAACGAAAGGACAATAAAAATCTAAAACATAAGGTCCTATGCTATATTGACGATAAAATTTAAAACCATTGAGTTTTCTTCCACGAAGCAAATTCCACAAAATTTCTTCAAATCTTGTCTGGTTTCTTCTCAATTCTCTCCTGCGGTTCTTTAAAGATTTAATATTGAAGCGAAATTTTTCTTTCATCTAAATTAAATAGATAAGTGAAGCTTTTCTGTGAACCCCTCTTAATTTAAGAGGGGTTTGGGGAGTTATATATACTATTCCACCCTAAGCATCCATAGGTGCTCGTCTATTTTGTTTGTGAATATAAGGTGAGAGCCGTCGTTTGAGATGTCTATAAAAGATATATCTATATCTTCACCAGATGATTCACTTAGAGATACTATATTTGAATAGAATAGGTTTTCGGTGTCTATTCTTCTTATGTTGTCCTTTGTAGAGATCAATCCTTTATACCAAGCGTCCATATATCCAGAAGTGTTGCCTTCTGGGATTGCACAGTACAAATAAACATTAAACCAGACACATTTTTCAGAAAGTGTGTTTGTATTGAGGCTTGTGCTGTTTAGGTTTTTATCAACTACAGATATATTAAATCCTCCGTTGGAAACAAGGGTTATATCACCTTTTGGATTAAATGATAAACCAAATCCACTTACAGAAGTTTTTGTTAGTTTGCCTGACACTGTGTCAAATTTGTAGGCAAAGGTCTCTGCATTCAATGCTGGCTTTGTTTGTATAAAAATGTTTGTGTTGTTAAGCCAGGTGGGAGTTATCTCTAAAATAGGGCTTGTATATATATTTTTTTTGCTAGTACCATCGGGATTTGCTACAAACCAGAAAGAAGAAGCGCCTTTGAGATAGTAAAATATTTTTTTACCGTCTGGGCTGATCGACAAACCCTCCATATCTGTAGGTAGGCTTGAGATTGTTGTTGTATATAATGGCGCGTTTTCGTTTGAAATAGAACTTTTTGAAAGTTTTACAAAACTAGTTTCTATAAAATCGTTGGCCACGTCGATTGTTTGTGCTAGGAAACCACTCCCATCCGGCAACCAACTTGCAGAAACAACCTTTGGAATAGTTGTGTTTGTTATCCTTTCTACTCTATTTCTGTCAGATCTAGCTTCGTAGACATTGCCGGTTCCTTTCTCTACAAATCTTACAAAGGTTGTAGTGCCGACGTTGTATATTACTGCTCCAGCTACTCTATCATTCGATATTTTGCGTAGTCTCTTTATTGGGCTATTTTCTTCTGTTGCGACCACCTCTTCTTCTGTATTTGTTTCTGTGTTTCTTGTCTGTTCCCCACTACTCCCACTATCGCTGTTGCCAAATGGGAAGTAGTCTCTTATAGAAAAACCAACTCTACTATCCCCTTCTCCATTACCCCCTCGACTAGAGAGCACAAGAAAGGCAGCAACTCCTATTATCAATATTATTCCTATTATCAATAAAAACTTTTTAGACATATTATTTGAAAGTTACGTGCCAGTGTGGAGGACTTGATTCTCTTAGAAATGTTGCAGTTTGTCCTTCGCCTATTTGAACTGTATATTCTGGGCCCAAAGTTGTTTGTCTAACAGAAATTTGGTTATTAATTATGTAATTATTCAAGTTTGTATCATTGCTCCTGATATCTACCATTGGCTTACCTTCACCGTGTGTTTTGTGGCCAGCTTCAGTAGCTCCCGTTATTGTTATATTACAAGTTGGACAATCTAGAGCCAAATTTTTTAGCCCGCTCTGGGCGCTATTGGGTAGTCCGTTTAGGTTTACACAATTTGTTGTTTGTGTACCTTGGCACGGATCAGCATAAACTTTAATATTTGGAGAACTTTGCAAAAAAGACCTTATTTGTGCGTCTTCTGTGAGTTGTTGCCCGGATATTGGTGTTCCTGCACCATAACTACCAGAACTTATTGTTCCCGAGTGTCCAAAAGGGGCGTTTACTTGCGGTAGGCTTAGATCTAAGTTTATGTTAAGTAACTTTGGGTTTATTGTAAAAAGTATCAACCAAGCAGCTATCACAAGCACCAAGCCCTGGATTGAGTGCATAAGGCGGGCTCGACCTTCTGATTTTTTCTGTACAGCATCAGTAGAGAGATATTGAAAACCACCCCAAACAAGGTTGAGTACCGCAAATGCGGCAGAAAATCCAATAGCGAGGTTAAATATCCCCGGTATGTATTTTTCTAAATTTGTCTCTGTCACCGGGCTGCTACAAGTACCCTCTCCCCCAACACAGGGTATGGGGGTAAGTAGTGTGTAGTTTTCGGGAACTTCGGGAGCTTGGGCGTTTGCTAAGCCAGGAAAGACAAAAGCAACAGAAAGTATAAAAATAATGAGTATGGGTATTAATTTTTGAAATCCTTTTTTCATACTATTCTTTGAAATTTATATTAAACGAACCCCTTGGTTGTTGTAGTATCTTTGAGAGGTTCTCAACTGAGAAGTCAATTCTCGATGAGCCACTTACACCTTCAGGTTTTCTAAATATTACAGTCCTTGAGTTTGCTAGATCACCAGAGCGAGCACCATTTAATCTCCAGCTCAGCGTAGCAGTATTATTTAGAGATGTATAAAACGGAGCGGCCATAATTTCTACTTCCTCTCCAGATAAGTCTAGGTTGCGAGGGATTGCTCTGTTAAGTATTGGGCCATAAAAAGGACTAATTTCGTAGAAGAGTACCTCTGGTTCTGTTGTTGGTATCTCTATTATTCCAAAAGCAGCACCACTTTCGGTAGGGCTTGTGACCAACACTTCTACCCGATCTGTTCTACCCAAAAGAGACCCTTCTATCCTCAAAACGTTTTTACCGTATCCTGATTGTGAATCAAAAGCGTTGGTACCATCTGACCATTTATAAATAAGTTTTTCTTTTGGTATCAAGTCGCCTTTACTGTCCGTAAAATCTGGCATTGCAACTATGGTCAAATTGCCTTGTTTTGGATGCAGTGCCTTACCTTTGAAAAATGGTGGTACATAAGAATCCGATTGCCAGATGAGATCTACTCCCACCGGCTTTATTTTCATGCTCTTATAAAATGTTTTGCCGTTCGCTAGCTTTACTCTCACCTCTATATTTGTCTCTGTGCCAGAAGGTCCTGAGTTGAAGCTATAAGTCTTGCGGCCATTTTCTTTTACAAAAATTTTGTTGTCTTGGTTCCAGGTTATCTCGGCTTTGTCCAAGTCTTCGCTGTACATCTCTAGTTGGATAAAGACGGTACTGTTTGGTTTTGGATATGTCGGTATCACTTCTACATTTAGCTCACTTTGAAGGGCGCCGTCCAGGTTTATGTTGAGTTGAGCAGAAGTTGCGAGAGGAACCAATAACAGTATTAATAAAATTATGTTTTTATTAAAAAAAGATTTGATCATTTATAATAATATTATATCAGATATTCACTACGTGATTGTATATAAGTGTTTGTGGAAATAACGGTTTTAATAAGGAACTACCCATTTGTTTCTTTAGAATTTTGAACACCTTTTATTTTTCTCCTGCTTCCGTTTATAGCTTTTAGTCCTGCGGAGGCAGCAATCATTGGTAAATTACCAACAATAAACAATGGATTTGATGTAAATACCCCCAAACCTTCTAATAATCCACCCGAAATACTAGGTTCTTCTCCTTTGTCCTCCATTCTTGTCATTCCTACTATTAGTATCATACCTATGGTCCATGCGAATGAAAGGATTATGGTTGCATCTTGCCCGGGTATTATTTCAAGTACTCCTTGTATAAAAGCAGTACCAAATTTTTTTGTATTGGATGAGTATGTTACTCCTAGGCTTAAAAACCATATCCAAAATACTGTACTTGCACATATAGTTATAAGCGCATTAACTCCCAGAAGACCTATACCAAGCCATTCTAAAATTATTTCTACTATATCTAAAAAAATAGCAGCTGTAATGAGGAGCCAAGCCATCCAGATTTTTATTCTTTGCTGTTTCTGTACTTGGTTTTGTGTTGCGAGCCCACTACCCTCTTCTGGTAGATAAGAAACATTATCCGCGTAGTATTCTGGTGTATCTTCCTCCTCTTCTTGTGTGTCTGCTTCAGCAACTTTTCTCCTACGGGTCATATCTATAAGATAATTCTGTCGCTGTTTCTGTTCGTATTCATTTTTGGGGATATTATCCGCCATCTCTATTGATTAGCCTCTTTTTCTAATTGTTTTGCTTTTTTTATTGCAAGTACTTGAGAAGGGTCAGAAGTTATAATCTGGTCTTCGGTATAAGAAGATATTATTTTAATTGCGACGTGTTTGAGTCCAGCAAAGAAGATCCCCTCCCCCACTCCAGACTCGAGGAGCAGGTACTTTTCTTCATCGGTGAGATTGAAGGCTTCTTTGAGCTTGTCTATCGTTGTTGGAGATTGCTTTAGAAGTACTTGAATAGAAGAGTTTGTGATGATAGGTAGTCCATAAGGAGAGTTGAGGAAGTCGCCCACGTCTTGAGTGATTGTCGCAAGGCCTAGGAAATATTTCCTGCCTCTTTTTGCAAGAGAGAGCAAGAAGGATGCGGTGTCTTCTGATTTCATCATCCACCAAGCTTCGTCCACTACCAGTAGCCTCTTTTTTATATTCTTGCGTATTGCGTTCCATATATAATGAGTGACGATATACATCGCGATAGGCTTGAGCTCGTCTTCCATGTCTCTAATTGAGAAGACCACAAATTTCTTGTTTATATCGATGTTTGAAGGTCTGTTTATGAAGTTTGACCAGGTGCCCTTTGTGTATTTTGAAAGTCTCTGAGCGAGCGACTCTCCTCCTTCCATACCACCAAGCACCAACTCAAAGTCTGAAAGAAGCGGTGGTTCTATATTTTTGAAGTCAGAATCAGCGGTTATATCTTTGAGTGCATAAGTTTCTGTGATTGCTCGATCTATGATCGCATCCTCCTCTGGAGTAAGACCACCCATCATTATACGGAAGAGGCCAACGAGGCTTATAATCTGGCTTCTAAGGACGTTTGAACTAGACTCATCTTCGCTAGGGACTGGTAGTTCAAATGGGTTTATATGATGATCGGAGTTTAGAGATATATTGAAATACCTACCACCCACCGCCTCTGCCATATATTGATATTCGTTTTCTGGATCGATAACCAAAACCTCGGTGTCGAACATAAGAGTCCTGAGTATTTCAAGTTTGGTTGCATAAGATTTACCAGCACCAGAACGAGCAAGAGTTACAGAGTTGTAGTTTTCCAAAGAAAATCTATCAAAGAGGATGAGAGAAGAGTTGTGTCTATTGATACCATAGAGTATCCCCTTGTCCGACGTGAGGTCAAACGATACAAAAGGAAAGATGCTTGAAAGAGGAGGAGAATTTATCTTTGAATGAACTTCGAGCTCGTCTTTTGATATTGGCAAAATACTTCTAAAACCTTGCTCCTGTTGGAAAAGAGCCGGCTTTACATAGACTAGCTTCGCTTCCATTATAGACTTTATTTCTGACTCTATTTTGTCTAGCTCCTCGCTTGTGTTGCCATAAATAGAGATATAAAGTCCAACCTCAAACATTTTTTCTTGGGCTTGTTGTAGCTGGTCTCTTAGGTTTTCGAGATCTTGATAGGCTGTATCTAGTACTGGATCACGCACCAAACCCTTCTCTTCCCTTATCCTTATTTGGCTCTGCACCTCAGCAACCTTTTTTTGGAATGTTCTGAGAACCTTTGCGGTTTCTAGTGGGTGAACAAATATAGAAATATCAAACATTTTGTCCATATTTATGATTGGAGCAAACCAACTTTCTGTAAGGAATCTAGGATAAGAGATCACAAAGAAACTTCTAACCATCTTTTCCCCCAAGTTTAGCTCCTTTGCATTTATCTTGAGGGCGCTAGGCGCTAAGATATCCTTGAGCTCTAGCTCGGGCGCGTCTGCTACTCCGCTCGGAAGGATGGATGTGATGGAAACCTTTTTTTCTTCTTTTTTCTTAAAAAAATCAAACATTTTTTGTTTTTACCATAATTCTTGATTCATACTTCATGATTCTAAAATTAGCGTTAGCTAATTTTTATGGGCTTTTCTGATTCACCTGGATTAAACACTTTATAAAACATCTCTACAACTTCTTCTGTACCCAACTTTGCAACTCTTATACCGCATCTTGTAAGGCCTTGTTCTACAACCCCTATCCTCTGCTCTAGCTGGTTTCTACTTTCCTCAAAATCTTCTTGTTTTTGTGAGCTACTTCTCTCTCCCCCAAGACCAAAAGGCAAAACATTTTTTGTTGATATTATTGCATTCTCGTACGGTATGATGATAAAGAAGTTTTTGGTCATTATGCTCGTTGATTCTGTAAATGTTTTTACGAAATCTATGTATTGTTCTATCTGGATCTTCATCAAATCATTAGTCTGCTCCTTGTATCGCTCCTCAAGCAATGCTACATAAGGTCTGATATCAAGCCTTCTTGATTGAACTAATATTTGGACAGAGAAATCAAGAGAGTTTAAAAAGTCCTGAAATTGGTAAAGGATAGCCTGTCTCTCATCATCTGATTTTAGAGAAAAGTTTATAGATGAGGCCATGAGTACTGCTCGCATACCCCCCTCTTTGAGAACTATTATGCCGTCTCTCACATCTTCTATTGGTACAAATTCTTGAGTTGCATTCTTTGTCATAAGGTTTATTTTACCCTGTCTTTTGATTCCTAGCTACTAAATACTGAGTACTAGCTACCTATGTTTTCTTTTTCTCCCTTCTTTACATCCAATTGCCAGTTTAGATCCTTGAGCTTGCTACTTGAAAGGTTTGGTACCACAAGAGAAGTGTATTTTGTTTCCTTTATACTTGGATCTTTTTGTTCGATAGGGTTCTTTTTCCATATATATAGCTTTTCTCCCATCAAATATTTGAAAGCGGACTCAACTGCATTTATAAACGGCCTATTGTTTACTCTATAAAAAGCGAGCGCCAGTGAAAGTATGATTATTGGAGAAGCAACAACAAGCCCAAAGAAAAGCCCAAGAAAGGTTACCGATACTACAGCTACACTTGCTCCTCCAGCAAGGTAAATAAACTGTTTTAATGTAAAAGGGCCAAATATCTTGTCTTCTACATCTATAAATTGTGGGACTTGAAATCTCATATTAGCTTAGAGCTCAGAGCTTAAAGCTAAGAGCCATACAAATTATATCTTTTATTCCTCTAAGCTCAAAGCTTTTAGCTAAAAGCTACTCTGCGGGTTCTCTATAAGGATCCGATCCGCTGTACCCTATTGAATTATGTATTACCCCTCGGTTATTATTTTCCTCTGTTGGCAAATTGTGTGGAACCTGGCTACTAGATGCTTGCTGCTCGGTACTGATTCCAATCGGTCTCATCGCCTTTGCTTGATTCACAAGTATTTGTTCGTAGGAGTTTGGAGCAAACTTCTCTGTCTCCTTTGTTTCGACTGTGTTTTCTTCAGGAAATAATTCGCTATACGGTTCCAAAATATCCTTCTCTATACTTTCTGTAATCCATTCTGCGATATTTCTGTCTATCCCTAATTCTCTTATGATGTTCTCTGTTAGGTCTTCATAAGGTGTTAATCCGATTAGTACATTGAAAACATGATATTCTAGTGAGATAATTTTATCTTCTTCTAATTTAAATTGAGAAACACTTTCTTTTAAAGTTTTCACCCACAATATGTCCAAGACAAATTTCCTCGCCTCTCCCGGTAGATTATCCAGCTGATCCTTTATTATTTTTTGAGAGTCATCCATAATTATTTTTTATTACTGGCTTGGCTCAGTTTTTTCCTTCTTGTCTTCTTCTTCTTTCTCTAACAAACCTTGATCCCTTAAGAATTTTTCCATTTCTTTTTTACTTTTCTTGTCTTTACCCTCAGCTGCTTCAATGATTTTTCGTGCTGCCTCTTGATTCCCCTGCATTCTACCTATAAAACCAATGCCCAAAGGTCCTCTCTTTATTCTTGCGGCAAATTCTTTCATTCTGTTTTTACCAGCATCTTTATTTGATTCCCACTCCTTCTTTTTCTTTATAGTCTCTTCGTCGTATTCAGCGTCATCAAACTTATTATCTTTATTCTTTTTCCTTAGATCAGAATTTATATTATTTATTTGAGACAGTCTGTTTCTGGATTCTTTTATTTTATCACTGTACTCCTTTTGTTTTTGTAAAGAACCACTCGAAGCTTTTGCGTTATTTTCGTTCTCTTCTATTTCTTTCTTTATTTTCTCTATTTCTTCCTCATTTTTCTTTATTTCTAATTCCCTTTGTTCTTTTATTTTTACCTCATCATTTAATTTTAATTTGTTGTACTCAGCTTCAGCAGTCTTTGACATCTCACCCTCTAGTGTTGTTTGTCCATAATATTTCTTTGCATAATCAACCTCAGCTTTAGCTTTTTCTTCAATTGCCTTACTGAAGCCGCCCTTTCCTCCTGCTTTGCCTAGTATATCCATACCCTTGTCTAATCCAAGAGCTTTTCCTGCACCTGTTCCGCCGATAGACCTCATATCAAAACTACTTCCAGCGGCTTGGCCAGCTGTCCAAAGTTTCATTCTTGCACCAATATTTCCTGCAGCAGCCTTGTCTCTCAAGTCCTTATCGTTTGCAATACTCAGAGCTTTTCTTCCTATAGTATTTCTACCTGCCCAAGCTACTGTACCAACAGCGGCACCACCTAGCGCTGTTGAGACGGCGGTAAAACCAGCGACAGAGGAAGCCATTTTTTTGGCGGTGGTGAGGGCAAAGATTGAGAAACCGATGATGATAAAATAGTTTATGACCAGGCCCATGGCACTTTTTGGCTCTGTTATGATTTGAGTAAAAGGATATGGGCTAGACCGTACTCCATTCAAAAAGTTTTCACTCCCACCTATCTTGAACACAACCCATGTAAGCGCAAAGAAAACCGGGGCAAAGAAAGATTGATTTATAAGCGCGTTCAACCATTCTCTAAACCTCCCATTCATACCAGGGATAATAAACATAACAAAGGCGACAGGAGAGAGGATCATTATAAAGATAAGGATCACAAACCTGGAGACAAACATTATGCTGGCTATAAATAGTATAATTGCAAAAATAAGTGAGAATATAGCAGTCATTATACCGATTAAGAGTATATTTGAAGCACCATTCACATTTGCTGCGGGGCTCCAGAAACTATGAATACCAAGCATTCTCATATAACCAGCAGAGATTCCACTAAATAGGAAAGGAGTACCCGCTTCTTTTTTTTCAATACCACCATCCTCAGTGAGGTTTATTGTGTATTGCCCTGAATTGATTATTGCTCTATAAAACCCAAGGGAGACGACGTTGGAAGCATCTATCACAACTTTTGAGAAGAAAAGACTGAAGTTAATGACTAAGGCAATTATTATTATCCAAACAATATTGCGCCCAACATTACCAACACTACTCGTAAACATAGCATTGAATGCTGTGTAAAGTAGTACAAATATAAATACCATGTTTGCGATGTCTCGGAGGGTCGTCCATGCCGATGTGATACTTACCCCTATACCAGAGTCTGGGCCAAGGTTTTTACTCATGTCCCTTACTGTAAACTCTATGACTCCATCAAAAAACAAGCCAGATATAAGAACAAAAAAACCAGAAATTCTTTGCAGTATCATTCCTTGCCACTGTGCCCACCATTCAAATAAGAAGAAGTTATCAGCAATATTAAAAAGTCCTTTCGCAACTTCTTTTGCTGTAGTGGCTCTTCCTCCAGTTCCAACAGCTCCATTACCACAAATTTCTTGACCAGTTTCTGGCGCTAATGTACCTTGACTACCATCCGGACACACTGCCCCAACTCCAACAGGAACAACAGAAGTTGCCAGAATTACAAACAATATTCCTGCTGTTATTATTTTTTTTATCAACATTTTTTAAGAACCAACCCTCTCCCCTTCTACCTGCTTCTCACCCTCAGGTCTTATCTGTTTATTGCAAGTGGAAGATTTGGAGAGATTATTACGGTGCATGTATCTGTGTTTGTGCCATCAGAAACTGTGATCTGGTAAGTGCCGTTTTGGGAATAAGAAGTACTAAACTGGGTGCCCGCTCCGGAGACCTTGGTGCTCCCTGTCGCTGTCCAGCTGTAGCTGCCACTACCACCGGAAGCAGTTAGGTTTGGAATTACAGAATAAGTGTTGAACCATCTTGTACTCTTTGGAGAACAAGATACTGTTGTAGGCGCAGTACAAGCCTTTACATCAAAGCTGGCTGACTTGAGCGTGCCACCTACATTTGCCTGTTTTTTCCAAGTACCGATGTGTCCGCTGTTCCAGGTCCATCCGTAGTCGCTCCAACCAGAACCTGTGCCTTGTGCTGTCATCTTGAATCCATAATCAGCGTCAACTTCTTGGGTGATAACGTTGTTTTTGTAAGAAGTCCAAAGTACTTTGTATCCGACAAGTCCTAGGCCCCCAGTTATTGAATATTTTGGAGTTTCGCCTACGCAGTAGCTAGCTTTGTCTGAGGTTAGGTTGCCTAGAGCGTAATAGTTTGGATCTGTTGTGTTGGTAGGTGGTGTTTGGGTGTTGGGTGTAGTGTTTGTTGGTACGTAAGTAAATCCAGAAGTGAGTTTGTTGTAATCTGCAATAATTTTATCCATTATGGATTTTATATTTGCAAGGAATGTTTGTAGATCGGTGCTTACTGTTGTTTTTGTACCTGCTCCTCCGGTTGTGGCCCCTCCACCAGTTGTTGTCCCAGCACTTCTATTGTTTGCGCTGATGTCTGTTGAAGTTCTTCTTATTGTTGTAGTTGGGGTCCGTGGGCTCCAAGAAGAAGGGTTTGAACTGCCGAAATAGTTGCTTGCACCTATTGCGCAGTTTGCAGATCCGGCTGTAACTCCAGATGTTCCTGCGGCGGTATTTGCAAGGTCGCAAGGTAGTATGTTCCAACCAGCACTTCTTTGGTAATTGCTTCCAAAGATATAATCATTTGCATCATAGCCTGTCTTGCCTGGGTATCTTTGTACCGGGGCTCCTGTGCCTGTATAACCTACAAGGTCTAAGTCATAAAAACCAGAAACTCCGTTTATCGTACAAGCTCCATAATACGCATTAACTGTCTCTCCAGTAGGTGTTGAGTTTAGGGATAACTGTTCTGATCTTGTTTCTACATTACAGTCTATATTGTACCCAAGCGCCTTACCTTGAGCTTCTGCCAAGTCAGCACAAGCCTTTGCTGCGGCTGCATCGTATCTTATGTTGCCAGTACATTGTTGCCCGAAGGAACTATTGTTGGTGGAAGGAGGGGTGACAGTGCCTGTCCCCCCAGAGCTCGTACCTCCTGGGTTTGTGTTGAGTCCTCCTCCCCAAGACTGATCACAGAGCGCGGCGTCATTAGTACAAGATCCGTTGTTGCACCTGTATGGAGCAATACTTGGACAAGTGCTATCTGTCTGTGCGCTTGCGCCAGTATCAAAACTTAGAAACGATACCGCTATTAAAATGACGAGCAATAAAATTGTGGTTATTTTTTTCATAATATTTTTGTTAATTTATCTTGGCTGACAATCCAAATTTCTATAAGCGTCTGCGAAGGGAATACCCTGACTCGAAGACACTTCGTTTGCCATTTGATTTAATTCTGAATCCGAATAGTTGGTACAATCCGGGTCCAAGGGCCTGTTTGCTGTGCCACCCCCAATAAACTGACTAACATCCGACGGGGTAACTAGAGTACTATTTGTTGGTACTCCAGAGGTAGGATCTGGGGCTGGGGTATTTTGTGTTTGGACGGCTGTATCTATATTTTCATCAAAATATCCGCAGAACTTGACTGCTGGATCGCAAGAAGAAGAATTATCTGCTTGTTGCGCTGCGGTGTTGCTTTTTTGGTTTAATATATCTGTAAATACTCTGCCTCCTGTGCCGCTGGGCTGACTTGCTCCAAAGAGACCATTACCAACTCCTCCTATAACCCTGTTTAGCATCTGGTTGAGCAGGGCGCTTACTATCTCATTTATTTCATCAGCAACAGCGAGTTTTTCGTTACCGATACCGAGTACATTGTTTAGTTGGTCTTCAATCACGCTTCCTGGGGTTACTATCTTTTCCTCTATACATTTTGGAGGAACATCAGGTAGAGCTTGGTTTATTGGATCCCCATAGATTTCATTGCCCTCAGCGTCTATACCTATTAGCTGCCTTTCGCCTGTTATCGTCTCACCTTGTACTGCTTCAGAATATCTTGCACAAGTCTTTTTGGACAAGAATCCAGTACCCCAACCGAGTTGCATTCTAGCACTCTCTGATCTTGAGTTGAGTTGGGCGCTCAGCTCACTCTGAGCTTGAATATAAGCACCTATTGGGTTGTTTTGTTGTCTCTGGGTTACCTCAAAGAAGTTGTCCCAACCTCCTTGACTAAAGTCGTTCATGAAGTTTTCGAGATTGTTCCCGACCTGGCTTAGAGTACAAGACCACTGCCTTTCTCCTATATAGTTTTGTGTCAGCGCAAGCCTGACCCTTGCTGATATTGGTCCGCAGAGACTACCAAGTCTAGGGTCTTTCATTATAAAGTCGCCAGCTATCTTATCCCCAAGGTCTAGGAAGTACTTTTCTGGATCCTGGACGTAAGCTGGAGAACCTTTGAAACCACTGTTTATCCAATTGACAGTAGATGCAGTTACCCTCTCGATGATCATATTTACTGTCTGTACCGCTACTGCGTCTAGAGCATACTCTTTCATAAAGGTACTCCAATCAGCTGTTGAAGAAATAGCATTTGGGACAAAGTTTCCTGGGTCCCAAGTTACCCATTGCGCTTCTGCCTTTCTGCTAAAAAATGGCAAGAAAGAAGAAGTAAACATAACCGCTATGATTGCAAAGGAGAATAGTTTTTTATGTTTTTCCATTTTATAAAATTATATCCCGTAAAATAGATAGTATCCACCACTACCCTGTTTATATGTAATACCTTTTGACATCAAATATTCTGCAGTTGACCTCATTGCTGTTATAAAGGTTATTGCCCCTTCCTGGTATCGCTTCATACCTTCAAGACCGAGTACCGGATCTTTCTCAATACTAGCCATATCTAAAAGAGCAAAACTAACCCTTCTTAGGCTATTTGCCATATCTAGATGTGCATCAGCAAATCTGAGGGGAACCCCCATCATCATCAGATTGTAGGACATTTTTTCGTATGTTTTTGCTACTCCTTCCAACTTTGAAAGCTCCTTTATATTGCCGCCGACCATCGCCTCTTGGAGTACCGAAAGCTCATTGGTAAAGCCATTTTTTTTGTTTGCTTTTATAAAACTCCCCAAAACTTCACCATATTCTTGCATTTGTTTTGTATCACTGTCAGGCAACAGAGAAAGCTGGCTTCTTCTAAATGTTTTAAAATCTTCTTTTTCTACAAGCTCTTGGGTCTGATCCACTAAGTTTTGAGCAGAAGCTACGCTTACTTGGTTGTTTTGTTTTAAAACAAGGTAGTTTGATATAAGAGTTTCTGATACCTTATCGGTATAGCTGGTTTGGGTATCTTCTTCTGCCACTTTGTTTTCAACTATGTTTACCTGAGCATTGTCGCTTACGGTGTCAAGCTCGTCTTGCCAAGAATTCCTCTCTGGTATTGTTACCTTTGAACCGCTGACGATGTTGCCCAAAGAACCTATTGTTTGTTTACTCTTTCTTTCTCCTGCTACGATTACAATCGAAATAACTAGGGCAACTGTAACCACTAGCATGCTTATGATTTTTCTACTAGGCAATTTGCTCTGTTTTGGATCCATACACCGTAAATAATAGCAAGAAAACAAATTTTATTTATTTATTTTGGGGGAAAAATAACCTTAAATATTTTTTGCCAGCTCAAACCATTGATCCAAGCCAATATCTTCAGCTCTTATCTTTTCTGAAATACCCAACCTTTCAAAAACTTTTTTGTCTGCAGCCAGGTTTTTTATCAGAAACTTTCTTTTGTGAGAAAACCCAAGCTTTAGTATTTCAAAGAAATGCTCTTCTGAAACCTGGTTTTCCAAAAATTTATCTTTGTTTATATTTTTTATTGTAAGGATTGCCGAATCTACCTTGGGTCTAGGGAAGAAACTCCCCTTTTTTATCACTCCTCCGTATTTTGGCTCGCCATAAGCCTTTATTGAGATACTCAGGATACTTTCCTTTTTATTTTTTGCGATTATCCGCTCGGCAACCTCTTTTTGGATTACAAAAGTAATAGATTTTGGTTGGTTGCTGCTCTCCAGAAACTTTCTAAAAATCTCCCCAGTTATGTAGTAAGGGATGTTGCCTACCAATTTAAAATTTAAAATTTCAAATTTAAAATTTAGGATATCTCCGACTATTATCTCTAGTTTGTTGTCTGTAATCTCTTTGCTAAAAATTTCTTCTAAATTTTTAGCAAGCAACTCGTCTTTTTCTACTGCGATTACCTTTTTTGCAATCTTTAGGAGTTCGAGAGTGAGGCTCCCCTTCCCGGGGCCTATCTCAATTACCGTATCATTCTCGTTTATTTCTGCGCTGTCAGCAATCTTTTTTAGTATCTTGGGGTCGCTAAGAAAATTCTGCCCCAATGATTTTTTGGCTTTCATCATTTTAAAATTCTATATGAAGCAGGGGTTTATGGCGAGGGGCATACTCTAGAAACTCCTTGTTCAGATATTCTTCCGGAATTTCAAGCACAAACTCAGAAGGAATATTGACTCCTTTTGATCCAAAAATAGTTCTTGTTTGGGCGTAAGACAAGAAAAGCTTTTTTCTTGCTCTGGTTATCGCCACATAAAACAGTCGCCTCTCCTCCTCCGCTTCTTCAGCACTTACATTTTCATCATTATCTCTGTCGTATGGGAAAAGCCCTTCTTCTAGTCCAACAATAAAAATATATGGAAATTCAAGGCCTTTTGAGGCATGGACAGTCATGAGTCTCGCCGAATCCAGCTCCTCTTTGTCGCTATCTTGATCGCTCGCAAGAGAGGAATCTTCTAAAAATTTCTCCACCGCCTCTCCTCTATCCATATTGTCATACCTGGAAGCAAGCACGGAGAGCTCTTTTATATTTTCCTTTCTCTCAATCCCCTCTTCTGTTTTATCTAAGTCTGTATTTAGACCAGTTTCTTCGGCGATAAACACTATCGTAGAAGAAAGTTTGTTTTCTAGGGCGTATTCTTTTATTTTTTCTGTTAAGTTTCTAAAACTTTGTATTTTAATTTTCATCGCATGGGGTAGCTCTGTCTCCTTGCCCTCAACTATTTTGAGGATTGTTGTTTTGCCGATGCCTCTAGGGGGAGTATTTATAATTCTTTTTAGATCACTTATGCTTTCTCTGTTGAAGGCATATCGGAGAAAAGAAATAACATCTTTGATTTCTTTTCTTTCAAAAAATTTTGTACCAAGAACTTGATAGTCTATATCGTTTTTTATACAAGCTTCCTCAAGTGCTCTCGATTGGAAATTAGCCCGATAAAGTACCGCAATATCTGAAAGTTTGGCACCATTTTTTACAAGACTTTTTATTTTTTGAGCAACAAATTCCGCCTCATGACTCTCGTCTAGGGCTTCAAATAGAGTTACTTTGTCGCCTACGGCGTTTCTGGTGACTAGTTTCTTTTCTCTTCGGAGCTTGTTTTTTTCTATGGCTCTGTTTGCTATGGCGAGTATGGTTTGCGTTGATCGATAGTTTTCTTCAAGCACCACTATCTTTGCGTTTGGATAATCCTTTTCAAAACCAAGCATATTTCTTATGTTTGCCCCTCTCCAGCTATAGATATTTTGGTCAATATCGCCAACAACACAAATGTTTTTGTGCCTTGATGCGATCGCTTCGGCTATTTTGTACTGGACCTTGTTTGTATCCTGATATTCGTCTATATGAATATATTTAAATCTTTCTGAATACTTTTCTCTCATATCCTCTCTTTCCAAAAGTTTTGCTGAGACAAGTAGCAAATCATCAAAGTCTAGAGCATTTTCTTTTTTCAAGATTTGTTCATAATTTTTCCAGACAGAACTTATAACTTTTTCAAAATATTCACCAGAACTATTTGCTTCATAATTTTCTGCGGTTACGAAATTACCCTTCTCTCTAGAGATGATTCCTAATATTTTGTTCGGCTCAAATTCCTTTGGGTTGTAGCCGGCCTTTTCCAAAGAATCCTTGATCGCCTTCTTTGAGTCGGATCTGTCATAGATAGTAAAGTTTCTTGTTAGACCAACCTCTTTTGCATTTTCTTTTATTATTTGAACCCCCAGACTATGAAATGTTGCGACGAAAGGTTTGCCGGTTATTGAAATTGGTCTGTTTATTTCTTTGTTTTGATGGAGCATATTCTCAATCCTCTCTCGCATTTCCTTCGCCGCCTTGTTTGTAAAGGTGACCGCAAGTATATTTTCTGGGCTAACACCTTTGTATATCAGGTTGAGTATCCTATAAACCACGGTTTTTGTTTTGCCGGCACCAGCTCCAGCGAGTACGAGCAGTGGCCCTTCGGTGTGTTCAACCGCTTTTCTCTGGGCGTCGTTTAACTCTTCAAGAAAGCTTAAATTATTTTGACTCATGATAAGTATCTTATCAGAAAAATTGAATGTGGATTTCTGATTGACCAAAGTGCCAAATTTGCTACAATTATGCCCGTTAAGTTAGGTTACAGAAAGACAAAAAATGGCTAAGTAGAGCCATAAAAATCAGAAAGGCGGAATTACCATTAATCTTAGGCTTATTTTAGAAACTGGACAGCAACCCAACCCCAAAAAACCTTATTTTTGGCGACTAATCAGGGTAAATAGTGGTAATGAACGGAAGGGTCCTTTAAAGGGCTACTTGCTCGCTGCCGTAATTTTGCTATTGCCAATTTCTGTTTCTGCTGGTCTGCTTAGTACTATTGGAAACATCTTTTCCAAGACAGCTGATGCGGATTCTCTAAGTTCTGGAAATAATTTACAGAACATGAGACTTCTTGCGGCAGCCAATACCCCCCTCTCTCTTAAAGAAAGTGGTTTTGATCAAATCGTAAATGATAGTGCTCTTGTTGCAAACAATGGTCCAGAAGGAACTATACTTGATACGATTGAGCACCGACCAAACAGTGACCAGATCAGTGTCTACGTTGTAAGAGAAGGTGACACAATATCACAGATAGCGGAAATGTTTGGGGTGGATACAAATACTGTAAAGTGGAGCAATGATCTAACCTCAAATGTCCTAAGAGAAGGACAAACTCTAGTTATCCTTCCGGTCTCAGGAATAAAACATAAGGTAGTAAAAGGAGACACCCTTGATTCTATTGCAAAAAAATATAAGGGCGATAAGGCAGATATAATTTCTTACAACAGTTTGGATCCAGAATCACCGCTTTCTCTCGGTAGTACTATAATAATTCCTGATGGTGAGATAGTGCCGAGTGTTTCTTCTGGTTCAAAGACCTCAGTTTCCTCCGGATCAAAATCATCTACACTCAAAGATGTCCTAGGTTTCTTTATTAGACCTCTTTCTGGAGGTAAGAGAAGCCAGGGTTTGCATGGTTATAATGCCGTCGACATTGCTGCCCCTATTGGTACTCATATATATGCCGCAGCTTCTGGAGAAGTTATTGTAAGTAGGGAGGGTGGTTGGAATGGTGGTTATGGAAGCTATATTGTTATAAAGCATAGTAATGGCACTCAGACCCTTTATGCCCACAACAATAGCAACAGCGTTTCAGCTGGCGATACTGTAAAACAAGGAGATATTATCGGTACGGTTGGAAAGACTGGTAAAGTAACAGGCTCACACTTACACTTTGAGGTTAGAGGAGCAAAAAATCCTTTCTAAATATTTTTATAATTTATTGATTTGTATAGCTTTTTCTGATAAAATAGTATTTTATTAGAAGTTAACGAAATTATTTTTGTCTAATTTTTTTAGAATCAATAACCAAATTAGGGCAGCTGAAGTAAGACTTCTCGGCCTTTCTGGTGAAAATCTCGGTGTTGTATCAGTTGAGGAGGCGCTTAGAGTAGCAAAGGAAAACAATACCGACTTGGTAGAAATATCTCCAAATGCCGTCCCTCCTATTGTGAGGGTTATAGACTATGGCAAGTTTCTTTATAACGAAAACAAGAAACAAAAAGCCAGCAAAGCAAAGGTTCATACAGTAGAAATAAAGGGTATCCAGATAAAGGTTGGTACTGGTGATCATGACCTCGCCTTGAAAGCCAAGAAATCAAGTGAATGGTTAAAAGAGGGCCACAGAGTTAGAATTGACCTCTTTTTGCCTGGAAGGACAAAATATATGGATGAGAAGTTTTTGAAGGAGAGAATGGATAGGTTTTTTATGCTTTTGTCTGAAGAATACAAGGTTTCTGAGGGCCCCAAGAAGAGCCCAAAGGGCTTGACAGCAATAATAGAACGTGCAAAATAGTATAGCCTAATATGAAAACAAACAAATCATTTCTAAAAAGGATAAAAGTGACAAGGAACGGCAAGTTGGTTACCAGAAAGATAGGCCAAAATCACTTTAACGCAAAGGACAGAACAAGAACAAGCCTTAAAAAGAGGGCTACTGTTTCTATAGAGATGAAAAACAAAGATAGAGGCAGATTTCTAAATAATGCTTAATTTGTTGAATTTTACATTTTTAATTTTAAACTTTTAATTTGAAACCATGGCTAGAGTAAAAAGAGGAGTTAATGCGTTAAAAACACGCAAAAACGTACTAAAACAAGTAAAGGGATATAGATTTGGTAGAAGTACCAAGGAAAGAATGGCCTATGAAGCGATAGTCCACGCTGGATCGTATGCTTTTGCTCACAGAAAGGACAAAAAGAGTGATATGAGAAAGCTTTGGAACGTAAGAATAAATGCCGCTTTGGAGCAGAATGGTTTATCTTACAGCAAGTTTATCGGTTCCCTATCAAAGAAAAACATAAAACTAAATAGAAAAATGCTCTCCGAAATTGCTCAATTAAATCCTGGTTCGTTTAGCAAGGTGATAGAAATGGCAAAATAAACAAAAAATCCGACATGAAGTCGGATTTTTTGTTTATTTTGCCTATCCACAGCTAAGTAGTCAACCTATTGCGTAAAAAATGGCTTATTATATACTTGGGTCTAGGAGGATGCTTGATTTATAACAAGAATCAAGCACGTGGAGGTATTGGAATTATAAACTAAATTAAAAAAATGAATAAGCAAGATTTGGTAAATGCTATCCATGAGAAGTTGGGTGGTACAAAGGTTCAGGCAGAAGAAGTTGTGGAAACAATCATAAACTCAATAGTTAAAACTCTAAAGAGTGGTGGTGAAGTTTCTATTGCTGGCCTTGGTATCTTCTCAGCAAAGACTAGAGCTGCAAGAACAGCTAGGAATCCTAGGACTGGAGAAACTGTAAATGTTCCAGCTATGAAGGTTCCAAAATTCAGAGCTGCAAAGGCTTTGAAAGACTCTGTTAAATAAGCTTAGAGCTTTTAGCTAAAAGCTTAGTGGTTCAGAAAATTTTCCACTTATCAAAATGCCCCGAGCTTTGCGAGGGGCATTTTGATTTATGTATGTTTTTTGATAGCATACATAAGTAAGCGGGATTAGTTAAATGGTATAATATCGGTTTTCCAAACCGAGGTCGGGAGTTCGATTCTCCCATCCCGCACAATAAGAACATGGAAGGTCTAAAAAATGAGGGGGACTTATATAAAACAGAAGTAAAAAAGTTTATAGATGAACAGCTTAATAAATTTGTAAATACCGAAGAGGACAAAGTATGGTCTGGCCTGTTAATGGCTCTACCCGATCAATATTACGATTACGGTCTCAAAAAAGAATATCTTGAAAATTTTTTTGCCAATCTTGAAAAAAGCAATGATTTGCTTATGGCTTTACGGGAAAGTCCAGAGATATTTAATATTATTTTTCATTACACTTCACACGGGATACTAGAAAATCAGGATGAATTTGAATCATTAATATTTAATGCTAGGGAGAGAGGCAGGGAAAAACAAAGGAACGACCAAGAGAAACATCAGAGAATCTTGGAAAACCCATTTGCTACAGACCAGGAATATCGATTAGGTACTTATAAAGAGTCTTTAGAGAATCAGGTCCGTGATGCTGTACTAAAATTGCAAGAAAAGGGCTATCTTCCTATGGGTTCAGGGTTTGATAATTTAGTTTTAGGGTCCCAGCTTATAGCGTTAAACAAAGAAGATGGTGTAGCGCAAACAATCACTGATGCGTTAAGGCAACACAATTTAAACGCTTTGGTTAAAACAAGTCGCGATCAAATACATATAATTTTTTTACCAAAAAACAGAAAAATGTCCTTAGAGGAATGGAAGAGATTGTGGGACAGTCTGGCTTACTGTTTGCCGGATATAAGTGTTGTAAAAGGTAAAAGAAATAGTGACAACGGGAATCAGGGTACTATATTCAGGGAAATTCAAGACAAAATAAAAGAAGGTAAAAATTCGAGGCTTGGTTCTGGACTCGCGTTTGTAGACGGCAAGGTGGTTCCGATGACCTACCAAGAATCTAAAAACCTATAAATCTGTAATCGGCGATAAGGTCTACTGGTTCTTTTTTATACTGACCAGCTTATCAAAACTGTCATTAGTTGAAAGTTTGTTTTTCTTGATCTCGCCGCATTTCTGGCACTTTTGGACCACTCTCCACTCCCCCGCCTGCTCTTCTGTCCCTATAGGCTCCATAAGGCCACAGCAGTTGTTTGCGCGGTCTCCGGGGTGAATATCTACGTGTTTGCTCCAAAGACAATGCGGACAATGATTTGTGTAGCCATTGCCATCTACGTTTTCACCGCAATTTTCACAATTGAAATTTTCTACTACTTTTTTAAACTTCTGGTCGCTCATGGTGTGGTAAGTGCATATGAGAAACTATTCCCAACGCTGCTGCAATAATAACTAAATTTTTAATAATATACTGCCCTTCTAGGGTTGGCACAAATGCTCTCTGCCAAGCTACCTCTGGGAGCAGCACAAGAGGCAAGAAGGTTGTGACCATATGAAGAGCAAGCATTGCGATAGAAACCCTTACAAGTTTGGGAAACAAGAACGACAATCCAATGATTGCTTCAAATAACCCAAAAAGGAATATAAAAGTCTCAAAACTTATAAACGGCATTGTTTCTTCAAGGAGCTTGGAAACCAGTGGGTTTGCGGGGCTCTCATCAATAACCTTAAGAGCACCAAACCAGAAGAATACAACAAAGAGAGAAAACCTAGCAAAAGGTATACTACAAGCCCTGGCGCACCTTATAAATATTCTGTCACAAAAATCCAATATCGATTGCATGTTTTGAGATTGGCTTAATTAATGATTTTATTGTATCATCTTTTAATCATCGGAGTGTAGTATAGTGGTAGTATAAATGCTTTGGGAGCATTAGGTCCGAGTTCGATTCTCGGCACTCCGAACGAA
>CAZHPR010000005.1:0-24429 GCA_964534305.1 uncultured Candidatus Saccharibacteria bacterium
ACTTCGTTTGCATATTTTCTATAAGCGCAAAATTCGCAATCAAGACTAGCCTCGGGAATCTTTTCTGAATCAAGGGTTTCTTTTATTTTAAAAATTATATCTTCCACCCAATTATCCGTGCCAGTATAAGGAATAAGTGTGATATCAAAATCAAGTCTACCGTCAAAAGCTTCTCTATCCTTCCTTCCATTTACATAAACAAAGTATCCAGTATCAGAAACATTGTATCCGTTTTTTCGGAGGAGCCACTGATAAACCTCTATCTGTCTCTTGTATTGATTTTCCCATTTTGTATCAGAGAGTTCTTCCATCTTCCCTTCCTTGGCAGTCGCTTTGTAGTCAACCACGATAAGTTCGTTATTTTTGTTTACCCAAATATCATCGATAGCCCCGGAGATTGTTATGCCTGTATCTTTGTGAAAGTATTCTATTCCTTGGAAGTTGTCCCTCCAGATTTCCATATTTTTATCTTGCAGTGGTACAGCATCTACTCCATATGAGTCCATAAGGGGGTGCGGAGTTTTCTGTTTTCTATGCATATCAAACTCCTTTTTTAATAGTTCATCTACCGCAATATTGAGTGTAAAGGCTGGGCCTCTTGGTCTCGCTATACCTAGCTTGTTGTCTATGTAGAAACATTTTGGGCATTCGGTAAAGAGGTCTATTTTTGATCTAGAAAGTCTCCACTTCTCTCCTCCATAATTCCAATTGCTACTTCTTGGACCCAATCTTTTTTCTTTATTGAATTCTGCCATTATTTTATATTCTGTATTAATTTTATTTCTTCTACCATTTTCTCCAATTTTTCTTTGTGAACTCCTGATTGTAATACTATGTCTTGGTTTTCTATCGCTTGTTTGCATGTGATAACTCCTGATTGCATGAGGTTTGCCTTTTCCTTTTGCGAAATACTGTCGAGAACTGTTATCGGGTGTAGACCACTTTCCTCTATCATACTCTGTAGGTTGCCTTCTCTTGGGTAGTTCCATCCTACAAGCTTCATATTTCTACAAAGAGCGTATTTTATTGCTTGTTCTGAAAACTTTGTATTGGTAATGAGCCAGCCTTCATCCAGTTTTCTCGATTGATCCCCAAAACCAGAAAATTCTTTGTCTGCCAAATCCGCCCATCTTGAGTTTACGTATAATACTGTTTTGAGGTCTGACTTCATTCCGAGCTCATTATGAAATTTGGCTTCTACCATTACCAGCTTTTCTTCGTTCCACGCTGTTACATCTATTTCGTGTTCTACACAGTCTCCCTCCGCAACAAACTCTGTTGTCGCTTCAAAACCTTTGGTTCTAAATATTTCAGCGATAAGTTTTTCAAATGGGAATCCTGTTGGCCCCATATCCATGATTGCTCTGCGGAGTGAATACTTTACGGCGACTGGTTTTTTCTCTCTGTTTAATACCTCAAAGGCGTGCTTATAAATATCTCTAGTACTCATTCCGTCTTCTAGTTCTGCCCTTATATGGCTCAAAACCTTTTTTGCAGTATCGTTATCTGCTCCAGATCTTTCTAAAGAATTTATAAGTTTGGACTCATCAAAAATCTCTCTTTCGCCGGTAGCTTTTGTTATATATATTTGTTCATTCATTCTCGTATTATATCGCATTATTATGCAGACTGTGCAATCACTCCTCCACCCAACATTTTGTTCTTTTCGTAGAGTACCAAAGACTGCCCGGAAGATAATCCCCAAGGTTTTTCTTTGAACAATATGTATACACCATCGTTGTCTATCTTTATTTTGCACTTTATTTTTTCTTGTCGGTATCTTATTCGAGCAAAATATTCTTTGTCTGTTTCGGGCGCTTTGCCTTCTATCCAGTTGATGCTATTTAACAAAATCTTAAAAAATTTCTCCGAGGAAAGTCTGGCCTCACCCACTTCTGTGGGGGAGGAGACCCGAGGACTTTCGGAAGAGAATTTTTTTATAGATTTTGATTTTGGAGATGAGATTTCCTGATGAGGAGCCACAGTTATTGTATTATTTCTTATATCTTTCTTTACAACATACAGAGGAGAGTCCTCTGGGGATTTTTTTGTAATATTAAATCCGTGCCTTTCTCCAATGGTAAAGAAAAAGGCCCCCGGATGCTCGCCGATTATTTCTCCTTCCTCACTCAACACATCTCCCTTTTTGGGCTTTATGTATCTAGAGAGAAACTCTTTCATATCAACTTGTCCAAGGAAGCAAAGACCCTGACTATCCTTCCTAGTTGCTTGAGGCAGCCCAAACTTTTCTGCCAACTTCCTTACCTCTGGTTTTTGTAAATGTCCTATCGGAAAGAGGATATGTCTCAGCTGGTCTGGTCTTAATGTCCAGAGGAAGTATGATTGATCTTTGTTGCTATCGTCTCCTTCCCATAATTCATAATTCTTACTTCTTGATTCTACGCGAAGCGTGTAGTGTCCTGTTGCGACAAAGTTTGCCCCACTCTTGAGTGCAAAATTCAAAAAGTGTCCAAACTTTATTTCTTTGTTGCAGAGAACGTCAGGATTGGGAGTCCTACCTTCTCTGTATTCTTGTATCATATAGTCAACGATTTCTTTTTTGTATTCTTTTTCTAAATCAAGTGTTATAAATGGTATATCAAGTATGGCAGCGGCCCGCATTGCGCTCCGCCTGTCTTCTTTCCAAGTACAAGGATAGCCTTCTGGGGTCCAGGCTTTGATAAATACTCCGGTAACATCAAAACCTTGCTTTTTAAGCAATGCGGCAGAGACAGAAGAGTCTACTCCCCCAGAAAGTCCCACGAAGACTCTGGGCTTAGATTCTGGATTTAAGATTCTGGATTTAAGATGTTGACTTTTCATAGCGAATAATGTTATATGATTTGCAGACTTTTGGCAATGAAGGGAGAGAGAGTATGATAGTCAACCTTAGTATTTCAGGTCATCTGACTTTGGGTGATCCGGAAAGTCAACTCAAGCTTGCATCAATTGAGTTAATTGCCCTCTACTTTCGAGTTGGAGGCAGTCACTTTACCACCGTGTCGAAGATCGCTGATATTATAATTGGCCTTGACAGCGCGTGTGTGTCAGAAGGTAGGGTGGTCTTCTGTGTAGAGAAACTTGGCGGAAGGTCTGCTAGATTTCTATACAATCGTAGTGACAACGGTGGATTTATTTCAGAACACAGTCAACCGAACAGGGTCCTTACACCCACAGCTTTTCTCACCACAATTCTGGGAGACTGAGTATTCGCCCTCGACCGCTACGGCGCGTCGGGGGCTTCGCTTTTTATAATCTCCCCCTAACCCCCTCTTTACTTTAAAGAGGGGGAAACGCACAACGCATTGTTTACAGAGAGAAATAATAAATAGTAGTCACCTCCTCTTTAATATAAAGAGGAGGCCGGGGAGGAGATTAGAAAAAGTTTGTGAGATTAATCCAAATAAGCTTCTCTGTTTCTTTTGTGTCCTTCGAAATCTACCGCATAATACATATTGCCGCGCTTGTCTGACATAAAGTACCAATATTGATTTGGGGTAGGAGTAATCGCGGCCCTTATAGAATCAATCCCTGGATTGTTGATCGGTGTCGGAGGCAAACCTTTGTTTACATAAGTGTTATAGCTATGGTCTTCTTGCAAGTCTTCTTTGCTCAGGGTATAGGAATTTTTGCCGTTGTAATATTTGAACGGAGCATCTACCTGCATAGGCATATCTTTTCTTATTCGTCTCCAGAGAATATCAGAGATAAGTCTCTTTGATTCTAGGCTATTACCCTCTCCTTCTAAGATGGAGGCCATTGTCATCACCTCATCAAGAGGTTTTTCAAACTTGGCAATATCAGCTTCATAAATCTTTATGTTCCTGGCGAAGTTTTCTCTCATCATAAGGATCACATCATCAGCATCACTGTTTGGCATAAAGAAATAAGTGTCTGGAAAGAGGTACCCCTCAAACTTACCATCATCAACCTTGTTTATAAAATCTTCTCTATCAAATGACGGTAGTTCGGTTTCCAATAAATCAGCTATCTCATAAGAAGACAATCCTTCGGGTATCGTTACCCTTATGGAGATAAGACCAAATCTGCCTTTATAAATAGTTCTTGCGACACTCAAAACACCGACAGGTTCAGGAAAGTAGTAATCTCCCGCTATTATATTTTTTTCGCCACCAAAAAGAATAACGAAATTTTTTAACCAAAAAGACGACCTCACTACTCCAGAGGTAGCGAATTTATCGGCTACTTCTCCAAGGGATTCTCCCCTCTCTATACTGACAAGGGCGTGTTGCGGAAAAGGTCTTGGCGATCTCCAAAATATAAGTTGCATAAAAAGAAGTATCAAAACAACACCGCATAAGGAATAAAATATTTTCCAGAAATTTCTATCAAAAAAGCTTGATCTCCTAGATAGCCTATCTCTGATTAGAAGAAGATTTTTGTTGTTTTCTATTTTTGATTGCAGCTTAGCTACCCTCTCTCTCTGGTTTTGGATCCAGAGTTTTAGTTTGTCTAGAATTTTTGAAATCATAGTGGAAGATTAGAAGGAGCTTCTGCTTTCTTTGAAGGAACTCTCTCAAATGTAGGAGTACCGGCAACAGCTCCTGGGAAGTGATAAATGGTTGCAAGTTCTTCTGCGTTTAACACGAATGGTTTGCTATAAAACTTTTTGCCCATAAATGGAGAATAAAAATATCTTCTCATCTTGTACTCATCAAGAGCTTTGGGCTTGAGCTTCTCCTTGGCTCCAAACCATTCTTGCCAAGGGTAGTCAAAGATCGTAAACCAGCCCGCTGGTTTAAATCCGTTGAGATCAAGAGAGCCGTACTGCTTTAGACACCCCAAGATGCCTCCATTTAGGGCGCTGTTAAATTTGTCTTTGTCTGATATATGTACTGATCTTATACCACAGTCAAAAGGCAATTTGGTCACACTCCTCTCGAGAGCTGCGATTTTTTCCGCCTCTCCCTTTGTTGGTATTCTGCCAAAGGCTGCTCCTTCTAGCTTGGTACTCTCTATGATCTTTTTTATTTCTGCTTTTGCACTATCTTTCCAACTATCTTCCTTTTCTCCAAAAACATCAGCCAGTCTTCTTTTCTTGTGAGCTCTTATTAGTATTTGTATCCAAATATTCTGACCTTCTGTTATTGATCCAAGAAGTTCTATAACCGCAGTCATCGGGTCTACCTTGAGTTCTTCTTTTGGATCTTTGTCTAGTCCGTAATCAACGTAAGTTTTTATCGGAAATGGATCTGGCTGGGTAAGGGCAAACTCGGCTGCCCAAATTTCATTTTTCTCCGGGTGATAGTAGAAAGGTATAGAATAGTCTGGTACCTCGTATATTTCTACTCCTGGATACTGAGAGTATATCTGCGCCTCTAGGACATTTTTGAATTTGCTCCAAGTCCATATATAAAAATGGATCTTACCTCCCAAAGATACTATCTCCAATGAAAACCAAGCCCTGGTCTGTCCTTTCCATATCCTATCTATCCAGGTACCCTCTCCACCACCTTGGTGTAGGGCGCCCAAGACTATCTCCATTGCAAGTGGCGACTTGAAAACGTCTTTGGGAACTTTTATTTCCAAAAGTATCGGTTTTTGTTTTGACCAAAATTCTGAACGTCTATAGTAAAGCCAGGCTTTGAATGCCATAACAAAAAGTATGATAGGTAGCCAGAGCGGCATCGTAATATAGATATACCGAAAAGCTTTTATAAGGTTGCTCCACAGTTCGGTCGAAAATAAACTTTCAAACATAGACTAATTTTAGTTTAGAAGAGGTATCAAATCAAGCAAACAAAAATCCGGCTTGTGGCCGGGACTTTTGTTTTGTCTATTTTAAGCTACTGTGTACAAACCTTGCTTATTTTTCTTGAAGAATTTTGGGTTCTGTAGGTTTACTAGAATGGTGTTTTGTTTTACGTATCTTTCTTTCATCACCTTCTCTAGTATTTGGTCTTTTGAAAGAGGGCCTTCTTTTTTGATTATATCTTTGATCACGTCTCTTACTACTCCTGTTGAGTATCCCCATTCTTTAAGAGCGTATAGACCTCTTCCTACAAGTACAAACCTAGGATCTTTTATTAGTTCGTTGTGGGTTGTAGCTACGTGAGCTTTCTTTTTGAAGATCTCGCTTATGAGCCTTGCAACTTCTCTAAAGTGGATAGGAGAACCGTGTTTTCTGAGTATAAGATATGCGTAGTCTCTTACCCCTTTTGTTTTTATGTTTGAAGATTTTGATTTGCCCCATTCACCAAGAGGGTTCTTTGCAATGTTCTTGGAGATTGATAGCCATCTTGTAAGTATCTCATCTTTTTTATATTCCTCGGAAACATCTTTCAAATGATCCAAGAACGAGGAAACAATTTCTGATTCTGCAACTATCTCATCATCATCCAATTTTTCATAAAGCTTTTTTAGGGCGTTGTGTATTCTGTCGGCTAGCTCTTTGTCTATATGCCACCTGTGCTTGAAGTCCGCATCCTCTTTTATTTTGTTGAACTGATCTCCAATAACAAGCATAAAGTGCAAGAACTTCTTGGTGCTTGAGTCTGTAGATAGATGTTCTAGTAGGTCTTCTTCAGAAATTATAGAACCCATTGCTTTGATGACCTGCTTGAGTTCATCAAATGGAGCTTGATCCTTTGTATAGCTATCAGATTTTCTTATGTGGTTTATTGCATAATTCTCAATTTGTCTCACCCTCTCTCTCGTTATGCCATATTTCTTGCCGATTGATTCTAGAGTCATCTCCTCACCGCTAGCTCCTAGACCAAACCTGCCTACGATCACGTCTTGAGCTCTATCTGGGAGAGAACTCAAAAGCTTTTTTACTACCTGCTTTGGTTTAAAACTTAGAGAGACCTCTTTCTTTTTGTTTTTTGTTTCCTTCATAATTTTATAAATTTTGATTATACAATATTATTATACCACATTTGTTGTACCTAAGTTCTATCAAACATATACTATTTAGTCAAGTACTATATTTAATAATCTCTTTGGTACCCAAATAACCTTGTTTATAGACCTATTTTGCAACCATTTTGCAATTTCTGGGTTTTCTAGAGCTTTGGCTTTGGCTTCGGTCTCGTCTATTTCTCTCTCTGCTATGATGTGTCCACGGACCTTTCCGTCTATCTGTATCATTATCTTTATTTCAGAATCTATCATCTTTGACTCATCGTATTCTGGCCATTTCTCAATATGAATTGAAGAAATGTTGCCCAGCTTGCTCCAAAGTTCTTCTGTGATGTGAGGAGCAAATGGTGCAAGCAGTCTCAGGAATATTTCAAAATCTTCCTTCGTCACGCTGGAACCTTTGGTGGAGGCGGATTCAAATTCATTGAGCAAGATCATCAATCCAGAGATTGCGGTGTTGAATTTATAACTTTCTATATCGTCTGTCACTTTTTTTATTGTCTTGTGCAAAGAAGCTGAAAGCTTGGAGCTTGGGGCTTGGAGCTTTTCGGACTCTAAGCTTTTATCTTTTAGCTCTAAGCTCATCCTCCAGACTCTTTCCAAAAATCTTCTTATCCCGGCAATCCCTCCAAGGTCCCAAGGGTACTGGCCGACCTCGTTGAAAGGTCCAATAAAGGCAAGATACATCCTAACTGTGTCAGCCCCGACTCTCTCTACCCATTCGTCTGGATCGATCACGTTGCCTTTGCTCTTGCTCATCTTTTGTCCATCTGGACCGAGAATGAGGCCTCTATTCATCCTCTCTCTAAATGGTTCTGGTTCGTTTGTTATACCAAGATCAAAAAGGGCTTTATGAAAAAATCTCGAATAGAGTAGGTGCATTGTCGTGTGTTCTGCTCCTCCGCTATATCTGTCTACTGGCATCCAATCTGTTATTTTTTCTTTATCAAAAGGTTTGTTTTGGTTTTTGGGATCGCAATATCTAAGAAAGTACCAAGAAGAGTCTACAAATGTGTCCATTGTGTCTACCTCTGGTCTCCAGCCTTTGCCAAATATTTGTTCTGTCCTGTCTTGGAGCTCTTTTGATGTTGCTAAAGGTGAAGTGCCTTTGGGAGAAAAGTCTATATTGTCTTCCGGTAGCTTCCATGGTAGGTGCTCTTCGGGTATTGGGTGAGCCCTCCCTTCTTTGTCGTACACTACTGGTATCGGACAACCCCAATATCTCTGACGACTCAAGAGCCAATCTCGGAGTTTATATTTCACTGTCTTTTTGCCAAACTTCTCTGCAATTTTTTCTCTGGCTTTTTCTGAATCCATTCTTGTAAACTCTGAAGAATCCAAAAGAATACCCTCCTCTGTATAAGGTTGATAATCATTTTTGATACCACTTATAATGATACCCATCTCGCTATGGGTCATGTCTTCTTTTTGTATCTCCTCAAAGCTTCTCCACTCAAGCTCGTGTATTTCCGATTCTTCTTCTGAAATTTCTTCTCGGCTCTCATCTACAAGTTCAAAGAGTAAATTTCTGGTGTGGGCTATCCGGTTTACTCCTTTGTGTGCAGCATAAAATTCTGATTGTGCTGACCCGAGGTCTTTTATAAACTTTAGATTTTTGTAACCAGTTTCCTCTGCTACTTCTCTAAGTGCTGCTTGTATCTTGTCTTCACCTTCTTCTATGCCACCCATCACAAAAGTAACCCAAGGTTGCTTTTTCCATTTTAGACATAGGTACTTTTCTGTCTTTGGATTTCTTACAACTACAATAACTGCATCTCTAAAAATAGTTTCTTTTCCTTCTACGTGAGGGCTTCTATCGTCTACTATTCTCGGAACAACTACTTCTTTGATCGGTAAGTTGTATTTTTTTGCAAATTCAAAGTCTCTCTCGTCGTGAGCGGGTACTGCCATGACAGCCCCAGTACCATAGTTGCCAAGCACATAATCCGCAATCCAGACTGGTATCTCTTCTCCTGTTGCTGGGTTCTTTGCACTTACACCCCTTAGCTCTACCCCACTCTTCTCTTTTTTTGCATCCGTCCTCTCTATCTCTGTTTTATTTTTTGTCTCGTCTATGTATTTTTCAACTTCGTTCCAATTTTGAATTTGTAATTTTAAATTTTCAATTTCTTTATGTTCTGGTGAAATTACGAGATAAGTCGCCCCATACAATGTATCAGCCCTCGTGGTAAAAACCTGGATACTAGCTACTTGCTGCTGGCTACTTGAAATCAACTGAAAGTTGATTTCTGCTCCGCTACTTTTGCCTATCCAATTTCGCTGGCTTTCTTTTATTGCCTCTGGCCAGTTTAGCTCGTCTAAATCATTTAGTAGTCTTTCTGCATAATCTGTAATTTTGAAAAACCATTGTTCAAGATCTTTTTGTACCACTTCACTCCCGCACCGTTCACACTTACCAGAAATTACCTGCTCGTTTGCGAGTACCGTATTATCTTTTGGACACCAGTTTACACTTCCCTTCTTTTTTTCTACCAAACCCTTTTTATAAAATTGCAAAAATAGCCACTGGGTCCACTTGTAGTATTCTGGGTCTGCGGTGATAACCTTTCTGCTCCAGTCAAAAGAGGCACCCATACTTTGTAGCTGTTTTTCCATGTAGGCAATATTTTCGTAAGTCCATTTTTTGGGATCTAGCCCTCTCTTTATTGCTGCGTTTTCTGCTGGGAGTCCGAAGGCGTCAAAGCCGATTGGGTAAAGAACGTTGCGTCCTTCCATTCTCTTTTTTCTGGCAAAAATATCCGGCACTGCAAACGCGTACCAATGTCCTATGTGCAAATTGCCTGACGGGTAAGGAAATTCAACAAGAGTGTAAAAATTTTCTTTACCTTCTGCCCTATCTGGAGTCTTATATAGATTATCCTCTCTCCACTTCTCTTGCCATTTCTTTTCTATATCTTTGTGCTCGTAGTTTTTCACTTCCAAAATATACCACACTTAGTGTGATTTGCGCAAAAAATCATACTGTGTTATTATAGGAGTAGGGATGATCGTGGCCGAATACCTGAGGGCACTCCAGATGGTGTCAGAGCTCACCTCCCCTTGGTGGAGCCCCAGGTTAACTGGAGGTCTACGAAAGTCCCCGGGCCGTACTAATTTCCCATGCTGGCAGGCGGTGGGAGAGGTGTACGGTCCAATTTTTTTGTATTTTTAACCTTTAATTCTAGTTGGGTAAAGTATTGGATCTATTGTCCTACTAAAACACTCTCTCCCCTCTCCGTGTTGCCAGTTTTCATTTACTCCCATTTTATCTAAGTACATCGGCATTACCTGAGAATTCTTATTTTTATTTGCTTTGTTGAAATCAGCACAGATTTCAAAACCCAGATCGGAAGTTTTTATATACCCATAGTTTTCTCCAGTTTGAGGATCTCTTGGAAGAGAGTAGTAGTTTATAGATGAGCTGTTGCTGAGTTCTTGTATTGTGTTTGGGATCGAGCCGTAGGTCTGCCAATGGTTTATGACTTGCCATTGTATGTTTTGCAAATCAGAAATCTTTTGGTCATCGTATCTGTACAATCTCTGGGTGCGAGGGCTGCCAATAACAGAAAATCCTACGATTATAAATATTAGTATTACAACTCCGGAAACTATTGCCCAAAACCTTCTCCTGCTGCTTGGGATTTTCTCTCTTATATCATTTAGGTAATATCCAAACACAAGAGTAGAGACGAGGAGTACCGAGAGAGCCTTGAGCAAGAAGCCGAGAGTAAGGTCTTGTCCGTCTAGAAATTTGTAAAGCACAGTCACCAAGTCTCCAGCAAGAATGATCCCAGAGATAAAGAGTGTAATGTATGTTAACCATTTGCGTATTGGTAATTCTTTTTTCTCAGGTGAATTGCTGTAAGTCTTTTGTACAAAATATGATAAGACTACAAAAATTGGGAATACTATAAGCAGAGTGGCAACCGGTAGACTAATCTCCGAACCGCTTCGGAAGTATCCGTAATATGTATTTATTTCTGGGAAGGCCTTGTTGATTATTGTAAACACTAAGTTTAAAAAACTGATCACAACTGTATAAAGAGCAACCATTGCCCCAAGGTGCAGAAAGAAATCTTTTGCCGAAGTTCTTGCTGAAATGTTGTTTTCCATATTTATAAATTTTATTTTTTTAATATACGTTGCAATTATACTACAATTTTGTATATTTTTTGAGGAGGCATTTTTTGTGACACGATCTGAACGTTTGGGTGCAATCATTGACGAACTGACTGACCGCACGAGGTCTGAGCCGCTACGTACGCTGGGCTCTACCAGTTCTCATAAGCTGGTAAGTGCCAAGAGGCTCCTTGAAGCGGGAGAAAAAAATCTTAATCCGGCCACCAGATTGGTTGTCGGTTTCCTTACGGATGCTCTTCTTGTTGCTCTTGAGGAAGATAGACTCTCGCTATCAGCTGTTTCGGAGCTTGCCAACCTTGTTGGCGGAGCAGAGAGTCTGCCCGAAGATTCCCGTCAGGTCTCTATTGATTTTGGCGGCAACCCCGTGATCTGTGAGGTCTAGCAATCGGCAACGGCCGCTTGTCACCTTGGTGACAAGCGGCTTCGCAACTATATCTTAAATCCTAAATTCAATTTACCCATTCGATTCGCTTTGTGGGCGAATCTCAGGATGATTGAGTTTAGAATTTAACACCTAACGGCGTTAAATTCTAAACTCAATCACATCCCCATCTTTTACTATATATTCTTTACCTTCTATGCGAAGCAGGCCTTTTTCGCGAGCGGCGGCGTAGGAACCAGCTTCCAAAAGTTTGTCCCATTCGATCACTTCTGCTCTGATAAATTTGTCACGGAAGTCCGTGTGTATTGCTGTGCCAGCGATAGGAGCTGTCGAATTGCGAGGAGTGGTCCAGCCTCTTGTCTCGTCTTCTCCGGTAGTAAAGAAAGTAATCAAATCCAAAATCTCATAACTCTTTCTTATCAAGTCATCAAAACCTTTCTCAAATACTGCATCAACTTCAACGTAAGGACCTGGGATATTTGATACTATTTCCCTCCTGTTTTCTGCAGCTTCCGAAGTATTTAATACATAAAAAATCGGTTTTTGGGTCAAAAGGCGCAAGTTGGAAAGTTTGAAAGTGGGACCAAGAAGTTTTCCTTCCTCTAAAATCTTTTTTGCTTCCATCAATTCTTCTTTTTCTTCTTGCGCCTTTTTACTTGCGCCTTTCAACTCTTTCTCTATTGTCCCTAGTCTTTTGCTTACAGTCTGCATGTCTGCCAAGATGAGCTCAAGGTTTATGGTCTCTATGTCGGAGATCGGATCAACCTTGTTGTTTACATGAATAATGTCTTTGTCTTCAAAAATCCTTACTACCTGCGCGATTGCGTCTACTTCTCGTATGTGAGAGAGGAATTTGTTGCCCAAGCCTTCTCCTTCCGAAGCTCCTTTGACCAACCCCGCAATGTCTGTAAATTCTATGACCGCTGGGACTTTCTTTGCTGATTTTGAAAATTCATTTAATTTTTCAAGTCGCTCGTCGGGTACAGCCACAATCCCCACAGAAGGGTCTATGGTACAAAAAGGATAATTCTCTGCCGGCACACTCTTTTTTGTAAGCGCGTTAAAGAGTGTGGACTTCCCCACATTTGGCAGACCGACTATCCCTACAGTAATATTCGCCATAGTTACTTTAATATAATGAAAAACTGGGTAAAAAGAAAGCCGGGCCTCGCTTGAGTACCCGGCTTGTAAGTCTAGGAAAAGTTTTCTGCGTACCACCTGTCCGCATCTTCGTGCGGTTGCCAGATGGATCGAATTTGTTCGACAACATAGTTCATCTGGCACGGATGGTTCGTTCCTTCGCCCAAGACATTCATCATGAGCTGGGCGATGGTCAGCTCGATCTGTTGCGGCGGCATTTCATTCGGCCACCCATAGAACGTAATTGGAAATCCGGCGTTCACAAGACAGCGAGCACCGAGATAGTAGTCGTCATGCGGGCCTCCGCCGTTGTGACGGAACGATACTGAGGGGAATTCCCGATCAGACGAAGACATGCTGACAAGCGAAACTTCGGGATGAAATCGCTCGATGTCATTCTCGGTGAAAGTACATGATCCGGTTGTACCGATTACGACATCAAACTCTCCGAGTCGCTGCTCTGCTTCTTCAACCGACAGCAGTCGCCTCTTGTTACGTAACAACTGCATGAGACCGAGTCCGAATCGCTTGCCGTTGAACGACAGATCGGTTGCATATCCTTCGTAGTTGTTAGCTACGAAGAGTTGCCCTGCTGTCTGTTGGCCGATTGGACCAAACCCTTTGACCAAGATCTTCGGATTCCGCTTTCCTCGTTTTGTGAGGTGGCGGATGATCCGCTCGTATCCGAGACGACCGATTAGGGGCGACTCGAACGTAAGTTTGTGGAACGACTGAGCTACTGATACGCACGGGAATGTGACCCCGTTCGCTTTGATCTTGTGGTGTCCGGATGAGGTTTGCTCGATACCGACTACGTTCTCTCGACCACAGAGCAGGTCCTTAGCGACAAGGTGTAGGAAGCCGCCGTCATCGAGGACAATGATTTTCCTGAATCCGGCAAGGTCGCGCTTCTTGAGTTCTGATTCAATAAAATGGCGCAACTTTTCTTCAAACCACTTGTCGAATGGCTGCAATGGATCGAATTCCGAACTGAACGGGGCTACAACGCAACCCAAGTCAGCCAAATTTTCCATTACACCCTGATTGATCGAGTATACCTTGCCGATAGCAAGGCAATTCTCCGGTTTGAGCCCCGCCTTAATCAAAAGACGAAACATTTCCCGTTGAGGTTCGAGCAGATGCTGTGACGCAAGGAGAAGGACGTCTCCGAGGTCCGCATCCGCGAATAATTCTGATACTCGATTGAGCAGCGGATATGCGAATTCCGGCATGGCGTCTCCTTTACCTGATCGGTCGAATTTCGAATCTCATATAATCGTCGTCTCCCGTACGGTGACTAACCATTCTGCATTCAACTGAATTTCCTTTCAGAATATCGTTGATCGCAGCTTGGTGGTATACACCCTCATTGTAATTGATGTGACCGCGCTTCTTCATGAGTAGCATGACTTCACGAAGTGGTTTATCTGCGGTACGTTCGGGGTTCTTGGAGAAAGCCCGCAAAGAAAAGAGTTTGTCCCACAGAGCTTCAGTCATAGGCTCTTCCTTAACGAGTTCGCAGTGCTTCATTTGAGTGATCTTGTGATCACCGTCTGCCACGATTTCAAGTTGGCCACGCTCGATTGTGAGAGTAATCCTGAGCTTGGTGCATGGATCCAGTATTTTGAGTAGCTGGTCCGAATCCAGGGTTTCGAGCAAAGACTCAACCAGAGCCTCCACTTTCTTGATTTGTGCCATTGTGCCTCCACCAATATTTAACCATATTTGAAGTATTTTAGCAAATTGACGAAACTCTATTTTATCTCTACCAAAACACCGTCTTGTATTTTTAAATACTTTGAGACTCCGATTGATGGTACTGTGGCCATCGGCTCACCCTGTTTTCTGTCTGCGTAATTTACAATAATTTTACCTTCTCTAAACTCTGTAGTTTGAGGAGAAACACGATCCCCTATGAATACGGCGTTAGTACCCTTGTAAGATTCATCTGCTTGTCCAAGGGCTGCTACTACATAAAAAAATATTCCACTACCACTACCGTCTTGGCTCATAACAAAAACAATATCTTCATAACCATCGTTATTAAAATCTCCCCTTGCTTCGTTGCCAAAGTATCTTGTAGTTATCTTTGATGATGAATTTGGTATTTCTTCTTCCGATATTCCGTTTAATAGTTTTATAGACCTACCATCTATGGTATAGGATATGTTTTTGTAATCTTCTGGAGATAATGATTTTTCTTTGTCTGTTTTGCTAAATTGAAAATATATCAGAGAAACAATAGTAAAAATAAAAATAGTAAATATTGTTTTTTTCATAACCTAATTTTATCAAATTAATATAAAAAGAAAGCCGCCGGTGGTGTGCCAGCAGCTGTTGTAGACTTGTACCAGCGTTGAGTGCCCTAAAATCCAGTGAAGGCAAGATTGTGTCGGCAGGATGGGTTTTCTTGCCAATATCTGAAAAGCTCCTGGGCTTTCCTGCCGTAGGTGTGTGGGGCCCTTTCGTTGAGGAATTCCTCAACACAGAAGATTGATCCGGCTTGGAGATCTCTGATGAAGGTTTGTTCTCCAGCGAAGACTCTCTCAAGCTCTCCTACAAATTCCGAAGGATACGCGAACCTAAACACAGCTTCTCCTTTCCAACCCCATTTAACCATATTTTAATAAAACTTGCAATAAAAAATAATATATGGTATACTTGATGCAGATTATAAATTTGATCTAAAAGAGCGCTGATTTGGTGTCCAAAGCCAAGTCGATTTAGTCGGTGGGTGCGTACACGAAAGGCGTACGCAAACCTTGTTCGCCAAAGGCCTGTGAGCAGGGGAGCAAATCTGGAAACTCGGAAGTGACAGCCCGAGTGGAAAGTGAGCATTGAACCTGACACAGCCTAGAACTTGGGATCCCCAAGAAGGCAGCCATTGCGGCTCACCCTTAACCGTCGAGCGCTCGGACGTCTCACCTGGTTCATTCCAGGTGATGCAATCATACAAAAGGCCAATCTTCGGATCGGCCTTTTTCTATATTTTCTGTGTATTTTTATAAAAAAGAAAGTGGAAGTATCTATTTATTGTATTGTGGGGTATAAATATTGTGGAGGTGCGCATGGCACTGGTGATTTTTTTGCTTGGGATTATCCCCTTCTCGATCGCTGTCCTTCTGAGTAAAGGTATGAAGTATAAGGAAAATCAGAATACTTTCCATACCACTCGAGGCAAGGTGGTGGTCTTGCTCGGCATACTGAGCTTCATTTTTTGGGTGTGGAGCTTGGTGGAGCTCGGGCCCAACGCGGTATTTGAAAGGAGGTTGTGACGCAAGTCACAACCTCCCCTTCGTATTTGTTTTGGTATTTATTTTTTAATAAACCTTACTGCCCCACTTTTTTAGTTTTTCTCGCCATTTCTGCTTCTTCTCTTCTGAAATTTTCTTGAGTGGTCCAATCTTTTTTACAGAGACAGAAAGACCAGAAAACCAAAGGATACCTTTTTTTATTTCGTTGGTTGTGTCTCCAAAGATGATACGAGTAAATATAGGGTGGGCGTCGGAAGTGACAAAGACCCTAGCCGTCCTACCCTTGAGCAAGCCGTCCCACCAAAGTCCGCTTGGGTGAAAGTGAAATGCAAACCCAGGAAGCCAAACCCTATCAAAAAATCCTTTCAGGATGGCGGGCATAGTAGACCACCAAGATGGGTAGATTATTACAAAGTGGTTGCACCACTTTATATCTTCTTGTACCTCTTTGAGATCGGGCTCAAGCTCTTGGATTTCTCGGTAGCCTCTGTGGAGTATTGGATCAAAATTTAAGTCGCTAAGACTCTTTACTCTTACCTCGTGTCCCTTCTCTCTTGCGCCATCAGCGTATGAGTTGGCAAGCTCCCTGTTGAAGCTCTCTTTGTCTGGATGTCCTACAAGTATAAATATTTTTTTAGTCATTTATTTTTAATTTAAGTTTAATTTTTGAAGTTCGGCTTGGTACTTGGGCATTACCGCCATCGCTGCGTCCATCTCGCTTTTACCCTTCTTCATCTCTTCTTGTATATCAAGAGCAATCTTTTGAAAAAGTTCTGGATTTTTCTCTACCATAGCAAAGATCTTTTCCTGCTGTTCCTTCGGGACATCCTTCATCTTGCTCTCCATCATCTTTCTCATCAAAAAATTTTTTATTCCCATTTTATTTCTATAATTATATATAATCTTCCACCTCCCCTCCTCTTAATGTAAGGGGAGGGCTAGGGTGGGGTTATTTTCTAAGTATAGCTAGTCCGCCCCACAGTCCCCCAAGATCGCCAAGTTCACCCTTTTTTATAGCTGGTATTTCTGGGTATCCAGTTATTATATCTTTCAAATATTGCTCCGTTTTATCCAAAGGGATCGCCGGATCTCCGGTAATCATGGATCCTCCGAGTACCACACAGTTTGGTGACCAGTTTACGATCGTGTTGTTAATTCCTACGGCAAGGATTTTTGCATGACTATCCCAAACCTGTTGGTCTCCAATTTCTTTTGGATGCTTGCCGGTCCTTTGCTCAAGAGCGCTACCAGAAACCAAATCTTCTAGCGTTTTTGTTTCTCCGTTTTCCATATCTATTATTTGTTTGCCAGGTTCAAACCCTACAGCTTTTTCATCTATCTTGCCATCAATTATCCTAACTCCTCCTACTCCGGTAGAAACTGTAATATAAGCAACGATAGAAAATCCCCTACCAGCTCCAAAGACTGCCTCCCCGAGTCCGACAATAGCAGAGTCATTTTCTATTTTTATATTTGCTCCAAATTTGTTTTTCAAATCCTCCGAAAGCCTCTCAGTCTCCCAATCCGTCAAGGCCCGAGTGATGCCTCCGGCAATGTTTGCAATCTCTCTTCCTTTTGCGCAACTCTCTATTACTTCAAGGAGCTTTTTTAGCCCCTCTTCATAGTTGTGATTGGTTTCAAAAATAGTCGGTTCTTCAAAGTTTTCGGTGTTGTCCGAAAAAGCTACACGCGTCTTTGTCCTGCCTATATCAAATAAAATAGAATTAAGATTCATGATTTAAGAATTATGGATATTTTTCTTATACTCTTCGACTGCTGGCTGATCAAAAGGGTCTACCGAAAGAAGTTTTGCAAGGTGTACTACCATCATCATAAAGAAAAGCATAAACTCACCAACCTCGAATTCGTTTATGTTATCAAACTTGTATTCCATAAACGGAAGACCAGCTTCTTCATAAGCTCTTATTGTCGAGCTATAAGCGCTATCGTTCACACCTTTGCTGTTTTTGGAGGCGACAAATAAGGTAAACCTATTCTTTGGCCCCCCTAGATAAAGTTCTAGCATTGAATGCAGATCTCGAGGACCGATAGAGATCGTTGGGGTGATACCCACTTCTGTACCAGCACTATCTTTTTTGCCGATGCTCTCAGCAACGAGTTGCCGACACCACTTGCCGAGTGTTTCTAGTTCGTTTTCAAAAAAGAATATATCAAATATTTCGATACCATTTTTGTAGTTTTCGAAGATAGAAGTTGCAAGCTCTAATGCGGTGTTCGTCTCTATATTATCGCTAGAATATTTCGTTATCACAGACTTTGCGCCAGAAAGGAACTTGCTACTATCCATGAGAGATAACGCAATAGGTAGCAGGTGCACTTTTGTAAACGCCGAGAACCTGCCGCCGATATCACCAGTCCAGGTTATTGTCTTTACCCCCTTTTCTTTTGCTAGATTATCGAGGCTGGAGTCTCCCCTTGTTATTACAAGAGATTTTTTTGTAATTTGGGGGTCGTATTTTTCTACTATGTTTATGATATTTTGGAATCCTTCTATGGTCTCTCTTGTTTCCCCTGATTTGCTAGAGGCAATTATTCCAAAACTTTCTTCTGCTCCGATCTCTATTTTTATAAAATTTTCAAGATCAGAATATTCTTCTTTGTCTGGGGATTCTATAAAAATTAGTTTTACTTTATTTTCTAACAAATCCTCTCTTCTCATCGCATCATATACCGCTCTGCTTGCCAGGTTGGACCCTCCTATACCGATGACGAATATGTTGGATACTTTATCAAATATTTCTTTAAGCCTTTCTACTTCTTCTATTTCGGTCTTGGTTTCCAATGGGGCTATAAATTTAAGTTTTTCCATGGCTCCATTATACCAATTATAAAAACTTCTCATAGTGGTATAATAGGGGTATGGTCTCTTACCTATATGGTCATCTAAAGTCTATGCAAGTGGGCCCCTTAGGCTGGCTCGGGGGTCTTTTCGGAGTTGTCTTTGTAAGATTTCTCTTGGAGTCTATATCAAACCCTTCCAACACAGGAATAATCGCAGTAGATACTCCTACCCTACTCCATTATTTTTTGTTTTTTGTTTCTCTAGCTCTCTTTATAATGCTCTTTTTGAAATACTTTGTACCAGAACTCTCGCCTCACATTCACAAAATTACAATTTTTTCTCTTATTGGTCTTTGGATCGCACCTATTGTTGACTTGATCATAAGTGGCTCCTCGGGATCCCCGATGGTCTATATCTTGAACTCTTTTACCGGCATCATAAAATCTTCGGTCTACTTCTTTAGTAGTAATCCGCCATTTGGTAGTACCCTAGGTCTCCAATTTGAGATCGCTCTGATACTTATCGGTATATTTGTACTGATTTATAAATTTAGTAAGGATATTTGGAAATCAATCGGTGGCACGCTTGTCTTCTATGCGGTTCTTTTTTTGCTTGTTTCTATGCCGAGTATCCCAGCCATAATTCTCTACCCAATTGCTGGTCCGGTGGATGTAATAGAGTTTTTGCAAAGATCGATTGCAAGTTCAGCAACGGTCTTCAACAACCTAGAAGGGTCTTTGGAGTATGCAAGCAACAACAAGTTTTTGGATACGGGTTTTAATTTTATGATGGGAAGGGTATTTTTGGTTGTCTCTATGGTTTTAGGATTTTTCTGGTTTTGGATCACCGAAAACCGTCTAATGAGAGCAATAATAAAAAATTCTAGGCCAGAGAGGGTCGCGAACTATTTGCTTATCGTCCTCTTTGGGGTCTTTGTGGCGACAAGGAGTTTTGCCAATATAAATCTAAATTGGAATGATTATTTTGTAATCCTTTCTCTGCTTATTTCTTTCTATTTTTCTATTATGTTTGCGATTTGTGTGAATGATGTAGAGGACGTAGAAATAGATAAGCTCACCAATAGTGATAGGCCACTCACGACAGGAAGCGCAAACGAAGAAGAACTCTCCATTGCTTCAAAAATATTTTTGATTATTTCTTTGATTTCTGGGTATCTTTCTGGGTTTCCAGTCTTCTTCTTTACTCTTGTCTTTACTTCTCTGTATTATATTTATTCGTCACCTCCCACCAAGTACAAAACAATTCCATTCCTCTCCTCCTTTATTATCGGACTCTGTTGCATCACTGCCTTCCTCTCTGGATTCTTCTTGCTCTCTCCGCTCAAAATAGTCTCAGTAATTCCCAATGATCTGGTGATTTGTATATTTTTGTTTTATTTCCTTTTTTGGCACGTTAGGGACATCAAAGATATCAAAGGAGACAAAAAACAAAATATCATTACAGTGCCAGTACTCTTTGGAGAGAAATGGGGGCTCAAGGCAGTGGCAATAATCTCTAGTCTTGCCTTTTTTGTGCCGCCTATAGTTTTTGGGATAAAGGTACTCTGGCCATCTTCTGTCTTGGCATCAATATTTTGTTATTACTTTATTACAATAGAAGAGAGAGGTCGTAAATACAGTGAAAAGCCAATATTTGCGGTCTACCTCTTTTATCTTATTTCTATTGTTGTGGTCTATTCACTCTAATGGTGGTGGTGGTGTGAGTGTGTTTTTATATTTTCATTATCCCCTTTTTTGTAAAGGATTATTGCGGTGAGGGTAGAGAGTGGTACCGCGAGGATGAGTCCGATCGAGCCGACGATTGTGCGAATAATCTCTGTCGCAAATATTTCTCTATTTAAGATTGTCGAAATTGGGAGAGCGGATTGATAAAAGAGCATAAGGAGTGGCAAAGAAGCGCCCGCATAAGCGAGTGCTAGAGTATTGACCAGCGCTCCGACATGCTCTCTACCAATCCTTATTGCCCTATTATAAATTTCTCTCTTTGAAGAACTAGGAGAAGAAGCGAAGAGCTCTCTTACCGCTGCCGATTGGGTGATTGATATATCATCGAGGATTCCAAGTACTCCGATTATTATCGCGCCGAGGAGCAATCCAGAAATATTGAGAGTACCGCCGGAGTTTATGTTTAGATAAAGAGCTTCGTCCGAGGCAAAGCCTGATAGGTTCGCGGTCGCTACTCCGATTTTGGAAAGTATTATTACGATTATTATTGTTATAAAAGTGCCTATAAATGCAGCGTGTGTCACCCTATTCCAACCGTGAGTAATATACATAGAGAGAGCCAGTATCACAGAAGCAAAGCCAACGATGGTAAATACCGGGGAGTGCCCTTCTAGAAGCATAGGGAGCAAAAATATTATAAGGACCGCAAAGCTTCCAAAGAGAGAGAAGAGAGATCGAAAACCGTCTTTGCCTCCGAATACAAGTACCGTGATTACAAAAAGTATCAAAAAGTAAATAAGGATATCGAGTCGATAAGGCTCTCCCATAAGATAGAGCTCCCTACCTTCTACCGTCACAAGATAATTTATATAAAATTTGTCTCCGACCTTGAGTCTCAAAAAATCATTCTCTACTTCCACCCTCTCCCCCTTCCTCTCTCCTTCTAGGATTTCTGCTTTTAATACTTGATACCAAGTATTTACTTCTGTGCCTGGGACGAGGACCTCTTCTTCTTTTATTATTTCTACTACCTTAACCTTCCATTCTCCTTGTTGGTCATTGTAAAGTTCTTGCGCATTTGTAAAAATAGGCAGAGATAGAAAAGCTAATCCCAAAAATATAAAAATAAAACCCTTTTTCATATTTGCATTATAACAGAGATTTTTTTGGGCAAGGAAAAGGGCCGACAATCTGTGTGCGGTCCTTTCAATTGGCCATAGCGGCCAGAACTTGTTTTTTTGGGCTCTAGGCCCTGTATGTTTTACCTATTCGAGACGGCATAGTCTCGGAGGTATGAGTTAAAAAATGAACCCCGCCCAGTATTAAAGATTTACTAGGACAGTCGCTGGCAACTTACGCGTATGCTGCCATCGGATACGAGAGATTGTGATTGGTGTTGAGAGGTAAAACCTCGACGATCTCCAGATCCTCACCACGCACCTCAATCTGAAACTTTGCTCGGCATTCCTGCTTCGGGCAAGTGCCAGATCTGCCTTTTACCGTCACGGCTGTTCCGCATTTGGGGCATTCACCCCGTGTAATCATCATGTGACACCTCGTAGGTGGATTTGTACAACTTCTAGTACTATACAACTCTACAAAAATAATGCAAGTTTTTATTAAAAGCCCTGTGGACAACCAACGGTTGCCACAGGGCTTCACCCACACCCGACAGTCCCCGTTGACAGCGGGTTATGAAAAGAAGAATTGCAGTCTGATCTTTCCAGGATTGGTGTATCGGCTTGGAACACTAGCCCTAACGCAAACACAGTCTGCTTCAGGCACCTCGTTGCAGGTCTCCACACTGAGGTTTTTGTCCAGGCGTGCACATACAGCTTTCTCGATTGTGTCTCTCAGGCAGAGGGACGCACCGATAGCGTATATAATCTTGGTTGTGGAAACCACCCTCCTTACTTCTTCGATCGTAAGCTCGCGAGATCCTTTAGGTCTCTTATGCAAGCGTTCCTGTTTCCCCGAAAGTTTTCTCAAGGGTTTCTCCAGTACTAGGATTTGACTACGAACTACTAGAAAAAATACTACAACTTATAAAAAATAAAGCAAATGGTTTGGGTATTTGTTAAGGGCCCCGACCGTTGTCACACGGTTGGGGCCACACGGATCACCTTCTTGAAGTGACCCTAAAATTTCGCCATCTGAGGTACTTGACTAAGACGAGAGCAAGTACCCCAGCCGCGATCAAGTGTACCGTTCTTGGTTCGGGGACTTCGCTCGCGTCCTTGTTCTTGGGGGCGATGATTCCCGCCCACAAGGCCTTGGCTCCATCGGTGCGGATCTCGATCTTGTTGACGCCGAGGTGGGCGTACTTGGACAGATCGATGATGCATTCGGCCTTCTCCTTTGTGCACTTGGATATGTCCACCTCAACTTTTACTCCGTTGATGTAGACTTCTACCCAGGTGCCACTCGTGCCGATGAGAAGCTCACCTTGGAAAGTGTACGTTCCATCTCCCTCGAGGAAAAATTCCTCGCTGAAGACGATTGTACCCATGTCCATAGGATTGGCTTCCATCTGGTCCGGTGCCAAGTTGCGTTCTGGCCCCACCCACCTACCGTGAGGGTTGCGGGGTGACCAAACTTCGTTGGGTACCTCTTGGCCAGGAGACGTGCTTCGGGTGGTCCGGAACTCAAGTCCCGGATTGGACGTAGACGACACCGTCTCAGTCCGGATCTTCGGGTCGTTGACCCTGAAGTCGCCCGACATGAAGACCGTCGATGAATCGCTAGGCCCTCCCAATGTTGACGCGCCGTAGTACGGCGTGCAGTAGGCAAACTGGCTACCTAGCGCAAAAAGCGCAAGGGCCAGGAGTGTGGCCAACCACGGCCTCTTAAAAGGTTCCATACCATCATCCTCCAATTTTTAGATTCTGTAAGAACAGTTCTCTATAAGTATATCATTAAACATCAAAAAAGTAAACCTTAAGGTTTTTAGGGTTTTTATATAAAAAAATACGGCGCTGGGTTCCCAAAATGGGAACTCAACGCCGTCTCCGAGGGAATCAGAGAAAGAACTGTTCTGTCCGCCGGACCTGTGTTAGTCCTTGCGCCGGCGGATGGCCGCCAGAGCCAGAAGTCCTGCGCCCATGAGCGCATACGTGCCCGGTTCGGGAACTCCCGAAGCTTCACCCATGAATGGTGCGAACTGGCCTCCACCGTGGATACCACTGTAAAATTTCTCGCCTGAGGCATTTTGGAATACCAGGCCGAATACGGACCCCGCTGGGTTGAATGAAGCAACCGCACCTTCGCTGGCACTCCCACCGTAGATGAGAGTCGGAAACAGGATTGAGAGAGGGTTCGAAGGGTTGTAGTAGTACAACTTGTTCCCTGTCTCCCACGCCGACACCTCGAGTGTGATCACGGTATTCACGGTACCGGGATCCATGAGGAATAGGTTCGAGTCCGGACTGGTACCGTTTCCCCAGTATTTCGTCAGAGCCACCGAGTAGTCTGGCGAATTGGGGTTTGCGGCGTACGCGCCGGTGCCCGTGATGAAGTAGCCGATGTTCATCTGGGCTCCGTCAAAAGACGTGTTGTCCCAGTATGGATTTCCGTCTTCGTTCGGGGCCACCATCGGTTGCCATGCGCCGATTTGTCCTGGCGACGTGTTGATGACGTTGAGACCGCCTCCTGACATCTTCACCACCATGTCGTTGTAGTCGCGGTCCGGGGCATTGATTTTGACGTCCTCGATTCCAATCCAAATGGTCGCTGCGCTGGCGGGTGCCAGGCAGAAAAACGCGAGCAGGATGGCAAATGCCATCGTCTTGAAGAGGTTCATTGCTGAAACTCCTCCCTTCCTTGATTCAAAGAGCTCTTCCGACCTTTAGGAAGATCGGGAGGTAGACTAGTCTTTTACAGACTTGTCAACCGTGCTCGATATTACTCCTTACTTGATTTTATGTCAATAGTATCGGATAAATTAAAATTTATATAAAAAAAGCCCCCGAGGCACGCCGTAGCGTACCCGGAAGCCGAACCCCATTTCGGGGTAAGTGGATGGAATCGGAGGTCAGGCCCTGCGCCGGCGGATGGCTGCCAGAGCCAGAAGCCCTGCGCCCATCAGAGCGTACGTGCCCGGTTCGGGGACTTGGCCGGTTGACTCAATTTTCCCAGCCCAGATGA
>CAZHPR010000005.1:24529-48202 GCA_964534305.1 uncultured Candidatus Saccharibacteria bacterium
TACGTGCCCGGTTCGGGGACTTGGCCGGTTGACTCAATTTTCCCAGCCCAGATGACACCTGATACATCACCCCAGAGTTGGTAGTGATGCATCGAAATCGTGTTCATTCCGGGTGCAAGAAAGTTGTCGAGTTGGATGATCCTGAACTCCCCAGGTTGACAGGATATCTGTCCTTGGGCACACGCCGAGTCTGGCGTCCCGTTCGGTACCATTAGAAGTTGGCCCAACGGGAACAGCGTATTCGTGATGTAGACAGCCATCGTGTCGTCGGCGCCAAAAATCGCCTGACCAACATTGTTTACACCGGTAAGCATGAAAGACTCCCAGTATATGGCTGTTGGCGGACCAACGATTGTGGTGTTGGGTAGCACATTGCCAGAGCCGTAGCCGGTGTCTTCATAACTAACCCACTTACCGACAGGGTCGGTCCACACTGGGATAACGCTTGGCAATACGTCCCACGCCGGGTGTGGTGTGATCAGCACGTTCGCGGCGGTCTGGTTGTTGCCCTCATTGATTCCGTCTCCGGACTCGAACGAGATGGTCGCTGCGCTGGCGGGTGCCAGGCAGAAAACGGAGAGCATGATGGCCAGCATGGCCATCGTCGTGAGGTTTTTCATTTCTGAAAACCCTCCTTTCTCTTCAAAAGTTAAGGTGCGCTTTTCTCTGTCTCCCGAAAGGGACAAAGAAAAGGTCCATAACATGGACGTATACAAGTATAGCATAGGGTTGATTTAATGTCAAAGAGATTTCAAGGGCATTTTGTTGTTGCAAGCAGAGCACCAAAAAAGCCTTGTGGTTTAAGGCTTTTTTGGTGCTCTGCAATTTTTACTTTTTTAGTTTTGTTTTAGGTCGGTGAAGGTGATATTTGTAGGGATCTCAAACTTACTATTGTCTATACTTTTCCAAGGGCTACAAGTGTAATCTACCTGATCGTTGGTCCCAACGAGTTGCGCCTGCTCATTTGGAGAAGCATTTGTTGTTGCACTCCTTGCGACGGGAGCTTTGTATCCTATTGGTTGCAAACTAGTCCAAGTGTAAGTGGTGTCATCTTTGATAATAAGGTAGCTCTGGAAATTCTGATTTATTATTTGAGTATTGATATTAAATTCTCCGTAAACCTGTTTGCCATCTGTAAACACCTTGCCCGAGACTTGAGAAGTTGCATCTTCTTTTAGAAATGTACACTCATAAGATTTGCCGAGCTTCATAATACTCTCTATGGAGTATTTGCCAGTGATACTCCCATCTTCGCTAGCAACAGGAGCAGGACTACCTCCTCCCCTAGTTATCAAGAATACTCCCGCTAGTACCACTACTACCCCAACCCCTGCCCATAAAAATTGTTTATTCATTTTATTTATTAAATTATTTCTTGTTAATATATTCCTCTATTTTGCCAGCATCTATCTCTACTTGGCTTGCCCTCCTTATGTGTTTTTTATTTTCTTTTGGGACGAAATCAATATGTGCTGACTTGTCTATCGCCTCTGCAATTGTATCCAAATCGTCTTCTTCTGCAAGCCAAGAATATCCAAATTTGCTAAATGGATCAAAGGGTTTTGAAAAGGATAAGAGAGTTTTTTTGCCATCGTTCAAAAAGTATTCATGAAAGAAAGAGAGAGCGAGTTCTCTGTTTGTTTTATAGATTGGGTCGCGATATCGGAGTACGGCATGGTTTGTTTTGCTTATGGCGCCGAGGTATCCATTTATTTTAAAAACAGCAACGACATGATCAGAATCAGGTCGCTTTGCCTTGAGGTCTAGAAGGTAAGATTCTACTCCGTGATACTTTAGGGCGGTTATGGCAAGAAGCGCCCCCTCAAAGCAGTGTGCCTCTCTTTGTTTTAAGACTTTCCTTGGGGAGTAGTAAGTTTCTCCTTGGTTTTCGAAGTTAAAGGGTAATTTTTCTAAGAAATCCTGTATCTTGCTCGGGGTATTCAGCTTTGATATCACCTTTATTTCCCGCTCGTTTAGGTATTTTTTGATTTGTTCTATCATTTGTTTATTATACTCTACCTCACCCCCGGCCCCTCCCCTTGCAAAGGGTAGGGGAGAAAAACAACAGCCTAAACGCTTTTCATTAAAGATTGAAGTTTCTTAAGGGTTAATTGTATATTACTTTCTATTTCAACATTTAAAAATCTAATTGTTTTATAGCCAAGTTCTTTAAAAAATTTATCTCTGACTTGATCATATTCTTTTACTTCTCTTTTATTATGTATTTCTCCATCTAACTCAACTATTAATTTTTTCTCTGCGCAATAAAAATCTAGTATATACCCGCCGATACTGTGTTGTCTTTTAAACTTTACTCCTAACTTTTTATTCCTCAATTCATTCCAAAGCAAATTCTCTGATGAGGTAGACTTATTTCTTAACTCAACTCTTCTTTCTTTAAAGATTTTGTTGTTATGGATCTGAGACATTGTTTTGTGTTTGGTTCCCTTCCCCTTTGCAAGGGGAAGGGTTAGGGATGAGGTAGATTACGGATGTAGGATGAGGTTTTACCCTTATTATGATATTCTAACAACATGTCAAAAACTAAACCAATAATTGCATTATTAATATTGCTCGTAATCGCCTTTGTTTACCTTACATATTTTAAAAACAAGCCTACAGATCCTACTATTTCCCTAGAGTCTATCGATACGGTAGAAATAAGCAGCTCTACAGACAGTGTAAATACGACCGACAACACAAACACTCTTTCAATCAAGGAAAAATCTTGGGCTGTTTTGCAAAAGTATGTTGAATTTGCAAAGAACAAAAATATTGAAGGAGTAAAGAGTCTCTCCTATCAACTGACAGATTCTTGCAAGAATTATTCTACTGAAGAGGAGAAAAAAGATTGCGATGCGAGGATGTCAACCGTCGCCTTCTTTGGGGGCGCCTTTGCCAAAAAAGATTTTGTACATATCTGGAGTGACAACAGACAGATAATACTTGCAACTGATTTTAGGATAGAAGAAAACGAGGAGGCAATAAGCAAGACTCGCTCTATGATTTATTTTGTAATTGATGGTGGAGTGATTAAGGTTTTGAAATTTGACCCAGCAAAAGGTTCTATTATGAAGAAGACTTCAGAGATTACAAAAGAGGAGCGCGACAGGAAACTCTTGGAATTTACAACTGATGCTGATATGGATGGTATAGAGGATTATCTGGAAAAGTGTCTTTCTATAAGTCAGGACAGTAGCTGTACAAAGACAGACCCAACCAAGAGAGATAGTGATGGAGATGGATTTTGGGACGGTATAGAAGCGCTGTTTTATAAATAAATGAAAGAGATAAAAAGGTGCCCTTGGCTCAATCTAGAGAACGATCTGTACAAGAAGTATCATGACCTTGAGTGGGGCGTGCCAGTCTACCTCGACAAAAAGATTTTTGAATTTCTAGTCCTTGAGTCCTTTCAGGCTGGGCTTTCTTGGCAAATAATATTAAACAAAAGAGAAAACTTTAGAAAAGCTTTTGCAAATTTTGATTTTGAAAAAGTCGCAAAGTTTGGCAAAAAGGAAATCGGTAAACTCCTTGGAGACGCTGGTATTGTCCGCAACAAGCTAAAGATAGAGGCGACGATACAAAATGCAAAAAAGTTTTTGGAAGTTAGGAGTGAGTTCGGCACATTTTCAAAATATATGTGGGGCTTTGTTGGCGGTAAGAAAATTGTTCACAAACTAAAAACTCTCAAAGACTATCCAGAATATACAAAAGAAGCAGAAATATTTGCAAAGGATTTGAAAAGAAGGGGCTTCAAGTTTCTTGGACCCAAGGTTGTTTATGCTCATATGCAGGCAGTCGGTATGGTAAACGACCATGTCTTAACCTGCTTTAGGCACAAACAGTTAAAGTAAAAAAAGCGACCCCAACGCGCGAGCGTCAGGGTGCTGAGTAAATGTGCTACCTCTCTTCTGGAGGTTTTTGTTGTTGCTGTTGCCTAGGCCCTGCGCCGCCTGATGAAAGCGATGCCGAGGAGGCCCGCGCCCATCATGGCGTACGTCGCCGGCTCGGGAACCTCCCCACCCCTTCCTTCGAAGTTGTAGGTTGTCGAGCCGTTTTGTGTGCCGATGGTGTAGGCATCCACGGCGGCCTGGAGGCCGTTTACCCAGCCACTCCCAACCTTGAATCCTTCGAATCCGAAGACCGTATGGAAACCAATGTTGGGTCTGAATGCCAATACCTCGGCAAACGAACATGAGTTTCCCTGCGAACAGCCGGCGCTCAAGGCACCGTTGGTAAACCACCAACCGTTATCCGAGGTGAGCGGGTTGTGTTGTTGCCATGTGTTGTCGACGATTGCTGTGCCGGCCAGATAGGGCTCGTAAACAAGCCTGCCCTGGAAGGCAAAGTTTGCATCGGTGACGTCGGCATCAATGCCGAATTGCAGTGTCGGTGCAAGGATACCACCTCCCAAGGCACTAAACGTGCTGAATGAGAGTTCCGTGATTTCCGAAAGTTTCGCACCGGAGTTGTTGGCTTTGTAGAGCAACTCTCCGGAGGCGGCGTCGGTCACTCCCAGATGGGCACTTCCTGTGCCAAGCGGGGGTGCTCCGGGCCCATTCGCAAAGGAGCCGGTACCGGTGGTACCCGTTTCCTGAGCAAACGCCCATCCTCCCGTGGAAGAGGGACTGATGACAATCGTTGCCCCCTGGGCCGAGAAGGCCATCAGGGAGAGAATCAAGACGAACAGAAGCGCGATGCGCGTCATACTTTCCTCCTAGCCCCAATGGGGCTCTGTCAAACAACAAAATTGAGCCTCTAGGCTCATAAATACATACTACACCAAAGCTTCAAAAAACGCAAGTTTCGTGTCAAAATTATTTATCTTTCCTATTTTTATTCCTCTCTAGTTCTGTAAGAAATCTTTTGCGTAGTCTTACGCTTCTTGGGGTTATTTCTAGTAGTTCATCATCGCTCATAACTTCGAGTCCCCTCTCTATTGTGAGTTCAAATGGAGGTGTAAGGTTTATTGCTTCATCAGTTCCTGATGCGCGGACGTTGGTTAGGTTCTTGCCTTTGGTAGGGTTTACTGTCATCTCTTCACCTTTGGATGTATTGCCGATCACCATCCCCTCGTAGACCTCTATGTTCGGTCCGATGTAGAGAACTCCTCTATCTTGCAAATTCCAAAGTGCATAACCGAGAGCCTTGCCACTTTCCATAGAAATCATTGAACCAGTTACCTTCTTTCTTATCTCTCCTGCAAATGGTCGGAAGCCCAAGACTCTAGAAGAGAGGATCCCTTCTCCTTTTGTATCTATCACAAACTGGTTGCGGTATCCAAGGAAACCTCTGGTTGGACCTTCAAAATATATCCTGACAGTCGCATCATAATTCTTCATATCTTTCATAAAAAATCCTCTCATACCAAGTTTTTCTATAACCGTACCCTGAAATTCGCTTGGGATATCGGCAATAACCTCCTCAAATGGTTCTAGTTTTTCTCCATGCTCCTCTTTGATGATGACATGGGGTTGGGAGACTTGGAGCTCGTATCCGGCGCGCCTCATATTTTCTAGAAGGATTGCGATGTGCAATTCTCCTCTACCTGATACCCTGAAGCTTTCGCTAGTCCCAAAATCTACCTTTAGTCCGACGTTTACTTCCAATTCTTTTTCCAAGTATTCTCTTATTTGTCTTCCCGTTACAAACTTACCTTCTCTGCCAGCAAACGGAGAATTGTTGACCATAAACTCAAGAGAGATTGTTGGTTCATCAACTTCTATAACAGAAAGCGGTTCCGCGTTTTCGTCGGTAGTTATTGTCTCTCCGATGTCTATGTTTGAAAGACCAGCGATCAGTACTATATCTCCAGATACCGCTTCCGCTGTTTCCACTTTGCTTAACCCCTTGAAGGTAAATATTTTTGTTATTTTACCCTTGGTTGTTTCTTTGCCTGGTTTTTTTATAAAAACATTATCTCCGACAGAGACCTTGCCATCATAAATTCTTGCAACAGCGAGTCTGCCCATAAAGTTGTCATAGCCGAGGTTAAATGGTTGCGCCTTGAGGGGTCTTTCCAAGTGTTCTTTGCTCGAAGCTTCCGGTACATATTTTATTATCGCTTCAAGTAGAGGTGTCAGATCTTTTGACTCGTCTTCTAGTTTTGTCTTTGCGATTCCGAGTCGGCCTATCGCATAAACGACTGGGAAGTTTGCTTGTTCGTCGCTTGCTCCAAGTTCCAAGAAGAGTTCTAAGACCTGCTCTTCACACCTGTGTGGATCGGCGGCTGGCTTGTCTATTTTGTTTATGACGACTATCGGTCGGAGCCCGAGCTCAAGAGACTTCTTGAGCACGAACCTGGTCTGAGGCATCGGTCCTTCTTGCGCATCGACGACGAGAAGGACTGAGTCTATTGAGCGCAAGACTCTTTCTACCTCTCCTCCGAAGTCTGCGTGTCCTGGTGTGTCTACGATGTTTATTTTACTCCCGTTGAATTCTAGTGAAGCGTTTTTTGAATATATAGTGATACCTCTTTCTTTTTCAAGAGTGTTTGAGTCCATCGATACCCCCTCTTCTACTGCGCCGGTCTGGCGCATCAAGGCATCAGTAAGAGTTGTCTTACCGTGGTCTACGTGAGCTATGATTGCTATGTTTCTGATTTCCATAATAAAAAATCCCTCGAAGATAAATGGGAGAAAATTTATTCTATCTTATATATAAAGACTCGTCAAATCTATTTTTGCCAAATAGAGAAGATAGATAGGGGTAATACCCGATTAGAATCTTTTTGAGATAGAGCGAGTTCTCCTATGACTACACCCCCTTTCTTTTCTCTCATCATATCTAGAAGTAAGTTTTGAAGTGAGATACTAGAAAGATCTGTTGAATACATATTTATGACCACAAAAAGCGGATCTGGACTTAGTAGCTCTCGACAAGAGTCCAGGAGCTCCTTGATGTTGTCTTCTATTTTCCAGACTTCTCCTTTTGGCCCTCTACCAAAGCTTGGTGGGTCCATTATTATTGCATCATATTTTGTTCCTCTCTTTATTTCTCTTTTTAAAAATTTGAGTACGTCGTCCAGTATCCATCTTATGGGCAGATTATCTAGTCCTGAAGCCTTTTGATTCTCTCTTGCCCACTCTATTGAAGTCTCTGAGGCGTCTATGTGAGTAACCTTTGCTCCGGCTAAACCAGCAAAGAGGCTCCCTACTCCCGTGTATCCAAAGAGGTTTAAGACATTTATTTCTCTGGTGACTATTTCTTTTTTTATTTTTTCGCTTATCCAGTGCCACTCTCGGTATTGTTCTGGAAATATACCAATGTGTTTTGAAGAACCACCAATTTTTATTTTTGTTTTTATACTTTTTATCTCTATATCAAATTCTTTTTTGGTACTATCATCGGCAAACTTCCAACTCCCCTTCTGGCCAGATATTTTGTATGTTGCACTAGCCTTATCCCAGACTTCTTTACTTAGAGTTTTTTGCCACCAAGCTCTTGGTTCTGGTCTTATTATCGTCATCTCTCCAATCTTTTCTAGCTTTTCTCCCGCTCCACAATCCAAAAGCTCATAAGCCCCTCCTGGCAAATCTTCTGTCCATATTTCTATTTGACGGCTATTCATAATTTCAAGTCTATTAGAATTTTATTAAAAAATAAAGGAAGTATAATTTTTGTTTATAGACTAGTACTTTCTTATCACCCCCCTTACTATCGCGGCCACGCGCATTTGATATTGAGGATATATTGGTCTGTAGTTTTTGTTGGCAGGCAAAAGATAGATCTGCCCCTTTTCTTTTTTGAAGTATTTCATAGTCCAGCCACCATCAACTTCTGCAATAACAATATCTCCATCTTTAGGTTCTCCTCTGCGCTCCACCACAACAAGGTCACCTTCTTTTATACCTTCTTCTATCATTGAGTCTCCTTTAACTTCCAATATGTATGTGGAACCCCGATTTTTTATGAGGTAGTCTTCTATACTAATACTCTCACTTGTATCTTCGTCTACCGTTGTTGGTATCCCAGCTTCGACTAGCCCGAGCAAAGGTACCTCGCCTAGCGTCTTGTTTGGTAGTAGTCTGCCTTCGCTGTCTTGCTCGAGTAGTCCCTCATCTACTAGTTTGTTTACAATTTTATAAACGGAGTTTTTTGATTTAAAGCCAAGCATTTTCATTATCTCGCTGTAGCTCGGCATCCTCTTGTTCTTTTTGTAGAAGGAGAATATTTTATTTTTGTATTCAGTCATTGCTTAAGGTTTTTAGAATAATGTTGTCAAAAAACTAAACCGACTGAGTATCCCAGAAGATACGTCTCTTTGTATCCTGGAGAGTTGGCTAAGTAGTGTTTTGTGCCTCCTCGCTTCAATACCATAAGAAAGACCTCTGACTATCCTCTCGTCTATCCTTTTATTGATATAATCTATTTCTTTTTGTATAGATTTTAGAGTTTGATACTTGCTCATAGTTTTTGTGGTTAAACTACTATGCAAGTATTATAAGTGAACGAACGTTCACCAGTCAATAAAGAGTTGTGGATAAGTAAGATTTAGTGAACTCCATGACCAAACTCTTCGTCCTCTGTATCAAGATCGGCATCTGCTTTGGTCTTGTGCACCCTACCGTCTATGTGATTTGCGGGAGAATATATTGTATAAAGTTTGAGTGGAGTTTCTCCTGTATTTAAGATATTGTGCTCTGCTCCAGCGGGAACTATTATCGCAAAGTCATCCTCTACCTCAACCTCTTCCCCGTTTATTATGAGTTTACCCTTACCTGATTCTATTCTAAAAAATTGATCAACGTTTGGGTGTACCTCTTTACCTATTTCCCCACCTACCTCTATAGACATAAGAACGAGCTGGCTCTTCTCTCCGGTAAAAATAACCTTTCTGAAATTTTCGTTTTCTAAAGTTTCTTTTTCTATATTTTGTGCGTAGTATTTCATATGTTTTTTGTTATATCGTTATTATTTTGGTTATTAATATTATCATCTGGTTCATTGTGGTGTTCATTTTGCTCTTCTTTCTTTATTATTGCAAATGCCTTTTTTAGATTTCTGATTATATGATGACCTACTAGGTAGTGCAACAAGAGTCCAACGAACCCAGCAATTATTATAGCCATAAGTATATAAATCAGATATTCATCTATAAGTCTCATTATTGTATTTGGTTTCTTTACTTCTATCGCTGAGTCCCTTATATTGCCAGCATTATCTACCGCTCTCACTATTACTTGCAGACCCTCCTTGTTTATTGCTGATACTTGAAATGGGCTCTCGGTTTGGATAAATACCGGAGACTCTGTTATTGGTTGGCTTTTGTCTATAACACCAACTTCATAATGGCTTATACCCGAGAGGTTGTCGGTGGTAAAAAATGATATAAGTGCCCTTTCTACAAAAGCGCTTGATGCTAGTACATAATTAACCTCTGGTTGGAATTCTGCTGGAGCCGCTGTGTCTACTCGAACAAGGAAATGTCCTGTATTTCCCCAGACTCCACTCTTGTAAGACTTGATATGGAAGTACCACAAACCATCCGATAAATTTTCAAAAGAAGTTGTTGTGTCTGGAGTCACTATTTTGCTCTCAGGTACTGTGTTTGGTTTGTTATCCAACACATAACTAAAACCGGACACACCAGGGTCTTTATCCCAATACAAACTCAAGTCTTTATTGCTATACCATTCGCTAGAAAATGGATGTGTATCAGAATAAATCCTCACTCCGTCAGGAGCCTTTGGTATTATGCTGTACTCGCTCCGACCAAGGTCTATGCTAGCTTCGGTGCCGGCACCATCGTTGAGAAGTATGTTTGAGGTGGTGTTTATAGAGACAACTGCTTTGCCAGTAGATTTTGCCTGAAAGGTTATTGTCCCGATTAGTCCGGATTCTGTCTTGATTCCGTTTGGAATAACCCCTACATAATTTATAATACCTTTCGTATTGTCATAAGAAGGTGGTTCTATCCATACCCCGATGATGGATTGTCCTCCAGAAGGTTGTACAACCGAAAGTCTCTTTGGATCAAAGCTCACCCTAACTTCTATACCATTTATATCTAACCCTCTGGAGTCTATAAGTACCGGTACTTCAAAAGTAGATCCTTCTACAAAACTCCCATTTCTAGGTGATGAAAATACAGAAACTCTTGGTAATAACTTTTTTGCGTCTATGTTGAGCTGGGCTTCCGTTAGTGTAGGAGATACAAATACAAAAACACTTACAACCAAAAAAAATGTTTTTATTAATTTTTTAATTCTAAACTCTGTCATTTTCTTTTTTGATGTCTTCTATCTCTCCCTTTATTATCTTCTCTGCTTCCTTCAGATCTTTTTCTACCAAATCAGTGCCGTCTTCTTTTTTGATATCTTCTCTCATTATCTTGAAAGACTTTGAAACAATATCCTCTGCTTCTACAACCTCTCGATGAATGTTTTTTTGTCTCTTGTCTAATGGTGTTTTGAATTTTTTTGTAAATATGTAAAAAATTATAAATATTATAATCAATAATATGTAAAATATTATTGATCTAAACATGTTTCCAACTCTGATATCTAGGTTCTCTGATGTTTTGCTGTACTCACCGTTTTCTTTGAGAATCGTTGCGTTTGCATAATAATCGCCGTCTCGGAGTGCGGTAGGTACAATTATGGAGAAATTACCTAGAGAATCTGTTTTTCCGGATATAAAAACTTTAGAATCAGATTTTGACACAAAGGTAAGGACAATGTCAGAGTTTGGATGACCGGATTCTCCAATTATGGCAAGCAATCCTTCAAGCTTACCAGTTCTAATTATCGGAGCATCCAACGTTTTTACTACAGGTTTTTCTGGAGCCTCTTCAATCTTTTGTTCTTCTGCTGGAGTATCTTTTTTGGGCTCTTCTTTCACAACTTCTCTTTCTATAATAGTAAACGTGCTACCACTTAGAAGTTTGGTTATATTTGTCCCTTGCCCGTCGTTTGCGAGCACAGTCCCAGATTCAAAGGATACAATTCCCTGACCCTCTTTGTTCGCTCTTAGGTTTATTGTGATGACATTACCGCTTTGCGCATTAAAACCGTTTAGAGCCACTCCTTCTAATTTTACAAATCCTCCTTGGTTAGAAAAGGATGGTTCTGTAACCCAGAAATTAAGAATTGATCCGTTTTTTGATATTGATTCAACAGAAAAAATAGATGTATCAAATTTTATCGTTGCTGATATTGCGTTGAGTGGTTCTTGTGTTGAAGCGACCACTTTTACTGTGATCCTATCTCCGACTTGGTAGGTTGAGTTTGTTGGTGTTATAGAAAGATTTGCAGCTTCAACATAGACGAAAGATCCAATAAATAATAAAAAACTAAATAAAATTATTTTGTAAAGTTTAAAATTCATTTTTTTTGAAAAATATAAAATATATTCCTGCAACAATTATAACCAGATATAGTATGTTTTCATACAGCCAGATGGGGTTTGGTGGCACTGCTCTTTCTGTCGTTTTGTTTCCTTGTTTGTCTACCGCTCTTACATATACATAGCTTCTCGCTCCCTGGTCTTTTAGAGAGTACGGACTTTCTGCTTTTTCAAAATTTTTTAGAAAAGAGAATATTGGGTATCTGGACTCCTTTATTTCGTAGTAGTCTATACCTGATTTTTTGTCTTGAGTTGTGAATACTACCACCCATTCACCATTGTTTAAATCTTCACTCCTCGCTATTTCTGGTTTAAAGCCCTCAGGATTTTCTGTGTCTACAACTTCTTCAAATTTTGAATCAGAATTTTTGTTTGTTGTTGTTATTGTTTTGCCTACAGCTTTCAGATTAGCTAAAATTCCGCTCTCGCTATTCAATAATACCTTCACATTATTTAAATTGATTTTTGCTTGGCCACTTTCTTTTGATACTAAAAATATAGACACTATTTCTCCTTGCCCATAAAATCCACCAGGGATAATCCCAGAGAAGCTTATTAGTCTCTCGTTTTGGTTGTTTTGTTTTGGAGCTTCAACCCAAAAGTTTATTATTGAATTGCCATAATTTATATTTTTTATTTCAAAAATATCTGGTATGACAACTTCTCCTTCGATTGCATTTATTGTCTCTTTTGTATCAAAAACAATTTTTGCTTCAAACGCTTCTCCAATATCAACTACTGTTTTGGAAGACACTTCAATGTCTGCGGCGCGAGTATTGAAGGGCACTATAATAAACACAAAGATTATTATAAAAAATATATTTTTTTGTATTGCATCTTTTATCATTTTAGCCTGTCCAGTTGTAAGCCATAATACTAAAGTCTACCAAGTCTACTTTGCCATCACCGTTTAATCTACTCTTTTCTTTTGTTGTAAATGAAGGACTAAGAGTCTTTTTGTACCAGAAGGCAGCTATAGAAAAATCAACAAGATTTATTCTGCAATCTCCATTTAGATCTCCCCTGTTGTTGCACTCATCTTTTTGTATTTCTATATTCTCGTTGCCGACTTTGAATCCTATTACACTACTAAACTGGCTTATTTCTTCTCCATACTGAGCCTTTGATCTTGTGTGGTGATCTCCTAGTTCTAGAACAGAAGTATCAAAGTTTAGTAAATACACACCGTCTTTGTCCGTAGGTCTCTTTACAAAAAATTCTTCGGCCGAGTTTACATTTATGGTCACTTCAGAGCTTGGAGCGCTTTGTCCAAAGATTGCTATGTTGTCACCCTTTTTTACTTGTGATTTGTCTACTGCAATCGTCGGGGCTATAAATATACCGCCTATGTTTGTGGTTACTCCACCAGTTATATAAATCGGAAATGTAAAATGACTAGATCTCCTATTGTTGCCGTCCTCTCCATATACCGAGAAGTTGTAATTACCAGTAGAGAGTCCAGAAAGTGTTGCCGAAAAGTTGCTCAAAGGGTCGGCGATTGTTGTTAGTACTATTTGCCCGTCTTTTAGAATCGTTATTTTTGATAGCGGGTATGCTCTACCGGAGAAATTTATTCCTCCGCTACTACTTCCGGATGAACTGCCTCCTCCGCCGCCACCACCCCCACCTCCACCTCCGCCACTTGATCCGGTTGGAGTTCCAGAAACTTGTGTTGAGGTTGCAATGAAGTTGCCAAACGAGTCAGTTACCCTTATAACAAAATAATATGCGGTGTTGTTTGTAAGACCTGTAACTGTGGATGAAAGAGTATTTCCTACATTTGTATAAGTATAAGGTCCTCCAGACGTTGTCGATTGCCCTACGTAGTATCCGGAGACATCCCAACCCAAAGCTCCTGTTGCAGAGGTCCACGAGAGGCTTATCTGTGAGTCTCCGGCCGTGGTGCTTAATGCTGGGGTAGAGACAAATGGAAAATATAGAAACCCTCCTAGTCCACCGTATGTTATTGAGGTAGAAGATCCTATCGCAATTTGGGAGACAGAGCCTGTCAATTTGAAATTGGTTGATGCTGAGTATCCACCTGGAGAAAATACGGGGTCTTTGACTTTATAGTTTGAAGATGAAAAATCTTGAGCAAAAACACTGTTGTGGTTTATAAAAACAGTGACGATTAAAAACAATATTAATAGAATAGTAAATTGACGTGAAAAAAGCATAAACTGTACCTATATTATATAACAAAATATAACTAATGACTCGTATTTAAAAATATAATCCTATGCTATATTAAAAATAATAATTTTATCCATAATATGAAAAAAGTCTCGATTGTAATACCGGCTTTTAATGAAGAAAAAACGATTAACGCCATTATTCTCAAAGTACAAAAAGCTGAAGTCTGCAGTCTTGAAAAAGAAATTGTAGTTGTTGATAATAACTCAACTGATAAGTAAAAATGGCTATTTTTGAAAAAATATCCTTTACTACTGTTGTAATTCTGTATTTTGGTTTTGTCCTATATTAATAGGAGAAACTTCCACAATTTGTTTAGTATCTGGTCGCCATAGTATGGCCTTAGCAGATTTTGTATATATAAGAACTTTATCTCCAGATTGTGATTTTTCAAAAAATGGCTGATTTTTAAGTTTTTCAGGATCAGAAACAGTGGCTACTGTAGGAGCCTCATCTTGGGGTAAAATTATTAGCTTGCCAACCTCATCTATTATTTTTTGTATTTCTTTATCGGTTTGAACAGAGCCAGTGTTGTCTTCTTTTGTTTTATTAAAAAAGTATAAATTAAACCCTAAAGAAACTAAGATTAAAAAAGAAAAAATAAAAAATATTAATTTGGTTTTCATTACTTGTATATTTTTTAACTAAATACAGACTAAATTATACAAAATTAAAACAATTTAATCTACTTTTGCATTTCTTTAATATAATTAAGTACTTTTATTGCATCATTTCTTTTAGGGTCTTTTTTTATTGCTTTTTCGAGCATCTTTTTTGCTTGATCATATTTTCCCATTTTAAAATATGAAAGACCAAGAAAACTATACGCTTCGGCTGTATTTTGCCCAACACTAATAGCCTTATCAAGATACATCATTCCTAAAAGATCGTTCTCTGGTCTATTGAGCGATAGTTCCCACTCGCCCATTATCATCCAAATCTTACCATTATTTGGTCTCTTACTTACAACATCCAAAAATAAACTCCTTGCAGCGTCAATTCTTCCAAGAAGGTTAAGAATATCAGCAGCGGAAATCAAGTCATCTTCAATACCGGAGTTTATAAGATGAAATAGCCTTTCTTGGGCATTGTCGGGTGTGATTTTAAAATTTTCTATAACGTTACGATTTTCCTCTGAATTTCTTACCAAAATTATTGAAAAGGAGTCCCCATAAACAAAGGCCCAGTTTGTATCGTTTAACCTATTATACATAAACTGCCTAAAGCCCTCTCCCATATTATATTGGTAAAGAAAAATAGTTTGAAAGTCGTATTGATCTAAAAGATTTTGCCACACCTCTTCGTTATTAAGAGATGCCAAATATGTATCATCCCAATAAACTTTTGAGTATGCGTCACCAAATCTATTATCAGAAAATACTTTGTGTTCCGGGTATAAGTAATAAATGAGATAACTCCCTATGTCAGCATCGTTAAAAATAGGACCCCTTAGATTGTTTTGTTTAAAGAAATCTACCCCTCCAGAAGACATTGAAGCTGTACCGATACCTCTTTGGGTATAATTGGTAAGCAATCCGTTATTACTAAAATACAAAATAAACAAAAGTACAAAAAACAACAATCCTATAAAAAACTTTTCAAATAATTGATACTTTTGTTTTAAATAAATAAAAGAGGTACTCAAATAATACGGTACTGTTAGTAAAAATATATAAGCGAAAAATGATATTCCCCTTAGAATTAAAAATGAAAGAGAGATGGTAGCAAGGTTGGCTAAGATAAAAAATATAGGAACCGGCTTGTCCGTCTCATTAGATTTTTGTCCGCTCTTTTCTTTTTTTATAGATGGAAAAAAGAAAAGAAAAATACTTAACAAGGTTAAGGCCGCCAAAGGTCTGAAAATATAAAGAGAAATATCCCGTAAGGGCAAAGAATAGGTCAAAAATTCGCTCAACGATTGGTTCTCACTTATTTTTATAGAGATACTGGGATAACGATAAAAGACTCCCTCTATACCCCTAGGATTCAAAAAAGAAACCAAAAAAACCGATACGAAAATAATTGATATTTTTTTAAGTGCTTTGTTGTTCTTTATGTTCCTCCAGTTGTGAACTAATTTTTCAAAAAAGAATCCACCCACAAGCATTACCCCTACACTAAAAAAAACATGCATATTTACCCAGAAAAGCTGCATTGGTATAAGCCAATATATTCTTTTGTTTTCGGTATTTTTTTCAAAATCTATAAGAAGATAAAGAAAGAGAGCAATAAAAAGATAACTAAAAACTTCTGGCCGGAGTCCGGACCTTTCTCTTAGGATTATTATTGTCGGTATCGCCGCAGCTACGACTAGCCAAAAATCAGCCTTTTTAAGAGCGGTCTTAAAAACAATTGAAAAAGACAACAGCAAAATAATAACTTTAAAAACTACCAGCCCATTCCACCCAAAAGCCGAATCTAGAAAATAGAAAAAAACACCAGAAAGCCAATGATGATTATAAAACTTGTAGTCTGGTTCAATATAAGAAAAAGTATTTTTATAAAGAATATCAAAATTTCCATTAACGATCTCCTCACCTATTTTGATTTGCCTTGGCAAATCATCCGCCGCCGGAACCTTTATTTTGTATGTAATAAGAGACGTGTAAACAAATATCAGTAGAAAGAAAGCAATTATTTTTATTTTTTTTGATCCAAAAAAATTTTCCATCTAATTTTAATCTATTTTCCTGCTATCAAATTCTTTATACGTCATCGCGGAAATTTCGGATATAACTTTTTTAAGTTTTTCCATATCCTTACCCCTGGTCATTATGCAAATTAGGTATGGATTATTTGGGTAATAAACAATACCACAGTCGTGAAGCTGTTTTAAACCACTTTTCTCGTCAAACCTTTCGCCAAATTTATGCGCTATCTGAATACTTTCTGGCACACCGGCAACCAACCCCTCTTTAAAATCTGTGTCAACAAGGTAATTAAGAGCTAATTCAGAAGTTTCTTTATTTGAAAAATAAGAGGCATTGAAAAGTTGGGTAAATATAGAGGCGTAAGATTTAACAGTGATCGTTTCTTCCAATGTAGACTGCGGATTAGTTATACCCAAATCAAAAAAAGTATCACGAAGAATTTGTAAATTTGGTGAAATCTTTTCGAGATATGCAAGAAGCGCATAATAGGCATTATTATCAGAATACTTCATTATATAGTTTATAAGCTCACTAATAGAGTAATGAATTCCCTCTTTAGCACTTTCTTTTGGTGGTATTGATTGATTTAGGTCGGATTTATAACCCTCAAAGAATATCTTAACATCAAGAATATCTTTATCGGTCTCGTATAATTCAAGGTATGCTATCATGAGTGGCAACTTTAAAAGACTAGCTGGAGAAAATCTGGCATATTCATCTATACCAAAAGTAGGGCCATACTGTAGATCTCTGAAATACATAGATACAGAATCAATGTTCCCTCTATTTTTATTTTCCAAAATATAAGAATTAAGGTCGGTTTTAAAAGCTGTGTAATTCTTTTTGTTTACAGATATATTATCAAAACTATTTATTAGTGGATTTAGATATTTGTAGTTATGGTTCAATCTATTACCGATGAATAGATCTAAAAAATTATATTTGGACTGCATAAATGCACCAAAAATAAAAAATACAAAAAGTAAAACAAAAAATTTTATTTTCTTTTTGTTTTTTTTAAAAATCTCTTCGGTAAACATTTTAAACATAAATTATTGAATGTCTTCTAATTCTGTCTTAATCGGTGTATCAGGATTCTCACTTAAGACATCTTGAGCTGGCTCTGAAGGCTCTTTCATTTGAACAGATTCTTCTTGTACAGGCTGAGAATCTTCAATTACAGAACCCTCCTCTGTATCGATAATATCTGGAACTTTTGGTTCCTCAGCATTTATGGTCTCTTCCGTTGTTGTAGACAAGGGTTCCATTGGTGTTAAATCAACTGGATTTATTGGTAGTTCACCCAAAATATCTGTACTGGTTGAATTAAACACCCTAGCCGATTTTACAGCAAAAGCGGTCCAACTGAAAGGTATTGAAAATGGTGCATTTTTGTTTATTTTTATGGTGAATCCTTTTGTAGATTTTTCTGTTATTACAAATCTTATGTCATCACTAAATACTCTTTCAGCAATATCACTATCCTGTTTTGGTATGAGAGAGGTTGTGGTGGAGTTTGCTGATTCAAATGATATAGAAGCGTTTATTATAGGTTGCTCTAGATATTCTTTATCAAAGACTATATCAACAAAGTTGTGACCCTCGTTTATTAATGCAAAACCGGCCGTGTCAGAATTTAAGTAAGGTCTACCTATGAACTCTGTGTCCGATAGAATAGTAATAATTCCGTCTATAGCAGATAACTGATCAATCCGTAGACCACCATTAAATGTTGTCACTCTGTCAAAAACAACTCCTTCTGTAGTGCTGGAGAATATTGAATTTATATCAAATACATTTTTCTCAATAATACTAAATTTTTGTTCAAGTTCTCCGAGAGCTAGGTCAATCCTTCTTGTAGTTGAAGAAACCGCTTCTATATCTCTCTGTATTAATGTGCTGGAAGCATTGGTGCTTGAAGCTATATTATCAAAGGCTGATTTGACACTGGCTAGATTATTTTCAAACTGATTTAAATTGCCAATACTAAAACCTTTTGCTGTCACTTCACCAGCAAAGAAAGCATTACCAAAAGAATCAAATACTATAGCTGGAGTACTAGTACCAATAGAAGATTCTTCAGTGGTAGTAGCGGTTTTTTGGCTTATGACAAATCTTCCATCAGAATCAATATCAATATTTAGGCTTCCAGAAAGAGAAGTTTCTATTTTATCAACCAGAAGGGTTTCTGTTACAACCTGCGGAGTTATGACTTCAAGGTCTGCTGCTAGCCTGTCAACTGAAATATCCGAAGAGAAAGAGGTGGTTGTCGCCAGAGTGGCATCTTTATCTCTAACAAGAGTACTTAATAGAACCTTGCTGTATTCTTTGTTTAAATCAGAATTTGGCGGACCCAAAGAAGAGCCGTTGTAGTACCCATTCTGTACAAACATTATAACTATACCTGCTTGATAGTCCCCAGACATTTCTGCATCACCTTTCCAGCCAGTCATAGCTCTACCTATGACTGGTCCCGCCTTGGTTGCTTTCATACCAACACCAGGTTCACTTGAAGAAGTAATGAAATCTCCTGGCTGTATAGGACCGTTTTCAGTGTTTACTCTTACTGGCACTCTACCAGCTAAAGCCAGAATAACAGATTTTGTCCCAGGATCTTCGTTGCCTCCCATAATCAAATTTGGATTTGTAGATATAACACCCATTAGTCCTTGATCATAAGGTCCTGATGTTTTCTTGACTCCCGCCTTTAGAGTCGAATCTAGTGCCACAACATCACCAGGAGAAAGTTCCGGATCGTTAGTTGAATATATTTCAGCCAAGTCGGCATTGGTACTTCCTGAGACTGTGAACACTCTGACCTCGCCTCTGGCTCCTGTTCCTCCAGCACCTCCTGAGGTAGCTGTGTTGTTTGCGGAAGCACCTCCACCTCCACCTCCACCTCCAGGAATACCACCATTACCACCATTACCACCATTTGCCCCAATAGAAGAACCCCCTCCATTACCTCCAGTACCTCCAAATCCGCCCCCATTACCTCCAGTTGCATTTATACCATTGTTTCCAGTTCCGCCACCGGAAGCACCTCCACCACCTTTTAATGCAGTTGTTGTTGTCCAGTATCCTCCACCTCTACCTCCTGCTCTATTAGCTGCAGTAGTGTTTATAGAGCCTCCTCCACCTCCTCCACCTCCTCCTCTTACAGAGCCTCCTCCATAAAAAGCGTCGTTAGCCGCAGCTGTAATAGAAGCACCTCCTCCACCACCTCCAAATGAAGCGGATCCTCCTGCTCCAGAACCACCAGTAGAAGCTGTTCCTCCACCTCCACCTCCAGTAGTAGAGTTTGTGTTTGCGGCGCCACCATCTGGTCCTCCTCCGGCACCTCCGGTAGAAGCTGTGGCATTTGTACCAGCACTTGTTGCACCTCCTCCTCCACCACCACCAGAACCTGATGAAGCGTTACCTCCTCCTCCACCACCACCGTAAGCTGTTAGATACGCTCCAAATGTTGTACTCCCTCCTCCTGTTCCATCCCCGCCAGTAGCGGCATTTGCTGGTTTGGCAGCTCCAGCACCACCTGTTCCAGGAGTAACATTGATAACAGAACCAGACCCTCCAAGATCAGATGGTGTGAATGTTTTTGTATTGTAAGCACCACCTCCTCCGCCTCCACCACCGGCTCTGTTAGTTCCAGTTGTTCCTGAAGATCCGGCTCCACCTCCTCCACCTGCACCCCAAGCCTCAACAATTATGAGTGTTGCTCCATCTGGCACTGTATATGTAGAACCGCCAGTATTGGTAAAGTATTGGTACTCTACTGCTCCACAATCTCCAATTGTCATACTTCCGGCACCATTTGATTTGAAGCAACCTTCGGCGTCAGTTGTTGGGAGGGCCCATGTAATGTTAGAAGAAACTGTAGTAGAAGACTTGAAACCGACATAATTTGATCCGTCATTATCAGCAAACCTAATTTCTCCACTGGCTTTTGTTGATAAATTACCATTGGCATCAATCGTAAGAGCAGTTTGGGCGGCCGAAGTAGTGGCAAATGTTGTAGGGGATGAAGTGGCAAAATATAATGCCCCACCAATACTTCTCATTGTCCATATGTTATCTGTATTTTCTCCTTGTAGAGCTATTTGTGGAGCAGTGGTTGTTGCAATATTGAGAAGATACCTTGGAGTGGTAGTACCAAGACCCAAATAATTTGCACTTTTGTTCCAAGTAAAGTTTGCTGAGGAATCTAAAGCGTCTCCAGTATTGAATTGGATTTGACCATCATCACCAGCTGCGGTAGCGGCTCCAGCATTTATAGTACAATCAGTAGAATCTGCGCCGTCATCGACACAGTTCACTCCAGTCCCGACAAAATTTAGAACTGATCTTTGGGTCAAAGGACTGCCTTCATCTTGAATAGTTGCATAACCAGCACCGCCCCCAGAAGTATCAGACCACACAGTGCCATTTGAGGTAACCTTCAATGTTCCTGCAGTTGTTGTGCCTATAGATAGCGCACCTGTTGCTCCATTTATAGCCAATGCCGCCTGTGTTGTCGTTGCTGTACCAGCTACGGTAGTGGTAGAGAGGTAGAGATTACCTCCTGCATTTCTGAAGGTCCATTGAGAGATTCCTGCTCCGGCGGAGAGAGCGATTTGAGGCGCGGTAGAAGAAGCGATAGTAAGTTGGTTGACTGGGGTTGTGGTGCCGATACCTGTGTATCCAAGACCAGTTATTCTCATCCTCTCATTTACTAAAGCGTCTCCTCCGGTTCCAAATGATATTGGTGCCAAAGCCGACATTGTATTTATAGAAAAACCATTAGTGGCGCTGTCACCCATTACGATACTAGAAGAATTGGGACGGTTTGTTAATAAGGTCCCGGCATTACCCGAGTTATTGTAAAAGAAACTAACATAATCATTTCCTGTTAGTGTCTCTCCGAAACTTATACCAGAAGTACCTGAATCTGTTTCGTTTGTTATACCTATACCAACTCCATTAGCAGAATTTTTTTGTATATCTAGGTCAAAAAATGGAGTAGCTGTACCTATACCGATTAAACCATCCTCGTTTATAATAAATTCTGTTCCCGTATCTCTTCCAACTACGAATCGATTGCCTTCAATAGTAGAACTTACGGCAAGAGTTGCAAATGGTGATGTTGTCGCTATCCCAACTCCTAATCCTTGTATCCTCATTATTTCTGCTAGAGAGTTTCCTGTAGACCTGGTTTGAAATGTTATCGCAGAAGTCTCTGAACCTGCTGTTGCGGTAGAAAGTATCGATGATATTCTTCCGCTGTTGACTAGTGAACCAGCAGAGTTTTCTGTATTAAATAGTAATCCTACACCGTTGCTTGCTGCGCCTACGTCTCCCGTGACTACTCTGTCCAAAGACAATACGTCATAAATTCCATTACCAAAGTTATTCCTTAGTTCAAATTTACCAACAGGAATACCAGGAGAGCTTTCTGATCCGGCTGTGTAAGATACCGTTAGTTTTGATGTTGGAGATGTGGTACCTCCGATACCTACGTTCCCCAACCTATTTACAATAAAGCTTGTTCCTGTGGTAGAACCCACTACAAGACCAGCCTCACCAGCATTTGCATTAATAGAAAGTCTTGCAAACGGAGTAGAAGATGAGAAGCCTACACTGCCTGTAAAGTTGTTAGTACCAGAGAAGGTGTTGGAGTCAGCAAGTAATGTAGAAGAAGCCCCAGATCCTCCACTAGAGAGACAAGTACCTGCGATAGCATAACAACCGGTGGTGATGTTGAAGCCTACGTTGGAGGTTGTTGTTGCCTGACCTGAGATATTTAGACCTCTGACTGTTGTTGTTCCGAAACCTGAGCCTGAGATTTCTAGAGCACTAATACTTGTTGTTGCTGTACCTGCGACTGTTGTGGTGGAGAGATAGAAATTCCCTCCAGCGTTTCTGAAGGTCCATTGATTTATTCCGGCTCCTGCAGAGAGGGAGAGTTGGGAAGATGTACTAGATGCTATTGTGAGTTGGTTGACTGGGGTTGTCGTGCCAACACCAACCCTACCGTTTCCTAGCACATTAAACGCTGGCACATCTGAAGCAGAAACTACAGTGAATAAATTACGTGTATCTGTTGTGCTGGTTGCTTTCACAGCCAAAACATTAGTAGGCGCTGATGTGTAGTATCCTCCCACAATAGTATCGCCTCCAGCACGACCTATATGCACTCTACCTGTAGAGTAATAGTTAAGATAAAGTTCGCCATTTGCTGTTGTTGGATTACCAGAAGAATCAACTGAAACACCATCTATACCGCCTGGGTTTTGCCAAGAACCGTAAAGACCTGATTTGTCACTTATAAACAGGCCTTTGTTAAGAACTGAACCATCTTGAGCGTAAATAAGCAGTCTAGAATTATTTAGTGCTGCTGTACCAAGTGTCATACTACCAGCAACAGAAAGTTTTGCACTTGGTGTTGTCGTCCCAATTCCCACATTTCCACTACTATCTACAATAAAGCTTGTAGCAGTAGATGACCCTACCACAAACGCAGCTTCTCCTGCTATAGAGTTAACAGAGAGTTTAGCGAAAGGAGTAGAAGTAGCTAGACCTAGACGAGCTGTAAAGTTGTTAGTACCAGAGAAGGTGTTGGAGTCAGCAAGTAATGTAGAAGAAGCACCAGATCCTCCACTAGAGAGACAGGTACCAGCGATAGCATAACAACCAGTTGTGATGTTAAAGCCTACGTTAGAGGTAGAGGTTGCTTGACCACTTATGTTGAGACCTCGGAGAGTGGTAGTACCAAAGCCATCACCAGCTATCTCTAGAGCTGAGATACTAGAGGTTGCTGTACCGGCTATGGTAGTGGTAGAGAGGTATAAGTTACCTCCTGCATTACGGAAGGTCCATTGAGAGATGCCGGCTCCGGCGGAGAGGGAGAGTTGAGGTTGAGAGGTTGAAGCGATAGTTAGTCTGTAGATAGGAGTAGTAGTACCTATACCAAGTTTGCTTCCTAGATAGTTTGTTTCGTTTGTATCACTCTGATATATACCATATCTGTTTGTTGCGTTATTAGCTCCTGATGATAGATAAAGTCTATATGCGTTTGTTACAGAAGCACCAGTTGTAGTTATGTCTGAGTATATACCAAATATATCGGTAACATTGCCTCCTGTTGCTATAGCTTCAATACTGGTACCGGTTACAGAATTTTTTGTTCCACCAGTACTTTCTGCTGAGAAGTTGGCTCCTGTTATAGAATCTGATCCTCCATCTTGATATCTAGACATTATTCTATTTTTACCTGCGTCATTTACACCTATACCAATATTTCCATTACTTAATATTGTAAATACTGAAGTGGTTGCTGAAGCGGTAGAAGAAGCAATAGATACGAGTGGAGAATTGGATGTGTCAGAAGTATTTCTATGCACGGAAAGCTGTGCCCAAGGTGTGGAAGAACCCAAGCTAAGTCTACCAGTGAAGTTGTTAGTACCAGAGAAGGTGTTAGAGTCAGCAAGTAATGTAGTAGAAGCAC
>CAZHPR010000006.1:0-45018 GCA_964534305.1 uncultured Candidatus Saccharibacteria bacterium
GAACTTAAACAATTGTTTAGCAAAATCTTCATACTTTTTAATTTCCATTATTTTAATCGGCCCCTTATTTATTTTACAACCTTCTCAATCTTTTCCATCACTTCTGGTGACATAATCATCTCTACAAGCTTTTCTTTATTTTCCAAGAAATGGGCTTGCAGATTGATACCAGACTTGACTACACGTTGTGCAACATCTGTCTTCATATAATCAACAACAAAACTGATTTCTTGATTTGTCAGTTTAGCATCTTCAATAATGAATTCAACAATCATATCTAGAATTTTATCAACTTTAATTCCTTCTTTCAGAATAGTCTGAACTTGAAGCATTTGTTTTCCGTTGAGGACTTCTGCAAACTGATTGCAGATCTGTGACACCATAACTTGTGAAATAGTTTCTGCTTGTTGTTGATACTTCTCTTTCATTGCCTCTTTAGGTTCTTGAGGAACAGGGTGTGGTGATTTTCGCATAGAACAATTCTCCTTTGTTTTATAAGTGGCTTACCGTGATTAACAAGCCACAATCAATGTTATCAATTTCGGTATAAAGATTCAAGAGATAAATCAAAAATCCAAACCTTTAACGTTTATATTTTGGTTTTTTGAACCTCTGAATTTTAGCTTAGTATCTTTTAGTTCTTCAACAAAAGGGCCATCAACTACAACATCCACAATATTAAGTATCTGAGAAAAAATCAAGTTGTTTTTGACTTCTCTTAGTGTTTGTCCACACCATAACCAAATATCTTTCTCAGGTAACTCTTTTTTAACTCTTTGGCATAATTTTAAGACAGTTTCGAAGTTTTTATTCTCTAAAGGATTCCCACCAAGAATACTTAGACCTTGGATATAAGGATTCTCTAAATCTCTTATAATATTATCTTCAAACTCCCGTGTATACTTGGTTCCGTACCTATAGTCCCAAGTTTCCTTGTTAAAACAACCCTTACAACCTCTGCTACAACCACTTACAAAGATGGTACAACGAATACCCTCTCCATTTACTGTGTCACAATTTATGTAGTTAGAGTAGTTCATGAGTGCTTCACTCGACTCATACACTCATGCTGCTTCCCTTCATTGAAAGGTCTACTATTCGGAGCACTAAGATAACCTGAAACCCTGCGAATAACTGATACATTTCCATCTTCGTGGTTTCCGCAATCAGGGCACACATAGCCTTCCTGTTCTGCATTAAATTCTCCCTCAAAACCACACTTGAAGCACTTGTCAACTGGTGTGTTTATTCCGAAGTACGGGATTTTAGTGTATGCATAATCAATAAAAGTTTCATATGCTTTTTTGTTATTCACAAGGGACGGTTGCTCAATATACCCGATAAAACCCCCACTACAAACATCAGCAAACCCTGACTCATACTCCCATTTTTCAAAAGGTGAGCACTCTAACCATACAGGAAAATGAAATGAATTTGTGAAATACTCTTTATCCCATTTTTCATTAAAATGTTCTTCATATTTTGAAACAGCACGTTGACAATATGATTCACTAGGTGTCCCATACAGAGAAAATCCGATATTACTCTTTTCCTTATATTCTTCAATCCTATTTTTCATCAGTTTTAGAATATTGATACACTCTTGCTTATCCAACTTGCCTGTTAGAATTTCACAGGTCTCTGCTAGCCCAATAAAACCAATACTGATGGAAGCATATCCATTATAAAACAATTTGTCAATAGTCTCTTCTGGGTGAAGTCGTGCCAAAGCACCATTAACAAACATAGTTGGGTTTTGCTTGGCTTTTGTCCCTTTCAACCTATCAACCCGATCCATATGAGCTTTGTATGTAATATCCATAAACTTATTTAATACACGCTCAAAAGGCACACCTGTAACAACACTTTCTTTTGCAATCATAGGAAGATTCAACGTTACGACACCTAAATTCATACGTCCGTCAAATTTCTCTTTTCCGTTTTCAACATAATTAGGTAAGAAGGATCGGCAGCTCATACTTGTGACTGCTGTTTCTTTTGCTCCAGTAATCTTCTTATTCAACGGTACACTGATGAAATCAGGGTAAATGCGTTTTGTTGCACAGTCAATTGCCAAATGCTTAAGATCATAATTAACGTCTTCCGGCTTTAGGTTAACACCTTCATCTAAGAAGAAGATAACTTTCGGGAACACTGGGGTAACGTTGTCTTTGCCTACACCTTTGATGTGATTTTGTAGATATGCTTTTGTGATCATTCTACCATACTTACTTGTATCCAATCCAAAAGAAATAGTAATAAACGGTGTTTGCCCATTTGTTGTTGTCAGACTATTCACTTGATACAAAAATGTTTGCATTGCATCATAAACTTCTTTTTCAAGCTGTTCCTCTACCCACTCATCTGGAAGATTCCACTTCTTTGCTTGTTCTTTAAGTTTAATATGCGATTTTTCAACATATGGTGCCAGACCTGAATCTATGTGTGCACTGGTCTGACCACCATATTGGGCGCTAGCAACGGACTGAATAATTTGGGTCAGAATTGTAGCAGCAACACCAATACTTTTCGGTTGTTCAATAAACGCATCACCAATATAAAAACCATTCTCCAACATGTCACGATAATTTACTAATGCACAATTTGTCAATGGACTAATATAATAGTCCGCATCATGGACATGAATGAATCCCTTGTTATGAGCTTTAGCAACCTCCTTGTCAAGAAGGTGATTAATGGTGTAGTGCTTACTTAGCAAACCAGTAAGCAAATCCCTGTGTGTTGTTACAACTGTAGAAGCCTTGTTTGCATTCTCCGTTAATAGAGATTTGTCAGTTTGATCAATAAAAGCTTCAATGGTTTTTAGCAATTGACCTTTACTTTCTCGTACTATGTCACGTTCATGGCGGTATTCAATATATGCTCTGGCGGTTGATTTGTACTTCGAAACCATCAAACAGTGTTCAACAATAGTTTGAATTTGTTCAATAGATACTTGTTGTTGTTTCAAATCAATAATTTTATTAGTAATTTTCTCAGTTAAACTGTAAAAATTAATCTCTACAACTTCCCCGGATTTCTCTGCTGCTGATTCAATAGCTTTATAGATTTTATTTGAATTGTACTCTTCAATTTTACCATCACGCTTTACAACTTTAAGTCCCACAGATAATACCTCTTAGTTATTAAAGAAGGGTGCTTGTCTGCCCCTCCTTTTGTTTATATGGACTAATATTTTATCACAAATATCGCATTTAATCTTGATTCAAATCAACTGTCTTTCAGAAACCGAACAACTTCCATCAAACCACCAATATGCTTCAAAGCATTTCCTTCTCCCATGACAAAGACTTGAGGGATGCTTCGTGAATTGACACCAAGATCAATCAGCTCTTGAAGTTCATAATCTTCTCCGAAAGATTTATATATAAAAGTCTTGTTCTTTTGGTTCAACAGTTGAACTGCCTGCTTGCAATTAGCACAACCTGCACCACCATATACGATAAAAGTATCTTGTACAACAACACTGTTTTCTTCTTTATTCATTTCTTCCCTCCATAATCCAGTCTTGAGCTTTATAAACATCATCAAAAAGTTTTTCGGTCTTAGCTGATTTTGAAACTTTACGCTCATGTTTAGAATCAAAAGGTTTTACTGTTATAGTTTTAGCGGTTTCACTAATAAATTCACAAGCAATTAGCCAACCTGATTTTGTTGCAAGAATCATATTTACTCTTCTCCTTATTTCTTAATCCAAACTTTCAAGACTTCGTAATCTTCTGTATCAGGTTCTTCCCAATTTGCTTCTTTTGCAAAATCATAAGAATCATTTTTAATATCGGCGTAAAATTCAGCAAAACCAATCATGTCATCAGGGACATCATAACCTTCTTCTTCACTAATTTCAACACGAATTGTTTGTGTGCGTTTTACATCGATATAGATTTTATTTTTAATCATAATCCCTCCCTTAATCTTTAATTTCTTGATAGCCCCAAGAAATATTCTGGAGTGCAACCAACTCCATTAATTTAGATTGTTCTTGCCATGCCATATTGTTCCACTCCGCATCAGTAACCTCCAACTCGTCTAGCGAAACCTCAATTTCATCTAGAATTATTGGTTGACTGTTACCTTCATTATATGTGTAGCAGCAAACTTTAAACCTTTTACTCATTTATTTCTCCTTAATCTTTTACCATATATGCCCACATATCGACTGATTCTGGTTCTTGTTTCAATTTACACTGATAATTCCCAGTTTCAGAGTAGTACAACACATTACCTTCTTCTGTCAAGATCAAACCTTGTCCGGAATGGTGCGTTTCACTATCTATACCTTCCCAAGAAACACCTACGAAATCCTCTTCTCCGTTATTATACTCAATATGGATTCCAGTAACATCTTTATATTGGTTTAGGCGTTTAACAGGAAGGTCATTTTCATCAGGGGAGAAAGTGCCTAGTTTGCCACAATCCTTGCCAAAAATAACAGAAAATCCGTCTACATATTTTTGTTTGCCAATTGTATTACAATAAGATGATACATAACGTTCTTTAATATCTCCTGTTTTCAACATATAAATTTCAGAAGGATACTCAAAAGTTATTTCTTCACAATTTTCAAGAACTAAAGTGATTGATTTAACCCTCTTCATAATTTACTCCTTCTCCATTTTTAAATCTATCCCATCCACTCCAATGTCCACCACGGAAATAGCTATCAACTTCAAAATAACCATTCCATTTTCCATCTTTATAGATACAGTATTCTTCTACAGGGGCACACCACCAAATTTTAATACGTTTCTTATCAATGTGGAGATCTTTTGCAACTAAATTAGTCCAGATTGGAACCATCTTAGGGTAAGGTTCTTCTCCCCACTCTGATTCGTACATAAAAGTACCATAATCAGCTTTTGTTATTGTTTTATCTTTCATAATCCAACCTTTTCTTTGATGTTGTAAGTATTAAATTTAGTATAAGCACTTCCGTGTGCTTTGTCAACATTTAAAACTCTAATTCATCATCCCCAAGGTCATCTTTAGTTGCATTCAAAACATAATTGACAATAGTGGCTTCTTGTGCTGCTACTTGATGTGAGTCAATGTCAATCCAGTCGTTCAACCAAGGAATTGGGTGTGATTCTGGAACTACATTTTCATTATGAACATTCAACACCTTATATAACGGGTTTGCAGACCAAACAACCCACTCATCAAGTAATTGCTTGTTTAGTCCGAGGATACTACGTCCTTCTGAGAACAAATACTCGTTCCAGTTTAGCTCTCGCTGTACAACCTTGTCAAGATATTCTTTTGCCCAAGGTTTAATATCTTTAAATGTTTGTTTCCATTCTGGATCGTTCTGTAGAATCTCAATGACAATCTTATCTAATTGAGTATGATATTGTTCATCGATCATAATTTTCTGAACTAACTTGGCAACACCAATAAACAAATCTTGTTGTGCTAGTGCAAAAGTACAAGCAAATGAAGCCATAAAGCTAATACCTTCAAGAGCATACAACGCCACTAAGGTTTTTGCAATAGTTTCTTTGACAATGGGGTCATTTTTATCTACAAGACCAAGATTATACTTAGCACCAAGTTGTTCAAGCTCTTTAAACACCACACCAAAATCATACCCACGTTCAGTAACTTCATTTCGCTCTACTTCAGCAAACAAAACTTCTGGATTCTTGAAACACTGGCGTCCGATTTCAGAATAAGTAAGACTATGAAGTACTTCATTTTGAGAAACATATGAAATAGCTGCCCAATATTCACTATTTGATACAAATGGTGCAAGAAGTGGTGCAATAGAACGAGAAGCAATACTATCTAGCTCCCACTGATAGGATAGAGTTTTAACCATCACTTCGTATTGATTCTTAGGACAATTCTCAAAGTCAAATCGAGATTGCTGGAGGTCAACTTCACCTTCATCCCAATCAACACTCTTCAACTTCTTGTAAAGGTTGAAGATCTGTGGGTATGTTGTATTGATACTGTCATGAAGTGCTGGTTCTGCCCCAAGAAAAAGCGGATACTTGCCTTCAAAACGTTGTTTGTTATTATAATTAAAAACTGCCATTTAATCTCCTTGGTAAAATGGCACTGTGCAAGACAGTGCCTTATCAAATTTAATTACAGACTGCAACCACCACTGGCACAACCCGATTCTTGTGAAGTTAGTTGTTCAATTTCATCATCTGATTTTGACTTGGTGTTAGAATAGTAGTGGGTCTTTAGTCCCATTTTACACAGGTATAGCAGGTTACTTAGGTCCTCTTTTGTACCAATTTTACCATCTTCGTACTTAGAGATATCGAAGTAGAAGTCAGCACTGATGCTTTGCCCACAGAACTTCTGTACAATTGCATACATATCTACCATATCTTTAAACGGAACATCCCAACACTTTTCATAACTGTATCGAGTAATCAAATTATCATAGTCTGGTACAAACACTGGGATTTTGTTTATATCCGAGGATTTGATAATCAATTCACTACGAATCGGGTATAGTCCGTTAGTTGTATTTGATGCTAAAGAACTACTTTCTCCGGGCATATGTGCTTCAAGAACACTATTACGCAGGCCACCTTGCTTGATAATATCTTGGCGAAGTTGTTCCCAATCAAATCTCAAGGAACTATCAACCACGTCATCTACGTTTTTATTATATGTGTCAATAGGCAACCAACCTTCAGGATATTTAGTTTTACCAATCCATTCTGCATTACCCTTTTCTTTTGCAAGACGAAGAGAAGCTTTGTGCATATAGTAGCTGTGCATTTCTGCTAGTTCGTGAATAAGACGTTTACCTTTATTGCTTGTATAACCTGCATTCTGTGATGCAAGATAGTTTGCTAGGTTAACAATACCAACACCAATACTTCTACGTGCTTTTGCTGTTACTTCCATCTGAGGGAATGGGTATTCCATCAAGTCAATAGTGTTATCAATAAGTAGTGTTGTATAATAAGCAACATCTTCGTATTCTTCTGGTGTAACACGGCCTGCTACAATTGCACCAATGAAGCACAGGGCTACTTCACCCGCATCTCCATCTGTTCCATATAAATCTACAATACTCTTAAACCCTTTTGTAGGTAGTGTGATCTCTTGACATAAATTTGAGCTGTAGATTGATTCTTTAAATGGAGTGTGCCGATTAATCTCGTCAATAAATGTCTTGTATGTTCGACCAGATTCACGCCAGTTCTTTTGAATATCAATTGCCAACTCACGAGCATTGACATATTTCTTTTCTTTAATATCAGATTTGTCATATTTGTTATACAGTTCAACAAAACCTTCATAATCTGAACTATAAAACTTATCATACAAATCTTGTGCATAATACGGGCTAATCAGCATCCACTGCTCATTCTTGGCAACTTTCTGGATGAACAGTTTGTTCATGCTGTTACTGTAATCCAAACCACGAATCTGTTTTTGTGTTGGAGTAGTCGGGTGTTTTAGCCGAATCAAATCTTCAATTTCAGGATCCATGATATTAATGTGCATTGTTGCACTCCCACCACGGACAGCTTGCTTTGTCGATTTGACAGCACTCTCATAGTATCTAAGGTAAGGTAGTTTACCATAGTGTACAATATCCCCACCACGAACCGGATCTTTAACTGAACGGGTGTGCATATAACCGCCAATCCCTGCTGATGCGCAAGTCATCATATAAGCAATGTGGCTACCTACTTCAATACTTTCTGCTGTATCGTTAGTAGTAAACAGACAGCAACTTGCATATCCTTTGAATTTAGTCCTCATACCAGAAAGAGTGGGTGTCGGAACATTAATTTTAAGGTCTGATAGATAAGTATACAGCTTGATTACGTCTTCAACCCTGCGATCTTGTGGTTGATTTTGCATTGCGGCAAGCGCGATACCTACATACATAAATTGGGGTGATTCAAACAACTGTCCTGTGTGTTTATTTTTAAGCATATACTTATCACACATTTGGCGAAGGCTGGAGTATTGGTATCCGAAATCTTTGTTGTGGATAACAAAAGAGTCAATCTCATCAAGTTCTTCTTCGACATACCCCATGTCAATCCACTTTTCTGATTCTACCATTTTTATATAGAATTCAAAAAGAGAAGGAGGTTCTACAAAATCACCAAAAACTTCTTTATAAATCTCACCAACAAGGAGGCGAGCTGCAACATCAGCATGTTGATAGGTTGCCTTTTCAAGGCATGTGTCAATAAGTGCTTTGTGAATATCCTTAGTGGAACACATATCAGAAAGCTTCTTAGTCGCACTCATTACAATTTCCGACCAAGATACTTTAGATTCACTAGCCCACTCGGCCCATTTATTTAGTTTGTTTGGGTCAAACTCTACAACTTCATTATTACGTTTGATTACATTCTTAATCAATTATTCCTCCATTATATTTTTATTATTTATATTAAATCTGAATCAATATTCTTCGATGTTGACTGTTTTTCCAGTAAAAGCATCCTGATAGATATTATCATAAGTGGCTTCTTCAGAAACAAGCCCATTGAAGTAGAGCCAACCTTGGTATGATTTCTTGCACTCAAAACCTTTTGCTTGCCATGCTGGAATTTTACCTTCTTCTTTTTCTTTCTTACTCATTGATCCTCCACCTTTTCATAAGTCATTTCAAAGATATCGGGTTTACAAGGATAGTATTCACCTTTTACACCTTTTATAATAAAATCACCTTTTGAAACAATATGTGGGCCTTCCAGTGTTTCAATATTAAATGAGTAGGAACCCATTTCTCCGGGAGTCCATTTGATATCTTTGAATGTATCCATGATAGCATTCAAAGAGATTGCTGTACCTTCCCATTGAATAGATTCAATAACTACTGGTTTCTTTCTATATTTCATTTTATACCTCGTATTTAAATCCAATGGAGTGTTGGTTGTCCCACATAATCCTTGTCAAAATGACACCAACAGTATGTTACACTATTTGCTGTTTCTTTCTGTTCAATACCTTCAGTGCAACTGATACGACTAACAAATACATAAACATTCTTCAGATGTCCTTTACTGAATAGTTGTTCGTGTCGTTTCTTACTTTCAAGAAACTGAAGCCGAAGAAGTAAGTATTGTTCTTTTGCACATTCAAGACCTTTATTAACAAATTCGTTTGCCAGTTTATAAGGTGGATTTGAAATAATAGTGTCATAGTTAAACTCAACATCTGTATTCAAGAAGTCTTCATTATATTCTGTAATATAACCGTGATCAAACAATTCATTACTTACAACATAAAGACCTTTCTTACGAAGATATTCACTAACAATACCAATCCCTGCACAAGGTTCAAAATACTTCTTATCTTTACTGAAATCCACAACTTCAAATAATTTAGATAGTGCAATCTCTGGTGTTGAATATAAATCTGAATAATCTTTACTTTTATCCCTCTTAGTGTTTGGTGAGGCCATTACTTATCCTCTTCCTCAAATGGACTCTCAAAAAGCTCGTCCTGTTGCATCAATTCGCTTAAACTTTTATCTTGTGGATTAATCACAACATAACGTGCTTTCTCTTCTGAAGACCGATTATAATTTTTCTCGCTTTGACCATTCACTCCTTCATAATCAGGGATTTCATAAGGCAGGTCAGTTACCAGTTGTTTGCTTTCAGATTGCAGCATTTCTACAACAACATTAAATTCCTTGTCATTCTTGGGATTACGCGCATCAACATCAAGAATATCGAGGCTGTTATAGATATTTTTGTAAGGGTAGTCACTCCGTAGTTGTCCTTGGAAAATAATTGTTTCACGAACATGCATTGGACTATGGCGATAACGGATTAGGACATTTTCTACACGATCAATCTTCTTTTCAACATCGAAACCAATTGCATGTAGAGCAGCCATTAGATGGTTCTTATTATTTTCCACATCAAGCTCAGGAAGTGAACGAAGAAAATCAATAGTAACAGATTTATATTTATCTTCTGGGGACAGGTTTGAAATTGATTGATTCATTAATACTCTCCTTTGTTAAGATAGCAACCTACACCTTTTATGACTACTATCTTTTGTTATTTTGTTTTATGATTATACTTATTTAGATTAGAAAATCAAGAGCTTTATTTAATTCTTTTCAAAACATTAATTGTAAAATGTGTATCCGACTTTTCATCATAACAACTTTTAACTTTAGTATCAAAACTAAACTCCGTTTCCATTATGTCAATTGTTTTATCAGACAATATTTTATTTGCTTCTGGATAACTCTTTTCAATTTGTGTCCAATGAATCTCATCTACATAATCGATAAATTGTTCATAAATTTGAGAACCACCTATAATCCATATAGTACCTTCACAATTAAAAACATCTTTAAAATTATTTGTAAAATATGTGCAATATCTTGGGTTATACTGCGGTCTTACCCTCTTGTTCACTTGTAGTGTCTTGGTTGTCAACACAATATTATTTCTGTTAGGTAAACCTTTCTTTAAATTCAACGAATCGAAAGTATTATTACCCATCACAACGTTGCAATATTCTGTTTGCTCCTTAAAGTATTGCATATCTTCTGGCAGGTGCCACAACAACTTATTATCGACACCTATTTCAAAATTGGCACCTGTTGCTACAATCATTTTAAGACTCATACACTCTCCTTATTTAATTACTACTCGCTAAAAGGGAATACAATCTTTCCTTGGTGCTCGTAACCAGTAAGGGTATAGTAGTCTTTGGCAACACGATTGTCAATCAAAATGTCATCAAAAGTTTTAAGTTTATCTGTAAATTCAAATTTAGGTTTAATTTTCAGTGGTTTACGTGTCAATTGTTGTTCTTTCAAGATTTCTAACTGATCTTCGTAAATATGAGCGTTCACAATATGGTGTGTTGCTCCACCAAACTTAAAGCCTGTTATATGACACATTAATTTTAGCAAGAACCAAACTTGGATCATGTTGAAACTGGCGCCAAGTGGGACATCTAGGCTACGTTGATAACTTGTTAAATACAGTTTGTCATTAATAATTGTAAAATGATGCTGCATTAAACAAGGACGAAGACAACCTTTATCAAAATCAGCAGGATTCCAGAAGGTGATAATTTCACCACGATCATCTTTTCCTGACAATAAATCATCAACAACTTTCTTGATTAAATCAACACCATTAAAGTCTTTGGAAGTTGCGCCATAAACTCGTCCCATATCGTTTTCACCTTTACGATTAGGATTATCTAACCAAGCTTGTGTTTGATTGGCATTTGCATACCAAGTCTTTGTGCCAAGACGGTCAAACTCAGAAGCATCTGTATAACCTCTGAGATATCCAATAATCTCAGCAATTGCACTGTTGACTGCAACTTGTTTGGTTGTCAATACCGGAATATCTTCAGAGTAATACATTGTTGCATTTGGAATAGTTAAACAACGTTTTCCTGTACGTTCGTTATATATCCATTCACCGAACTCAATAATTTGTTCACATAATTTTAAATATTGTTTCTCTGGACTCACCTAACCTCCTAACCATGCATTATTGGTAGAACATATTGTTCAGCAACATATACCAAATAGTCGCCTTCGGCGTACTTAACGTAGTTAATTGGTTTTTCACCTCCTAACCAGCTATTGACAGTCTGAAACCAAACACAAATTTCAGCTTCACTCTTATTATAACTTTTCATTAGACTTATCACTTCATTAATCTCATATTCATCTGGCAAGCCTAAATCTGAGAGTTTTGTTTTCAAGTTGTGTTTCTCAGCAAATTCATAAATACTTACAGTTTTAAATGGCTTCACCTCACCCTCCTACCATCAAGATAAACCGCAATATTGTTTATTTCTGACATTGGTATATCATACAACAAAACCAAATCCCTGTCAAACTGTTTTCTGCATTTGTTATGTTTAATTGTTGTTTCTACCAGCCTATTGCCCGATGTATCTATGACAACTAGATATTGTCCTCGTTTTGAATAATATTGTTTGCTCATAATACTTCGTCTAGAAAATCACCAATATCATACCAACTATCTGTACACAAATCAAGTGAAATTTTCAAATCCTCACACTGAGAGTATGGTGTGTTAAATTTAATCTTGACAACTTTATCTTGTCCTTTGAACAGGTTAAGGTTTGAGTTCCTGTCATCTATCATGCAATCAACACGAACACCAGCTTTTTGTTTAGTTGCATAAAATGACCAATGCTCTTGCGGAATGTCAAACCACTCTTTCAAACAATCTACTTTGTTACCAAAGTGACCTTTCTTGCAGTAAGATATAAAAGCAATCTTATGCTTCTTTGACAAGTTATTAATAACCTCAACTGCGTCTTGGTATGGTTTAGTGTCGTTATATATTTCACCTGACCAATAGTGCATAATCTCTTGTTTTGTCAATTCAGGAAAATATTCTCCAAGATTGTAATCAATCACTTTATTCTCTGCAAAGAATTTTTCTTTGTTATATCGTCCTGTAATGTTATTCATATAATCAAACCATTTATTAACAGGGTCGCACACAACAAGGTCCACATCAATTCCAATGGTTGACATATTAATCTCCTACTTCTTCGCCAAGAACTTCCAAGGCATAATATTTAACATTTTGTTTTGCCACTTTATAATTCCTGTCATACATCGCAGCTAGAGAGTTTCGAATGAACACGTTATCTGAAAATTCATCGATCATATAGTCTTTATATTCTAAAAAACCAATATCCTCGCTGTCATAATAGAATTGAATACAATCAACAAGGTCTTCTTCGAGGCAGATACAGTGATAGGCTTTCTCTAGATTAACCTTTTTATTATTCTTTTCACGAGTCAAGTATTTAGCCAATTTGCAAAATGCAGGAGTTCCTCCAAGCTTATAAGCAAGTTCAATTGGCTGTATCTTCTGGTTTTTATAATGCTGTCCGTCGATCTGGACGTCTAGTGCTGATTTCTTTTCCATCTCTTCTCCTTATATTGCAAAGAAAGCCGCTGATTCCAATCGAACGGCTTAAAATAGTTATACTTGAGTTATTCTACAATTGCAAGCTGAATTGTTTTAAATTCTTTGACAGAACTTTTACCAATATTATCTTCTGGTTCGTGCCACATGATTACTTGTGCAGGGATAGAGCTAAAACCGAGTACACCTGAGTATTCTGTAGCTGCTGTATCTACACCGAAAAATGCAGGATTCAGAACGATCTTGTGGCAATCATAAGAACACATGTGGTGTCGATCCCCGCACCGGAAATACTCTACATGTTTTTTAATCTGTTGTCCACGCTTTTTCATCTGGTCTTCCATACTTTTTTCTGTAGAACTATTAAAATAACCATGCTCATAAATAATAGTATTACCATAGATCTCAGTATGACCAAAAGCACCATGTGGGATATTGAATTCAATATTAGTATACTTACCAACTTTCGCAAGTTGTTTTAGTGCAGTATAAATTGCATAGTCATAAGAGTACAGTCCAGCTTTATAGATGTCCATACCTTTATGCTGTGAACTACCATGATTTCCTGCAATTCCTACAAATTCTACAGGAATACCAAGTTGCAAAATTGGTTCAAGAACATATTCCCAAATATAAACAATAGCATTAGCAATTTGCTCAGATAGGCCAGTATCACAAGCAACAGCAGATTGAATACCGTGTTTCATGTGGTCTTCTACAATATCACCAAGGCTTGCAAATACAATTTTATCTACATGTTTGATTCTTTGCTTATCAAGAATAAACGTCCTAACTTGTTCACCGTAATCTTTCAATGCCCGAAGCCCAATTTCTGTATTGTAATGTTGTGCTACCTTACCAATTTGCCAATCAGAAAACAACACTTCAACAATGCCATTCGGTTTTGATGCAACTGCTGGGTAAACTCGTGGGGAGTATTTTGAGACTTGAACTTTATCTACAACTTTTTCGATACCACTGAGCATCTCTTTAAAATTGAAATCTGTATCTGCAATTTCACGCTGGATTTTACGGAGTTGATTATTAGCTCTGTGTGCATGACGTAAACGCTTTGCAAGATTAGAAACTGAATAATCAGGGTGCTCACAAAGAACATTTAAGTTTTCTTCAAAAGATTTATCTTCTTGTTCTGCATGTTCTTCTTTACCTTGTGATTCGAGCTCTAGCCATGCAGAGTAATACTGGTTAACTGTTGACTTTCCAATATTTAATTGGTTTGCAATCTGGCGAGAACCAACACCTTGTTGCTTTAGTGCTACAATTTTATCTATGATTTCGTTGTAATATTTAAAATTCATTTATTCTCCTTGAATTTAAGATTTTTCAGAACTTCGTCATACAGGTTACTATTAACATTTCTTGTTTTGCTGATCGTATCTCCTGAAAACTTACCTCGTTCTTTCTCGTTCCAGACATCTGAAATTTCTTTGTTTATCTCTTTGTAGTTACTAACACCATAAAACAGTAACCAGATGGGATATAGAAGAGTGCCTATAATTTTTAGATATACTGGGCAAAATGAGCACATCTCAATAACACCAATGTCTTCATTTACAAAATAAATATACTTGTTTTTATAACTTGATTTTCGATACTTAAATAGCTTATCTTGTAATTTATTAGATAGAGTTGCCTCACGATAACCATTTTCTTTTGTGTATTTGAATTCATATTTATAGTCTTTCAACTTCTCCCCTTTGTTTTGTAAAACACATGGTTTCCAACTGTCTCTGTTCTTTCTAATTTAGTATAGTCCCAATTAGGTTTAACTTCAACTGAGTGATAGAACTGACTCTCTTCTGTAAAATCCCACCCTAGTCTATCAATCCAGATAACAACAGTTGAAATAACCTCAAGTTGTTTTAGAAGTTCTTTCTCTGATGCTGTCTTATTTGGAACTTTATGTTTATTCTTTGGAATCTGATGTGTCCAAGAGAATTGCTTACTCTGATAAATTACGCCACACACTGAATGCGGGTGTTTTGTATCACGTACTCTATTTAGGACAGTCTTAACAATGTAGGCTTGTCCTACTAGACTCTCTCCACGGCCTTCATGGTACAAGTTGCGCACAGCACATCTATACTCGTTATTGTTCGCAACTACATTTTCTCTTAGCTGTAGAGTAGGGCCATGCAAGATGGCCCCAACAATCAGATGATAAGTTAGAATACTTTCAAGAATCAATAGTTAATTCCTCATAGTAGTTAATCGCAGCATATAAATTAGTAAAATCTCGGATAAACCGTCCATCTTTAAACAACTCAATCTTGTTATGCAAGGTGCTAGATACAAGACAATATCTATCATCAAGGTGAAGTTTAACCTTCCCTGCCAACTTTGTCAACTGAACCATAAGCTATTCTCCTTATTCACTTACAAGAGTATCTGTATCGCCAGTAATCTGGATAACTACTTCAGTTGGTGTACTTGATGCCTCACTATTGCTTACAGGAACATTAGTATTACTGCCCTTCTTCAAAGCTGGATCAAAAGTAAAACGAACTCCAGAAAGAGAAAGAGTATTCATCAATTCAGTAAGTGTTATATCTGGGCGAACCACTGTCATTGTTTCTGGGTTTCCTCCTGCATCTACAATTGCTTTATTCAGACTATCAAGAAACTCTTTATTTGATTTGAATACTACAATAGCTTCAATGCTGTCAGTAAATGGGTTAAGAGTCAGGGTTGGGTTAGAGCTATATTGAGATTCGTACATATTATTTGTTCTCCTTTTCTTTTATAAATTGATTGATATACATTTCTGTTACTTGTTGGCGAGTATACTCTTCTACGGGTAAAAGTTCAAGTCTATTTTGAAGTTTATTGTAAATAGTCTCTGTCTTCCACCTATTGATACGTTTGAGTTCAGCATCAACAACACGGAAGTCTAACATGTAATTTCCAGATTGTCTAGCTTCCTCTGATGATTTTAAGTAATTCAATAGACCATCAAGAGCTTCTATCAGAGATAAACCAGTTTTACCTAGAATTTTATTGTAGTATTTTTCAATACGTCCAAGGAAGATGTTAAAATCGCTTCTAAGAACGCCCCTAATCAGCCCTGTAGCGTGGCTATGGTCGAGGGTGTGCCCTTGTAGCCCCTCACTACTGAAATGCAATCCAGAGGCCATACAGGAGCTTTCAGAGGCATTTTCAATAAGCATCTCACGATGTTTCTTTATCTGTCCAGAACCTTTAATCCATTTGTCTTTATCGTACACGAAATTATAGATTACTCTTCGCCTACTTGTTGTTCTTTTTGTTACTGACTTCTTTCTTGGTTTTCTCAACTTTTCTCCTTTTCAGATAGAGTCACTTCCATACGAAAACATGTAGTGAATTCATTGCTGACTGTACTTTGGATAATCTTTGTACTAACGATATTATAGTTACCTGTTTCAGCATACTTTATTGCATCTGTTGTTGCATGATTCAAGAGTACAAGATCAATGCAATTGTTTGGGCCACTGACATCATATTGAAGTTTCATTGTTTATCCTTCTGTATCTGCAAGTACGCATTATAGATGAGGCAAGCATCGGACAAATCTTCTTTTCCTGCATTTTCACCACTATTCTTATATCCATCAAGAACTTGAGGCCAATGTTGTTCTGCAATGGAAGTCATAACTTGTTTATCCATTTTTATCTTAGATTTCTTAACCTTACCTTTATCATTAACGGTTTCAACTTCTCCATTATTTTCCATCAACACTCTAGCTTTACTTTTAACTTGTGTAGGTGAAATAACAACTATATTTTCTGGTTCAACAAGATCTAATTGTTTCAACTTATGTAACAGTACATAATACAACCCAGCAAGAGATCTTGTTGCATTACCAACAGCATTTAATGCAAGACCTTCAAGAATAACCTTTTCAACATTGTATTCATTGACAACTGAAATTATATTATCAGAGATAAAGTCGATCTTGTCAACTTCTTTTTCAAAATAAGTGACACTTTTCAGTTTCTTCTTACACTCAATACCACCAGACTTAAAAACCTCCCAGAAAATTGGTACATTATCATTCCAAACAACAACGGCACATTTGGCAATTGATGGGTCTATACTTAAGACATTTCTCATTCAACCTCTTTTGTTTTAACAGTAGGCTTGTACTCGATACTACTCATCAAACACTCTTTGAATTCATCCATTAATTCCTGTGAAAGCTGTTCCCCATCGTATTTCTTGAGGCGTTTCATCTTCAACCGATCATATTTGAAAACGGGTATAGTATTTTGGACAAACTGTACTACTTTCTCTTCTTGTTGTTCTTGACTCATCTTTTCTCCTTATTTAAATAGCTTACTAAACCAAGATTTAGATTTAGTAACTTTAACAATTTTATAACCTTTCTTCTGGCAATCCCAACACGGTTGGAAGATTGCATTACTCATGTTGTATACGGCAGAGTTAACCTTACAAACAGGACATGGATAATTGTGTGTTGCAAGCAGCACACTGTCATGAATATAAACAGTAATATCAGTCAATTCAACCTCTGATGGGTATTCTGGAAGTCCTTTTCCATTTGTATCTTGAATTTTAAATGTCATGTTTAACCCTTAAACAATTGTTGGTTTGGCAACACACCAATCTACACGATAATACTCGGAACCTGTATCTAATGTGTATTCATAATACTTTATAAATTTGTATTCAGCTTCTTCTTCATTCGATGCCATTACAAGATTAGAAACCTTCTCACAAATAGAGTTATCAGTTAAATAGTATCTGAGTATAACTGCTCCTTCTACCAAATAACAATTCATGTTATACCTCTTCATACTTTATTAAAACTAATTCCGTATTTCCAAATCATAAATTCTTTTTGATGGAATACCGGAAGTTCAGAGCTACTAAGAATTGGATTGTGTTTTCGGTCTACGATTTGAAGTCTATATCCGAACAGATGTAGGACAGTAAACCCACCTTCACTAAAGAAATGTGCCACTATTTGTTCTCCTGTTCTTGTTAATATTTGATACCTAGACGTTTCAATGTATCTTCTATATTGTACATTTCATCTGGTTCTCGTCTCATCCATAAGAGGATTCCGTTTTCACGGAGATAATCTAGCCAGTTGTATTCTAACTCCTCTCCACGGAAAGTCAAGAGTTTTTTCTTATCTTCTCCATAGTATGACTTATAAGCTTCAACAACAACTTCAAAAGATTCTTTGATGCCTTTGCCTTCTAAAATCTTTAGTGCTGTTTCTTTTCCTAAACCACGACACTTACGCAGTTCATACTTCTCTTGAAACTCGGGAGGTAAGTTAGGAAGACCTTGAATATTGTCTGTAGTCTTATCACCAACCAGTAATTGCAAGCAGAACCATTTAGCTGCTTCTTCTGGGGTGTTTATTTCTATACCCTCATCACACTTATCATAATTGAAATGTGGAGAAATAATCATCTTCAAATCTTTATCAATATAAGAAAGAACATGTTCCCACTTTCCAGTTTTTCTGAAGTTTAAATAATTTTGCCAACCAATTTGACCTAAAGTATCATCAACTTCTTGGTTATCAACCAATACTATTTTATTTTTATATTTTTGCACTAAAGCTTCTTTGACTTCAAGGAAAAATATTGGTTTTGGTTTGCGGTTTCCTTTATATGGCAGGATATTAGCAGCATCATACCGCCAATTGCCTGTTCCTGCTATGTACAGTCTATAATCCTCCGCTTCAGAAGTTTTCTTAATCCTGCCAACAGTGACGTCTATCATTGTAAGTGCTTGTTCTAGTACCAATTCTTCAGAATCAATAATAAGTTCTGCACATTCTTCAATACTAAAGTCATCAACAGAAATTAAATGTTTTCCTTGTTTATCTCGGATTGCATTTTGTTCTCCAATCCACCCACCATCACGAGAACGTTTTAGACCATAAAATTTAGATACCCCATCAAATCTTTGTTTCCAGCCAGTCTCTTTGTGTGTGACAATAATAAAATCTTTCTGGCACGATTTTGCAGCTCTGAAAAGTAAGGTGTCAGCATCAACATGGCACATTTTATACTTCATCTTATAAACCTTCTGTAATTAAGTTGTTGTTATATTCAAACTTTAATTTATCAACTATTCTAATTAGTGCATTCTTAATCTTTTCATCTGTCTCTGACTCAATATACTTCAGTATCGTTTCTATTTTTAATTTTTGCCAGAATCTATGGGCATCTTCTGGATTATTGAAATGTTTGCTTATTTTTACATTTCTTGGTTTTATTTCAGCAACAAAGGGGTTTGTTCTTTCATTTATCATACCTTTACTTTTATTTTTATACCAAACACCTAAAGGTAATTCACTGTTGCCAATCTTATCCCTGTTTACCAGATTATTAATTTCACTGGAGACAAAACAACAAGTTTCTGGACCATACACTTTATTTTTGCTGGTTATAAGATCTTTATCTAGTTGCTTACCTACCCAATCTTGTTTTTCCATCCACTTTTTGAAGTTGGAAAATACTAACCAATCATCACAAACATAACAATCATAGTAAGTTATACTGATGTGTCTATACTTCTCATAATAACATCTTTTAATCATGTTGCACCACTTAAGATAAAATGGACAATGTTTTCTTTTTCCATTATCCGTAAATTCAACGTTGTAATCTGCATCCATTATACCAACTCCACAAAATTTTTTATATTTCCTGAGTTTGGTGATTCCGTTGGTATACGTATAAGGTTTTAAATAGTACCCGTTTTCTAAATCAACTATTTCCATTTTATTATTTTCCTATAAATAGAGCCACACTTAGGTGGCTCAACTATATTATTTATTTGTTATTCACTACGGCCCATAAGAATATCCAGCTCATTAAGTTTCTCAACTTTTTCCTCAAGAGACTTGCGTTCCTTCTCTGCCTTGTATCGCTTGTCAAATTCCAGTTTTGCATAAAATTTCAACATAGCTGGTTTGTATTGGTGAATTTCTTTTTCTGAATCAACGATATCTTTGAGTGCTTCTTTTAGGTCTTGCAGTTGGAGCATTACTTCGACCATTTCTTCAATGGTCTTGCTCAGACGCTTACGTTCTTGTTGGTCTTGGGGGAGTTCATTTTTCAGTTCAACTTTAGCCATATTTTATTTCTCCTTTTTAGATTATTAATTTAATTAAGCTTTCTTAAAATCTTTACATGGGACAAGTTCATAGATTTGGCAATTACAACACTCACAAATACCAGCCTCTTGCATTTGAAGGACACCTTCTGTCTGAAGCGCTGCATACATAGCAGCAAAATCTTTTAGTTGATTAAAGACTTTATCTGTCAGTTTGTATCCACTATCTTCAACTACATTGACATACGCAAGCATTTCACCAATTGCATCTACTTCTAGTTGATCCATCTGGACAGTATATTTACCTGATGGTGTTACTTTCTTAACTTTCATTTATTTCTCCTTTAAATATTTTTAGTTTTTGTTTGTATTGTAGTGTAAATATTAAACATTAAACGTTCAGTAGGTCTTTCTTAAGATGAAGTTCTACTGGTTTTTCTAGAAGGAAAGTTTGTCCGTCTACATCTAGAATTGGATGGAATACATCTTCAAGTTCCATTGTAGCATGTTCATAGAAAAATTCCAACAGACCTTTATATGTACTCTGTGCAAGCTCATGTTTTGTATTCCAGACATTCACATAACCCAATAGTTCATTAACCGCATTAATTTCCAATTGGGACATAACTACGTTGTAATTGCCGTTTTCAGTAATTTTCTTAAGTTTCATATTAACCCTTCTTATTTGTTAGTTTGTTGTGTTCATAAACATAGATGCAACCGACAATCAAAAACAAAACACATACGATTGCCAATTGAATCCAAATCGGCGCAAGCACCCATACCCAGTTCCACGTGATATACCCTGTTAGTTTAAGCGTAATAAAAATTAAACATAGGATACTCAAGAATGGGAAAGAACCTTGTACTTTAGTTGTATTACTCATTATTTACTCTCCTTTGTCTTCCGATTAATGAAACCAAGAATCTTACTCTTCCCTGATTTCACTTCATCTATTTTACTACCTACTCGGCAATTAGTCAAGAGGTTTTCTTCTTCGATTTGAATTATTGCATTGTTATACATCATGAACTCATCTAAATTCTGTACTTTCTGAAGTAGATTATAAATTGTTCCTAGATCCATACATTAATACTCCTTTTGTCCACTTTGGGGATGAAGCTTCGCTGCATATTAAGAGTCTCCTTCAAGAACTTTTCGTTCAGTTTCTAGGTCACGGTTGTACACAGTTTCTTCTGTAAATTTATCAGGAAAGCGTGTTTTTAGCTTATTGATGACACGAGTAGCCTCTGTTTCAAAGTCTGTACCTAGTTCATCAAACAGAATTGCAAGATACCAGAGAATATCTCCAGCTTCTTCTTTAACGTTTACTACATCCAATTCACGACCGTAAAAGATTTGCTTCTTTAGTGCATCCAACAGTTCACCTGATTCTGTTACACAACCGATTGCGGCATGAAGAATACGTACATTGGGTTGAAAGAAGTTTGGGGATTCAGTGCGAATTGCATCTTCAATAAATTGTTTATCTCGCATGTTATTTGTTCTCCTTATTTAATATTTTTCAACAAATCAATAATACTATCTTTTGTTTCCATAATTTTATCAAATGTATCAGCAACATTTTTATCATCGCGGACTTCAACAAAACGTGGCAAGAAGATGCTATATTGGTCTTGTTTCAACTCATTAGTTACTAGATCATTTCCACGAACTGTTACAATCTTACCAATCATATCATCCTGTGTCAAGAAGAATTTCTTGCGTTGTGCATCAGTCAAGCCGCTACCAACTTTACACTTCACGACACCATCTTCAGATTCTACAAAGATTGCTCCAACCTGTTCATGCTTTTTACTATGTTCTTGGAAGCCAATAATTTTCATCTCAACGACAAATTCATTTTTGAGCTTCAAACCATCTTTAACTTTACCATCTTTCCATTTAAGTTTAGGCGACTTGATTACCGTCCCCTCCATGCCTTTATAACGTGCTTCTACAAAATGATCAATTACTTCTTGTGTTGTATTACAGAAACGAGATTCTACCATTTGAATATGCAGTGTGTCAACATATTCTACAATATTTTCTACCAGATTAAAACGTTCAATATAATTTTCTGTTGACTTACGATTATTATATTCATCAATACTAACAACATCCCAGAGAACAATAACAACTTTGTCTGGATCAGATTCATCACTATTCAAGTATCCATTACCAATCTTGCGTTCCTCAAACTCTGTAAAACTGTTTCCTTTACGGACAAGTGCTTCGCAGTGTAGGACAAAGCCAGCCTCTGGATCTGTAATCATTTCCATTAGTCTCTCTTCTACAGTGTTTGGCAGTTTGAACTTGCAATTAATACCACTTCGTGAACGATAGCTAATAGAATCTTTCATTACAAACACATCTGCATAAAGACCATCAAGTTTGACTTGTGAATAACATGGCAACTTGAAGTTTTTGATCAGTTTTTCACTAAATAGTGTATATGAAAGATATGGTGGTTCTGTAATCAAACCTTTCCAGATCTTGTTGATCGTAGTTGTTTGAACACCACAATCCAAATCTTTCTTGACGATATTACAAACAAGTTCTTGCATCTCAGTTGATCGTTCTGACAACACACCAGTCAAGAAAGAAATTGCTTTATTTCCTGTCAGTTCACGAGAATAAATTGTTTCAAGGACATCAAACAAAATCTCAAACTCTTCATTCTCATCGTACTCAAAATATTCACCATGTTTCCAATTATCTTCATATGGAATATTTTTTATATAGAAGTTAATACTTGGATCATAAGCAAGGTAGAAAACTTTCTTTAAAGTTTCATTATCTTTATTTGCAAGCAACATTGCTTCCTTCTCATTACGAGAAGATGTTTGACGAAGTTCTTTAATAATATCTACAACCTTTTTCATTCTTTCTCCTTAATCAATATATAGTGGGACAACGCTTACCTTTGTTGATATTCATACTCTTCGATTCACCTCTGGCATTGCGGTACAAACAAGTCTTATAATTCCCTGAAACCGATTCAGAAACAAGTTTATATCGTGAGTATGCTTTAGATTCAGCAGCACTGACACTAGGGATAAATGTAGCGACAACAAGAATGATACCAATAAATACCAACATTGTCCACCCTTTGATTTTGCTTTTCATTTTAATCTCCTAAAAACAACTCTGTAACTAAAGTATACTACGGCTTGTCATTATCATCAAGACTTTTCTTTGTTTCTGGATTAAAAATTCCCATCAAATAACGTTCCCTTGCAGACAACAGCGTCCAAGGAATCCCATTGTTAATATAATGGTTAATATCTCTTAACCATACAGCATATAAATCATATGTCTCTCCATCAAGCCATTCAGAGTTGATATCATCCAACTCTTCTTCCATGTACTGCATCCAATTAAGGACATACTTGATCTTGGTTTTAAAAACAAAATTGTGTACATCAAAACTAGACTTCTTGGTTGTCTGTTTTGTTCTACCCTTCTTCGATGCGGTACTCTTAGTTGTTGTCGTTTTCTTTGTCGTCATAGACGAATATTCCTGTAAGTAGTATATTGTGAAATCTCATTATATTTAACAACAGCAATATATTCAAGCTCATGGAGTTTATCGATACAAGCCATGTTCATCCAAGAATCACCATAACCAATCAAATCTTCTCGTTTAACAGTATTTCCATTTTTGAACTTTTCTTTTGCAAGAAGAATAGTGTCAGCAAAATATTTCAAATCAATATTGTCTTTAAAATCATCATATTTATACATTCTTAATCTCCTTGTTTTCTTGTTCTGACATAACTTCAAAAATTAATTTCAAAGGCAGTGTCTTTAGAAGTTGTTTCATGTATGGAATCAATGCACCATCTTCTTGTGAAATATGGCGATCATCTGCTAACCCGAGCAACCCGATTTCAAAATAACAGCAGTTGGATAAATTTTGGGCAGCACCAGCAATCCGGTGAAGTTCCTCTGAGTTAAACAACTGTTTTGGTTTATCTTTAAAAGTCATATTTAATTCCTTCTTTATCAAGCTGTTCTTTAAGTTCTGAAACTGTCAAAGCATTTCCTTTGCAGTTTTCTGGGAGATTTATAACAATAGATTCTCGTGAAGCTTTCCATACTGTCCAAGCCCATTGAGTTTCATAATCAATATACTCTCCCCAATCTTCTACATCCAGTTTGAAGAATTGTTTAGCCCATTTTTCAAATTCTTCTCGTACTTTATCCATTTCTTTTCTCCTTAATCTTTAGTTGGAACCCAAGTATAATCTTTCCCTTCACTGGAGTCAAACAGTTTATCATCTAAAACATCAAAAGCTTGTTCAAGACCGATTCTTGCAAGCTCTACATATCTTAGCACAACAGCCAGTTCATCACAAGGGTGTTGTCTATGAAAATCATAAATATAACGATACACGTCTTGCAACTCACCTGCTTGGCTAAGAAGCATATCCTTGCAGAAAAATGTATCTTCCTCTTTGCTAAACTCTTCGAAACTATCATTGAAATCATCTGACATAAGGAATTCTCCTGTGTTCATCTTGAGTTTTATCATTATATCACGTAAGAAAAGTATGTCAATAGGTAATAGATAAAAGGAAACCTCCCGAAGGAGGTCTTATTATATTATTTATATTTTATTCCACTCCTTGATGTATTTTTGCCATAGGTATGATAAAAGGGATAACTACATCTTTTAAAGCAGCGTACTGCTTTTCAATTGTTTTCACAGAATCTTCAGTACCTTTTATTGGGAGCCTGAAAAACTTACGCTCGTCAAGTGCTAAGTTTTCAAAAAATGATACAGCACCTGTAATCCGTATCCAGCAACCCTCCCAATATAAGCAAGAATCTGTAATCGTTATTCTACCAAAGTCCCCTTGAATGTACATTGGGTCTTTTAGGGTAATATCTGCAATATGGCAGTGGTCTCCAACACAAACATCTTTTACATATGAGTAACCACAAATATGAGAATGATCTTTTATTGTTGATGTACCAGTAACAACAGAATAACCACCTACTATGGAATTGCCTTTTATGTTGGATTTACCCATCACTTTAGCCGAATCAACAACCCTTGCATCATCCATAACTTCTGCTTCATCGTATATCCAACAAGTGTCATAGTGACTTAGATTATGTTCTCCAGAGATAAAACCACCAATGTCTCCTGCTACAACATCTCCGAAATCTCTAAGAGCTTGTACTTGATACATCCCACCTGTTCGCGGATTTACAAGGCGATACTTTTTAATCATTTATTTTCTCCTTTAGTTTATTGTAATTAAATTATAGATTATAAAACCACCCCCTGAAGGAGGTTTTAATAAGCATTAAATAACAATACCATTTTCAAACCAATATTTGTGTGGTTTATTATCTCCACCAAGAAGTGGTGCTTTGTTTGTCATATAAACAGTTTGTATCTCTTTCATATTTTGTAAAAATTCAAAAGTATCTACATTTTTTGTTTTATATTTTTCCGTTAGGAACTCTTGTGCTTGCGCCGCATACTGTGGTTCAGCAGTTGCCAAACACATAGCATGTGCAATAATCTCCATGAAATCTTTTGTTTTGTTTAGGTTTTCAAAGTAAGATTGAAGGTGTTGCATAATCATATCTCCTGTTGGTTGTTGATTTTATACAAATCAAGAAATCATTTCTAACTCCTCAATTCATAACTACATTTTCTCATTTATCTTCAAAATCTTCAAGAAAGATTATTCTGTTGTTAGCTTACTTTCAGAATAAAAACCTAGAGTGATACTTCTTCAAGTCCACATTCATCTAGAATCTTGTTAAGAATGTAAAGTGAATCGTTCTCAAAACACTCTGTAGACCAGTCAACATAATGTTGAAAATTACGTTCACGAAGTTCATTATGCAGTTCTTGCTCAAAATCATAAATTTCTTGGTGTGTTGCTGTAAATATGCGGAGTTTGTGAATACTTTTAATTTTAGATAAAGATTTTAAACCTATAATCCTTTCAGCAACATCAAAAGATCTTCCAACCTTTACGAATTTATTATTAAAGTTCAAAATATACAAGAAATCAATTTCATCTTTTCTTTCAGGATAATACCCATAAAAATTCCCAAGTTCTTTTTTCCTATCTTTCCAGCAACCTTTACACCTTGTCGCGTTATATACAAAGTTCTTATAAGTTACAGTCTGTTTCCCATGTACTTTGCAATTGTAATTTAATGTTGTTTTATACGCACCTTTATAACCATCGCCAAAACCAACCATATCGTAATTCATTTCTTTGCAAATATCAACACATTTTTGCAATGCTTCTTGTTCTGTTAATTCTAAATTTCCAGAACATTTAGGACAACTACTACCATTATTAATAACACTGTGAATACTTGCAGTCCATCTATGTCCATCTTTTAAACATTCAAGATTTAATTTGGTATATACATTCTTGAATGGTCCAGCAAAACCATGAACAATAAAACCTTTCTTTTCTCCTATCCTACGAGCAAGAATTAAATATTGCCAATCAAGCCATTGGGCTTTCTTAGAGCAACCACAAGGTTTTGATCCTTTAACTAAGTTACTTTTAGTGGTAATAAAATAACCATCAGGAAATAGTTCTTTATCTTTAGAGCACTCAGTACAAGTTACTTTGAATGTGGTATGTTTACCTTTTTGATATACCTCTACAACCATTAATTTGTCATTGTTAAATGTTTTACCAATAAAATCTTCTGCTTTTTCATATTTCTTTTTCTTTTCAATTTGGGCGGGAGCCCTAGTGTCAATGGCATTGTTACCAGTCACTTGCATTTCTCCTATAAATCATCTCATAAATATCAATCTCTATATCTTACACCATCTAGATTGTATGTCAATACTATGTACAAAACTTTGCCTCTTCTCCTTCCTCATATAGAACCCTTACCCCTCCTAGTTGATACACAAAATCTTTCAAAAGTTTTCCATTGTGCTCTTGACACCACGATAGTCGTGGTTTACTATACTCGCATCTAATCAAGAAAGAGGGAATAGAAATGAATGTAGTAATATATAAGGTACAACTGAAAGGTGTCTGGGACAACAAAATCAACGATAGTTTTCGTAACTTGTTGAAACTTAATGGTTTTGTTCTGAAATCAGACGAGGATAATTTTAGTTATGAATGGAATGATTATGGTGGATATCCAGAAGGTCATGACTTCAGTAGTTGGTATAAAGATGATCAATACAAACAGTTTACATATGCAGATTATCCAGCTTGGATTCCAGAAAACAAGAAAGAGACGCAACTTTTGCTTCTTCCAGATGATTTTGCGAATCTGATGTTCATGTTGGAGTTGCAGGAAGATAAAATCAAGTTTGAATCTATCTCCAAGAGTACGATTATTGTTGATCATCCAATTGAAAAGATGATGAAAGATTTATCACAGATGTTGACAACTGGGTTTAGCGATGCTATCTTAAAACAACTGATGAAACAGGAGTAATAATAAATGAACAAAATTGAAAAGAAATTGCGTAAAATTAAAGGTTTGTACAATCTACTAAACGAGCAAATCAAACAAAATGCTATTGCAGACGTAAAGAAAGAGTGTGGTTTCAGATCTGCAAACTACCCTGAGTTTGCTTTTGATTATAGTATGAGGTTTTCCAGTATTGAACTTAAAGTGTTCAAAAATAAAGTTTCAGACTATTACGATTTCGGTATGTTCTTTGGTGACGCCTTTGGTTTAAATTATTATGAGCTGATGGATGTCATGTTTAGTTGTGGCGAGGATTTTGTTGGTGTCAATATGGTTCGATTCAATGAGAATGTTGAACAACTAACAAAATTTGTTCGTAAGGCACTTAAAGATGGTATAGATTCTATGTCTTACGGTGTGCAAACTGAATATGTAAAAGTAACAAACTACCTTGATTTTGAGGAGAAGCAATAATGTATCAATATCTTAAATCAAAAATTAATTGGAATCCGGTAACAATTCGAGTTGTATGGGCAATGTTGCTTGCATTTTGCGTTGTTTTCTGGTACTATTCTTTCAAGTTGTTTGATTTTACTGTTAAACTTGCAACAGCTTTAATTTTTAATTAATGAGGATGGATAAAATGTCTAATAAAATTGTACTATCACGGATCGACAATTATACTCATACCGAACTTTTCGATACTTCAGTAGCATGGAATCGGATCTTGACTCTCATTTTTGAGGATGTTGTCAATCTTGATGATGAAGATCTTACAAATCTCGTCTATGATACAATCTCAGATCCAACAACTTCTGCAAAAGAAGATGTGATTGAATTGTTGAAAAATGAACACATTGGTTCTATGTTTATTTTGGAGGTTAATTGATGTATAATATTTCAAAAGGTCTATTCTTTTTGAAAGGAGCCCCTTTGACAAAAGGACATGTATCTGCCATTATTAGGGCGGTTTCACAAGTTAATGAATTGCATGTAGTTTTATGTTGGGATGAAAAATTTCAAAAAACTCTAACTACATATCAACAAAAAGTTCAAACAAAAATAAATAGAACTCTTTGGTTGACCAATACATTTAAACATTATAATAATATAAAAATTAGTGTAGTGGATGAATCCAATATTAAAGGTTATCCTGATGGCGAAGTAGAGTTTACTAAACTTTTGATGAATGAAGTTTATCATAATTATAAATGTTCACACTTTGATAAAGTTTTTAGTTCAGAAATTGAATATAATGGATACTTTGAGAGGAATTTTCCTGATTCAGAAATTGCATTAATTGATCCTGAACGAAAAATGGTAGACATCTCCGCCACTCGCATTAGGAATAATTTGAACTTGTATTGGGATTATATCAGTAAAGAAGCTCAAAAAGATTTTGTAAAGAAAGTTTGTATTATTGGTGTTGAAAGTTCAGGTAAAAGTACATTAGCCATTAATCTTGCTCAATACTATGGTACACAATATGTTGAAGAAGTTGGTAGAACCATATGTGAAAATGAATTGGGATGTTCAGAATCAACTATGACAATTGAGGATTATGAATACATTGCAATGAAACATAAATGTAAAGAACGTGAATATCTTAAAGATGCTAGAAAAGTATTGTTTAGCGACACTAATAACCTTATCACGTTGTTTAGTGCGATGTGTATGGGTAAAGATAGTCAACTTCTTCGTGAAATGGTTAAAAAAGAAGATTATGATCTGATTATTTTCCTTGACTGTGATGTTGAATGGGTGTATGATCTACTTAGATTGAACAGCACACCGGAGAAACGTCAACAAACGTTCCAACTGCTTAAAGATCTATGTGAAGAATTTGATATTCAGTATAAAATGGTCAGTGGAAATTACTACAGTCGTTTCACTGAAAGTGTTAGGCTAGTTGATGAACTACTTGAAAGGAGTTAACAATGAATACTTGGGCTGATTTGTTTGTGACCGTTAATCCGACTTTGTTGTTGGGTTATTGTTTGTTCTTGGGTAGTGTTTGTGGATGGTTTGTTTGTAAAACAGTGAATCACCCTACATTCAAATTCAGTAGTGCTGTATGGCCCATTCTAAACGATCTGTTTGAACCTAAATTGGATTATCTATGGATGGTTACTGTAGTCGGGGCCATCAGTGCTGTGAGTTATTGCACAAATGCCAGTGCTGTGGAATTCGCGTCGTCTGTTACTGGAATTGTTGGTGCAGTACTAGTTGCTAAAGGTAAAAGTAGTAGTTATTTCTGGGGATTCATTGCAACCGCATTGTATACTTGGATTTCATATAAATTCAAGTTGTATGGTGAAACAATTACTTATGCGTTCTTGTTTCTCCCAATGCAGGTAATCGGTTATTACTTGTGGATGAAGAATAGCTCCAATGAAAATTACGATGTAATTAAAAAGGTCATGAGTACCAAACAACGAGTTGTTTTGTTTATTGGTACTGGCTTGGCGATTGCAGTATATGCAGAGTTTCTTAACCTGTTGAATGGTTCAATGCCGGGTCTTGATTCAGCCACTGCGATTCTGAGTATTGTTGCAACTACCCTGATGATTATGCGCTATGCCGAACAATGGCTGATTTGGATGTGTGTAAACATTGTTGCAGTAACTATGTGGATTCAGGCGGCATCTACACATGATGATGCAGGCTGGGCAACATTGGCAATGTGGGTAACATTCCTGTTGAATTGTGTCTATGGTTGGTATAAATGGAGGAAAGGAGGTAGTCTTGAAAACATCAAAGAATCTTGAGCGGCTGCTTGAACACTCACTTTCTTGTTTCTGTTACAAGGCTGATAAGATTGTTGTTCATGATTTGAATATCAAACAAGATAAAACTGTTTTGTCTCTTGAAGTCTGGTACAAAGATAAAGGACAACAGAAGATTAAATTTAAAAATCTTATTCTGTAAAAATATAGTTTGTTAACACATTGAAAATTTTATAAAAATATGTTAATATAAGTTTGTCAAATAACTATTAACCCTATTTTGCTCTTGTGGCAGAATGGGGTTTTATTCTATTTAAACAAACTAAAGGCACTTTATGGGAATACCAGACAAGAGTATAGATGGTTTAGATTGGTATTCAGTTAATGTTTTATCAGGATTACCGATAGGAACACCAATGGCAATCCAATTAAAAACAAATGCGATGATTATTCTTTTTGAATCTAGCACCAAACCTACAGCACAATCTAAAGATGGTGTTTTAGTTTCAAACATATTCAATGAAGATTCTACTAAGATCATTACAGCAAACAGCCCAGAGATATGGGCCAAATGTGCTAATGATTATGATAGTGCAATAATTAACATACAAGAAATCGGTGGGATATAATGACTATATTATCATCATCTCAGTCCTCTACGATTATACCTCCTGAAGTCTTTTCTGGCAATAGGGCTATTAATGTTCAATTCTATAGTGAATCCAACAAAAAATTAGGCTCTCAGTGGGAAGCTAGTAGGAGATTAACTAATGCTGGCCTTAACCAGAAATTTTATTCTATCATTAAAACAAGAACATTACCTGCTGATTTGAAAGCTAGATTCTTTACTTTCACAGGAGCAGGACTTATTGCTAGGTTTTATACTGGATTTACACCTATCACTCTTCCAGACCCCGAACCTGTTTTTTCATTAAGGCCGGATCAACCTGCTTTCAGGGATTTTGATATTTATGCTGTTACAGCTCCCACCAGCCTTGGTACAAAATGGGCAGCGGATATTTTTGCAGAAGGAAATACGTCTAACAAATCAAAAGGATCTGTTGGGAACTCATATGGCTCAGGTTGGATTATAGAGCCAAATAAGGAAATACTGTTAGAAATAGAATCATTAGAGTCAGCACAAAACATAAGTGCTAGATTAGAACTGTATAACGGATTGTTAGATTTGCCTTTATAATAAAATACTTGTACAATAAAGTTCTTGAATAATTAAAAAATTTATGATAAAGTTAAATCATATACTAATTTATTAACAAGAACTATTAATTATGGAACAACAAAACAACAACAAAAATCAACAGGTTGGTAGGGAGAACCCCAGCAAGGAAGCTGACACTTTCCTCTCCTCAGGGGAAATTGAACATTTCAAAAATATTCCGACAACTGTCCATGTAATACTTAAAGTAATTAAAAATGGTGTTGTGACAGATAAACAAGATACGTCATTTATCTCAGAAGATGAAGCTGATATGTTTTCACGGACACTAGCAACAACTGTTAGCGGATTACCTCTTGATTTTTGGAGTGCATCTACAGGTGATATTGCAGTCTATTATTCACTAACAGACCCAGATAACCAAGATACCATGTTCAGAATCACAATTTATCCGAAGAAGATCTAAAATAGTTTATAATTTATCTTGACAATTTTTAATTTCAATGTTAATATTAATTATAGATTAATAACAAAATTAGATTCAGGCTCAACACAGCCACAAGTGATGTGCAATGATCATGAGTCCTCCTTCTCTAGTTGTACATCCACCCTATTCTCTCCCTCCTTGTTCTTTATCCATGCAACGTGGTTTAGTTTTATATTATGTAGCATCAAAGATGCTGAGATATTAATGTCTTAATATATTATGTAGCGCAGGCAATAGGAACTCCGTTGCGGTGGTTGCCAATATTTACGCAGCGACGAGTGAGACCTACATTTTATGAGATTTTATTTTTCTCTTTTCTTTCATACCTCTCCTCTCTTAATTTAACTGGGCCACATCTTCGGATGGCGGCCCTTTTCTTTTATCTAAAACTATTTGACAACTAAAACCAACTAATATACTGTAGAGGCACCACAAAGGCTCTCAGAAGCGCCCTAAGCAATTTTAAGAGATTATGGCATCAATGGTATTGACAACAGCTAGAAACGACTGTAAAGTGCTATACAAGCTGTTTAAACAAACTTAGACAGCTACACAACCAACAAAGGAGAATAAACTATGAAAGAAACTAACAATTTTAAACTTCACGAAGAAGCTACACAGCTCTCAGACACCATAACTAGCTACAAACTATCGAAGATGTACCTACAACAGAAACAAGAACTTGAACAGTTGGAAGAGAAATATGCAAAGCTTAATGAACTTTTTGAAGACTACCTGAAATGCCATCGAGTTATGGTAGAAGAGATTGAACGACTTCAAATGCAAGAGAGTATCGATACAACTAAAATTCAATATGAACTTGAGTGTTGATTCAGTCAACAGAAGGCTCTGACACTAAAAGCATCTATTATTGAGATTGGTTAAGTATTATTGAACTCTAAATGTCAATTTTAAGGGCTATAGGAAGCTCTCTGTTGAATAGTTTAACGCAGTATGTGCAAGGGTAGCCCTGATAAGGTAGAATTGATTATAGAGCGTTTTAGGCATTGTTTAAGGTTTGGTGCTTTTATTGCTATTAAACCTTGAATATTTTATGAATATGTGATACAATGTAGTATAGGTGGAGGAAACATGGCTAGAGCTAAGTATGAATCTATTGATCAGGCTGTACAGGCTTGGAAAGATGGTGAACTAAAACTTGAGACTTTGAAAAAGAACTACTATCATACACAAAAATTAGGACAAGAGAGGCAATGGTTTTATCGTGAGGCTATCTTTGAAATAGAGAAAATTAGATTGCAGGAGCAGTGGGGTTGACGACCCCTTAAACAGGGTTCCAGCCCTTGTTACATAATGGTTTTGTCTTCTTTCAATGCCTCTAATGCTCTACCCTCTTTCTCTTAACCTTTCTTCTAATTCTGTTGAGGATTTATTATGCTATTATACTATTATTATACAAACAGTAATTACAGAAGAAAATTATCTGATGAGATAGATTACATTTATAAATTATACAGCGAATACTATAAAATTAGATTATCAGATGAAAAATCATTGAAGTATACCATAGGGAATTTATTGTTCAATGTATCAAGACTGGTAATGAACAATCAAGATACTCTGGTGTTCACAAAAGAACGTAAGTTTTTCGATGAAGGTATAAAAGTTAATGGTAAGCAATGTAAAATAAAATTATCTTATACATTTTTTAATAAATTGATTGGTGTTTTAAAAGATGAAGGTATGGTTGATGTTGTGTTAGGGGGAGATTTTATTTACCATGAACATATTGACAGTAATGGCGAGATTAAGAAAATAGCAACAGGTAAGCGCACAGTTAGTAAAATGGTGGTGAATGAAAAACTGTTGATATTACTTCGAGATAAGACCATTAAATATTCAATGGAGAACATTATGATTCTACGTGATGAAGATAAAAATGATTTGCAATATGAACCAACACAGCTTCAATTACAACAAATTCACTTCCTAAAAGGTTACAACGAGCACTTGAGCGATTTCAAGTTCCTTGATAAAAATGGTAAATTGATTGCTGAACCGTTCCTTCGTAGGATTTTTAATACTAGTTTCGAGCTGGGTGGAAGATACTATACCCAGATGGGAGTGATTCAAACTATGGCTCCTGAGGACAGGTTGAAAATCATAGTAGATGGCCGAAAATGTTGTGAGGTAGATGCAGTAGCGTTGCACCCTAGTATCTTGGCAACAAGAGCTGGCATACATGTGGATTATGACCCTTATGATTTTGAAGTTCCGGCTGAGATTGATTATGAAGCAATTGAAAAATATAAAGTTAAGTATGGTAAAGACCAATACGACCCAGTGCGAAATTTAAATAAGATTGCTGTGTTGCTGGCTTTTAACAACAAAACTCGTGGTGCTGCTCTACAGAGTATTAGTCGTAAGTTGCGCGATGATGCCAATCTTCCAGAAAAAGATCGTATGTATTTTGGTATAAATTTCCTTGACATCAACCAACTCTATGCTAATATGGCAAATAGAAACTTGGCAATCAGTGAAAGTTTCGGTAGTAATGCAGGTGCATTTTTGCAATGGTTGGACAGCACTTGGATGGAACGTGTTCTGGGCTATATGATACAGCTTAACATTCCAGCAATCCCTGTACACGATAGTATTGTATGTCCAGAAGATTGTGTTGATAACGTTGTTAAAGCAATGACATTGGCATATGAACAAAGTTTTGGAAATAGTTATAATTTGAAATTGAAAATTAAGAGATATTAAGGAGAGAATATGATGGAAGATTTTAAAAACGAAAATCTATGGTTAATGAAAGGTGATTGCCTTGAAAGAATGAAGGAAATCCCAGACGGCAGTGTGGATATGGTTCTTACTTCACCGCCATACGATGATTTAAGAGACTATAATGGCTCTTTGGTATGGGGGCCTGATGTGTGGCAAAACGTCATAAATAATATCCAAAGAGTATTGAAAGATGGGGGTGTTTGCGTGTGGGTGGTTAATGACGCTACAAAAAATGGTAGTGAAACCGGTACGTCTTTTAAGCAGGCACTATACGCTATGTCTGTAGGTTTAAAACTACATGACACAATGATATGGGAGAAAAGCACATTCTCTGCCGTTGGTGCGCTTCGGACAAGATACGCTCCTGTTTTCGAATACATGTTTATTTTTGTCAAAGGAAAATTAAAAACTTTTAACCCTATAAAAGATAAACCAAATAAACACGCAGGTGTAGCACATCACGGTACTGTAAGAAATGCGGACGGCTCAACTAAGGAAGTATCTGGAAAAAAACATGGAAAACGTGTAGCGGAATTAGGACAAAGGCATAACGTCTGGCGAATTAACGAAGAAAAATCTTTAAATAAAGACCATCCTGCGGTATTTCCCTTAGCTTTAGCTGTTGACCATATTTTATCTTGGTCAAACGCTGGTGATACTATTTTAGATATGTTTATGGGTAGCGGAACTACTGGAGTCGCCTGTGTAAACACTGGTCGCAATTTCATCGGGATAGAGCTAGATGATAATTATTTTGATATTGCAAAAGATCGTATATTAAATATTAAGGAGTAGGTTGAATGAAATATGATTTTACATTGTGTGATCGGAAAGATATAAAGGAGTTTATAGAAAAGAATCATTATTCTAAATCTATCAATGGAGTTAAAAGTTCTTATTGTTTTTCTATTAAACTTGAAGACAGTATTGTTGGCGCTTGTTTATTTGGACAAATGAGTACCACGTCTTGGAAAAAATTTGGAGAAAAAGAATCAGATGTATTAGAGCTGCGAAGGTTGGTTACTTTAGACGAGTGCAAACGGAACACAGAATCTTGGTTTATTGCAAAGTGTATAAAATACCTAAAGAAAAATACTAACGTTAAAGTTCTTGTATCTTACGCAGATCCTATGCATGGTCATGTTGGTTATGTTTATCAAGCTTCAAATTGGAATTATTTAGGCGAAACACCGAAAGATAAAGGTTACATTGATCAGGAAACAGGTAAAGTATACCATTCAAGAGCATTAAGAACAAAATATAAAGGGGAGTATAAACCTTTTGTTGTTAAGCTTAGAAATAAATTAGAACAGGGTTTACTTCAAACTATTATTCTTGAAGGTAAGCATTGTTATACCTTCAATCTCTATAGTAAGAATATAAACACAATTAAATATCCAAAACTGCAAAATAATAAATAACAGGTACTGTAGAGATGCTTTACGAGATGAGAGGTTAATATGTTGTGTTGGACAGGAGAACAAATAACTCAACTTGAACCAAACTATGTTTTTGTCTTCGGTTCTAATCCTGAAGGACGACATGGTGCTGGCGCTGCAAAAGCAGCATTGAAGTTTGGTGCAAAATATGGTGTTGGCAGAGGGTTGCAAGGACAAACTTATGCTCTTGTGACAAAGAATCTTAGAGAAGGTTTTGTTGAGAAGTTATCAGATGGAACAACTAAAACTTACTCTAAATCTGGTTATCGTAGCATCAGCAAAGAAAATTTGATTGAGAATATAAAAGAGTTTTATGATTGTGCTGAACAAAATAAACATTTGAAGTTCTTTGTTGCTTATAAAGCTGATAGCAAAAATCTCAATGGATACTCTTCCAAGGAAATGTTTGAGATGTTGACATCATACAAGATTCCTGATAATGTATACTTACATTCAAGTTTTAGAGTATTTGAGGAGGAAATAAAATGAATCGCAGCAAAGGTACTTATATGCAAGGAGTTCAGTATGCCGAAAGCTTACTTGAAAAATACTTAGAGTCAGGAGAAGAACCTTCTAAAAGGTTTCGTCAGGTTATTCGTACAGGAACAGAACCTTCATACTATTATGACGGAAAAGATTATTGTAATGGATTCTATGACTACATTCATTACTACCTTGATAACGAAGAGTTGGTTGTTAATCATTTTAAAGGAGTAGATAGTGAAATTTAAAATTTACTACAACAAGAATTTGAAAATGTCAGAAGGTAAACTTGCAGCTCAAGTTGCACATATTAGCAAAGAGTTTGGTAGAATGACTGAATCTATTCCACAAGAAGATGTGACTATTGTTCTCGGATTAAGTGCAACAAAGTTTAAAGAAAAAGTTGATGAGTTAATATACTCAGACAATCTTGTTTGGTTTCAAGTTGATGATGGTTTGACAGAGGTTCCAGAAGGAACTATTACAGTTTGTGGTTTTGTGGAGGAATAACTCTAATGTTAAATCTTGACTTCAATTATGTCTATTGCTGGGATAAAGATCTTCGTGATAAAATGTTTATCACTGAACTTAAGAAGTACCAAGGATATTATATGGGGTCTGTTGAACATGAGCACAGGAAAGAAGTAAAGAAAGCACTTGACTTTCAGTTAGAGGCTGTTGTACAATATCTTAAGTTAATTAAAGAAGGAGAACCTAAATGAAATATGGAAAACACTTGACAATTATTAAAGCAATTAGCATTGTAGAAAACATGAATAGATGGAAAGAAAAGAATAAAGATAAACAGAATGTTCCTCCTGCTGATTATACAAGCTATGCTGTTGCACTTCAGTTACTGAAAGATAGTGGTTTTAATGTTTAAGGAGAAAACAAATGAAAAATAGGTTTTTGGTTATTGGTGCATTCTTGGCACTTATTATTTGCGTAGTTGGTGGTTATACTTACTATCAATCTAACCTTGCACATAAAGAAATATCTACATATCAAATGGAACTCCTAGGTGGAGTTAGTAGCAAGCGGGATTATTGTAATATCCTTGGTTTTACAACATCAGAAGATTCTGAATTATATAAATCTACTATTAGTAAGTTGTATTTTGTAGTAGATGGAAAGAAGCATTATATTACAAGCGAACACTACTACAGCTATGTAGACGAAGGTGTTCAAGTTTACAATAAAGCTCCTGAACGCAATAATCCATTGCAGGTAGAGATGCTTAAAACCTTCTGTAGCCAAATTGAACAATAAGCGATTAATTTGAGAATTAAATTTCAGTAAGGAGGACTTATGCCAGAATATAAAATCACAAAACAATTAATTAAAAAGTTTCAAGATGCTGTTCCTGAAGTTAGGTTGTTAAACGGAGCAACAAAACAAGCCTCTGCTACAGTTGTATATGCTAACGGATTTGAATATAAAATTATTGTTGAAAGGGTTGTAAATGATATGGAAGATTATACTTCCAGAAGAGATTCAGTTGATATGTGGTATCCAACATCGTCTAGGAGTGCCACACGCATTGAAGTACCACAAGAATTGTACTTTGTTGTTGACAAACTCAATATTTTAGTTCAAACCGAGCAGATCGAAGCAAAGGAGCTAAAACAAGAGTTTGAAAGTCACCTTCAGAAGTTTTATAGTGAGATGGGTTGGAAATAGTTTTAATTTTAAGGGGGTATTGAATGCACAAGTCAAAAGGTAAGTGGGTTGCAAGCCGCAAGGATGTTTGGGATCTGGATTGTACACTCTCACCAATCATTCTGGCAGGCATTGTTAAGTTTAAAGAAACAATTATCAAGTCGAAATATTCAGGTGTTCCGTCCTTATTTGTCAAAGGTGAGGATGTAACAGATGAAGAAGTTAAAGAATGGCACAATACAATTGACAAAATGATTTATGCTTTTGATAAGGATAACATGCCCTATATTCAAGATTATAATTTTAAGATTAACCTAGAACATGGAGAGAAAGCTAACGGTTCTACACAAATCTTTTTGAATTGTGATAACGAAGAAGAAAAACAACGGTACTATAAAGATCTTGAAGATCATCAAAAGAAATGTGAAGAAGGTCGGATGTTGTTTGCAAAATATTATGAAAATTTGTGGTACTAATCGTTTTAAGTCTTGACTCTTTTGTGTTTCTTTGATAAGATAATTACATAGATTTGAAAATCCTATGAACCTTCTGGAATAGGTTCTTGTTGGTCTCTGTAAGATAAAAGAGAGACTTCTTTAGAATATTTAGCGTTAGATTCCGTTAGTGATGATACAACTGGTTTTGTAATCCAACACTAAGTGTTTTAAAGATTTCTGCTCCATTAATGTATGTTGGATCGCATTCCGATCTTCTAAATCGGCAGGACTGGATCGTCGCCAGTATGGAGCACCAATTTACAAAGGCACTGTAGCTTAAGGAAGGCACCGAGATTTATAAACTTGTACACCAGATAAGTGGGTTACTTCGGATCGTTACCGAACAGGGCTACCAATTCAAATTTAACCAACAAGCCTCGTTTCCTCGTGATTCGGGGCTTTTATTTTATCCACAACAAAAGGAAAACATATGGAACTAAAACTCGTACTTGAATTTATTAAAAGATACTGGGCTCAATCTTTGATTGTAATCTTGATGGCAACAATATTTTATCTGAATGTTAGTAATAGCATTCTTGAATCAAAACTAGCCCTTGCAGAGCAGAAGGTTGTTCAGATTGAAGAACGTCTTATAGTTAGCAATACTTCTGTTGATCAACTTCAAATGAAATTAAATGAGCAGAATGTTAAGTTGAAAGAACTATCTGATAAATCTAAAGAAAAACAAGAATCGTTGAAAGAGTTGTTGGACAATGAAAAGCAAAAAGCACAACTGGCAAATCAAAATCTGGAAGAGTACCTTAATTCAAAAGAAGGGTTGACAAACAATGAATGCGTTGATACTCTAAAGGAACTGTCAAAGATTGGAGATTAGATTGTATAGTGTACAATGTTACACATTTAATATCATATGCTCAAGTTATATACAAAAAGAGTACGATTGGTTACTTTTACAAGGAATAAAAATATGAGAGACTTAGTTGAAATTTTAAAGAATATATGTATGTGGATTAGGTATCTACTGACACCAGTTAATATTGTTATCGTGTTACTATTTGCTTTGTTGATTTTGTCAGGATGCACATCTAAACCAGAACCTGCTGTGAAGGTAGTTGTACAAGAAATGAAAGTCCCAATTACACTACCATGTATTGATAAATCTGACTTGCCTGCTAGAACAGACTATGTTACCATCAATATCAAGAAAAGTGATAACCCAGTTGTGAAGGTTAGAAAGATGTATAAGTTGGTACAACAGCAAGACGGATATATTGGTGTGCTTGAGAAAGCATTGAATGGCTGTAGTAAAGAATAAGGAGAATAGATTATGAATATTGAAGATGTCAAAATGTTGGCCTACAATAAACTTATTGAATCTGTTAAGGATAAAAACATTGGGTATGGACATATAAGTTCAAAACTTATTACCGATATTCAGTTAAACTATCTTAAGCGAAATTATCTTGTGGTTAATACTGGAAGGTTTGGCGGAAGTATTGGGACATTCTACATGATTTGTAAAGTTTAGTATTAAACATAATCAAGGAGAAACATTGTGAGTATGCATAAAATTGAATTGACAGAGTGGGAACGAGAAGGGCTTGAGTTACATAGGTTGCCTATTGGAAAACCTAGTCAACTAAGTGACACATTTAGGGCAGGTGTTCAGTTTGCAACAAGAAAAAGCAATGAAACCATCATTGACCTTGCTAAACGCAATTGTGCATTACAAGCTAAAATTGATGCACTGATGCTAGAATTCTGTCCTGAAGAGATGTCCCAAGAACAAATTGAACGTTGGGCAGAAAATCAAGCCGTTAGTACATACGCTACTAAGGGCAACCTATGCCTTTAAAATCAGAGATACATTGTCCAACATCAGGTAACGCTAAGAAAGTGACGGTAGAAGATTCTATGGAGCGGTTAGCAAGAAGAGAATTAAGGAAAAAGATGAAACTAGAACAAAATAATATTGTTATTACAACAGGAGACGATGTTTCGGATGTAGTGTGGGCACAAGAAAAACTAGACGAACTTCAACGTGTAGTTGACAAGATCAAACAAGAAGAGAGAAACTGTGAAAATGAATTATTGCAAGATTAAAAATGAAGAATTTGAAAGCTTTATTTATCTTAATGGTGGGTGGTTGTGCTATGAGAAGTGTCCAGTTTGCGGTATGAGATTACATGGTGATGGAAGCAATCATCAAGAGTTCTGGAAGAGCCATGTAGAAGTTTATGAAGATGATCTTGAAGAAGATTCAGGTTTCTATTATGACATTGAAGAAATGAATAGACGAATCAAGAATGCACATGAGAATCCTATTGTGGTTCCTGAACATATTAAGACATCAGAAGAGTTTTGTGAATGGATTATGAATTATGATACAACGCAGAGAAGTTAAGAGTCCTTTTACAAAGGAAGAACGCCAAGGTGTCTTTGTGACAAGAGAAGAGTCAAGAAAAAGGAGAAGTAGATTGGAGAGAAGAAACCCATACCATGATATCGAAGATAACATTGAAATTACAGAGCAACAATTTAAAAATGAACTTCGTAGAGGAATGGAAAGAGAACAACAGCAGATGTCTTGTGGTTGCGAGTTTTGTCAACAAGAAATGAAGAAGTTTTCAGATAACCCTGATAGCTACCTTGATGAGCATTGGCAAGACTATATTGAACGAAAGAATTATAAACCTTCGGAAGAAGAGTTGGAAAGACGCAAAGCAAAACTAGAAGAATACAGAAAGAAAGGTTGGTTAGTTTAAATATTTAAATTTAATTATTAGCTGGATGTCTAAAGGTATCTGGCTGTTATTGCTTTTATTGCTTTTGAGAGGAGGGTGTGTTGTTGGAAAGTAATGATAAATTAGAAAAGGCAAAAGAGTTCGTAGGTTGGAAATCTAAAGATGGGAAGTTGGAGGTTATTGGTGTTCACTCAATTAATAAAAATGAGTCAATAAAGTATAAAGTAACTTGTACGGAATGTTCTAAAGATAAAGAGCTGTTTCCTGATGGGTATTTTGTTAGCACTAAGTATAATTTAAATGCCGATAAGAAACCATGTGGGTGTTCTGTTTATAAATGGGAAGATTGGCAATATTTAACTATAATCAAGAGATTAGGGGTGGGTAGGTTCATAGTTCATGGGTTTGCAGAAGAATTTAATGGTCAAGACACAAAGTTGGACTTGGAGTGTCTGAAAGATGGAAATCGGTGGCAATCTACTTCTATTACCTCTGTTATCAACGGTAAAAGCGGCTGCCCTGAATGTAAAAATAGTGGTACGGCTAAAAGGTGTAAGCTGGATAATGCAATAGCAATTGATAATTGCAGTTTAATATGCCAAGAAATGGGTTATACTGTGATTGGTTTTGTTAATGGATATAAAAATGCTAAGTCCCGTTTTGAATATATTTGCCCAAAACATGGAAGGCAAAATGTAAAATATTCTGATTTTTTCTACAAAGGTAGTAGGTGTAATTATTGCGCTAAAGATAGGGTAGCTGCGTTGTATAGACTACCAGAAGACGTTGCATTAGAGCGTTGTGTGTTTATTTGTAGAGAAATGAATTACGAGCCGCAAGGGTTTCCTGACGGATACAAAACTCAAAAATCTTATTTCGAATATGTTTGTCCTGTCCACGGTAAGCAGTCAATATCTTATAGTAACTTTGTACATAACGGCAACCGTTGTATGGGTTGTTCTAAAGACAGGCACAGGGAATTGAGAAATGGTAATGGTTATTTTCCTGAAAGAAAAGATGAAACAGATTTTCTTTATGTTTTAAACTTCAATGATAAATTCATTAAGGTTGGAAGATCTTTTGATGTAGATGAGAGAATTAAAGATTTGAGGATACCTTCTATGTCTGGGATCAGGAATATCAAGAAGTTACGGATCTTTACTGCAACACATCAAGAAATCTATGATTATGAGCAAGAATTGCATAAAGAACTTCGTGAACGCAACTTCCAATACCCTGTAAGTTGGTCAACAGAGTGTTTTGAAAACGATTCTTTATATATTTTAAATAAATTATTAGATAATTGTGAATTCCAAGAGGTTGATTTACATAGTAAATATTAATATTTAAATTTTTATTTGATATTTTTACAAAAATATGGTAATATATTTTATAGTAATCAGAGGAATTGACGTTTGTTAATTCCTCATTTTTATATTTCTAAAAGGAAATAAACATGAGTGCAGTATCAATAAACAAAACTAAGAAACGTGGGAGAGGTCGCCCCAAATCAGAAGATAAATTGTTAATCGACTCTGAACGAGCACAGTTCCGTTTAAAAAGTAAGATAATCAATATATCTGAAGAAGCTTTAGAAACTGTGTACAGGTTGATGACAGATAAAAGCGCACCACCCCAGGTACAAAATGCATCGGCCCGTATGGTCTTGGAGATGGCGGCTGAACTTCATCAGCAACTACTTGCAAGTGAAGCATCCGATCTGGAAGAGCCTACTGAAGTAGTTGAAGATAAGTTTGAAGAAAATGAACAAGAGAAAGGTATTGTAGTTAATTTTGGAGGTTAATTGGCAACTAAACAAAATAATGTTGTTAATTTAGCCCCTCAAGAGGGAAAACAACGAAAAGCTTTTGATACAAAAGTGGATGTCATGATATACGGCGGAGCCGCAGGTAGTGGCAAGTCGAGACTTCTTTTAATAAAAGCATTAAAACACGCATATCAAGATCCTAATTTTGAAGGTGTAATGTTTCGAAGAACAACTGGCCCACTCAAAGGTGCGGGGGGATTGTTTACAGAAAGTAAGAAACTTTTCAGACCACTTAATCCAAGAATCCGTGAAAAAGACATGGAGATTATTTTCGAAGGGACAGGTGGTGGGAACCTTAAGTACACCCACTTAGAGCACGAAGATACAGCCGAGGCCAACCATCAAGGGTTAAATTGTAGCCCCTACATTAAGTGATTAGTGTAGCAAACCTATCTAAACAGGGAAACTCCTACTATTAAGTTAAGGACAATCCTGTGCTAAATGAAACTTAGGTTTCTAAATGCCCAACGACTAGCCGTGATGAATGTAGCGGCGTAGGACACAAGCTAATGGTGTTCGAAACGGTAGGCCACAATATGTTGTTGTGGATGATATAGTCTGAACTTCTATGGAGACATAGAGCAGCAGCTAATGTTGATGAACATAAGTGATGCGGGAGAGGTCTAGCGAGCCTCTCTGAACATAAAAGTACAATATTCGTTTGTTGGCTTCGACGAATTGACCCATTTTTCACAATCTCAATTTTTATATCTTATAGGCCGCCTCCGTTCTGAAGCAGAATGCGATAGTTTCTGTATGGGGACTTGTAATCCATCGCCGGACAGTTGGGTCTTAGGGTTCGTTGAATGGTATCTGGATCCTGAAGGATACCCAGATCAAAGTAAAGATGGAGTTATCAGGTATTTCGTTATTGTTGATGACAAACCTGTTTTTGCTAACACAGAAGAAGAGTTAGCAGAAGCTTATCCTGATATTTGCTATCAAGAAAATGACGGAGAGAGGATTTATATCCCTCCAATGTCCTTTACTTTTATCAGTGGGACTATCTTCGATAACCCTGCACTAATAAAATCTAACCCGAAGTATTTGTCTGCACTAAAAGCACAATCCCCAATTAACCGTGCCCGTCTATTGGATGGTAACTGGCACGCAAGGGCTGAAGGTTCTAACTATTTCCAACGCAGTTGGTTAAATAAGTTAGATAAAGTGCCTTTGAATTGCACAGAAGCACGAGGGTGGGACTTAGCCTCTGCTGAACCATCCGATAAGAATAGATATCCTGACTATACTGCAAGTATCAAAATGTTAAAAACAAACCAAGATACTTACATTATTGTTGGCGATTATATTCAAGAGACTTTTGATGAATTAACTAGACAGAATGGTAGATTTAGAAAACGTCCCGGTGTTCGTGATACATGGATGTTGTTACAAGCTAAACACGATGGCTCAGACACTATTGTGGTTCTTCCTAAAGACCCCGGACAGGCTGGTGCATTTGCTTTCCAAGAGATGGCAAAAATGTTTACCAATGCTGGTTTTATTGTGGCAGAAGACCCTAACCCCTCCAACAAATCAAAACTAAAACGATTTGAAGCATTTAGTTCTGCCAGTCAAAATGGTTTGGTATCTATTGTAGAAGATACTTTTGAACCTGCAACACTTGCAGCATTCTACAAAGAACTTGAGAGTTTTGATGGAGAAAGGTCTACAGCAGACAGGAAAGATGACTGGCCTGATGCTTGTGCTTCAGTTTTCTCTTATCTGGCTAAAACAATGAGTGTTTCAGCAGTAACAATGCCAACAATCAATGCACCTACAATGATATCAGGTTTAAATAAAATTCGCTACTTTTAAT
>CAZHPR010000007.1:0-11365 GCA_964534305.1 uncultured Candidatus Saccharibacteria bacterium
GTTGTAATTTTAACCTTTCTTTGTAATAAACTGAGCATTTTGCTATATTTAATTTATGAACGACACAAATGAATTGGAAAAAAAGAGGCACTCTCTTGCCCACTTATTGGCTGCAGCAGTAAAGGAATTTTATCCTGATGCAAAAGCAACCATTGGTCCAGCAGTAGATAATGGTTTTTATTATGATTTTGACTTCAGTACTCCTATTATCGAAGCAGATCTGGTTAGATTTGAGAAAAAAATGAAAGAGATCCTTCTTTCTTGGAAGAGTTTTGAAGGGAAGGAGGTTTCTGTGCAAGAAGCAAAAGATTATTGGAAAGATAATGAATATAAACTAGAGCTTATTGATGAACTAGCTGAAAAAGGAGAAAAAATAACTTTTTATAAAAGTGGAGATTTTACAGATTTATGCCGCGGTGGTCATGTTGAAAATCCGTCTAAAGAAATTGACTCGGATTCCTTCAAACTTGAAAGACTAGCTGGGGCATATTGGCGAGGAGATGAAAAGAATAAAATGCTGACCCGTATTTATGGGCTGGCTTTTGATAGTAAAGAAGAGTTAGAAAAGTACCAATGGATGCAAGAAGAAGCAAAAAAGAGAGATCATAGAATAATCGGAAAAGACATGAAGTTGTTTAGCGTCTCAGAGCTTATTGGTTCTGGTCTACCCCTCATGCATCCAAAAGGAATGATAATAAGAAAGGAGATAGAGGATTATCTTTGGGAATTACACAAAAACAAAGGTTACGACAGAGTTTGGACACCTCATATTGCAAAAGAAGCTCTGTACGAAACCTCAGGTCACGCATCAAAGTTTGGTGATGAGTTATTCAGAGTAAGTGGAAAAGAAGAAAAATTCTTTATGAAGCCGATGAATTGTCCTCATCATATGCAGATTTTTGCTGATAACCAATTTTCTTATCGTGATATGCCGGTAAGATATTTTGAACCAGCAACAATATACAGAGATGAGAAAAAGGGACAGCTTTCAGGGCTTACTCGGGTAAGAGCTATAACTCAGGATGATGGGCATTTGTTTTGCCGGATGTCTCAAATAAAAGAAGAATCAACAACAATTGTTGAAATCATAAAACAATTTTATACAACTATGGGTATGTTTGAAGGATATTGGGTTCGTCTTTCGACAAGAGGAAATGATAAAAGTCAATATATAGGGACTGATGAAAATTGGACTGCAGCAGAAAAAATACTTGAAGATGTGGCCATTCAAAATAGTTTGAATTATAAACTAGGTCCGGGTGAGGCGGCTTTTTATGGACCAAAACTAGACTTCATGTTTAAAGATGCTATTGGTCGTGAGTGGCAATTAGCTACAATTCAGTGTGACTTTAATTTGCCGGAAAGATTTAACCTAGAATTCACTAATGAAAAAGGAGAAAAGGAGCGGCCTGTGGTTATTCATCGAGCAATATCTGGTTCACTCGAGAGATTTATGGGGGTGATGATAGAACATTATGCAGGGATGTTCCCTACCTGGTTATCGCCCGTGCAGGTAAAGGTGCTTCCTATTGGTGAGAGACAGAACGAATATGCAAAAAAAGTCTTTGACAAGCTATTAGAAGAAGGAATAAGAGTAGAGATAGACTCAAGCAATGAAAGTTTGGGCAAAAAAATCCGCGATGCAAAATTACAAAAAGTCTCTTACCTACTTGTAATCGGCGACAAAGAAATGGAATCAAAAGAAGTCACTGTCGAATCTCGTACTGGCAACCTCGGCTCACAACCCCTAGATACCTTCCTCTCAAATATCCAAAAAGAAATCAAAGAAAGATTATAAAAGGTGAAAGCGACCTCGCAAGAGGTCGCTTTTGGTATGTCGGTTTCAGGGTTACCTGACGGGTTCTTTCCCGAAACGTTTGCGAGCAAATTTCAGACTCGCTTCGCGGACAGAGTCTGATATCTCACCCAGCCCTTGGGTCTCGGTACTAGCTTCAGCCGCTTGATTCGTAATCTCCGAGCTTTTACCAAGTTTTGAAGGCTTGGTGGTTCCGAATGATCGGACTCCTCTCGTTTTCCACCTCCATCTTCTATCACTCGTATAACCCACAGCTTCTCTCCTTTTTTCTTTCTATATTATAAATTATAACTTGACTAGATGTCAAGAGTTGCGGTTTTGGCATTACTTTGGATGAAGGATTTGCGAGATGGGACATCAGTACCCATGAGAATATCAAATATTCTGTCTGCTTCTGCAGCATCTTCTACCCGCACCTGGATAAGAAGTCTGTTTTTTGGATCCATAGTTGTCTCCCAAAGCTCTTCGGCATTCATTTCTCCAAGACCCTTGTATCTCTGGATAGAAATCTTTGTAGATTTTGTTTTTGATTTTTTGCTAGTTTCTTCTTCGGTCTCTTCTGTTTCTTCTACCTCTTCTTCTCCAGAATCTGTCTCTTGTATTTTATCAGCGTCCTTACCCAAAACCTCGATCTTTTCCTCATCAGTATAAGCGTAGTGTATCTCTTTACCTTTTTTTATTTTGTATAGAGGTGGCTGTGCGATGTATATAAATCCCCCATCAATGAGTGGACGGAAATATCTGTAGAGGAGTGTAAGTATAAGGGTTCTTATGTGCGCGCCGTCAACATCGGCATCTGTAGCAATTATGACTTTGTGATATCGGAGCTTTTCTATATCAAAAGTGTCTCCTATTGCAGTACCGAGGGCAACCACAAGGTTCTTTATTTGTTCGGAAGCGAGCATTCTATCCAACCTTGCTCTTTCGATGTTTAAAATCTTGCCTCGGAGAGGAAGGATTGCTTGAGTCCTCCTGTCTCTGCCAGTCTTTGCAGTACCTCCCGCAGAATCTCCCTCCACAATAAATAATTCAGAATCCTCAGCACTCTTGCTTTGACAGTCTGCAAGTTTGCCTGGCAGAGTCATACCTTCAAGGGCTCCCTTTCTTAGTACTGAGTCTTTTGCTGCCTTTGCTGCCTTGCGAGCCTTTAGGGCAAGTACAACTTTGTTTATAACAGCCTTTGCATCATCAGGATTTTCTTCTAGGAATGCAGCAAAAGCTTCTCCAAATACGTTTTCTACCATTCCTCTTGCTTCAACACTTCCCAGCTTTGCCTTTGTCTGTCCTTCAAACTGTATTTCACGAAGTTTTACTGAGATAACAGCGGTAAGTCCTTCGAGAACATCATCTCCAGTAAAGCTATCCTCACCATCTTTGACCAAATTATTTTTCTTGGCATAGGTGTTGAGAGTTCTTGTGAGTGCGGTTTTGAAGCCGGTTATGTGTGTACCACCTTCACTGTTGTATATATTGTTGGCAAAGGGCATTATCCTAGGAGAGATATCATCGACATATTGCAAGGCTATTTCTACCGATTCATAATTTTCGTTATTTTTTTCTATATAAAATATATTTTTGTGGATTGGTTTTTGGGTATGATTATAAAATCTTATGAGCGAAACTAACCCTCCATCAAAGTAGAAGGACATACTTGGGGCGTCTATTTCTAACTCTCTTATATAAAAGGCTTTGGTATCATCAAACTTTTCTTTAACATCTCGCAAATCAAATATAGAAATACGAAGCCCTTTGACCAAGTAGGCCTGTTGCCTCAGGTGATTTACAACTCTTTCAAAATCAAATTTAACCTCTTTAAATATTTCCACGTCTGGTTCAAAGGTTATGATTGTGCCGTTATTTTTTGATGAGCCGATCTTTTTTACCGGACCTTTTTTCTTGCCTTTGGAATATTCTTGTACAAAAACACCACCATCCCTGTGTACCTCAGCTCTCATAAAGACAGAAAGGGCATTTACAACAGAAGCTCCCACTCCGTGCAATCCTCCAGAAACCTTATATCCTTCTCCACCGAATTTACCACCGGCATGAAGGGTAGTCAGGATCGTTTCAAGAGCGGACACTTTTGTTTGTTTGTGTGTATCTACGGGAATACCTCGGCCATTGTCTACGACTCTTACTCTATTACCAGGAAGAAGTGCAACTTCGATATCATTTGCAAAGCCTCCCATAGCCTCATCTCTTGAGTTATCAAAAATCTCCCAAATCAGATGGTGTAGTCCGTCCGGACCAGTTGTACCGATGTACATTCCGGGCCTCTTTCTAACTGGCTCCAGACCCTCAAGTACAGTGATTGACTCTGCGCTATAACTCGATTTCTGATTATTTTCCTTCTTGTTTTCTTCTGATTTAGGCATATAAATTTGTTGTTTACTTCCCTATATTATAGCAAATTGTAAGAGTAAAAGAAAGCCCTCAAAAAAGCAGAATATGGTAGTTTATCCAGATAAAACTTGAGTTTTGGCTAAAATTATCTAAAATTAGTAGAAATGGCAGAAATAAAAATAGATAGCACAACAGAAGATGCTTTAAGAGCTGACCTCCAAGATAGGAGTGATACGGAAGCTCTTAGGATGAAAAGGTATTTGAATATGAAAGACCTGTCTCGCTCTCCGGATAGCCCTCTAAACGAACTCATCAAGAGGGTAAAATCTATCGATATTCTAAAAGACTTTGATGATATAAAAATCCCCGAGATAGTCCCGGCTGATATTAGTTTTGACCTTTTTAACTTCCCTCCTGATCACCCAGCCAGAAGCAGGTCTGATACTTATTACGCAGACGACAAAAACATACTACGTACTCACACAACAGTGTCTTGGTACTACTACCTCACTTCAGATATTGGCAAAAAAAGAGTTGCCGACAATGAGGCATTTGGAGTCATATCCTACGGCAAAGTTTATAGAAAGGATGAGATAGATAGAAATCATATGAATGTATTCCACCAGATTGATGGTTGGTACATAACTCCTAAAGACAAGGGTGTTGTAAACATAGATGATCTAAAGAACGTTTTGGTAAAGATTATCCAATCTGTTTTTGGTGAGAATATAAAATACAGATTTAATCCGGACTCGTTCCCTTATACCGACCCAAGTCTTGAGATGGAGATAGAGGTTCTTGGGCGCTGGGTGGAAGTATTGGGCTGTGGGGTTGTGAAGGGAGATGTGTTAGAAAAGCTGGGCGTCGATGCCAACAATTATACGGGGTGGGCCTTTGGTTTTGGACTTGAGAGACTTGCAATAATCAGCATGGAGCTTCCGGATATAAGACTTCTCTGGTCAGAAGATGAGAGGGTAAAAAAACAGCTAAAACTCGGTAATAAGTTTGTAGAAGTTAGCAAATATCCACCAGTAGTGAGGGATATATCTTTTGTTGTAGATAATACCTTTGTACCGAATAACTACTTTGATCTAGTCAGGGATCTTTTGGGAGACATGGCCGAGCAGGTAGAGATGCTTGATAAGTATGAAAACAAAGAGAAGTTTGGCGAAGGCAAGGTAAGCTATGCTTTTAGGATAACCTACAGATCACTCGACAGGACTCTTACTGGCGAGGAAGTTGATAAAATGCACAAAAAATTAGAGGAAGAGACGGCAAGGGTTTATGACGCCAAAATAAGGTAGTTTGCCAACTTATTTATTGGTGTGGTATAGTGTAAACACGAAATGAGCGAGATAATTACTTACATACTTTTGTTTATTGCACTTTATTTTGAAGTGTTTTTGCTCATAACTTATTTTGAAGTAAGGAGCTCTATAAGAAAGAATGTTTTTGAAGATTTACCCCACAAAAAATTGCCAACAGTTAGCATAATCGTCCCCTGTTGGAATGAAGAAAATACAATAGTAAAGACCATATTTTCACTACTAAAGTTAGACTACCCGAAGGATAAGCTATCCATAATCGCAGTCGATGATGGTAGCACAGACAACACCTGGAAGGTATTGCAGAAGTTTTCTAAGAACAAGCAAGTGGTGCTTCTAAAGAAAGAAAACGGTGGCAAACACACTGCTGTAAACTTGGGTATTTCTGTTTCTAAAAGCGATCTTGTTGGCTGTCTGGATGCTGATTCTTTTGTCCATCCCCAAGCTCTAAAGAGGATCGCCAATAGATTTTCTGACCCTTCTGTTATGGCTGTTACTCCATCAATGAAAATAAACAATCCTCAAAACTACTTGGAACTTATCCAAAAAGTAGAATACGTGATAGGAATTTTTATAAGAAAAATTCTCTCTCACTTAAACGCTCTCTATATTACACCTGGACCATTCTCAATTTTTAGAAGAGAAGTATTTTCTATAATCGGAGAGTACAAAAAAGCTCACAATACAGAAGATCTTGAGATGGCTCTTAGGATGCAGAAAAACAGGATGAGGATTGATAATGCTCATGATGCTTACGTCTTTACAACGGCTCCAAACACTTTAAGAAAACTTTACAAACAAAGGGTAAGGTGGACTTACGGCTTTCTTAAGAACGCTATTGATTATAGAAAAATGTTTTTCAAACCAGAGTACGGACACCTCGGTATTATGATTTTACCACTTGCTGGGTTTTCAATATTTTCTACCCTTTATTTTGTTGCAACCGTCATATTTGATTTCATAAAAAGTGCCCTCCTTAGAATAGAAGAATTTCGAACGGTTGGTATCGTTTGGCATGGGTTTAATTTTGATTTGTTCTACATTGATACTAGGATCATAGTCTTTCTTACATTCGCTGCTCTTATTGGAACCATTGCTATGATATTTGTTTCTAGAAGCCTCGCCAGAGAGAGATTGAGGCCGGGTAAGGAAGTTCTCTATTTCCTTGCTCTTTATTCTCTTATAGTGCCATTTTGGATGGCTCGCGCCGTCTTTAACGTCGTATTTGCAAAATCCACAAAATGGAGGTAGAGTATTCTCTCTATGGAAGTTGATTGGAAGAAATACGCATATACCTTTCTTATAACTGCCGTGATATTTGCGACGGCTATTATGGCTAGCAACTACTTTAGCCAGAAGAAAATGAACGAGATAAAGAACATTGAGAGCCGTATTGCCGTAGACATCCTCTCTTCTGAGACCCAGTTCTCCCTCCTCTCCGAACTTTCTTGCCGTGAGATAGGTAAATCCTTCCTCTCTAGCGAACTATCGTCTCTTGGAGATAAGCTTTCTTATACAGAGAGCAACAGAGGCTCCGATGATGAGGAGGTAATAAATCTAAAAAAATACTACTCCCTACTTCAAATAAAAGACTTCTTGCTGATGCAAAAAGTTAAAGATAAGTGTGGTACGAGCGGCCTCTCCATAATCTATTTCTATTCAAATGAGCAAGAAGTGGAGGATGGTAGTGAGCTAAAAACCTGCGGTGATTGTCAAAAGGAAGGTTATGTTTTGACTAGGCTCAGAGAAGAATATCCAGAGCTAAGAGTTTATTCCTTTGATTACAACCTAGATCTTTCTGCTATAAAGACATTTATAAATATCTACAACATAAAGGGCGAACTCCCTGCCCTACTTATAAACGACAAGGTTTACTACGGATTCAAATCTATTGAAGATATCAAGGAAATAATCCCTGACCTCAAAAAGATAGACAAACAAAAAGCCGAAGCCGCAAAATCCGCAACCACCACAAAGGTTCAATAAAATTTTTATTCTATAAGTTGGTTTAGCCTATCTCTAAAAGAAGTGTATTCTTCTTCAGAGAGATTCTCTTTTGTATTTTCCCATATATCTACAAGATCTTTTATACAGTCTTCAAGATTTGTGCCGTCACCAATCTCTGCACATATTTCAGCTAGTTCTATGTTGTATAGAAGCCTTTCTCTGATTGCTTCTTTAGGTTCTCTATAGCTATCGGCCTCAATCTTTCTTTTACTCTTCCAGTTTTCAATTGATTCATAAACTTTGGGAGACAAACCCTCTGCTCTAAAAGCTTCTGATATTTTATTTCTTAGCAGAGCTAATTCTTCTTCTAGACTAGGTATATTTTGGATTTTGGGCTCCTCCATATTTTGGAGCCACCTGTCAGGCTTGAACTGACGACCGCCCGTTTACAAAACGGGTGCTCTACCAACTGAGCTAAGGTGGCAATAATACCTCAAATTAATTCAACTCATCTTCTATCTTTCCCTTTCCTACCGTCGTTTTTTCTTCCTTTATTTTTCGGAGATAAAAAGAGACTGAACCATTGTTTCTTATCTCCTTTTCACCCATCACAACCCTACGCCTCATCTCAAATTCTCTGAAGATTCTTTCTCTGAGTCTGTCGGAATAACTTTTTAGAAACTCTCTTGACCAGACAAAGATAATGAATCTAACAGTTTGAATTATCTGCAAAAGCCTGAACCTAAGTGTCTCCAAAAGCTTTTCTGAATACGGATCAAGTCTTGCGATAAGGCTAAGGATAATATTTTTTTTGGATTTTCGCAACTCCAAACCTTGCAACACAACAAGCGCTGAAGCGATAAAAAGAGATGATCCAAAAACAATTATTGTTGTCATTTTAGTTTATAGAAAACCTGCAGATCCTACCGATCTCGGTTCTCTCACCGAACTTTTGAGAGGCTCCGTCTATAAGTGATTTTATTGTTATGTCTGGATTTTTTATGAATGGTTGGTCTATCAAAACTTTTTCTGCAAGATAATTCTGCATCTTACCTTCCAATATTTTTTCTTGCATATCTTTTGGTTTGCCTGCCTGCGCAGACAGGTCAGCTATTTCTGATAGAAACAATTCCCTAGCTTTAGATTTTGCTTCTTCTGGTACATCTTCTTGCTTTACGTATTCTGGAGCAAGTGCGGCAATATGCATTGCAATATCTCTAGCCAAAGACTTGAACTCCTCGTTTCTGGCAACGAAGTCTGTCTCACAAAGAAGTTCTACCATTGTCCCTACGTTACCGTTGCTGTGGATATATGCAGATACGGTGCCAGCCCCTAAAGTTCTTTCAAGTTTCTTCTCGGCTGAAAGTTTACTTATTTTTCTAAGTATTATTTTTGCCTTTTCTTCATCTCCACCTGCTTCCTCTAACGCTTTTCTGCATTGCATAACAGAAACACCAGTCTCATCTCTTAGTTTTTTGACCTGCTCAGTTGAAATATTCATAAGTTTTTAAAACTTAAATTCTAATATATAAACCAAAGACAACCACAGCAATAATCTTAACTCAAAATATTAAGATTTGTTAGTTATTGTCTGTGCCTTATTTTTTATGTAAGTCTCTTTTATCTTGTCTGCAAAGTATCTTATGCTCTTCTGGCTTGAATCATTTCCTGGTATTGCAAAATCAACTTCTTTAAAATTGTTGTCCGTACCACAAAGAGCAACCACCGGAATCTTCATAAGCTTTGCTTCCTTTGTTGCTATATCTTCATATCTTGGATCAACTATAAAAATCGCTTTTGGGAGAGATGACATTTTTGAGATACCCCAAAACATCTTTTGTAATTTTTCTATATCTCTGTCTATAAGCAGTCTTTCCTTTTTGGTGTACTTTGCAAGTTCACCTTTTTCTTTTTGGGATATAAGACTTAGCATTGATTCAACTCTCTTTTTTATTTCAGAGAAGTTTGTGAGGGTACCTCCTATCCATCTACTTGCAACGTAAGGCATATCCATAGACTCTGCAACTTCTCTTATTATATTTCTTGCTTCATTTTTGCCTCCAACAAGCAGTATTGTTTCCTTTCTTTCTGCAAGACCTTTTACAAAAGAGAGAGCCTTATCTAGAGACTCGCTTGTCTTTTCTAGATCAAATATGTCGTTTCTATTTTTGGAAGTATATAGGTAGTTGTTTGCGCTTGGGTGCCTTCTTGATTTGCTAAAGCCAAAATGAGCCCCGTTATTGTAGAGCTCCTCGATTATTGGGTTTTTTGTTTCTACTTCTGCCATTGGGAGTATATATTACCAAAGCCTTTAATTATCCGCAAGTTCCCTCTCGCCACTTCCATCAGTAAAAGAGTCCACAATATCCTGTATATTGCCAGCCATTATCGACTCTATATTATGCCAATTTTTCTTGATTCTGTGGTCAGTTATCCTATCCTGCAGTATATTGTAAGTCCTTATCTTTTCTGATCGGTCTACATTTCCTATTTGTTCCTTTCTTTCGGCGGCATATTTTTTGGCTTCTTCTTCTCTCTGCATTTCCTCTAGTTTTGCAGAAAGGATACCAAGGGCTTTTTCTTTGTTTGCGCTCTGGCTTCTTTCGGCGGTAGAACGGACGACAAGACCGGTCGGTTTGTGTGTAAGTCTCACTGCCGTCTCTACTTTGTTTACGTTTTGACCACCCTTACCTCCAGATCTAGAAAACTCTATCTCTAGATCAGCCGGATTTATTTCAAATTTAAATTTTTTCCTTATTGGTAGTATTGCAACGGAGGCTGTGCTTGTATGTATTCTGCCAGATTTTTCTGTCTCTGGGACTCTCTGTATTCTGTGTATTCCTGTCTCAAAACGTAGATCCTTATATACTCCTCGACCTCTAAGTTCAAAAGAGGCTTCTTTATAACCGCCAATAGATGATTCTGATTCATCAACAACAGAAAACGACCAACCTCTCTTTTCTGCATACTTTTTGTACATTTCGGCTAGGTCTTTAGCAAAGAGGGCTGCTTCATCACCTCCAACACCAGCCCTAACTTCAAGAACTGTCTCATTCGGATACTCCTCCTCAGCCTCTTCCTCCTTTAGAATATCTTCCATCTGCTTTTCTAGAGCCTCCTTTTGTATGTTTATATTTTTGATATCTTCAGCCGCCAACTCCCTAAGCCCTTCTTCGGTAATAGCATTTATAGACTCCTCTTCTTTTAGGAGCCTCTCGTATTCAGAAGCGAGATACTTGGTCTTATCGTTTTGTTTGTATTTGTCTAAATTTTCCATTCTGGTTTTTTGTTCCTCCCCCTCTTAAGGTAAGAGGGGGCAGGGGGTGTTATGAATCTAAAAACATAACCCCTCCCTAACCCTCCCCTTAATTTAAGTGGAGGGAACCAAAAAGAAAGTTACTTCTTTGTTTTCTTAGGATTTTTTGTCGCGGCTGCCTTTCTTGCCTTAAACTTCTCTACTCTTCCTGCTGTGTCTAGTACCTTCTCATTGCCAGTAAAGAATGGGTGACATGCGCTACATATTTCAACATTTATTTCTTTTCTTGTTGCGCCAACAGTAAAGCTATTCCCACAAGCGCAGGTTATCTTTGCGTCCTTATAGTATTCTGGATGTATTGCTGTTTTCATCGCTCGTTTAATATACCAAACTTTAAATTTTATGCAAATGAAAAGGCCGTGATCAGACGGGTGAGGTTCCTGCTCCTGAATAGGATAGCAATGGAATCTTGTGTGATCATGGCCTAGTAGTATCTTGAACTTTTGTTAGAGGAGTGTGTCGACTCCTTGTCAGTTTCTCACGTTCTGTCGAGAAAAAAGTCTTGCAGATCCTGACAAACTGCGTTTCAAAATAGCCTTTGCCTAGCCAGGCTTTGGGCGCCTGGCAAGAGCTTTGGTTGGAATCACAACGGATTCCTCCTTTCGTCCAACCTCTTAC
>CAZHPR010000007.1:11465-17506 GCA_964534305.1 uncultured Candidatus Saccharibacteria bacterium
GGCAAGAGCTTTGGTTGGAATCACAACGGATTCCTCCTTTCGTCCAACCTCTTACCGTCTGATGTTAATTATACTACTTTCAAAAATATTGTCAAGTAAGAAAGTGGATTATTCGCATTTTATTTTCATAAACACCAAAATAGCCATTAAAATAAGGCTATTTTGGTGTAGGGTCAAAAATGAGTTATTTTTCTTCCTCCCCTCTCCTTTGCAAGGAGAGGGGTCGGGGGTGAGGTAGATCTAAAACCCCTCCAACGGATCAATCATTGTAAGTTGGATATTCTCTGCCTTTGCCATAACTTGATCACCATAGAATACGTTTGCTGGTCTTCTGCCCGGCTGACAAGAAGCTCCAGAATAATATCTACAAGCGGCATTTCTTTCTGCTGTGTAGCCGCCCTTGCCAGCTCCAAGATCTGCCATATAAATAGCTGTTGCCATTATTGCGTGCTCTGGATTCCACGGGTTTGCGTTATCTGCACTCACGCCTATAAGATTGCCTATCCTATCCTTAAATAGTTCCCAGGTTGATGGTATAAACTGTGATGGCCCCATACCACCCCCAAATCCTCGGCCAGATGTATATTTTGTCCCAGGAGGACAGGAGACGGGGGTCATCTTCCAATCCTTACCTAGCCTATCGGTTATACTCTTGAATGGCACGGTGTCCCTAGGTGCTTTCATTACTTGCTCGAAGAGTGTCCCTGTATTTTTGCCAGCTCCGTCACCATTATCAAGGTTGTTTACAAGACACGAACCTTGGTTTTTACCCAAGTCTGATTCCTGGGTAAGGATTGCAAGTATTAGCGCCGGTCTTACTCCTGTCTTTTGAGAAGCAAGGGTCGCATATTTGAGTGCGTCTCCAAAGGGGATACCCTCGGTATCTCGGAGAGCAAAGAGTGCTGCCCTTATTTGGGCCGCCTTTTTTTGCTTCTCGGCTATCACCTGAGAATAGGTTTTTTCTTGAGTTTTGTTTATTGCAATAAGTCTCTTTTTTTCTGCTTCATCTCTCTCTACTCTTCTTTTTTCTTCCTCTATCTTTGCTTTTGTATCTGCCTCAGCTGTCCTCTTTTGATCCAATACTTTCTTTTCTGCCTCAGTTTTGCCCTGCAGAGCTCTTATTTCTTGAAACTGCGCTTCTAAAGATTTGTTTACAGAACTATAAGCGTCCACATCAGCAAAAAAACTTGATATATCTTTGTTTGAAAGTACCACTTCTACCAGAGAATAGGAGTCTACTTCGTTGGTCTGTCTTATCATCGCGGAGAGAGATTCTTTGCCTCTATTTATCTTTTCTTCCAACTCAGCAATAGTCTTGTTTTTGAGACCGATATCTCTTGTTAGTTGCTCTATCTGTATCTGCCTTTTTCTAATAAAGGCTTTGGCTTCATTTATTTTTGCTTGCAAGACACTCGCATCTCTCTCTAGAGAGGCGGTTCCTTGTTTTGTTTGTTTTAATATACCTTCCCATTGAGCAATTTCTTTTTCTGTTGCTTCTAGCTCGGCCCTCCACTTTGCTTCCTGCTCTTGAATCTGTTGTTCGGTCATCTGCTGGGCAGATGCGGAGGTAGCAAGCAGCAAGTAGCTAGTAGCCAGGGAGAGAATAAAAAACGCAAAAACAAAGGCTCTGTATTTATTCAAAAACATACAGTCTTAATTATACCAAAATCTTAGATGCTAGCTACTCACTACTAGCGGCTTCTCCCTCTTCTTCTTTCTTACCTTTCTTTTCTACTTCTATTTGAGATAGATCTACTGGAGCTGTCTCCTCTTCTTTTTCTTCTCTTGGAGCAGCTACTGTCGCCACAACCTCATCTTCGTCTAGAGCGAGCTCTACACCAGAAGGCATTTTTATATCCTTGGCCAATATTTGGCTGTTGAAATCTATAAGAGAAGCTATGTCTACCTCTATCTGGTGAGGCAATTTAGAAGGATCTGCCTTTATTTTTATTTCATGCAAAGATTTTACAAGAACACCACCCAAATCCTTTACTGCAGGAGAAATACCAACGAATTCAAGAGGGATATCAACCTCCATTTTGTGTCCTTTTTCGAAAACATAAAAATCAACGTGTCTCGGCTCGTGTCTTATTGGATCAAGATCTACGTCTCTTATAAGAGCATCTACTGTTTCTCCATCTGTCTTTATACTTATAACGGTTGATTCTCCGGCCGCCTTCCAAGCTTTCAAGAAATCAGATTTCTTTATTTGTATAGGGGTTGAAGATTCTTTTTTGCCATAAAAAACAGCAGGAATAAAGCCTTCTTTTCTAAGAGATTCTAATTTGCCTATCTTTGTTCTTTTTTGTGCGTCTAATGTGATTGTCATAGATAAGTATAATAACAGAAAATATAAATTACACAACCAACCTCACCCCCGGCCCCCTCTCCTAGAAGCAGGAGAAGGGTTAGGGATGAGGTTATCCTTTAGCCAAGTGGCCGACCATGTATTCTACAGAACCAACCCCGTTTTGGTACCCCGTTGGCACCTTCTTGCCTGGGTTGAATATGTTTTGAGGGTCAAAAATGTCCTTGGTTTCTTTAAAAAGACTTAAAACTTTAGGTGAATACATTTTATAAAGATATGGAGTACGGACTATTCCGTCATTATGTTCAGCTGTTATAGAACCGCCATATTTTGAGAGCAGGTTGTAAACCTTATCAGAAAGTAGCGGTATAAGCGCTCTGTTGTGTGGATCTTTCATATTCATCAATGGAATAATATGAAAATTTCCGTTACCGGCATGACCGGCTATGGTGTACAAAAGTTTTGCCTCGTCCAAAATCTTGCGAAGTTTTGGCAAAAATTCTGGCAAGTGTTCTGGTTTTATACAGATATCATCTATAAATGGCGCGGTTCGCTTGCCCTTTATGTGTTTTCTAAGCAGATTGAAGCTTTCTCTCCTTATTGTCCAATATTTTTCTGAGTCTTCTTTTGACTTTGTCTTTCTTGTCTTCAAATTGTACTTCTTTAGATCAAATTCTAACGCTTCTATCTTTGCATCAATATTTTCTTCTGAGTTATCGGCAAATTCCACCATGAGTATCAATTTTGGCATCCCACCACGCAATACCATAAGTGCTTCTGGGATAAAAGAAAGCATCAGTTTCAAGAAGTTTGCTTTCATTAGACGAAGCATTTCTGGCAAAAATCTCATCGCTAGTTTGAGGGTAGAATCATCATAAGATTCGACACTCTCTGGGTTGTGTTTGAGTATTGTGTTTACCAATTCGCCCAAGCCATTCAAAGAATTTAGAAAAATTACAAACATTTTTGACTTATTCTTTGTCTCAACAAGTTTCAATTTTGCACTTACGACTATTCCAAGTGTGCCCTGAGAGCCAACCAAAAGTTTGTTTAGATTAAATAAATTATTTTGTTCTATATTCCAAAGGTAGTATCCGGCGGAATTTTTTGACACATCTGGTTTTGCTTTTTGTATTGAATCTCTATTTTTATCTAGAAGGTCTGACATTTTTTCGTATATCTCACCCTCCACGGTATTTTCGTGTGATTTTTGTAGTAATTCTGTTCGAGACAGTGGTTTTATCCTGTATTCGTTTCCATCTCTCAGTATAACGGATAACTCTTCCACATAATTTTCCATCTTTCCGTAATGCAAAGTTTTTTCTCCGGCGGCGTTGTTACCTATCATGCCACCTAAGGCGCAGAGGTTTTTGGAAGCAGTGTAGCAAGGCAGAATCAAGTTGTGCTTCAAGGTTTCTAGCTCAAAATCCCGATAAAAAACTCCCGGTTCTACCTCTGCGCTCTTTGTACCTGGATCAACCGAAAATTTATCTAGACATTTGCTTACATCAAGTATTATAGATTCATTGAGTGATCCCCCAGACATACAGCTTCCTGCTGCGCGGACTGTAATACTCAAATCGGGGTGCTTCGTTTTATTAGTAGAGACAAATTTTACTACTTTTTTGATATCTTCTGCATTCTTTGGCCAGATCACAATCTTTGGTCTTACTTCAAAAAGTGATGCGTCTTTACTATAAGTCTTGAGCGTCTCCTCATCATCAAAAACTTCCCCTTCTACTAGAGTTTTAATTTCTTTTTTCAAGTTTTCATCCACAGAAATATTTTATCACAAACTTTTTATATAAGTCCGTTGAAGAGTTTGAGACGTTGTTCGATTACGAGCTCCATTGCTTCCAAGCCCGGACGAAGAAATTTGTACGGAGCAATTTCATCTGGCTTTTCGGAAAGAGCTTTTTGAATCCCTTTTTTGTAAGCAAATCTTATTTCGGTATTTATATGAATAATTGATATCCCAGCCTCAATCGCTTGTTTAAATTCATAATCAGTAATGCCCGAACCTCCGTGGAGCACGAGAGGTATCCCCGCTGCCACACGGAGTCTCTTTATTCTTTCTATGTTGAGCTTTGGGTTGTGGCCACTTTTGAGCATGCCATGAATATTGCCGACGGCTGGAGCGAGCATATCTATGCCTGTTTGTTTTACGAACTCTTCAGCCTCTTCTGGTTTGGTCATCATTTCATCCGTAAAGCCTGCACCTTCGGGGATTTTATCAAGCAGGTTTGAAGATTTGCCGATAAAACCGAGCTCTGCTTCTACTAGAATCTTTTTTTTCTTCTTTTTTCTATAGGCAACAACTTCTTTTGTTAGCTTTACATTTTCGTCAAAAGGTTTATCGGCTGAGTCAGTAATTACAGAATCAAATCCGATATCAACAACCTCTTTTATCCGGTCTAAAGAATATGTGTGGTCAGCATTTAGGAAAATCGGCAAACCTTCTGTTTGCAAATCATCCACGAGAGCCTCTATTTGCCTTACTCCAAAAAAGTCTCTCTCGCCTTCTGAGACACCGATTATTACCGGGAGCTTTAACTTTTTGGAAGTGTTTACGATAGCCCAAAACCCAACTATATCAGAGATATTAAAGTGGCCTATCGCAACTTTTTTATCTTCTGCCTCTTCTACATATTCACGTAAAGATTTCATTTTATTAAAAATATTTTGTTCAAGAATTAATTATAAACAATTTTAAATTTTGTTTATAATTTATCAGTGTATAATTTTGATGTATGAGTTTTTTCCACTCTCAAAAAGATTTTGATTTTGTTGCAATCGGAGATATTACTACAGATGCTTTTATCAGAATCAAAGACGCCAAAGTAAATTGCGATGCCGAAGGCAATAGATGCGAGCTTGCTTTAAGATTTGGAGACAAGGTACCCTTTGAGTTTGTAGAAGAAGTGAGGGCTGTCGGCAATAGTGCCAATGCGGCTGTCGCTGCCTCTCGCCTAGGCTTGCGTTCTGCTCTTGTAACAAACGTTGGGAACGATCATCACGGCGAAGAATGCATCGCAACCTTGAGCAAAAATGGTGTCTCAACCGACCTTGTAACGGTACACAAAGATAAAGAGACCAATTATCACTATGTACTTTGGTTTGAGGAGGATCGGACAATCCTTATAAAACACCAGGAATATGAATACAAACTCCCTGATATAGGTATGCCAAAATGGATATACCTCTCATCTACCGCAGAAAATGCTTACGAATACCATCTGGAAATACTCCAATATCTAAGAAAAAATCCAGATGTAAAGTTTGCTTTTCAACCAGGTACATTTCAGATGAAGATGGGTCTTGAGAAGCTTGGTGAACTTTATGCAAGATCTGATATATTTTTCTGTAATACTGACGAAGCGAGAAGGATACTCAATAGACCAGAAGAAAAAGATACAATAACTCTCCTCAAAGCGATGCGGGATGTTGGTCCAAACGTAGTCGTTATTACCGACGGACCTAGGGGTGCTTATGCTTACGATGGGTACGAAGCTTACTTTATGCCTCCATACCCAGATGAGAAACCCCCATACGAAAGAACTGGTGCTGGAGATTCATTTGCTTCTACCTTTACATCTGCAATCGCTCTAGGTAAATCTCTTTTTGATGCTTTTATGTGGGCACCGATTAATTCTATGTCAGTCGTACAACATGTAGGAGCCCAAAAAGGTCTCCTTACTCAAGAGCAAATACAAAAATACCTCTCTCAAGCTCC
>CAZHPR010000007.1:17606-41421 GCA_964534305.1 uncultured Candidatus Saccharibacteria bacterium
CCCAAAAAGGTCTCCTTACTCAAGAGCAAATACAAAAATACCTCTCTCAAGCTCCCGAATCCTACCGCCCAAAGAAAATTTTATAAAAATGTTGCGAGCGTTGCATTTCTGCAACGCTCTTTGTGCAAGTTCACTTACGTTTCTTGCTTCTTCTCCTTCCAGATCTTAAACTGATTTTCTCCCCTTCGCCCTTCATAAGACAACGGTAAATCTGCTCGAACTTATTGATGGGTAGTTTCTCAACCCCGCAGAGCTTAACTACAATTTTGCCTCTGCAAAAATACCTCTGGAAAACAACAGTGGTAACAGATGAACCGTTGATCACCTGTCTTACTTTCCTCAGCACGATCACCCTACTACCCCTCTCATCTTTGTAGGAAAAGCCATTGATTACTTTCACAAGAAGCCACCTTTCTTATTAGAATATAACTCTAATTAAATTTATTTTAATAGATGAATGGGGATTATTTTCTGGAGATAACTTTTTCTATTGCCTTCTCAATATGGCTCACGCCCATCTCGTAATGCTCGATTAGTTCTACTGGAGTTCCAGATTGACCAAATTTGTCTTTGACCCCGATAAACTCTATTGGTACCGGGTGATTTGCTGACAAAACTTCGGCGACGGCAGACCCGAGACCACCAGTGATTTGATGTTCTTCTACGGTGACTATTGCACCCGCCTCCTTTGCAAGATTTATTACCGCTTCTTTATCAAGCGGTTTGATTGTTGCCATATTGAGCACCTTAACAGCAATCCCCTTTTCTCCAAAATTTTTTGCCGCAATTATTGCCTTATGTACCAGAGCCCCGGTTGCAACAATACCAACCTTTATTTGAGTGGATGGTGAATAAAAGACCTGCGCTTTACCTATTTCAAACGGAGTCTCTTCGGTAGTTATTATCGGCGTCTTTTCTCTCGCGAGTCTGAGGTACGTCGGTTCCTTACTCTTTGCAATTGCAATAGTTGCTTTCTTTGCCTCTATCGCATCACAGGGAGAAATGACAACCATATTTGGAAGTACCCGCATAATTGCAATATCTTCTATTGCTTGGTGTGTGCCACCATCAGGCCCGACAGAAATCCCAGCATGACTACCGACGATCACTACTTTGCGATCGTTGTAGCAAATTGTGGTGCGTATCTGCTCCCAGTTTCTACCCGGGCTAAACATTGCATAGGAGCTAGTAAAGGCTACCTTGCCCATTGCGGCCATTCCAGAAGCAACTGTAACCAAGTTCTGTTCAGCAACGCCTACCTGCACAAATCTCTCTGGATACTTTTTTGCAAAGAGATGCATCTGGGTACTCTCGGTGAGATCAGCACAGAGTCCTACCACATTTTTATCTGCATCGGCCGCGATTACTAAACCTTCACCAAAGCCTTTACGGATAGGGACTTGCTCCACGTCCTCATCAAATATTTTTGTATTAAGTTTTAAATTTTGATTTAACATTAATCTTTAATTATTCTAATTGCTCTAATTTTTCTAATTGACCTAAATAATTTCTAGTTTTATTTTGTAATTAGAAATTAGAATAATTAGGTTAATTTTATTACTCATGTTCACTCTTTATTTTACCACCCAAGGTACGAAGTTCTTTGAGAGCTGCGATTCCTTGCTTTTCTTTCGGTATTACATCATCTGGTCCTTTGCCGGGAGGATTGCCGTGCCACTCAAATCTACGCTCCATAAAATCTACATTTTTACCCGGTATTGTGTTAGCAATTATGACCGAAGGCTTATCAAAGACAGCCTGAGCCTCACCTACCGCACCTACTATCTGATCAAAGTTGTGGCCATCTATCATTTGCACGTGCCAGTTGAAAGCTCGCCATTTATCCGCCAAAGGTTCTAGCGGCATGATATCTTCGGTGTATCCTTCTATTTGAATATTATTTCTGTCTATTATAACGGTTAGGTTTTGAACTCTCTCCTTACCCCCGAGCATTATCCCCTCCCAACTGTTTCCCTCCTCCAGTTCGCCGTCGCTTATAAGACAATAAAACTGTCTACTAGAGTAATTGCCCCTATCCATCTTGTCCGCGAGCGCCATACCAACGGCCTGAGAGAGCCCAGAACCAAGTGGACCAGAAGAAGACTCTACAAAAGGCAAAAATTCTCTATGAGGGTGACCTTGGAGTCTGCTGCCGAGCTTTCTTAACGTCTTAAGTTCGTCTACTCCGAAATATCCAGAATGCGCCATAGTTGCATACAAAACTGGAGCAATATGGCCGTTGCTTAAAATGAGCCTATCCCTATCTTCCCAAAATGGGTTTGTCGGATCATGCTTCATTATATGGAAATAGAGTGCGGTAAATATATCTGCCATGCCGAGAGGACCAGCGGTGTGCCCACTCCCAGCTTCAATAAGGGATTCAATAATAGAAACTCTTATATCATTAGCCTTCTCTTCTAACCATTTTCTTTTGTTGTCATCCAACTGAAGCATCTTAAGAATTTTGCAATTTTATTATAGCATCTTTGATATTTTCTGAATTCCAAATTGCGGATCCGGAGATAAGAGAAGTAGCACCAGCTTCTATGAGAGAATGTGCAGTTTCAAAATTGACCCCAATATCTATCTGTATTGGTATCGAAGGGTGAGAGTCGTGAAGAGTCTTAATCTTTTTCAAAACTTTTTCGTCCAACTCAACGCCATTGTATCCAACCCTGTCATTACCCATAAACTGCACAAAATCAACATCCAAGATATAGGGCTGTAGCATCTCTAGATCTATACTGGGCTTCAAGGCAATCCCGACTCGCCTACCAGCATTTTTGATTGTCTCTATACACTCCTTTACATGATCTGTGGAATCTATATGGACCACAAAACTTTTTATACCGATGGTTAAGAGATCGGGGATAGTCTCTATCGGGTGCAAAATTAGCATATCTATTTCTATATCAAGCTCATCCACAAAAGGAAATTTCTCCTCCCCTCGCACCATCTGAAGTAGTTCATCCCCTTGCCCCTTACCAAATGGCCAAGTGATTGGCGGAGCAAAAACTCCATCAACAATATCTATCTGCACTTTTTTTACAATACCAACCACTTGAGAAAATTTTTCTCTAATTATGCTCAGGTTGCTTGGTATTACTGCTGGTATTATTTCAATCATTGTTTCTACCTCACCCCCGACCCCTCTCCTTGCAAGAGGAGAGGGGAGGAAGAAAGAAAATTATTAATTAATATTATCTATTTTTTTAATCCGTCTCGTATGTCTCTCTTCTCCAGAAAACTCTGTCTTGAGCCAAAGCTCCACCGCCTCCTTTGCTTCTTCAAAGGTAAGGAACCTGGCTCCAAGAGAAAGCACATTTGCATCATTGTGCAGACGAGAGAGTTTTATTATTTCTAAATTTCCACCATAATATTCAGCCGATCTTATATTGGGAAATTTATCAGCGACCATATCTTCTCCCTGACCAGAGCCTCCGAGGATTATTGCTTTGCTACTGCTGGGATCATTACTTACTTTTTCGGCTGCTTTTTTTATAAAATCTGGATAATCATCTTCTTTATTAAAGACAAAAGCTCCACAATCTTCTACTTGAAACCCCAAAGATTTTACAAAAGGTATCAGAGCATCTTTCATCTCAAATCCTGCATGATCCGCTGCAAAATATATTTTCATTTTATTTTAAATATTTTCCTACCGCCAACACATGCTTTACAAGCGTTGCTGTATACCCCATCTCATTATCATACCAAGCGCAGACTTTGACCAAGTTGCCGTCTATAACCTTGGTAAGTCCGAGGTCCGCAATAGAACCAAAGAGTGAGCCGATAATATCAGAAGAAACAATTGGGTCTTCGGTGACAGCAAAGACTCCTTGCCATCTCTCCTCCTTTACTGCTTCTTTCAAGATATTATTTATTTCTTCTACACTTGTAGGCCTCTTAGAGATAAATGTAATATCAACTATAGACCCCGCGACAATGGGGACTCTCATCGCAAGTCCGTCAAATTTACCTTCTAGGTCTGGTACTGCTTTGGTCACAGCAATCGCTGCCCCTGTTGAAGTGGGGACGATATTTTGCGCCGCAGCTCTACCCTCTTTCCAATCTTTTTTATTTGGACCATCTACAATAGATTGGCTCGCAGTGTATCCGTGTACGGTATTTAGGACCGCCTTTTCTATGCCTATTTTTTCGTTCAAAATTTGGATGAGAGGCGAGCCGGCATTAGTAGTACAAGAAGCGTTTGAACTTATAATGCACTTCTCCAGTCTTTCATCATTTATACCCATAAGGATTGTCGCTTGTGTTTCGTCGACAGGGGCATCCTTGACCGGGGCGGTGATGACCACTCTCTTTGCTCCAGCTTCTATGTGAGCATTTGATTTTTCAAAAGAAGTAAATAGACCGGTAGACTCAACAACCACATCGATACCGAGATCTCCCCAAGGCAAATCCTTTGGCTCCTTATTACTCAAAAACTTCACTGACTTACCGTTTATCAAAATGCTTTGTTTGTCAGGGGCGACTTCTATAGGGAACTGAGCTCCGCCGTAGGCGGTGTCGTATTTCAAAAGATATGCAATATTTGCTATATCTCCCAGATCATTAATAGCGATAATTTCTATATCATCAGAAAAATTTTGAGAGAGCTTGAGAAAGGCTCTGCCAATTCTCCCTGCCCCATTAATTGCAACTTTAATAGACATAATTTTAAAATTTAGAATGAATTAATTAGTCTAAATTATAACAAAAAGCCCTACCGTTAGATAGAGCTTTTTGTTGTTAAATCAGATTAAGCGGTTTTTGCTTCTGCGGTGACTACGAGATCGTCTATCGAGCAAACGCCCCCAGCACAAGCCAACTCTTTTTTATTATCTATCTCATCCACCGCCTCATAACTTACAATCTTCGCGAAGTCTATATGTTTGAATCTTTCAAGTATTTCGCTGTATTTCTTCTCATCTATAGCTTCATAAGGCGCAAGTTGGTAAACATGATTATCTCTAGGTAGGAATGAAAGACCACCAATGATATCCCAATTTTTATACAACCAGTTTGCAACTTCCACCCACTCATTTTCACCAACTGAGATAGTTGTAGAAGGGTTATGCTCAGTGAAATTCTCCTTTACCATTTTCCAATATTCTAGTTGGTCGATCGCACTCTGATCATCTTTGAAGGTAGAAGACTTTGGAGCTTTGACAGGGAAGTCAATAACATAGGTAGTTGCTGTTTCCATATTTTGACCAACTTCTGGGTTGTAAGGTATACCCTGATCACGAAGCATCTTAAATAGTGAGTCCGTAGCGGCAATCCTAACCCTTCTTATATAGTACTGAGAATGTCTTGGGTGAACTCCAGAAGAACAATCTACTGTCTGAGACAGGTTGCCAGAAGGCTTTACACAGGTAACGCAGGTTGATTCATTTATTCCGAATCTTTTTGCGTATATTTTATTGATCTTGAGTGCCTCCTCTTTCAAAGCTTTCATAGTCTCTGGCTTTCTAACTGTTGGCGAGTCCCACTGACCAGTTATTGATACCCCGAGAAGAGCCTCTTTTCTGCAGTTATCTGTCCATTCTTTGGAAAGGTAGGGGAACTTAGTCAGAGTTGCTTGGTAAGTACCGAGTATCGCAGCGACTCTTATCTTTCTTTTTAGACTCTCTAGAGTATCCTCATGTCTTGCCACAACTTCCGAAAGATTACAGAACTGTTTTGATTGAAGGATTATCTCACCGCAAGGATTGGTACCGACCGGTTTTAGGAATCTACCATCCTGAGAGAGAACTCCCGTTTCTTTGAAGACCTTTATTCTTCTCTCGGGCAATGTTTTTGCAAGACTTCCCCTATTGAATATACCTCTCTCCCCAGCCCCAGAGTTTATGAGAGCAAGCCATTCATCCAAAAATTGGGTATTGGTTGGTTTTTCGTTGTAAACAGCACTATTGTTTGCAAGAGATCTTTGTGGGTCTGTCATCCAAAACTGTCCTTTCTTTGCGTCCCTGATTAGATTATCTTCTAAGTCTGAGAGAGAAATCATTGCGCTCCTTCTTACTCCTCCAGCAACAACACACTCGCCTATCTTACAAATAATATCATGAGCATCTATCGGTCTAAGCCTCTTCCCCTGTCTTGCAAACATCTTTTGCTTTGTAAAAGAGAGCACCTCCATAAGAGGTTGGGGACCGGATGATTTGCCTCCCATCGTCATGAGTCTAGCTCCCGCAGGTCTAAGTAGAGAAAAATCAAATTCTATATCTTTACCTTCTGCCCAGGTTCGCATACCCAAAGAAAGTGCATCCGCCCAACCCTCTTTGCTGTCTGGAACAACGTGCCTCATTGGCTTTTCACCAGTTTGTTTTTTGATCTGAGGTAATTTCTCAATATTATCACTCTCTACCGACCAACCGCATCCAGTACCACACATTGATATATACATTATCTCTGCAAAATCCTGAAAAGAAGAAGGAGCTATATAAGAACAGTTGTAAGCTGCTACGTTTGTAGTCCGAGCAGCCTTGCCGGCAAATTGCAGCAATCTCATAGAAGGCATCGCTTCTTGCTTGAGTACAGTTTCTCTAACTTCTGCGTATTCAGATTCCTTGAGCTTGTCGCCTAGATTTTCTTTCATAAAATCCATATACCTATCGACTGTCTCAACCCAAGTCTCTCTCCTTGTCTCCGCCTCTATCCACCTAGAATAAGTTCTGTAGTAAATAAACTCACCCAGAGCATTTTTGAAGTATTTTTTACTTTCTGAAGCCAGTTTTTGAACTTTTTCTGGGATTCTAACACCCTTTATCCTCAATTCTGATCTTTTTTGTCTATATAGGATGTAGTTTTTTGATGTATTTACATACTCTGAAAGGATAAGTTCTTTTTCTACCGTATCCTGGATACCCTCAACGTCAGGAACAAAGTTTTTAAACTTCTTACTTATCCTTATAAGGTCAGCCAGCACCTTATTGGCAACCATTCTGGCCTCCACCTCGGACCCTTCATCAGAAGCGATCATTGCCTTATGTATAGCAGAGACAATTCTTTCAAAATCAAAGGGTACCACGGCACCATCTCTTTTTTTAACTTTTTTTATAAAATCCTCAATTTTCGGCTTTTGTGGTGTTTTTTTGATCGCTTTTGACATTTTTTTAATAAAAAATTAATAATTTTTGATAAAAATCTAAAATAATATGTGAAAGTATTTTACAATTTTTCAGGTACTCGCGTCCTGTGGATAACACCAAAATTACACCAAGGGAAAATAAAAAACTTACTAAGTAAATAGCTACGCTAGGAGAAGCTTCTAACTAAGGTGATTGCAACAAAAATTTTTAAAATTTTATAATATCTCCGATTTTGATATTGCTCTTATCTGCACTACCAGCGCTGAGTTCAATTACATAAAGAGAATCTGACTTTGGTCTAAAAACTTTTGGGAAAGTTTCCGGAGATATATTTTTTTCTATGTGGATTATTTTTTTATCTTTATCCAACCAAACAATATCAATTGAAAAGAACATGTCTTTCATCCATATGCCGTGCCTCTCTTCACTATCAAAAACAAATAGCAAAGCGCTGCTTTCTTCCAAACTAGACCTGTAAGACAGGCCCCTAATCCTCTCTTCGTTAGAATCGGCAACTTCAAGATTAAAGGCTTTATTTCCAACGAAAATCTGGGCTGAACTGGTCTTTTCTACTGTATTACTATTTGTTGTTATCTGAGAAGGATTATTTATACCCAAAATTATAATTATAATAAGGGAGAAGAGGGTCGCTATAAAAATTAGAGAATTTGTTTTTTGCATACAAAAATATTACCACAAACAAAAACCGCCGTGTTCACGGCGGTTTTTGTTATTTTAGATTGATTACCTAAAATTTCTTTGAGGACGATCCTCTCTAGGTCTAGCCTCATTTACTGTGAGGTTTCTACCCATGAAATCCTTCCCATTCATTTCGCTGACTGCTGAGTCTGCCTCATTGTCATTAGAGAATGTTACGAAACCAAAACCTTTTGATCGGTTTGTGTCTCTTTCTCTTAGGACAACAGCATCAGAAATCTCGCCAAATTTTGAAAAGGCATCTTTAAGGTCATTGTCTGTTGCATCCCAAGACAAGTTACCTACGAAAAGTTTTTTCATTGCGAACTTTTGATTTACTTTATAAAACGACCCAAAATTTGAGTTCCATTTTTTGCCCAGCGAATCAAAGTCGCAAAAACAAACAAGAAACTAAACTTACACCCCTATTGTATCACCTTTTGTGCCTCCAAGTCAAGGGTTATTTCCACTGCATCTCTTATCATCTTATCTCCTAGGTTTGTAAAGAAAGAAGAAGAATTATACTTTACTTCCCAATCCGCTCGGTTTATAGCAAAGGAGCCAGTTGCTTTTATGTTTCCATCTTCGGTTGGTACCACTGTTGCCATAAAAGAAATCGGTTTCTCAATTCCTCTTACTGTAAGATTACCACTTACTACATATCTCCCAACCTTTGCGCCATCCTCACTTGAGGGAGCAAAGCTCCTGAGGACAAACTTTGCGGTTGGATACTTGTCTACAGAGAAGAAATCATCATTTTTAAGGTGAGCCACCAGTCTCTCTTTTAGAGGAATGCTCTCTATTGTATTCATATCGATAACAAACTCTCCAGATTTTATAACTCCTTCTTCAACAAGGACAGAACCCGATGAGAGTTTTACAATACCTTCTTCAGACATACCTGTAATAAACTCTCCTCTCCAACCGATCTTGCTTGATTCTGTGTTCAACTTATACTCGCCAGTGCTTATAGCCGAAACCACCTTATCACTACTTAGGTCTTCTACTGGTGCCTCTGTCTTTTTTGAATTAAACAAGAAAAACAAGGCCACAATAACAACAATTAGCCCAACTACGATATAAGAGTTCTTCATGGTTTTATATTTGATTAAAATTAACTTTAATGTATTATATAGCTTCTTGCTACTTTATACAACAAACTAGTATAGAAAGCGAGAAATTATTAGTCGAGATTCCTTATAGCATAACACCGTTTTCTTATCTCTAGATTATGACCGAAGAACACGGAAGCTTGGGATTTTTGTTTTAGTTTTATGGATAAAAAAGAAGTTAAAAAAGTAAAAGAAGAGGTAATAGAAGATACAGACTCTAGTAAAAAACAGAAAAAGGATTCTGTTATGCAGACTTATGTAAATTCAATCAGTCTTCCTCCAAAAAAGGATGATATCGTTGAGGGTACCGTAATATCTATAGATAAATCTGCTATCTATGTAGACCTAGCGCCTTGGGGCACCGGTATAATCTTTGGAAGAGAATACATAAATGCTAGAGATTTGGTAAAGAAAATAAATATTGGAGACAATGTCGCTGGAAAGGTAGTAGGCACAGGAAACAAGGAAGGTTATATAGAAATATCTCTAAAGGAGGCAAAACAGGCTCTTATATGGACTGAGGCTGAAGAAGCGATAAGAGATAAAAAAGTTTTTGAACTTTCTGTTCAGGAAGCAAACAAGGGCGGACTTATGCTTTATTGGCAAGGGATTGCTGGATTTTTGCCAGCCTCTCAGCTTAAAACAGAACACTACCCTAGAATATCTGATGGTGACAAAGACAAAATATTGGATGAGCTTAGAAAACTAGTTGGTACAAAGCTGACTGTGGCCATAATCGCCGCAAACCCTAAGGAAGGTAAGCTTATATTCTCAGAAAAAGATCCTGATTCAACCGAAAAAGAAAAGATCGTAGACAGGTATCAGTTGGGTGATGAAATAATGGGAGAAGTAACTGGCATTGTTGATTTTGGAATATTTATAAAGATCGAAGATGGGCTTGAAGGATTGGTCCACATTTCAGAAATTGATTGGGGCCTAGTTGACGACCCTAGAAAGTTTGCCAAGGTTGGAGACAAAATAAAGGTAAAAATAATTGAAATAAAGGAGGGTAAGATATCTCTTTCAATCAAAGCCCTAAAGAGCAATCCTTGGAAAGACGCTTCAGAGAAGTACAAGAAAGATCAAATTGTAAGCGGGGTAATAATCAAGTTCAACAAACACGGTGCCCTTGCCTCCATCGAAGAAGGTATTGCTGGACTGGTACATATCTCCGAATTTGGTAGTGAAGAAAAACTCCATGAGAAATTAGAGTTAGGAAAAACATACAACTTCAAAATTAGCCTCTTTGATCCCAAGGAGCAGAAGATGGCCTTGTCATTTGTGGAGAAATAGTATATAAATAAGGAACAGTCATCCTGGTACCTCACCGGCTTGACCCACCCCCTGGGAAATCGTGCTTCCAGGGGGTCCTTATTTTATATAACACTACGACCGCAGAGCTCATCGCTCCGCGGTCGTTCTTCACCAACCCTTGTCCTCAAAGAAAGTGGCTTTCTCTCTGAGTTTTTCAAACCGTCTCTTCTCCCAGAAATACAGAGAGATTATCAGAATGATGATGGCGGTAGGCACCACCACAAAACCAATTTCCATACGTTTCTCCTCTAAACTAATGATATAACTTAATTATTAAAAAGTCAAATTTTCTATAAAAATGTTAAGGCCCTGGCACGAAGCGCCAGGGCCTTGTTGTGGAGAATGACTGGTTAGAGGATGTCCTCACCCCCCACCCGAAATGCAATCAGAAAGTCCGGTTGGTTAATCTTGTTAGGACGATCTTCAACCACAACCCGGCCACTGTCCCGAATAGAAATTTCGCCTGTTGCGGGAGTGGTAAATTCGAGCCGCACCATGGACCAGAAGATTCCGTTGATCAATTTGTATTCACGATCAGCCGCTTCCAACCCACTTTGAAGCTCAATAAGTCTCGTCTTAAAAGCTTCGCAATCGTGGTCGCCACTGCTCTGATGCGACTTCCCGTGCTCAATCGCCATCTTGAGGAGATTGGAGCTGAGTCCATGCAGCTCAATCAACAAGTCCTAGCGCAGCAGGTCGAGTTTTTGGAGATTCTCACTCATAACACCGAGTAGAGTTTCCCCTTCACCAACGGGATCATATACTTTGTCTCGTGGCTTGGATACATCCACCAAGCTGATTCGAGTGATCAAGTCGTCTTTCTTCGCCGTCATAAGAGCATTTCTCCTTGCGTTTGGAATATTGTATGTTCATCACAAAACACCCGTAAAGAACAATACACAAGTCGGTATTTTACAGATTATTCATTAAAAGTCAAGAAATTAATCTGAGGCTAATTAAACGTATTCATTGCTCTTTCGCGGCCGGAGGAGACGAGGGTAAAGAGTGCTTCGGAAGCTGTTTTGTAGACTTTTTTCAATGTCTCTTTTTCTTTTGAAGAGAAGTTGCTAAGTATAAAATCGATAACCTTTTTGTTTGCTTCTCTTTGAGGCAGATCCAGCCCTGGCTTCTTTATCTTACCTTTTGGGGTAGAAGGAGAGACTCCTATTCTTATGCGGGTGAAGGCTTCTGACTTTATAGCTTTTATAATTGACTCTAGACCATTGTGTCCCCCACTACTTTTGTTGTAAGAAATTTTTATGGTACCTAAAGGTAAATCAAGATCATCGTAGACAACTATTAGATTTTTTATTTCTTTATTTTTTATACTAGCGGGTTTAACAAAATAAGACACACTCTTGCCAGACTTGTTCATAAAAGTTTCTGGCAGTACCAAGGCTACTTTTTCTGTTTCTACTTCCCCTTTTGATACCAAAGAATTAGATTTTTTATCCATTTCAAATCCCCCAAAATCATTTTTTTGGGAAAAATATTTCAACAGTTCCCTGCCAGCGTTGTGTCGACTGTTTTCATATTCTTCTCCAGGGTTACCGAGACCAAAAATATAAATCATATATTTAGTATGTTCCAGCCAAAAACTTGTGTCAAACAAAGAGCTAATATAAAATAGACCAAACAATGGAGGAAAATACGGTTAAAACAGAAGAAAACTCTATAAAAGAGCTTATAAAGTATGCACTGATAGCACTCATTATTGTCATACCCTTTAGGATTTTTATAGCCCAACCATACATTGTGGATGGGTCTTCTATGGATCCAACCTTTAAAAACGCTGATTATCTTATAGTAGATCAGTTGAGCAAAAGATTTGAGACTCCAAAGAGGGGTTCAGTCGTCATCATAAGATATCCAAAAGACCCTTCAAAGTTTTTTATAAAAAGACTTATCGGTTTTCCTGGAGAAACTGTTGTTATAAATTCAGGGAAATTAATCATCTACGGAGAAAACAACAAAGAAATGACAAATATTGATGAACCTTATGTAAAGTATCCAAAAAATGAAAACTTCTCGATGCAACTAGGAGAAAACGAGTATTTTGTGATGGGAGACAACAGAGCTGGAAGCTCAGATTCTAGGATCTGGGGGTCTTTGCCAAAGGAAAACATAATCGGAGTACCGGTATTAAGACTACTACCGATAAACAAAATCGGCCTCTTTCCTGGAAAAAATAATTAAATATGACAAAAAGTGAAAAAGTACAAACTTGGGACGAAACAGCAAACGTTGCAAAGTTTTTTGGTTTTGAAGCAATAAAACCACCAACCATAAACAAACAAGACTTTGACTGCACCAAAAACTTTGACCAAAAAACTCACCCGGAAGAAAAGGCTTGCCTTATAAGAAATTACTTTGACAACAAACTATGGTCTGGAGTTCAGCCCTTAATGTACTTTATCGAAAAGCCTTTCCCTGGATCGAAAGAGCACAAGAGGCCGCAAAGACTTGAAAATGCATTGTATATTCTAGGTTCAAACAAAAGTGTTTGCGAATGCCTTTCGATACAAACCACTGTTTCTATCCTAGAAAGTGTCGGCTACAAAGATGTCGTATTGAGACTAAACTCAATCGGCGATAAAGAATCAAATGCCGATTTTACCAGAAAACTTACTGCTCATATAAGAAAAAATTTTAATTCTTATCCTAGTGAATTAAAACAAGATTTGAAAAAAGATGTTTTTAATATCTTCAAAAAACCAAAAGAATATCAACAATTTATAGATGAATGTCCAAAATCAATAGATTTCTTAAGTGAAAATAGCAGAAAACACTTCAAAGAAGTTCTGGAGTTTTTGGAAATAATGGAAATAGCTTACAAGATAGACCCGACACTTATCGGCGACCCTCAGTATTCATCAGAAACAATATTTGCAATAGATTCCGCAAAAGACGATGAGAATTTGTGTTATGGGTTTAGATTCAACAGAATGGCAAAAAAGATGGGGCACAAAAAGGAGGTTGCTTGCGTCTACACAAACATTTCCGTTAAAACAAAAAAATCTATAAAAAAAGTAAAACTAAAAAACCAATCTCCAAAGGCCTACCTCGTTCAATTTGGCCCGGAAGCAAAAGTAAAATCATTTCTTATCCTAGAAGAGCTCTACAAATCTGGTGTGTATATTTCTCACGCAATAGCCAAAGACAAATTAGCCGGACAAATAAACATAGCTGAGGGTTCGGATATCCCTTACATACTACTTCTAGGACAAAAAGAAGCTCTAGAAAACTCAGTCGTTATAAGGAACAATTCAAACCGAGCCCAAGAAATAGTCCTTATACCCGATATCGGTAAGCGTCTAAAAGAGCTCTAACAGAATATTGGCATATTTTTTATGATGTGTTAGTATATTTACCACTATGGCAATAAACGTAGAAATAACAAAAAGCGGTACAGAAAACAACCTTAGTATCCTTAGGAAATTTACCAAAAAAGTCCAAGGATCTGGGGTTCTAAAGCGTCTTAGAAGCAAGAGATATTCTGAGAGGGCATTGTCACCATACGTAAGAAAGAAAAAGACCCTAAAAAGGCTTGCCGCTATGGAAAAAATGAACGAGCTTATAAAGATGGGCAAAGCCCCAATAAAACAGTCTAGTTCAAGGTAAAAGTGACTCAAAAATTAATTGATGAAATAAAGAAAGAGATACTCGGATCAGACTACGAGCTCTCTTTTCTTTTTGTAACCAAAGAAAAGATAAAAGAATTAAACTTTAGATACCGAGGTAAGGATAAGCCGACAGATGTGCTCTCGTTTCCCCTATCCAAAAAATCAGGCGAGATACTAATTTCAAAAGAGATAGCAAAAGTAAAATGCAAAGAATTTGGGATGACCGAGAAAAAATATTTGAATTTTCTACTTATCCACGCAATGCTTCATTTGAAAGGGTTTGATCATGGTGATAAAATGGAAAGAGCTGAAAAAAAATATATTCAAAAATTTGATTTATAATTTTTAGAATTATTGTTTTTCATCTTTTATATCTATCACCCTTTTATTTATAAACCATGAGTTCTCGTATAATAGCCGGCATAGACGTAGGTACGTATGAAGTACGAGTTGTTATTGCATCTTATGAAAAAAGGGGAGAACCACCAAGGATAATCGGCACAGGCCGAGCTGAGTCTAAAGGTTTGAGACATGGCTATATAGTAAACAACCCAGACGTATCTAGGTCTGTAGAATTGGCTGTTTCTCAAGCAGAGAAGGCGGCAGGCGTAGAGATCAAAAAAGCTTTTGTTTCTATCGGTGGCATTGGTCTTTCTGGTATTACATCCCAGGGCTCAACAATTGTGTCCAAAGGTGACCAAGAAATCACAGAAGCTGATATAGAACAGGCAATGCTTAGCGCCGAAGAATCAATCCCCCAACCTCTCATCCAAAATAGAAAAATAATATATTCAATACCGACCCTTTGGAAGCTGGATGGTAAGCAGGTTCTCGGTAGGGTACTTGGGCTCAAAGGAGTAAAGCTAGAAGTAAAAGCCTTGTTTGTGACTTGTCTTGAGCCGCATCTAGAAGACCTGGTAAGCTCGGTAGAAGATGCGGGCATAGAAGTTATAGACGTTGTTGCCTCCCCCATCGCAGGAAGTTTTGTAAATCTTACCAAGAGTCAAAAGATTGCCGGCTGTGTCTTAGCCAATATAGGAGCAGAGACCGTATCAATCGTTGTTTATGAAAATAACATCCCTATATCTATCGAAGTATTCAATATAGGAGGTGCAGATATCACACATGATATTGCCCTCGGTCTCAAGATTTCTCTAGAAGAAGCTGAGTCAATAAAACTTGGTGGTATCACACAAACCAGTTATTCAAAAAAGAAATTGGAAGAAATAATTTCAGCAAGACTTTCAGATATCTTTGAACTGATCAATGCTCATCTCCATAAAATTTTAAAAAATGGACAACTACCAGCTGGAATAATATTAAGCGGCGGCTCATCATCCATTGGACCAATTGCAGAAATTGCCAGAGACTATCTACATCTTCCATCAAGGATAGCGACACTCAGTATCGGAGACAACAAGGTACAAATAAAAGATTCTACCTGGTCAGTCGCCTATGGTCTTTGTGTTATTGGATCTATTCCAGAAGAAGAAGACAGGATCGGACTAAAAAAGAAAAGCGGGGAACTATTTGGCAAGCTCGGCAAGCTATTGAAGCAGTTTTTGCCTTAATTTTTATGACACAAATTAAACTTTTAACAAGTTTTGTTTTTGTGCTGCTTTTTTGATAGTATGAAGCTTAAAATATAATAAAAACATTAAAATATGCCTCAAATAAAACCAGAAGTAGAAGCATTTGCAAGGATAAAGGTACTCGGCGTCGGAGGATCTGGCAAGAATGCTGTAAACCATATGATCAATTCCAAAGTCAAAGGAGTTGAGTTTATTGCTGTAAATACAGACGCTCAAGATTTGCACCACTCCCTAGCAAAAAAGAAAATTCATATTGGCAAAAACCTAACAAGAGGACTTGGTACTGGTATGAACCCAGAGATGGGCAAGAAAGCCGTAGAAGAAACAAAAGAAGAAATTCAAGAATCAATAAAGGGTGCTGATATGGTTTTTATCGCTTGTGGTCTCGGAGGAGGTACTGGTACTGGAGCCGCTCCGGTTGTGGCAAGGACAGCAAAAGAGCTTGATTCACTCACAGTTGGAGTCGTAACAAAACCATTTTCTTTTGAAGGACAACAAAGGATGCGCCTGGCTGAAGCTGGGCTGGATGAATTGAGACAAGCAGTAGACGCTCTTATCGTAATACCTAACGATAGATTGCTTGCAACTATAAGCAAAGATACTAGCGCCAAAAATGCTTTTGCAATGTGTGACGATATTTTGAAATCAGCTGTAGAAGGAATCTCAGATCTTATAACCACCCCTGGACTTATCAATATAGACTTTGCAGACATAAAGGCTGTTATGGAAGGAGCCGGAGCAGCGCTTATGGGCATCGGCAGAGCTTCTGGAGAAAAAAGGGCTGAAGAGGCAGCAAAGCTTGCAATAAACTCTCCCCTTCTTGAAGTTTCTATCAACGGAGCAAAAGGTGTCCTCTTCTCAATTGCTGGTGGAGACGACCTTACAATGTTTGAAATACATGACGCTGCAAAGGTAATCACCGAATCAGTTGATCCAAACGCAAAAATAATATTCGGTACCGTAAGAGACGAAAAATTAAAGAAGGGTGAGGTCAAGATAACTGTTATTGCTTCTGGCTTCCCAGATAATTATATGAAGCATACTTTGTTCGGAGAAAGGAATACAAATACCGAAAACGGCGATAGAGAAGAAAGAGGTAAGATCTTTAATTCAATGCCTTTTATGGGAAACAGAGAAGCAAAACCGGAAGAAAGAATGTCAACCGAAGAAACAAAAGAACCTGAAGAAAAAAAGCAAACCGTAATAGACGACGATGATGATTGGGGCGCTGTTCCAGCGTTCCTAAGAAGGTCAAAGTTGAAGTAAAAAAATAGATTTAAGATTCTAGATTTAGGATTTTTGATGGAAGAAAATAGTAAAATAAAAGATTTTACAGACCTGCAAGTATGGCAGAGTTCTCATAGCCTGGTCTTGAGCGTCTATAAATTAACAAACAAATTTCCTAAATCAGAAGCATTTGGTTTGATATCACAATTACAAAGAGCTTCAGTTTCTATAACTTCAAATATTGCCGAAGGGTTTGGAAGACAAGGAATAAAAGAAAAGATACAATTTTATTATTTAGCTCAAGGTTCTTTAACCGAGGTAAAGAATCAGCTTATATTATCTAAAGACCTAAATTATATTTCTAAGAAAGAATTTGATGTTATAATGGAAATCCTTGTAACTAGTCATAAGCTTTTACAAGGATTAATTAAAAAAAGTAAAACTTTCTTAAATCCTAATTCTTAAATCATGAATCTATTTGATCTTATCATTGTAGGTGGGGGGCCGGCAGGTGCGGCAGCCGCTGTTTATGCTTCTAGAAAGCAAATAAAAACTTTATTAATAACAGACAGTTTTGGAGGACAGAGCATAGAGTCCGACAGAATTGAAAACTGGATAGGCACAAAGGCTATCTCTGGCATAGACCTTGCAAAAACTCTGAAAGAACATGTATTTGAGTATGCCGGTGATGTTGTAAAGGTCCAAGAGGGTGAAAAAGTAGAAAAGATAGAAAAGAAAGACAATCTTTTCATGGTTAAGACAACAAAAGGTAGCTATGAATCAAAAACAGTCCTGGTCGCAACCGGTAGTAGCCGAAGAAAGCTGACAATACCTGGAGCAAAGGAGTTTGAGGGTAGAGGTATCACCTATTGTGCCTCTTGTGATGGGCCATTCTTTGCTGATAAAGACGTCGTTGTCATCGGTGGAGGCAATGCGGGCTTTGAATCTGCTGCTCAGCTCCTTGCCTACTGCAAGAGTGTGATTCTTCTAAGTAGAGGTGATTTTAAGGCTGACCCGATAACAGTTGAAAAAGTTATCGCCAACAAAAAAATAAAGGCTCTACAAAATGCAGAACCCATAGAAATAAAGGGAGATAAGTTTGTAGAATCAATCGTCTACAGAACCACCAAACCTTTTGCAGACATTATGGAAGTACCAGTACAAGGTGTATTTGTTGAAGTTGGCAACGTCCCTACCACTTACTTCGTAGAAGGCCTAGTAGAACTAGATGAGTTTAAGAGGATAAAGATAGACCACCGCAACCAAAAAACGTCTGTAGAGGGCCTCTGGGCCGCAGGAGACTGCACTGACACCCTATATCACCAAAACAACATTGCCGCCGGCGATGCTGTCAAAGCCCTAGAAGATATCTACCTTCACCTCCACGCAAAATAAAATGTAGGAATAAGGTAGATTTATTTCACCGGTGCTCCAAACATCTGGACAACGAAGACTGCTTCGCGACCTTTGTAGATACCGGTTGAGGTAGCGATGCCTATCTCAGTAAACTTTGGATTTACAATATTTGATTTATGAGACGGAGAAGCCATCCAAGCTTTTTGAACATCCTCGCTTTCAGCAAAGTTTACAGCCAAGTTTTCTCCAGCATAAAGATACCTGTAGCCAACCTGCTCTAGCCAGTACCAAGGAGTTTTGCCCTCTGGCGTGTTGTGCGCAAAATAGCTCCGACTTGCCATATCATCTGCTTTTAGCTGCGCTGCTTTTTCAAGAAGCGGGTTAACTTTTAGTTCAGAAATATTTTGAGAGACTCTATCTCTGTTGGTGAGAAGTACCAACACATTTGCATAAACAGCCGCAAACGAATCAAGGATTCCGCCACCAAAGTTGTAAATAAAAGATCCGGCAAATATCAGAGAGACAACAAAAATAAATAATCCAAAGTATTTTAATCTTTCTGTATTCTTATTTTTCGTAAAATTTTTGCCAACATTCATCACTAAACTATACCATTAATTAGAAAATGTGCAATTAAGAAAATTTTGCACAGCTGAGAAAGTATTTTTTATTTTTTGTTCTATAATAAAATTTCTATCGATTAAAATGAGTTCAGATAAAATTGAGAATATAAAAAAGTACTTTAGAGCTGCAAACTATCTTTCGGCTACACAAATATATTTGCAGGATAATTTTTTACTAAAAGAAAAACTTACGTTTGATCACATAAAACCAAGACTTCTAGGACACTGGGGTACCTGTCCTGGTATTAATTTTGTATATGCCAATCTAAACTCGCTAATTATAGAAAAAAATCTGGACGCTCTCTTTATCCTAGGACCAGGGCACGGCTTCCCTGCCCTCCAAGCAAATCTTTTTATGGAAGGGACTCTCGGCACCTATGATGGCAAAGCTCCCAGAAACGAAGAGGGTATTGCTCATATATCCAAAAATTTTTCTTATCCATATGGCTATCCTAGCCACTCCAACCCAGCTGCCCCAGGAGTAATACTAGAAGGTGGCGAGCTTGGGTATTCTCTTGGTACCGCTTGGGGTACTGTCCTAGACAATCCAAAACTACTTACAGTCTCTCTTGTTGGAGACGGCGAAGCAGAGACGGGACCGACTGCAACAGCCTGGCACTTATCAAAATTTATAAACCCAAAGAGAGACGGCGCGGTTTTGCCAATACTTCATTTAAACGGATATAAGATATCTGGCCCGACAATATTTGGAAGAATGAAAAATGAAGAACTGGTTGATTTGTTTAGAGGTTATGGTTATGAGCCTCTGATAGTTGATCAAAACCATGGTGATATTTTTGAAATAATGCAAGAGGCTCTGCATCTGGCATTAGAAAAAATAAATTGGTTAAAGCAAAATGGCAAAGCAGAAGAAGATTCTTACCCCCGATTCCCGATGATAATCCTAAGAACTCTCAAGGGTTGGACCGGGATTAAAGAATTAAAAGGAGAAAGAATAGAAGACAATTGCCTGTCTCATCAGGTCGTCGGAACGAACGCAAAGACAGACCAAGAAGAGCTTGGAGCAGTAGAAAATTGGCTACGATCATACAATTTTGAAGAACTTTGGAAGGATGGAGACTTTATTGAAGAAATAAAATCACTTATTCCACCCCCAGATCTTGCTATGGGCAACAACAAACACACCTTCGGTCTCAAAAATGTCGGTGAAGCTCTCAAGTTACCAGACTATAGAGAGTTTACAGAAGATGCTTCGACCCCTGGTACCATTGGTTCTTCTAGTATGATCAGAATTGGTGAATTCCTAAAAAAGGTTTTTGAGTACAATGAAAGTAGTCAAAATTTTAGAGTTTTTTCTCCAGACGAAACATATTCAAACAAAATCCACAAAATTTTTGAAAAAACCCAAAGATCATTTGATGGACCGATTGCTCCTTGGGACAAAGATTTGGGTGAATACGGCCGAGTAATGGAAATGCTCTCAGAGCATTCTCTCCAGGCTCTTATGCAAGGATACGTACTTACAGGCAGACATGGAGTCTTTGCTTCTTATGAGGCCTTTGTCCAGGTTGTTTCTAGTATGGCTGACCAATATGCAAAGTTCCTCAGGATTGCCCGAGAAATACCTTGGAGAGGTGATATTCCGTCCTTTAATTACATCCTCACCTCAAGCGGCTGGAGACAGGAACACAATGGATTTTCTCATCAGAATCCGGGCTTTATAGATTCAATGCTTCAAAAACAAGGATGCTTTGTCCGTGTCTACTTCCCGCCTGACGGCAACTCAAGCCTCGCTGTTATGAAATCATGCTTAGAATCCAAAAATCAAATAAATATAATAGTGGCTGGCAAGACTCTAGAGCCTCGCTGGCTGACACCAGAATTAGCAGAAAGAGAACTACAGGAAGGCCTTATGATTTGGGATTTTGCTAGCCAGGAAGATCCAGACATAGTTTTCTCAGCCGCTGGAGAATACCTCACCAAGGAAGCCCTGGCCGCAATCAAGATACTAAGAGAAGAGTTCCCAGAAATAAAATCGCGGTTTGTAAACATTTTAGAAATCTCAAGTATTGGTATCGGCAACTCACTTTGTAAAGTTCCTATGTATGAGTTTGAACATTACTTTACTAAAGATAAGCCGGTGATATTTAATTTCCACGGATATCCAGAAACATTAAAACAAGTCCTCTTTGATCATCAAAATGGTAACCGACAATTCTTTGTCCATGGTTATGTTGAAAACGGTTCAACAACAACCCCCTTTGATTTGCATATAAGAAATGGTACTAGTAGATATAACCTCACTATTGAGGCCACGACGATACTTGCAAAGCAAGCCAAAATAGACGCAAACAAAGCAGAAGAAGTTATAGAAAAATACAACAAAAAGATAGACGCCCACAAAGAACACATCATCCGTTTTGGAGTAGATCCAGAGGAAATAGAAAATTGGAAATGGTAGAATAATAGTCGCACTCTAAAGGACGTATCGTGCGACATGATTTCGCAAAATCACATGAAAAAAATAATAGCGATAAATATAGGTAGTAGAAGCAAGAAATACTCTTTTTTCGAAGATAACAAAGAGCTAGCCAAGCAAGAGTTTGGAACGGAGGTTGAGGATTCATTTAAAATATTTGTAAATTCTGTAGGAGATACTTCTCACGCCCTTATTGGTATAAGAGTAGTGGCTCCCGGTAAAATTTTTACAGAAAACAAAGAGATAGACGACGATTACTTACAAAAACTGATTGAGTCAAAAAAGATTGCCTCCCTACACACCGACCTTGTTGTAAAAGAGATTGAATATATAAAAAATAATTTTGCTGATCTAAAGATTTTCGCCATCTCCGATAGTAGTTTTCACAAAACCATAAGAGACGTTGCAAAAACCTATGCGATCCCAAAAAATTTGGCTGAAGAGTACGGCATACAAAGACAGGGTTATCACGGTCTTTCTCTTTCATCTGTGGTAGATAGGATAAGAGAAGAATTTGGTAATGTACCTGAGAGAATGATAGTTGCCCACCTCGGCGGCGGATCTTCTATCTCTGCACTAAGAGACGGGATATCCGTGGATACTTCTATGGGTTGGACACCCCTAGAGGGCATACCCATGACTGAGAGAGTTGGAGATATAGACCCTGGAATTCTCGCTTTTCTTGGTTATAAATTAAATAAAAATGGAGAAGAACTTCAAAAATTTCTCTCCGAGGAATGTGGTCTAGAAGCGGTAAGTCAGATAGATAAAGGTAATATCGTAGAACTGATAGAAGCTGAGAAAAGCGGCAACACCGAGGCTTCTCTTGCACTCGATATCTACTGCTACAAGATAAAAAAATACATTGGCGCAATGTCAGCTGTTCTTGGCGGTTGCGATCTGCTTGTATTTACTGGTACGGTAGGTCTCCGCTCTAGTCCAATAAGAGAGAGGGTTGTCCAAAACTTAGAATACCTCTCTCTATCAATTGATACAGAAAAAAATAATTCTGTTTACGAACCGACAAACATAGAATTCTTAGACAATAATAGAAAGGTTGCTGTTGTACCCATAGACGAAATGCACCAAATCGCCAAAGCGGTTGAAGGGGTTTAGTTATTTTTCCATTTATAGATACCTCTTAAATTCAAAAAGAAGAAAACAATATTTGCAACAAAGCCAGGCAAGCTTCCAGCTAAAAAGCTAAATGTTGCCCAAGCCAAAGCAGACACAGCCCCAGCTCCAAAACCATACCATTTTTTATCTCCAAGATAATAGAGAGACCCGAAGGTTGTTATCATTCCAACCCAATCAACACCATAATATTTACCAACATCAGAGAAAAAATCCATTATTCTTTAATTGTATCATAGAAAATATATAAAAAATAAAAGTAAACAGTGCGCGATAGAGGATTCGAACCTCTGACCCTCTCAACGTCAATGAGATGCTCTACCAACTGAGCTAACCGCGCGATTTTTGAACCACAAAAATCGTGTCGAAAGAAATATATTGGCGTAGCCTATAGATTTTTTCGACCTAATTTTAAGGAATGAAATGACTATAAAAATGCAGCGTCCTGAGTGAAGCGAAGGACCAGCATCTTTAACTAAGATATTACACAAAAAACAATATTTTTCATAGTAAGAAAACGGCCCGTCCAAAGACAGGCCGACCATAGAGAAAAACACGACACGACTCAAAACTTGTTGAGTCTGAAACGCGGTTGATTGTTGATAAAACCCTTACCGCCATGGACCTTGGAAAGCCCACAAAAATGACCTGGGGAGACAACCATCATATCCCCACCATCAACCTTCTCTGTTCTGACCCCCTTGGGTGCATGGGTCATTTCTAGAACAACTTTACCGTCGTCGGTACACCCACCTTCTACCAGCTTTTTCACCGGTATGAACGGTTTTCCGTTCCTTCCACCTGTCATTGAAGCCAAAACAATCTCCTTCCGCAAAAAATACTAACATTAAAAATATATTTGATCAAATACTTTTATTCAATTTTTTGAACAGCTCGTAAGAGGTCATGGCACCATTGAGAGCCGTATGAGGCTCGGGTTCAGGAGGGATGCCGAAAAGATTGCAGGCAGTTTTGAGACTAAAACTATCTTGGTTTTTGAGTCCCCTTTCCCATGCAAGAGTAAGCAGATCTAGCCTGTCATGATTCTCTCTTGTCGCCATCGGATTTTCTATCCCAAATTTTGCAAAAGATTCGTTGATAAACCCCCAATCAAAAGAAACATTATACGCACAGAACATACAATCTTTCGTCTTCTCTCCATACTCTTCCATTGCTTCCCTTAGGCTCACCGCCTCCTTCCAAGCTTCTTCGGTATATCCATTGTACAAAATCGCTTCTGGTACCGCCGTCTCAATATTTTCTGGCTTTACTTTCTTGCTCATCGTTTCCAATATCTCAAATGTATTTGGATCAAAGACAACAAGTCCAATTTCAATAATCTCGTGCCTACTTGGGATATCGCCCGTAGTCTCAATATCCGTTATAGCTATTTTTCTTTGACCCGCCTTCATCATTCTAGTATTTTTTATAATTGTTTTTTATAGTATATTGTTTTAGTAAAAATAAAACAAAGGAGGGTTCGCATAGCGGTCTAGTGCGCTCGCTTGGAAAGCGGGTGTGGAGAAATCCACCAAGAGTTCGAATCTCTTACCCTCCGCCAAAAAATGAAATCGGGTTCGGATGCAAAAATATGGTCGGCACGAAGT
>CAZHPR010000008.1:0-36589 GCA_964534305.1 uncultured Candidatus Saccharibacteria bacterium
AGCGCGTCGGCGCCGCCGTGGCCCTGGCCGCAGCCATTGCCATACCGGCCGAAGGACTGCGATTACGCAATCTTTCTGCGCTTTCCGTCACGAATGAGGTAAACGAGCGCATCAGAGACTCCGGCGATGACGGCAAGCGTATGTGCCGAAATTCCTTGATGCAACAACTTGCGAATGTAGGCAACCTGCTTGGTCGTAAGTTTGTGTGTTGGCTGCTTCTCGCCGTTGAGGTCTACAAGACCTGCCTCCCAAGCGTGCTGAGTGTTACGCGCAAGGCTAACCCACTCAAGGTTCTCGGCTCTGTTGTCCGTCTTGATTCCATTGATGTGATTGACGCACAGGCCCTTTTCGTATCCAGGAACAAACGCCATTGCAACAAGGCGATGAACCATGAACCTAGCACGTTCTCCGTTGATGTGAAGGCCGACTTCACTGTATCCGGTGTGGTGTGGTTGAGGTGCGTATTGCTGTGGCTTTCTCGTGCGAGTAACAACCTGTTCGTTTCCGTTGCGAATGCGTTTGTAGGTGTGAGTTCTTGCCGGAATCCTAATGTGCCCATTGTTGCTTACCTCAAGCGTAACGCCGCGCTCAACAACTGTTGCCCACTGTTCCATGTTTATTCCTCCTGTGATTGCAATGTTAGTATTATAGGAGGATTGTAGCAATGTACAAACCGACGGACAGGCAAAAAAAATACGCCGCAGTTTCAGCTCTTGCTGTTGCAATAGCAATCCCTGCAGAAGGGTTACGCCAATGGGCGTATGAAGACATCGCGAATCCAAAGCTGTTGACCGTGTGCTATGGAAGCACGACCAACGTCCAGAAGGGCGTGAAATACAGCCTCGACGAATGCAAGGCGCGGCTCGACGATGACATGCGCGCGGCCATCGCCCAGGTGGACGCCTGCGCGCCGGGCCTGCCCGTGCCGGTGCTGGCAGCGTTTGGCGATGCGGTCTACAACCTTGGGCCGCGCATTGCGTGCGACACCGCGCACAGCACGGCCGCGCGCCTGCTCAAGGCCGGCGACCTGGCGGGTGCCTGCCAGCAGTTGCCAAGGTGGAACCGCGCCACGGTGGCGGGCCGGTCGGTTGAACTGCCGGGCCTGACCAAGCGCCGGGCGAAGGAAATGGCGCTGTGTCTGGAGGGTTTATGAACGACGAAATCAAGGCCTTGCGCGAAGAAGTCGCGCGGCTGCGCGAACGAGTGGCTGTGCTGGAAAGCCGCCCCCAGGTCGCTCCGCATACCGGCCCGATCACGCCGTGGCCGGTGTATCCTTACGACCAATTCAAGCAACCGCCATGGATGCCGCCATTTGTTACGACGTGCGAGTCAAGTGCTGAAGTCAGAGGCGCGGCATGACCTTCCTCGACCCACGCCAATGGATCATGGTCATCGCCTTCCTGGGCGCGGCCTTCCTGGGCATCAAGTTCTGGGAGCACCGCCTGGTCCAGAAGGGCTTCGACGCCGGATACGCCAAGTCCGAGCAGGTCTACAAGGCGCGCGACGCCAAGGCCCAGGCCGAAGCAGCAGTCAAGACAACCCAGCTGCAAGCTGCCGTGGACACGGCACGAAAGGAGAAGACCGATGCGATTGCCAGCCTTCGCGCTCAGCACGCTGCTGATCTTGAGCGCCTGCGCCAGCGCCCCGCTCGCCCTGCAAACCTGCCCCAGGTTGCCGGAGATGGACAAGCTGCCGGCGGATGTACTGCAGCCCAGCTTTACCGAGAGGACGCGGAGCTGGCTGTCCGGGAATCCCTACGAGCTGAAACCATCCGCATCGACCTCCTTGCGTGCTACGCCCAGTACGACCGGGCTCGGGCCGAAGTGAACGGAACGCCATGACCGTCATCAAGATCAACACCTTCGGCGGCGAGCGACCCAGTGTGTCGCCACGAGCCTTGCCGAACGACGCGGCGCAGACCGCGCAGAACCTGCTGGCTTCCACGCCGGAGTTTCGCCCGCTGCTGGGGTCCGGTACGCCCATCTCGCTGGGCGCAGTCCCGGCGAACCCGCAGACGATCTACAAGTGGCCCCAGCAGAGCGGGTCTTGGTATTCATCGTCGACCTTCGTCAATGTCGTGCGCGGCCAGATCAACGGCGACCCGAGCGAACTGACCTACATGACGTACCAGGACGGGTCGGCACCGCCGAACATCTACCCGTCCGGGCTGGTTCTTGGTGTGCCAGCTCCGTTGTCTGCCCCCACCTTGACTTTGAACGCGGTGGCTCAGTTCACCGAAGCAGATCGCTCGGCAGCCATCGCGGCGGCGGGTGTCTCCGCGCGTGACGCGATCCACAACAACCTGTCCGTGGCCGTGGCTGCTGGCTCTGATTTCACGGCGGCCACCGGGTTCAGCCGCACCATGGGCGTGACGGTGCCTGGCTATTTCAACCGGGACCTGAGCCCGACCGCCGGAGAGACCTCGACCCATATCGTGCGGGCGTACCGCGCCACGTCAACTGGCGGGGCCTTCACGGGCGGGTTTGAGAGCGCCTATGTCACGGTCGGCAACACGTCGGACAACTTCGCCTGGGCGGCGGACCCAGCCTTGCAGGGGTTCTGGCGCTCCATGCCGGCTGGCGTGAACATCGAAGCCTCACCCTGGGGAACCACTTGGGGCTGCGTGACCGGCGACGACCACTACTGCCTGGCCTTCCCCGCCTACGCGATGACGTACACGCTGGCGACCTCGACCGCCAAGACGGCGCTGAAAGCGATCCCGCTTCCCGGCACGACGAGCGGCGAGTTCCTGTACAGCGATGCCGATGCGCAGTCGATTGTGGACTCGGTGAACGCCTACCTTAGCGTGGACAACCCAGCCATCAAGCCGAAGTTCAAGGAGATGGCCGACAAAGTGTCCGAGCTGAAAGTGGTGCTGGACGGCGGGGTGATTTCGTTCACGGCCAACACCATGTCGGCCTACTACGGCACGGCCGGTGTATCGGCCGAAATCGACGCGGCGTTCGATGCGTTTGCCAACGCTGTGGCTGATGCAGCCATCACCGTGGCCAACTCCCGCACGGCGGGCGGCTACCTTGAGAATTCGGGATTTGGCGCATGACGACCTCGGTTTACGCAAACGGCGTTCGCGCCACCGCCGTAGCAGCCATCAAAGCTGCTGCGATTGCCAAGTTCACCGCCATCGGCTCCGGGCTGGGGGCGGACGGCATCAAGCGCCTGGATGTGGCGGGTTTGACCAAGTGGTTGCAGGACCAGTTTGTCCTCATCAGCGCAGATTCTGGCCTACCAGCTGGAGCCAACACAGCAGACATCGACCTGGCTGCCCGCGCCTTCAATACCGGCCCTGCCAGTTCACTGGTGGGAGCCTTGAACAACCGCATTCGTCCTGAGACGCTGGCGGCGAGACCGGACTACCCGGACATGTCGCCGGGCTCACTGTACCCGCGCATCGTGGCGTCGGTGCTGGACGCCAAGGCCACCCTGAAACGCCTGTCAGATGACATCGCAGCGTACTACAACGAGGCGTACCGCTACGACGACGAGAGCCTGCTGGTGCGAGCGTTGATCGCCGACTTCAAGGCCAAGGGCAAGGACACGCTCATCAAACCCGCCGTGCAGCGATTGGTGGAGACGCGGGCCTACATCGCCACGCACGTCACCGCCATCGGTGAGGAGTCCGCTCCATCTCCGGTGTCTGCGCTTATCGAGCTGGACCAGAACGACACCGTGACGGTGGGGCTGGCGAACCTGGCCGCTGGCTGGGCCAGCCGGAACATCACCCACGTTCGCCTGTACCGGTCGCTCAGCGGAAACGCGGCAGCGGATTTCCAGTACGTGCCCCACGCGACCGACCCCAAAGGCTGGCCGGTGACGACCGGCTCCAACTTCTCTGGCACGGACAGCAACACGTCCGAGAAGCTGGGTGAGGTGTGCCCCAGCAAAGACTGGGATGAACCGCCGTACCGGACCCAGCTCAGCGACGCGGCCAGCCCGCCAACGCCGTATGGCACCAACCCGTACCTGCGCGGGCTCGTCGGCATGCCCAACGGGGTGATGGCGGGATTCTTTGACGCAACGGTAGCGTTTTGCGAACCCTACACGCCCTATGCCTGGCCGGCGAAGTACCAGATTTCGCTCCAGCACGACATCGTTGGCATGGGCGTGTTCGGGCAGACCCTGTTCGTCGGCACCGTCGCGTCGCCATACTTCATCACTGGAGCGGACTCGGCCAGCATGTCGGCGATCAAGCTCGACAGCAACCAAGCCTGCGTCTCGGCTCGCTCTATCGTGGAGGTTCCGGGCGGCGTGGTCTACGCCTCGCCAGATGGGCTGTGTGTCGCGTCCAACAACGGGATTCAGCTGGTGACGAACGGGCTGTTCACGCGCGAGGATTGGCAGGCTCTGACGCCATCCAGCATCTTTGCCGCCGAGCACGACGGCGTCTACTACTTCTGGTACACAGGCGGTTCTGGTGGATGCTACGCGCTGGACCTCGCCAGCGGCAAGTTGGTCAAGGTGGCGCTGACCGCCAGCACCGCTCGCACTGACAAGTACAGTGACACCCTGTACATCGCCAGCGGCACCAACGTGATTCCGGTCCTTTCGACCGGTCGCATGACCGGCAAGTGGCGCAGCAAACTGGTGGTGCTGCCGAAGCAGGAGCCGTTCGCCTGGATCAGTGTGTTGTCGGACTTCTCGGCGGCGGTGGTTGTGCGGCTGTACGTGGACGACGTCGTTTCTCCGTTCTACACCGCGACACTGACCAGCTCGACGCCGCAACGCCTGCCACCCGGTCGCTACAAGGAGTGGGAAATCGAGGTTGAGACGACGGCCCGCGTGACCGAGGTTGTGATCGCGTCCACGACGCAGGAGCTGCAAGCCGCATGACCGCCAAGCTGCCAGGACTTCAGCCGGTACGCACCGGAGACCCCGCCCAGGACCGCTTCCTGGAGGCGGTTCGGGAGCGCCTGGAGGTGCGGGAGGGCTCGCGTGGAGACCCGCTGGAGGCGGTGGTCTTGCAGCGCGATCTGCTGGAGCTTGGGCTCAAGAAGCAGGGGCGTGTCGCCCTGCCGGACGGGAAACCTGGGTTCGTGACCCAGATCGCGGACGGCTCCTACGTGTCCATCTCTGCTGACGAACTGGTGAGCCGGCTCGAAGGAACCGACTGGTATCGCTCACTGGCCTCAGCGCCTGGCGGCGTGACGGACTCGACCCGTCAGTCCATTCTGTCGGCGATCACCGAAGAGATTTCCAAGCGCAGCGCCGAAGACCACAGGCTCGATGCGGTGATTGCCGGCATCCGCGACGAACTGCTGCGCAAGATTGGCGACCTGGCATCCAAGGTGCCTGGTGCCAGCGCCGCATCACCCACGCCGAACAACTACGACACGTTCACGGTCACACTGCTGAGCGACAACACGAGGGTGTTCACGTTCGCGTACACGACGACGACACCGCCGGTTGACCTGGCTGGAGCGGTGATCCGGTTCAAGAAAGGTGCGACCGGCACCGAGCTGTGGGGTGCCATGAGCCCGCTGCACGATGGTGTACTGACCAACAGCCCAACGGAAACACGCGCCGGAGACCCGGATGTGTACCGGTTCGCCCTGAAAGCGCGGTCCCGCTCTGGCATCGAAAGCTCGGACGCCACCGTGCGGTACGTGGACATCACGCTGCCAGCCTTGTCTGAGCCGGCAGGATTGTCCATCAGCGCCGACTCGATGATTTTCATAGAGGATGCGACCGGCACACTGACCAACCCCACCATCACATTGACCGCTGTGCTGGCAGGAACCCTGGCGGGCGGCACTGTCACCTGGAGCCATTCGACCGGGTATGGCGGATCAACGCCGACCGGGACCAACACCTGGGCCGTGAGTGGCGCCAGTCAGACCGCCGATCAGGTGACGTACACCGCCAGCATCACGGTGGGAGCCACCACGTACACGGACTCCGTGGTGCTGTACAAGATGCGCCAGGGCGCCGAGCAGATCATCGTTCTGCTGACCAATCCGGTCATGTCGGTGCCGGCCACGTCGGCTGGCGTTGTGACCACCTTCACGGCGCAGACCACCGAGTTGCAGGTCTACTACGGCGGCAGCCTGGCGTCTGATTCTCTGCTGACCTACACCGTCGCGTCCGACCCCAGCGGAACCGGTTTGACCGTGGCCTCGACTGGCGTCTACACGCTAACGTTCCCGGGTTCTCCATCGGGCTGGTGGACTTCATCGGCACCCAGCGCGAACGTTGTGCTGCGGGCGGCCCTGGTGAGCGACCCCACGGCGTACCGCGACATCACGCTGGTCATCACCAAAAACCTGATGGGCGCGGACGGTTCTCCGGCCAACGACATCCAGCTCAATGCGTCGGTGTTGACGTTCTCGTTCGACACGGCGGGTACGGCCTACCCGGCAGCGCAGTCGTCGGTCATCACCCTGACGCGCGAGCCCGGCACCATTGCAGGAACCGCAACATGGAGCGCCACGGCGTTTGATTCGTCGGGCGGCCAGGTCGGCACCACGGGCACCGTCGGGCTGACCGGCTCTGGCGATTCCCGCACGCTCACCACGGGCAACTTCATCGCGCCAGGCGGCAGCTTCAGCAATAACGTCTATTACGTCAACGTCACAGCCACGCTGGGCGCGTTGTCGAAAACCGTGCGCGTGATCCGCATCACGGATGGCGTGGAGCCGATCCTGAGCTTCCTGACGGTGCCGTCCGTCACACTGCCGGCATCCAGCGCGGGCGTGGTCAGCAGTTGGGCCAACGCCACGGGCGACTTCCAGGTCTGGCAGGGCGGCGTCGAGGTGACATCGGGTGTCACCTACGCGATCCAGTCCAACCCGTCCACGCTGACGGCCAGCATCAACAGCTCCACGGGCGTCTACAGCGTGACGGCAGCCGGTTCGTGGGCCAATGGCAGCAACACCACCAGCATCACCTTCCGGGCCACGCACACGGCCACAGGCGCGACGCGCGACGCGGTGTTCACCCTGACCAAGGCGCTGACGGGCAGCGATGGTAGTGCTGGCACGCCAGGCGCCGACGCGGTGGTTTACGAGATCGAGCCGTCTGTCAGCTCCGTGGCGCGCAACAACATCGGGGTGGCCACGCCATCGACCGTGACGTTCTATGCCTACAGCAAGACCGGCTCAGCCGCGCGGGCCGCGTTTTCCGGCCGGTTCACGATCGAGACCTTCATCGACCCAACCTGGACCGGGCAATACACCAGCGTTTCCAACGAGTCGTCCACCACCTACACGGTTCCGGCGTCGGTCACGGCGATCCGGGTCAAGCTGTACCCCAACGGAACCCTGACGCCGCTGCTGCAACAGATCACGGTGCCCGTGGTGCCCGACGGCATCCGCTCACCGATGACGCTGAACTCCAACAGCTCGGCCACGGCGGTTTACGGCACCGTGACCAGCGGCGCTGTGAACTGGACGGACGCCAAAGGCAACGAGGTGGTCTGGCGCAAGCTGGGCTACACCAGCGCACCCAGCGCAACGCCTTCCGACTACCTGGTGCGCACCGACCTGGTGACGTTGTTCGACGCCAACCCACCAACGGCCGGCGTGAAGCCAGCCACCCGGTACTGGACCGGATCGGCCTGGGCGGACCCTGGAACGGTGATCGACGGAAACTTGCTGGTGAAGGGCACGGTGACGCTGGACGCGATCAAGAGCGGCAGCACGATTGGAACGTCCAACGTGAGCTTTGGCCTGGGTGTGTCGTGGGGACCTGGCTCCAAGGTGTCTGGCGGGTACTTCCACAGCACGGCCCTGGATCAGTTCGCGCTGGTGTCCGACAACGTGGCGGGCGGCTATTCGATGGTGTCGGCAACCACGGCCACAGACGATGCTGGCGCGGCTTTTGCCGGAGGGGGTGGGTGGACTGGCTACACCACATCGGGCGGCGTCACGACCGGAGGCACTTACGCAACGACAGGCTTTATCGCCACCGGCACAGCGGGCGGAATTTTCCGCTACGGATCGACGACCGAGGCGCTGCTTGGCAAGTCAACCGCAGCCGGCATTTTTACCCAGGGCAGCTACGTCGGCACGCTGGGCGCCAGCAGCTACGCAGCCGAGTTCAAGTACGGCACAACGACCAACGCCAAGTTTGGCAACACATCCACAGCCGGCACATTCTCGCAGGGTTCTTACTACGCGACGATGAGCGGCGCCAGCTACGCCGGGTACTTTGACTACAACGACACGTATCGTGGAAAGCTCGGAACCTCAAGCTACGCCGGGCGCTTTGTGGCCGGAGCATCTGGAGCCGAAACACGCGTGGTCGCGCTTGCCGACGCCAACTATGCGCTCAACATTGAGGCTGGCACGCTGCGGTATCAGTCGGTGACGATCAACGCGCCTCCCAACGACACCGACTACCTGAACGGCGACGGGACATGGAAGCACATGTATCTGGACGGGTCGAGCGGGGTCACATCCAACTTCACCGGGTCGAGACCCAGCGGGACGACCACCAACAACATCTGGATTTCGTTCTACGTCGGTTCGACCCGACTTTGGATTCCAGCCTGGTACGCAGATTCTTGATAAAGGAAGACGCCTATGAAAGTTGAAGATCGCGATCAAGTGCTTGCCGTTGTACAGCAGATCCTGCAGGACAACGCCAACAACCGCCTGACCCTGAGCCTGGTGAACGGGATCATCGTCACGGCGCGCGGACTGATCCATGCCGAGCCCACGATGCCAGACTTGCCGGAGGTTCCACAATGAAACCTCGTTGCTGGTTTTGCACCCTGCTGGCCGCCCTGTGCGCCGGCTGCGGCGGCGGTGACGCCGCCCAGGCCCCGCGCGTGGTCGAGTTCTACGGCGACAGCCTGACCTTCGGCAGCATCGCAGGCCCCTCCGGTGAGCTGACCCGCCTGGCCGTGCCGCCCGTTCGACGCGCGCAGGAGCTGCTGGGCGGCGCGGCCATGTGCGTGGACCTGAGCCTGCCAGGAGCCACGGTGCGCGATGCGCTCGACGGCGTCAACATGATGCCCTTCGGCCGCTTTGCCGATCACGTCCGGACCACGCGCGCCGACACCCTGGTCATCCGCTACGGCGGCGCCGACGCGATCCGTGGCACCCCGCTGGCCGACTTTGAGCGTGACCTGACAACCCTCGTAACCCTGGCGCAATCCGCCGGCAAAACCGTGCTGCTGGTCGGCGTGATCGCCACCCCAACGGGAGTGACCGACGACTTTGACCTGGCTGTTGAGCGCGTCGCCGACGCCATGGGGGCTGGATTTGTGGATGTGCGCGCCGTTCCAGTCTCCTTCCCGGGCGATCTGGCCGACGCCGTACACCCAGCGCAAGCATGGAGCGATCGGATAACGGCGGCAATTGTGATGGCAATCGGCCGATTGACGGTGTAAAATCTCCACCGCCACAAAGCGAGACAGACAGCCCTCGCACAACAAATTGCGCCGCCACCTGCTGGCGTAGCTGTCTCCAAAATCAGGCCCCAGCCCCAGCCGCCCGGATTTCCGCGCGGCTTTTTTGCTTTCAGCATGCTCCACACAATGACCGGCGACGTGGCCAGCGTCGTGAAATTCATGCGCCAGCAGGGGTGCAACTTGCCTTTGGCGACTGACCAGAAGGCAATCGGCCTGGAGCGCCACTACGAGCTTGTGGCCGGTGTGGTCTACGAGGGCTACAACGGCCACAACGTCTGGATGCACGTCGCCGCGCTACCCGGTGCCAGGTGGTTGGTGCGCGATTACCTGCGCTATTGCTTCGTCTACCCGTTCGTCGAGCTTGGGTGCTCGCGCGTGAGTGGGTACGTTGACGCCTCCAACAAGACCTCCAGGCGCTTTGTCGAGCACCTGGGGTTCTCCCTAGAAACCACCCTGGAAGGTGCCGCCTCGGATGGCGGCGATGTGCTCATCTACCGGATGAGACGAAAGGAATGCAGACATGTCCCACTGGATGTTTGAGATGTTGCCCGAAGGGGCGTTCGAGCCGCGCCCTGGTGGCGGCATGCGGCTGCACGGCGGGAAGGGCGGCAGTCAACAGATGCAGGCGCCTGATCCCGCACTGGTGGCGGCGCAGATCAAGTCGATGGGCATCCAGGATGACGCCATCGAGAAAATCATGGCGAACAACGACATGATGCAGCCGATCCAGCTTGAGCAACTCAAGTTCGGACTGGACGCCTCCAAGACCGCCTACAACCAGTTCCAGGATGATCGGAATTACGGCCTGGCAAAGCGTGGCCAGTATGACTTGGCCATCCAGCCGCTAGCCAACGAGTCGCGTGATTTCAACGAGGAGGAGCGGGCGGCGGAGTTGTACGGAAAGTCGGCCGCCGACATCGCGCAGCAGGCTGGCCTGGCTCGCGGGCAGATTCAGCGCCAGATGGACCGCAGGGGCGTCAATCCAAGCGATGGCATGTCGTTTGCCATGGAGCGTCAAAGCGCCATGGATGAGGCACTGTCCAAGGCGCTGGCAGGCTCGAAGGCGCGCGAAGCGGCCAAGACGGAAGGCAGGGCGGTGCGATACAACCTTGCCAATATACTTGGCGGATTTCCGGCGCAGGTCTCCGGGCTGGCCGCCAATGGCACCGGATTCGGCACCGCCGGCATCAACGCGGCGAACGCCACCTTGTCCGGGATGAATGGTGGCGCAGCGGCTGGCGGCCAACTGGCCGCCCAAATGGGCTACAACGCGAACAGCATGTACGCCACACAGGCCAATGCCCACCTGCAAGAGCAGAGAATGTACGAGAATTCCAACAACGCCATCTGGGGCGCGCTGGGTAACGTGGCGGGTCGGGCCTTGTTCGGCTCAGACGTTTCCGCCAAGACCGACATCCGTGGCCTGAAGCCGGGCGCGGCACTGGAGGCTGTAAAGGCCATCGACTCCGGCCAGTCGTGGAAATACAAGCCCGACAGCGATGCGGCGGATGGCGGGCAAACCCACGTCGGCCCGATGGCGCAGGACGTGAACCGCGTGCTGGGCGATGAGGTCGCCCCTGGCGGGAGGCGGATCGACCTGGTTTCGCTGAATGGCCTGAACATGGCCGCCACCAAGGAGCTGGCCGAAAAGGTGGACGACCTGTCGAACACAGTGTCAACCCTATTCCGTGGCGGACTGAAGCAAGGAGGCACCCATGCCTAACGCATTGACCGGCATTCTGGGCGGCGCGGCTCAGGGCTACGACGCTGCCGACCTGGCAAACATGACCGAGGCGCAGCGCCTGGCCTGGTACAAGAAGATGAACCTGACGCCACCGCCTGCGAAGGCGTCTCCGCTGTCGCGCGCAGCGAAGTGGGTGGGTGACAAATTGGCCGCAACCCCACCAGCAACCCCACCCGCAACCCCCGTTGCGACCGGTGATTCCGTCAGCCTGATCGAGCGCTTGAAGGCTGGCAATATCGACCAGGTTGGCAGCGAGGCCTACAACCGCTGGGGTGCCGGCAAGGTCGCAGGAGAAGCGTCGGAGCTGGCGCGCGAGAGCCGGCGGTCCACCCCGTCCGAGGCACCACCCATGGAGCCGCCGGTTGCCGAGGCGACCGATTTGGATGCCAACCGCCACTTCACCACGCGGGAATGGTTGGATGCGCCCGAATACCAGCAGAGCAACCCGATGTGGGATGGCCTGCCGAACGACGAATACGCCATGAAAGAAGGAGCCTGACATGGGTCTCGCAGGATTGAGTTTTGCCGCCGGACTGGGCGCCGGCTACATGAACCAGAGCCAGTATCAGGACCGCCAGGACCAGATCGCCAGAGAGCAGGCGCTGCGCGACGCCGAGTTTCAGATGCGCAAGAGCGCCATGGATGAGGCCCTGGCGGAGCGCGCACAGGAGCGCGCCAATCGGCAGGCGGTTGCGAACGCCGCCAAGGACGCCGAGGTGAAGACATCCACCACCCTGGACACCGGGGACGGCGCCAAGGTCTACGACATGGCCAACGCGCAAGATGTGGCCGCCTCTGATGCGCGCCAGTTCCGCCGCAACGCGGAAGAGACGACCGGTGAGCCAGCGATGCTGCCGAAGCTGGACTCCGCCACCACAGTCAATGGCAAGGTCTACGACAGTCAAGCCACGGGGCTGAAGGCCGCCGCAGAGTACAACGACCCGGCCGCCAAGAGCCTGCGCATTGCAGCCACCCTGGAGGCTGCGGGCCGACCGGATGCCGCCATGGACTACCGAGCCAAGGCTGAGAAGTTCCGCAGTGATCTGTACGAAGCGCAGCGCAACGCACTGTTCAACAAGGGTTCCGAGCTGATAGCCGGCAAGCGCTACGAAGGTTTGGCCGACGCCTACAACAAGCACTACAAGGATGGGCGCGGCGCCCTGTTTGTGCCATCTGGCGCTGGCGGCGTGTTCGTGATTTCCGACGAAAAGACCAACGCGGAGGTTGGCCGCATTCCCGTGACGGGCGACGCCAATGCGGACATCATGACCTGGCAGCAGATGGTGTATCCGGAAAAGGCGGCGGCTTCGGCTGCGGAGCAGGAGAGGGCGCTGTCGAAGCCGTTCGATCTCAAGCCAGGCGAGGCCAGGTACATGTTCGACAAGGCCAGCGGAAAGCCAGTCCAGGTGGCGTCCAACGACAGGATGACCAGTGCCGAGGGGAGGATGGCGACTACCGGGCTCGGCGGGTCTGGAGCGTCAACCAGGGGCTCAGGCTCCAGGCACTCCGATCAATCCGCCATCGACGTGGCGGCTGAAAAGCTGAAAAACAGCTCATGGTCCGAGCAGCAATACCTCACGGCGAAGTCGTACCTGCCGCAGATTCTGGACCTCAACAAAGGCCCAGGTGGCGCAACGATCAACGCCGATGTGGCCGCGTGGGCTGCCGGAGAGGCGCTTGATCCAAAGCGTGTTGTTCCAAAGTTCAACGACCAAACGTGGGCTGTCGGCCGGGCCGTTGTTCACCCGTCTGGCCGCTCCGTGTTCGTGAGCGACACAGGGTCCACTCCAGAAGAGTCCGCCGCCGCCATGAAGGATGGCGTTCCGGCGGCATTCAGGTCAATCCAGCAAAAAGACCCGAAGTCCGCGACCCTGATGCTGCGGGCCGCCGCTGGCGATGTGAAGGCCGGGAACGAGCTTCACGCATCTGCTGAGGCGGAGCTTCGAGCCAGAGCCATTCGCGAGAACCCTGGCGCTAAGCCGGAAGATATTGACAGGGTTGTCGGTCCAGCCGTGGAGAGAGTTGATGCCATCAACACGTACCGCATTGCCGCCATCAACAAGCACGCCCCAGACCTCATGAAGCCATACCTGGCCCAGGGAGTCCCTTCCAACGCCAGGCCGGGCGCCACGCCGGATCGCGCTGGAACATCGGCCCTGCCGGCGGACATCAACGATCGCGTTCAAAAGCGCGCGGCCGGTCTTGCCGCAGCAAAGGCCGTCGCCGAACAAAAGCGCGCCCAGGATGATGCGGCGCTTGAAAAGGCCAGGATGGAAATTGGCGGGATGACGGTTGAGCAGGCCGCGCAACTCACCGGAAAAGAGGCGACAAAGATTCGCAACGACCCGTTCCTGTGGAGAGTCTTGCCTGCAAACGTCCAACGCGTCGTCACGACTCGGGCTTACTGAACCTGAAAGAGAAAAATGGCACTCACCGACGACCTGATACCCAGCTCTGATCTTGTCATCGACTCGCGACGCGCGTTCAGCGGGATGAGCGACGGCGCCAGTGGCGGGTTTGGCCGCCCATCACCAAGCCCGGTCAGCTTCAGAGACCCGGCATGGGACTCGGCCGAGGTAGCGGCGTCCGAAAAAACGGGTGTTCCGCTGGAGATTCTGCGCTCCATTCGCGTCAACGGCGAGCGCAGCAACGGCGATCAGGTGAGCCCCAAGGGCGCTCGCGGCGTTTACCAGTTCATCCCAACCACGCGCGACGCCTTCTTGCGCAAGTACGGCGTGGACGCCTACAGTCAAGACCCTGTAGAGCAAGCCACGGCCGCCGCGCTGCACCTACGCGAAAGCTACGACCGCACCGGGGATTGGGGTCGATCGGTGGCTGGCTACAACGGCGGGCGGTCCGGGGAGAATGGAACCAACAGGACAGTGGAGAATGCCGAATATGTCCGGCGCGTGATGGGGGGGCTTCCTTCTGGGGGCGCTGGCATGGCCAACAAGGAGCCGGCGGCAGAATACTTTGGCCAACGAGACCTGGCGTCGAGCCCGAAGATTGCCCCGCCGACGATGGGTGACTACGCGAAAAAAGCCGGGTCGTCCATGCTGCGCGGCATTGGGACGATCGGCGAGGCGTTCGGCGATGCTGCCGCATTTGTTGCCAATAAGGCGACTGGGACGCAAGACTTCGAGGGCTTCAACCCGCTGGAAAGCACGTCTCGAAAGATTGAAGAGTCGATGACGGAAGGCGGCAGGGCGGCAGCCGCCGACGGATTCAAGGGCGATGTAACAGACCCATCCACCTGGCAGGCGCCGGAGACCGCCTATGGCGCCGTGATGGCCGGCGTGGACGCGCTTGGGAATATCGGCTCATTCTTGCTTCCGGCCGCGTTGACGGGCGGGTGGAGTCTCGTCTCCAAGGCGGCGAATCTGTCCAAGATGGCGAAGGCGGCAGCCGCAGCCGGCGACGTTGCAAGAGCCGCCGAACTGACCAAGGCCGCCTCCGCCGCCTCGCGGGCCGCAACCGCGCACGGCGCTGCCCAGGGTGCTGGCATGACCTATGGTGACGCAGCAAACGACGCCAAGGAGTTCGCCAAGCAGACCATCAGCAAGATGTCGCATGCCGAGCTGATGGAGCAGACGCCCATTTACCGCGACGCGATCAACAGCGGGGCCGACGAGACATTCGCGCGAAACCTCGTCGTGAACCGGGCCGGTCAGATGGGCGGCCTGCTGGCGGCTGGACCTGGCGCCCTGGGTGGCGCAATGGCCAATAAGCTGCTTGGCCAAGTGATCGGCAGAAGGGCCATGCCATCCATTCTTGGTGGCGCCATGGGCAACCGCGCCGTCCGTGCCGGCGTCGAGGGTGGGCTCGTTGGCCTGGCCGAGGGCACCGGAGAGGTGGCCGAAAAGATGGGCTCGAACGCTGGCGGCAACATTGCGGTCGGCCGGGATTTTGCCGACAACATCGGGCGCGACACATTGCCAGAGGGCGTCGGCGGATTCATCGCTGGCGGGCACACTGGCGCCGTTGCCGGCGCCATGTCGCCGAACCCGATCCCGCCACCAAAGCCGCAGCCCAACCCAGTCGCCGAAGCCGCCGCCAAGCCAAACTCACCGCTGTCCAGGGCGGCAGCCGCTGGTAACCCGGACATTGCCGCGCAATCCACTGATCTGGACGCAGCGCCAGTCGGAGCGGCTCAAGACCCCATCTCCGCACGCGTTTCCGAGATCGAAGCCGCCGTCGGTGACGGCGGACTGATGGATCGCCTGCGGACGCTTAATGAACAGAGCCCCGGGCTAACCCAGCAGGTTCTCGGCGCTTTTGCGACGGCCAAGAATCCGAATGCGCCGCAAGCCTTGCGCGAGCAGTCGCTGGCGACCCTTGAGGGCGCGCTGGATGCGATCGGACTTGCTGCGGCAGGTCGGGCCGGGGCACAGTGGCAAGGCCTTGCCGGCGAGCAGGAGGGAAGTCTGTCCGGGCTTCGCGCCGCCTCCATCGCAGGGCAGCAGTGGCAAGGCCTATCGGCGCAGCCGGTTGACAATGCGGTTGACAATCCCACCCCAAAAACAGCCCCAGAGGTTGACAATCGAGCGCCTGTCGCGCCAGCAGTCGCCGTTGAGGAGCCAGAGAAGCCGCGCAAGACGGTTTCTGCTCCCGCCGTTTCCGTCAAAGATGTGGCAGGAGAAGACCCGAAACTTCCGCCGGCTGTGCGCCAGCGCCGGGCTCAGTTGTCCGCCATGGTCAACACCGGCTTCGATGTGGTCGAGCAGCGCGACGGGAAATTCTTCCTGGTCAACCACGGCGACAACTACGAGATGCCGCTGGAGAACGCTGGCGACGCCGCGCGTGCCACGGCCATCATCAACGCCAAGGTGGACAACGAGGCGCACCAGTCGATCAACTCCCCTCTGAACGACAAGAACCCGGCCACCGAGGCGCAGATCGCGGCGGACAACTACCCGAAGCCGGTGGTGCGCCGGTTTGGCCTTGAGCTGCAGACCGAAAACCCGCGTGATTCTGTTCGCTCCGGCGTCGACGAGGACGGGCAACCTTGGTCCGTGACCATGACCGACCATTACGGAGGCCTGAAGGGAACCAAGGCGGCGGATGGAAGTTTGGTGGATGGCTTCTTTGGCCGTGGGCATCGAATTTTCGTGATCGACCAGATCAACCCAAAGACGGGGTTGTACGACGAAGCCAAAGCCATGATTGGCTATCGCAGCGAGGACGAGGCGCGCAAGGCCTACCTGTCCAACTACGCCAAGGGATGGAAGGGTCTGGGCGCGATCACCGAGATGTCGATCCCAGAGTTCCGCAAATGGGTGAAATCTTCTGCCGCAGCGCTGCCCGTTTCGCCGACAATCAAGACTTCACAGGAGGTCAAAAATGACGGAACAGGAAGCACTCAAGGAAGCGATCAGGCTGGTGGACGAGTACGAGGAGGGAATGCGGGCCTACAGGAGCAATCTGGTGGCAAGCAAAGCGAGCCAGCCAGCCCCGTGGACGCACGAGGAGCCGTTGCAGACCAAGCTGTGGTGGGTGATGATGGATCGCGGAATGTATCCGGAATACCTGCTGACGCTGCATCAGGCCAAGGTCAAGGCGGAGGAAATCTTGGACGGTTACCAGGAGGCGTGGAGAAGGGCGGACAGCCTGGAGAAGGAGGAGTCGGCCCACGTCTCCAGGAGAACGCCGCATCCAGGGGGATACCCGGAGCCACTGAGAACGGCGGTGCTGTCGGCGATGCTGAATCGGGATTGGGCGGTGTTCCTGTAGCCAGGGCCGCCCGCGTTGGGCAGGTCGCGCTTGACCGCTCGACGCAAGTTGCCATACAAAACCAGGCGGCGGTTGCTGGCGTCCCGGAGAAAGAAGCCGGCGCGACCCAGGTCGCCAACCCGTCGCTTCCAGAAACACAAGCGCTCGATGCGCTGTTGGATGTCTTTGAGAGCCTGACCGGTCATCGCGGAATCGCCGTTCACAACAGCGAGAACGACGGCTTTGAGTTCCGTGGCAATACCTTCATCAGTGTTGACTCTCCGCACATGCATGTGGCCCAGACCATTGGGCACGAGTTCAAGCACCTCACCGAGCGGCATCCCGGGCTCAAGGGTCTGTACGACCGTCTGTGGGGAATGGTGGACAACGAGGCTGGGAAAGAGGCCTACTTCAAGTATCTGTTCGACACCCACGACCGCATCCGGTCGAGGTACGCGGGCATGGATGCCAAGCAGGCCTACGCCGCCATCCGCCCCGAGCACGCCGCCAAGCTCAAGAACGAGATGCTGGCTGACTTCATGGGCAAGCGGTTCAACGACCGGGCTTGGTTGGCCGAGCTTGGGAAGAAGAAACCGGAGCTGTTCGGAAACTTCATCCGTGACTGGATCAGGGTGCTCGGCGAGATCATCGGCAAGCTCGCCGGCCGCAAAGACAAGATGGAAGGCGTCAAGAACGTCGACCTCTACATCTCCCAACTCCAGGAAGCCAAGGCCATCGCCATGGAAGTGGCCGAAGAGTGGGCCAAGATGCACCCGGGGTATGCGCAGCGCACCGGGGTGAGCCAGGCCATCCAGGCGGCAAGGTCTGCCGACGCCGCGTTCAGCGCAAAGGCTACAGATGGGGTTGAAATCCAGAACCACGACAAGTGGTCGATCTACCAGGAGAGGAGTGCCCAGGTCGGCGATGGCTACGTGCGCTGGGTGGAAGATCCTGACACGGCCTACGTGACCGACATCCAGGCCGGACAGAAGACCCGTGGTCGCGAGCTGCTGCAGTGGTTGAAAGACACCACGGGCAAGAGCCTGTATGCCGTCGGCGTGGTGGACAGTGCCAGCGAGTTCTGGGACCGTATGGAAGAAGATGGCCTCATTGATGGCCAGACCGACGAGGACTTCATGAGCTTCTTTGGTCGCGCCTCTTTCAGCGCGAAGGACTACAACATCAACACCAGCCGCGACGACGACGATGAAGGCACCTTCTTCACGGCGGACAGCACGACCCGCAAGACGCAGGCCGGCGGCGCTTACCCGATCGCCCACCTCCATGTCCCGGACGAAGCGGTTAAAACCGACGGATGGCGGATCGGTGACATCTATGTCGACGCCGGCCGCCGCCGAGAGGGTATCGCCAGCGCGCTGGTGGATGCTGCCAGCAAGCACTTTGGCTCTCGCCCGCTGGGCGCCACGTCGGTGTTCAGTGAGGATGGCCAGAAATTCTGGGATGGAATCAGCAAGAGCGCCAAGGATAACGACCTTGCCGAGGATGACTACGCCTCACTCCAGGCCGAGCTGGACGCGGAGATGGGTCAAGCGGCCGAGCCCGCGCGTATGCCCGAGGTCGAGCCCGACGTGTCGGACGCCGCGATCCGCAAGGCCGGCATCCATGCCGAGGACGCCTTCCCGGCGCACAAGTGGTCCGGTGGTGGCGATCAGCACACCCTGAGCATCAAGGGCTTGTATGGCGGCAACCGCACGGTGCGCCTGGCCATCGAGCGCATCAGCGATGGTGCCTACAGCACCAGCATCCAGGGCACCTGGGTGGGTCCGGCTGCCGGGGAGACCACCGGCTACGTGTCGCTCAAGGGCGCCAAGGCCTTCATCGACCGCCAGATCGCCGCGCGTGAGCTGCGCGCCCGGGGCTACGACCTGGCCTCTAGCCTGCCGGCCGAGCAGCGTGCCGCCATGCGCAATGGCTGGGAAGCGATCAACGCCATGGGCGACGAGTTCGGCGTGCGCAAGTTCCACCTGACCAGCGAGCTCGACACCAGCATCCAGGATCTCGCCAAGTCGATGGGCCTGACCGAGGCTTACAAGGTGACCTCGAACGAGGAGGTCAACGACCGCGACAACAAGACACTGGTCATCGCCTTCACCGACAAGGCCACCGGCAAGACGCAGTCCGGCACGGTGAGCATGACCCGCATTCGCGGCAAGTGGCACACCAGCGCCAGCACGATCGAGTTCAAGAAGGGCGGCCTGGGCACGGCCTTTTACCAGCTGGCCGTTGAGCACCTGGCGCGCAAGGGCCTGCAGCTCAGCCCGGAAGCCACCCTATCCGGCATCAACACCTACCGCCGCACCGAGCAAATGCTGGCCGCCGCGCTGCGCATCGGCATCTCCAACGCGATGGTGCCGCACCCGGTGCAGCGGGTCTACGGATTCCAGAACGACGCCCAGTCCGATGCCGAGCACGCGGCCAACCTGGAGCGCCTGCTGATTGCCAACCTGCGCAACGTGCGCGAGCTGGTGCCCGAGTTCGACCGCTTGCGCTACCACCCCGAGACCGGAGCCATCACGTTCAAGAACGGCCGCGACGCCGAGAAGGTGGTGGAGCGGCTGATCGGTCACCGTGGCGAAAAGCTAACCACTCAGACCGACGCCCGCGCCTTTGGCCTGGGTCGCACCACGCTGGCGCGCGCCCTGATGACGCAGGCCATGCTGGATGGCAAGTTCCAGGAACCGGAGTCCTTCGCAGAGCCTGTGACCTACAGCGCTCGCGACCAGGCTGCTATCGAATACGAAGCGGTCGAGGCTCGGTACAAGGGCACTCCGCAGTGGATGAAGGCGCCCAACGGCAAGCCTACCAATCTGACCGAGCGCCAGTGGGTGCAGACCAGGACCGCCATGTTCAAGCAGTGGTTCGGAGACTGGGAAAAGTTTTCCGGCCTGCCTGGCGGCGTCTGGAATGATGACAAGGGCGAGGTGTCCAAGGTCGTCGACGAGAACGGCGAGCCCCTGGTGGTCTACCACGGCAGCGACGAGGGTGGCTTCATGGCCTTCAAGACGCCGGGCGGACAGCGCCGGGGCGACCTGGGCATCTTCACGACCAGCGACTACGACATGGCGCGCAGCTATGTTCGCCGCAGCCAATCCAAAGAAATCGAGGCGACCAAAGAGCCGCGCAGTAAGACGGACCTGGAGGAGCTGGATTACCAGTTTGAGAGCCGCGAGCTGAACGACACCGAGTTCCGGGTTCGTTCGTCAAGCGGGTCTCTGTTCGTGCGCTCATCCATGGAGCAGGCGCAGCAGACGGCCGATCGGGTTGGCGGCGTCGTGACGCGGGTTGACTCCGGCCATGTGGATTATTTCTACATGACGCCGGACGGGTATGCCGTTGGCCCATTTGACTCCGAGTCCGAGTCGGTCGAGCGAGCCCTTGAGAACGCAGACAGCCTCGATGGCAATGTGGCCGGTGGTCAGCCCGGCATCTACGCCCTGTTCGTCAACCTGCGCAACCCAGGTGAGGCTGATTTCGAAGGCGCAACATGGAGCGGATCGCGCGAGCACCAGTGGGTGGTCGAGGTGGGTGGCGAGATACAGTCCGACGCCAACGGAACGCAGTATTTCAACAGCAAGGAAGACGCAGCCGATTTTGCCCAGACCTTTGTGGCCGACGATGCCGAGGGCGACGACGCAGACCCGCTAAGCTACGTGCGCGGCGCGGACGACCACTACGAATCCACCGACGACGCCGTGCGCGGGGCGTGGGCCGATGGCAGTGATGGCGTCATCATCCGCAACGTGATCGACGACGGTCGCGGCCCGAGCCGGTACATGGGCGAACCGCGCGACGTGTTCGTGGCTCGCCGTGGCGGCCAGCTAAAGAGCGCCAACTGGAACACCGGAGAGTTCGGCACATCGACGGATGACCTGCGGTTCAGCAAGAAGACCGACACGCAAAGTCCTCCACTTCAGCCAAGAGCCAGCAGAATCACCGACCTGGCCAGGCAGAACGTCGTCAGCACGCGCAGTCCGACTGGCCCCAAGGCTGTTGAAAACCAGATGACCAACATGCTGACCGGGACGTTCGACGCGTTCGGTCGCGAGCCGGCGCTGGTATCCAAGGCTGTCGCGGCATTCAGGGGTTATGCGCCCATCAAGCTGCGTAGGGGGCTGTCCAACGTGGGCGTGCTCAACAGCAGCATTGCCCAGATGGCCAACAACCTGACCTGGCTTTACGACAAGGTTCCAGCCAATATCCGTGAACGCTCGAAGCTCTGGTACGTTGGGGCCCGCCGGATCGCCGACCGCATGTCTGGCAGGTATGGTATCGACGCGCGCCAGGCGGCCGGCGTGATTGCCACGCAGTCTCCACAGAAGGACTGGTTCGAGAACGTGTCACTGGCTGATCGGATCATCCACATCTGGACCAATTACCAGGACCACGCGTGGGATCGGCACATGGATGCCGCCATTGAGCGGGTGACCAGTGCCGAGGCGCTGGCCGAGATGGCCGACAACGCCGAAGGTGATGGCTACGACACCCGCGAAGCAGCCATTCAGAAGTTGGTGGGAGCCAGGCTGGCGAAGGCGAGGAAGTCTGGGAATGAGTTGTCTGCCGCCGACGCGCGACAGCAGGTTCTCGACAGCCTGACTCAAAAGTCCGAGGCCGCCCGCAGGCTCGTTGACGCCGTGCGCGGAAAGAAGCTGTCGGAGGTCTGGGACGACAAGCACCGTGCCGTTTGGGTCCGCGTGTTTGACTCAGCCCACATCAGCCCCCACTACCATGTAGTCAACCCCGAGGGCAACTTTGTCGGGCTTCGCACCACAAGCCGGCAAACCCCATCCAACATTCGCTGGGGCACATTCGGAGCGACTGCCAAGTCAATCTCCATCCTGCGCGACGGAACGCTGGAAAACATCAGCAACCAGCTGGGTGCCGAGCACAAGATCCGCAACTTCTACAACAACATCATCGACCCGTTCAATCCAGGCCAGGACATCACGATCGACACGCACGCCGTGGCCGCCGACCTAATGATGCCGCTGTCTGGAAATTCGCTGCCCGTCAGCCACAACTTCGGGTCGTCTGGTGGCTCCACCATCTACGGCTTGTCTGGCACCTACCCAGTTCACCACGAGGCGTACTCCAGGGCGGCTGCCGGCAAGGGTGTTCTTGGCCGCGAGATGCAGTCCATCACCTGGGAGGCTGTGCGCGGCCTGTTCACGGCGCCGTTCAAGAGCAAATCCGCCAACGTTGATCATGTCAACTCGATCTGGGAGCGCTACAAATCCGGCGAGATCAGCCAGGCTGATGCGCGCAACGAGATCATCCGGTACGTGATGGCAAAGACCGGCCGCACCGAAGCTGAGATATTCACACCGGAGTGGTTTGGCAGCACGGATGCACCCCAATCGGAGACGTCGTTCGACATGAAGCGCGACGTTCCAGCAGCACCACTCCGGGGTCGCGTTGACAGTGGCATCTACGCCGAGGTTGCTCCGAACCCGGACCTGGTCAAGCGCGGCGGCAGCCGCCTGCTCGCCAAGTGGGCCGCCCTTTCGGAAGACGAGAAGATGAACGTGACGCGCAATGTGGGCGCTCCAATCATCCACAAGGTCATGGCAAGGCTTGGTATCAAGGCCTACGACATCGAGTTCGGCATGGGCGGATTCGAGGGTGAAACCAACCCGTCGATCACAATCCACTTTGGCCCATCCGTCCCCTATGGAGCGCAGATGGAGGCCGCCAAAGTGATTGGCGTGCTGTGGAAGCAGAAGGCGATGATCGCCTACGACGAGCGCGACAGCGGTGGCGGCACGCAGTTCGTCAAGGTTGCCGCCTCCAGGCCCCTTGACTACAATGGGGCGGCGGAGCTATTCAGGAAGATCACGCAGGCATTCCCAGCCGCAGCCGGCGTATCGCTGCGCGATGGCGCCCTGGTCTTCGGGAACTTCACGGACGGCGCCGTCAGCGAGCAAGATTTCCATGATGGCATTGACGCCGTATTGGCTTCGCTGCAGGACGAGAAGTCATTCAACACAAATAGCACCACGTTCAGGTCCGACTGGATCGAACCGGTCACTTTGGAGGGGACACGATATGGCCAAGGTAACACGCAGGGAGACCAGGCCGGGCGAGACGTTCCTGGGTGGGAAAGGGATTTTGGTGCCATTCAATCCGAATCGGATGAGCGGTTCGCCAGAGAAGTCGGCTACGCCTTCGAGCGCGTACAGGCCCGAGGACGATCGGCTGGGTCCGCCGGAGATGTACGGGACGCCGTCCAGCGCAGCGCCCGCCCATCCGCTGGACGGGGAGGACATCTCGATCCGTCCGAGCCTGATCTCCAACGGGGTGCCCAGGGATCGCTGGCCGAGCGGCCAGATCAGCCCGCAGCAGGCGGCCGACCCGATCGCGCGCTACGGATCCAAGGCGCCGTCCACTTCGGAAAAGCCCCAGGACTGAGCGTCCTGTCCGGTTCCGCCAGCGGGACCGGCATCAAGGGCGCCGAGCAGGAGCGCCTGAGCCAGGCCGGCGTGGATCCACGTCTCAAGCGCCGGGTCTACTTCTACCTCCCAGTCGATGGCGGCATTCCGCAGCCCGAGATTGGCCTGGGCACGCACGTCTACAAGGCCGACCTGGACAACCTCTACGACCCGACCGAGGGCAAGATCCGAGGCGAGGGCAATCCGTTCGAGCTGGCCGTCCTGAACGCCGGCTATGACGGCTACGTCAACCGCGAGCAGGGCACGGCCGTGCTGCTGAACCGCGACGCGCCTGTGTCCTACGAGGGCCGTAGCTACGACCACAAGCTCGTCCAGCGCCGCATCGAGCGCGTCATCCCGAAGACCGTCACGCGCCAATCCGGCGACGAGCTGGTGCGCCGGCCAGAAGCCAGCGAGCTGGGCGGCGTGATCCGCAACCGCGAAGCCATCAAGGCCGCCGCGCCGTCGTTCCGCATGGAGTTCGGCGAGGCGCGGGTGAAGATCGACGAGGCTCCAGCGGCCGATAGAGCGCTGGAGGAAGCGGGCTCACCGTTCCGGTTTGGCGAGGTCAGCATGAGCGCGCGAGACCCGCTCGACGACTACCTGGCGTCTCGAAACAAGACGTTGACCACGGTCACGCCGCGCAGCGTGCTGGAGGCCGACATCGACTTGGCATCGAATGCCCTGGAGGCAGCGGTTGCCGAGATCAAGTCCGGCAACTACCGGCAGATGTCGGTGCCTATTGGGCCTGTTCCGCATGTTCTGCGGATGCTCGGGTTCCCGACGCAGATGTTGCGCGCCGACATGAGCATCGTGAAGAAGATTCTGCTCGACAAGCACGATGACGATTTCGACGCCGTGCTGCCGCGCGACATCGTGATGTCCATTTACAGGCCAGCCATGGTGCTGTCCGGGCGCAATCCCGGAGAGTTCGAGATCATCTCGGATTTGTTGACCGAAGATGGCCCCGTGATGTTTGTCGTCAAGAAAGACACCACTCGTGGCGCCAACTCCGCAAAGGTCGCTTCAATCATGTCCGCCTACGCCGTCTCGACTGGCGGGCCTGGAGACACCATCGGTAAGCGAATTCTGTCCGGCAAGCTGATCTATGCCGACATGCTGACCGCGCAGTCGGCAATCACGGGCCAGAAAGAAGAAAGCCAGTCGCTGTGGACTGGCTTCGAGAATTCTGAGGCCCTTGGAGAGGGATCAACGACTGGCGGGCACAATTCCGCGAGACTCCCCCAATCCACTGCCTCGGGACAAATTGTACAAACAGCCAACCATCTTGTCAATCCGCGCAATGCCCGCTATGCAAGGTGGCGCGTCGTCAGCAGCAAGATCCTTGGCGACATCGCTGCCAAGAAAATCAAAACCGACGTCGATCTGATCGGATGGATTGGACGGCACTACAAGGGCGACATCGCCGACGTGCCGAGCTTCAGTGCGCGCAGCCCGATCGGCTTCTACTCCGAGCTGTCCGAGCAGATCGAAAAGTCCACCATGCGCCAGGCTCCGGCCGCCGCCTGGAAAACCTTCATCAAGGCGCTGAGCCAGAAGGGCGTGAAGCCCGACGAGATCGAGTGGACCGGCGTGAACGAGTGGCTGGACCTGCAGGAGGGCAAGGTCTCGAAGGATGCGCTGCTGGATTACCTGAGCGCCAACGGCGTGCAGGTGCAGGAGGTTCAATCTCCGGTTGGCGAGTCCATCGGTACATCGGACTTCTCACAGTGGCAACTCAAAGGCGGAGAGAACTACCGCGAGGTGTTGTTGACGCTTCCGCAGCCGTCCACCGAGCTTACTCCGGCGGAAAAACGCAGGCTCTCGTATTTGGAGTCGTCCGGGTACGGAGACCCCAACGATCCAACCGTTGGCGATGAACTGAAGGCCGAGGTGGCCGCGCTTCGCGCAAAAAGTCCGCCATCAGAGCCGTATACATCCCCGCACTGGGACCAACCCAACGTCCTCGCTCATATCCGCTTAAACGATAGGGTCAGCTTTGATGAGCCACGTCGCAGAATCGAAGCGAGAGACGATTTCTTCACCGCTAAAGTACGCGCCCAACTTCCGCTCGATGTTGTGCAGGGCGGCGTGCTGGCTGCTGCTCATGACGACCATGTTCGCAAGGCGATTGTCGCGGCGCTGCCTGTTGATGTGGTGAACGCACTCAGAGCGGAGAAGGTCTCTCCCGAGGATTTGTTCGGCAATGACTCGGTGCGCTTGGCGCTTCTTCCGTCCAGCGATGGTGGTTTCAAGATACTTCCCGGTCTCATCACGGCGCTTCGACGCACCGAGGCAGATGTAGGAGCAAAAGTTCGCGGATCGCTTATTGCAGGGCTTGATGAGCAGGTGCTTCCCGCACTGCGCACAAGCGACTTCGAGCCGAGCGTAGTTCGCAGGCTTCTTGCCTCTGTTGGCATTGATGACGGTTCCAAACCCGGTTTTGGCAGCGCGGAGTTTGGCGGCGCACGATCTGGAGCAACACTCGCAAGGGCTGACGGCTCGGGTAGTAAAAGCAATGGAGCAGATGGGGCAAGTCTTATTGAGAAGCATGAGCAAATTATATCCCACCGTGACCGCACCGATGCCGATGGCAAGCGCGTGCTGTTCGTCGAGGAGATCCAGAGCGACTGGGGTCAGTCAGCCAAGAAGGACGGCTTCAAGCAAGACCCGTCCGTCATCCAGAAGCTCAAGGCCGATCTCGCCAAGGCCGAGCAGGCTAAGCGCGATGCCGAGGTTGCCATGGGCGTTGTCGAAGACCTGACCACGAAGCCTCTGTACTACAACGGAACCGATGAGGATCGGGCGAGAATTGACCGCCGGATCTCTGAAACCCGTGACGCCTACTTCGGCGTTGCGGTGCCCAACGCCATGCGCGCGCGAGCGGCCTTGCAGGATGCGGAGCACAGCGAATCCAACGCTGTGCCTCGCGCCCCCTTCATCGACAAGACCGACAAGTGGCTCAACCTCGCCCTGAAGCGCGTCATCACGATGGCGGTCGAGGGTGGGTACGACAAGATCGCGTTTATTGACGGGCAGCAAAGCGCGGATCGGTATGACTTGAGCAAACACATCAAGCAGATCGACACAGCGAAGATGGCCGGCGACTACTACATGGTCATCGCGACAGACCGAGTTGGGAAGACCGTGATCGACAAAGCCATCGCGAAAGATGCGCTTCCAGACGTGCTCGGCAAAGACCTCTCCGAGAGGATCATCAAGGACGGCGGTGGCACCTACTCTGGCCTCGACCTCAAGGTCGGCGGCGAAGGCATGAAGACCTTCTACGACTCCATCATCCCCAACGCCGTCAAGGCGCTGGCGAAGAAGCTGGGCGGGGAGGTTGGCGAAACCACCATCGGACAGCCAATGGAATCCCGTAGCGACTACTCGATCAAGGAACGGGCCACAGGTGGTTACATAGCCCGCATCGGCTCCGAGGCCGCAAACTTCACCGAGTGGGCGGATGCAAATGCTTGGCTGAATGAGCGCTTTGGCACGAAGCAGTTTTCACTCACCATCACCCCCGCCATGCAAGCAAAGGTGGAAGACGGACTGCCGCTTTTCAGCAAGCGCGACGCCACCTGGACCGATGACCGCATCGACCGCCTGATGTCCAAGTACGCCTACACGATGGACGACAACCGGACCAAGGCCTACGCGGCATGGGTGCGACCGCAGGACTTCCTGGACGCCACCACGCCGGCCGACTTCAAGGGAAAGCTGGAGTCAGAAAAGAGTCCGCTCGACAAGGACCAGTTGATGCGCGAGGTGCAGGAGATCCAGCTCATCAGCCGCGATCACCCGAAGTCCGGCGGTGTCTTCAAGACCGAGGGCCACGAAGGGCGCCACCGCATGATGGCGCTGCGCGATGCCGGCGTCGAGCGCGTCCCCGTGACGCTGACGATCCCGACCAAGAACGGCGCCGAACCACTGACCAGTGTGTTCGTGACGGCCCAGAAGTGGAGCGGCGGCCCGAGCGCCCAGTCCGGCTTCACGGTCGAGCGCATGATCCCGATCTCGTGGGCGCACCATGACGAGCTCAAGGCCGAGTTCGACGGCGAGGGCGAGGTTTCGTTCAGCGCCAAGGACCAGACCGAGACGCCGGAGTTCAAGAAGTGGTTCGGCAACTCTCGTGTCGTGGACGAATCCGGCGCCCCTCTGCGCGTTTTCACGGGCACGTCCAAGGATGTCGACTTCAAGGCTTTCAAGGTGCCCAAGAACGGCGTCTGGTTCACGACCGATCCCGAGTCCGCGTCGCAGTACGCTGTCGAAAACGACAGCATGGACATCAAGACCAAGGACTACCGTACCTTCGAGCACGTCAACACGGCGTCGCGCGTGATCCCGGCCTACCTGCGCATTGAGAACCCGTACAAACTGAGCGATGCGGAGATGGATCGCATCCGCTACGCCTCGAACTACAAGCGCGAGCAAGGCCAGCTGTTCGACTCCGTGCGCGCCAGGGGGTACGACGGCGTCGACATGGGTGGCGGGACCTGGGTTGTGTTGAAGGAGCCGGCCCAGATCAAATCCTCTGTCGGCAACAACGGCGACTTCGACGGCGGCAAGGGCGACATCAGCCGCTCCGCCCGCGATGACGACTACGCACTGCGCCAGAGCTCACGCGAGATCGTCGGTGACGTCGGCCGCGCCTACACCGCCGACCAGAAGGCGGCCTTCGCCCGGGTTGGCTTCGAGGTGGAGCAGCCCAGCCTGAAGGAGCGCGCCCAGGCCCTGTGGAAGGACGCCGGCAAGAAGCTGGCCCAGGGCCTGTTCGACCAGTTTGCACCGGTGCGCGAGCTGAGCCAGGGCGCCTACGGCCTGCTGCGCCTGGCCAAGGGCTCCGCAGGCTCGTTCGAGACGCTACTCAAGGGCGGCAAGCTGAAGCTCACCGACGGCGTCTACGACTTCGACGAGAGCCAGCGGGGTGGCGTGATCGACCGGCTGCTGATCCCGATGCAGGGCGAGCACCACGACTTCCTGCGCTGGGTGGCGGCCAACCGAGCCGAGGGGCTGCTGGCCGAAGGCCGGGAGAACCTGTTCACCCAGGACGACATCGACGCCATCAAGACGCTGCAGGATGGCCAACTGGGGTTCGACTACACCCTGCAGCACGGCCCGCGCGCCGGCAGTACGACGCGCGTGCGCGCCGAGATGTACGCCGACTCGCTCAAGACCTTCAACGAGTTCAACAAGAACGTGCTCGACATGGCCTCGCAGTCGGGCCTGATCGACGAGGAGTCGCGCCACCTGTGGGAGGGTGAGTTCTACGTGCCGTTCTACCGAGTGAGCGAAGAGGATGGGCTGCAGGGCGCCAACATCAAGGGCGGCGTGGTGCGGCAGAAAGCGTTCCAGAAGCTCAAGGGCGGCAAGGATGTGCTGAACGCTGATCTGCTGGACAACACGCTCATGAACTGGGCGCACCTGCTGGACGCCAGCGCCAAGAACCGCGCGGCCAAAGCCACCCTGGGGGCCGCAGAGGCCGCAGGCGCCGCGATCCCGGCATCCGAGGACATCGCCCGCCAGATCGGCAAAGCCACCGGCAACCGCCACGGCGTGGTCTGGTTCATGGATCAGGGCATGCAGCGCTTCTACCTGGTCGAGGACCCGTACCTGATGTCGGCGATCACCTCTCTGGAGTACGCCGGCATGAAGAACCCGGTCATGAATGCGATGTCAGCTGTCAAGCATTACTTGACAGTTGGGGTGACCGCGTCTCCGTTCTTCAAGGTGCGCAACCTGATCCGCGACTCGGTGCAGGCGGTGGCATCGGCGGAGCTCAGCTACAACCCGGGCAAGAACCTGGCCGAAGGATGGGCCGCGTCCGACCAGAAGGGAGACCTGTACTTCCGACTGTTGGCCGGCGGCGGCACGATCCACTTCGGCACGATGCTGGAGGGCTCCGAGGCCAGGCGCGTGCAGGCCCTGGTGGAGGCTGGCGTCAATCCGGACAACATCCTGGACAACAACCACAAGCTGGTGGCGTTCTACAAGCGACGCATCAAGCCAGCCATCGACGCCTACAACGAGCTGGGCAACCGTGGCGAGACGATCAACCGTGCCGCCCTGTACAAGCAGCTCATCGCACATGGCAAGAGCCATGCCGAGGCGTCCCTGATGGCGCGCGACCTGATGGACTTCTCCATGCAGGGAAACTTCGCCACGATCCGCTTCTTGACCCAGGTGGTCCCGTTCCTGAACGCACGCTTGCAGGGCCTGAACAAGCTCGGCAAGGCTGCCCGCGAGAACCCGCAGCGGATGGCCATGGTGATGGGTGCTGTGGCCATGCTGTCGCTGTCGCTGCTGGCCCTGTATGGAGACGATGACGACTGGAAGAAGCGCGAGGACTGGGACCGTGACAACTTCTGGTGGTTCAAGATCGGCGGCATCGCCTACCGCGTTCCGAAGCCGTTCGAGGTGGGCGCATTCGGGACCTTGGCCGAGCGCTCGGCTGAGCTGATCTTCTCGGACGAGATGACCGGAGACCGGTTCCGCTCGCGCGTGATGGCGCTGCTGGGCGACAACCTGTCGATGAACCCGGTGCCGCAACTGGTCAAGCCGATGCTGGACGTGTACGCCAACAAGGACGGCTTCAGCGGCCGACCGATCGAGACCATGGGCATGGACAGGCTGCAGGCACCATACCGGTTCACGGCCAACACCTCGATGACCGCGCGGGCGGCCAGCACGGCGATGAACGCTGTGACCGGCCTGGTGGGCAAGGAGTCCCTGTCGCCGGTCCAGGTGGACAGCCTGATCCGTGGCTACTTCGGATGGCTCGGCACGTTCATTGTCGGCGGCGTGGACATCGTCGCCCGCAAGGCAACCGACCAGCCAACCCGGCCGACGCCAGACCTGTGGAAGGTCGCGACCGGCGGCATGATCAGTCAGCTCGACGATGCCAAAAGCCGGTACGTCAGCCAGGTCTATGACCAGGCACGCGCCATCGAGCAGGCCTACGGGACGTGGCGCTCCCTCCAGAAGGAGGGCAAGACCGAGCAGGCGGCAGACTTCAGGGAGGCCAACATCGAGAAAATCCAGGCCTACCGCAACGTCGAGGCGATCAAGGGCGCGATGACCAAAATCAACCAGCGAATTCGCGACGTGGAAGCCAGCGACCTCAGCCGCGATGAAAAGCGTGACGAGGTGCGCCGGCTGAATCAGCGCAAGGACGAGTTTGCAAGACGGCTGGCACCGGCCTAGAACTGCAGGCCTGGCATGTGGCTCTCCCCGATGAAAACGCAGGAGACCACATGCAGGACGATCGCGATCGCGATCGCGTAGTGGATGGCCATGGTGATGTACTTCCGCATCGGCGCATTATCAATCCGCAGGTGCGGACCGATGCAACCAGCGTATGCCAATAGGAATACCATCTGGCGGCGCTGGATGTTGCGGTGGGAAATTCCCAGGGAAAAACAATGGGGCCCCATGGGGTTGCATGGGAGTCTCGGCATACACCACTCCATACACGCCGCTCGCCCAGTGTATGCCAAAATAATTGGTTCGAGTCCAATCGCGCCTACCAGCATTTTCCCTATGAAAATGTTGGCCACCAAAATACCGTGGGTAATTGAGTGGCGGAATTATTGGCATACGCCGATCACTTCTCCATCGAGTGCCCGCAGCTCTCGCACTTCATGCACTCCGTCATCCGCCCTGGCCCGCCCGGGGACATGGTGACAACACCCCCTCCTGGAAAATCCTCAGAGCCGGTGTAGGTCTGCGCGATGGCCACGCCGGGCTTCATGCCACCTCCGCACCTCGGGCACGCGTCACCGGATTCGATCGTGCGTCCCAGCTCGAACGCCTCGATCCTTTCGCCAAGGACGGCGGAGTAGGCCTCCATCGCCGTTTGCTGCCGGTACAGCCTGCCGCGCTCCGGGCCTGGCAGTTGTTTGAATATCGCGTTGGAGCAGATGAATTCGCGCAGCTTCCCGAGCCGGTCGTCCAGCTCCGCCTTCTCGGCGATGACACGTTGTTGGTGTGGTTGCAATTCAATCATAAAACTCCAGCCCTCAGGCAAGATGCTGTTGAATGATGCCGGCTCAAACATCGGCGCAATACTGCCCACTATCGTGCGCGGACGAGGGTCAGGTAAATAATGGCGTAAATGACGCCAACAACAAAGCCCCGCAGGAAGATCGTCAACCCACGAGTAGATGACTGGTGCGGCAGGCTTATCCTCTGTCGTTGGCGCTGGTTGAAACGGGCTTTATTCATAAATCTGGCAGATTAGACGGGCGGCTTTATTGCGTTAGGCGTCACATCCCGGCGCACTACCGCCATCATGTGCGCCGCACCGTCAGCGAATTTCACCGGCCCCAGGCAGTGCGACAGACGTTCGGTCAGCCCCGACTTCATCGGCATGGTCAGCATCGCCACGCGCCCGAGTAGGTCGGCGAGTTCATCGAAGCCGGAAAGCTCGCTGGCGAAGTTCAGCGCCGCCTCGAACGCCTCGTCTTCGTCGTCCGGGAACTTATCCGGGTAGCACGCCTGTAAAAGCTCGAACATCTCAAGGTCATCTAGTGGTCGCGTTTTCATCTTCATCTCCTTTGTCCAGTGCCGCCGAACACGGCGTTCAACGCGGACCTTCGCAAGCTGCGCTTGCTCGGCCCGTTAACTCAGCGTTAGGTGTCGCGTTCCATTCGGTCGGCTCCCACCATTCTTCAGTTTCGTACTCGTCGCGGTCATCGTTCTCGCGCCAGCCCACATATACCCAGACGCCGAAATCGAACCATGTCACGCGCTCAACGCCGTCTGCGTCGCGTGCGTGAATCCGTTTGCCATCGCGCGGTGCGGTATGAATCGGTTGCCATGCCATTTGCGTCACCTAACAATTCGTTCAAGCCGAGTCCGCTTCGCGGTCTCGGGTGTACCCGTATCGGCTCGGGCGGGCCGGCTTAACTCAGGCGTTAGCGCCGCTCATCGCATGGTCGATTGCTTGATCCAAATCGTCCGGCACACCGGAATCATTCGGCTCAAGTACCGGGTCAAACCAAAGTTCGCGCATGCTGTCATTGGCAAATCGGAAATGCTCTCGCAGCCACCTGTACCGCTCGGCGTCCTTGCGCAGTGCGTCGCGCGTGGCAACTGCGCAGCGCCGGCAATCGCAGTCGGCGACCGGCGGTTCGTTTGGTTCGTGCTCTCCAAGCTCCATCTCTTCGCTCCTTGTCGTGCGCTAACAACTCATTTGAGCCGAGGCCGCTTCATTGGCTCGGCGGTTCTATTCACTCGCAGCGGCCCGGCTCAATTCGGGCGTTAGCCATCAGTAATCCTCGCATCCAGTCGCTTGCCCGTAGTCCAGAAGTCCGAGCATTACGCCGGCCTGAGCGGCTCCGTAGCCTTCTTCGCGGTACGCTCTCACGGTTTCGGCGCTGGTGCTTCCAATGCCGTGCCGCTGCTCCCACTCAACTATCTGTAGCAGCGTTCCCCATCCAATCCGCCCCGGCGTGTATTTCGGGTAGTCGGCAAACAGCTCGTCGGACTCATGGCTAACATTTACGTCAACCGGACCTTGCGCAATAGGCGTTGTCATTTCGTTGTCTCCTATGCCGGCGCAAGGCCGGTTACGTCAGCGTTGGGCGGCACAATTTCAGCCCAGTGCGTAGGCTCTCCGTATATCGAGTACCAGCACCAGTTTCCGTCGTAGTCCTTATCCCACTTAAGAACCTGTAGAGGATGACTTTGAGGTGGGCAATCAGGGCACCATGTTGCGTAGTATCCCTTCTTTATCGGATGTTCTTTCTTGGCGTCTTTCCAGTCCATCTCAGTCCTTTCCGCGCCCAACAAGGCACTCCAGCGGGACAGCCTACGGCTGCCCCTGAGTTTTCACGTTAGCCGTCAAAGCCCGCACTGCCCGCTTTGATATTGGCCGCACAAACCGCTTTTTGCCGGGCAGTTTCTCTTCCTTGTAGCCGAGTGCTTCAATCTCAGCCTTTCGCAGCCCCTTCCGTCCGGAATGGAAAGCTCTGCGCGCTACGGTCGTGCCGTCTGGCGCCCGGTACGTCCTAACTTCCTCGCTCTTGCCGTGGTAAATCCAACTCGCTGCGCGATACACCCCGCCTTTGTGTCCGGCGTTTGGGTCTGCGTAGCTCACCAGCGCGTCCGGATTCTCCAGCTTCACAACCACCTTCACCGCCGCGCTTATCGCCTGCGTAAGCAGGTTCTTTTCGTGGCCGTCAGGTGCCCAGAGTCGCGATAGTTCCCACACGTTGCCGGGCCACCCAAGAACGAACTTCGCTATGTTCTTGTTTGCCGGAATCGACCAGACCACTATCGCGTCACCGAACTGCACATAGTGGCTTTTGCCACTCGGCACGCTTCTGGTGTAGTGGTTGCGCCGTATGGTGTCAGCAGCAGCAGCCCTGTCGCCGCCGAGCAATATCCGGCTAACCCGCTCTGCTTTCCTATCAGCATCTATCTCGGCCTGGTCGTACAACGGCTCCCACCCTTCGGCGGGCGTGTAGCCTTCCATTGGCTTGATGACGCTCTCGTTGTTGCGGTATCGGTAGAGGACTGGATTCATGCTGCCACTCCTTTCGCCTTGGCGGGGTCTACAAAATAGCTCTTGTGCTCACGCAGAAGCCGGAGCGATCTGTCATCGTGTGCGTGCCACAGTTGCAATCCCCTTGCTCGCAGGTTTTCTTCGATCTCGTTCAGCCCTTTTTTCCCAATGCCGGGCCATTTCTTTATCTCCTGCCGGCTAAACATCAAAAGATGCCGCACGGTGAAGGGCGGTTCAATGTCATAAGTGCCGTCTGTATGGCGAAACGAATCAAACTCGGCGCGCAGCACATTCGCTGTTCGCGTTGACAAATCGGCGATGAATATCTCAAGCGGGAAGTCGTGCGGGTGGATTTTTCTTCGGTTGATTAATTTCAGCAACTCGTCCCGCTCTGCCTTGAGCGCGGAAGCCTCTGGCGCGTCGTGCCAAGCTGGGGCGGGTGGGATCGCTTCACAAACCTTGAGCCAAAAGTCATCAAGGCTTGAGCCATCGACGAACGCATAGCTCGATTTTTCCGGGTCGCTGCGGTGCCGGTATGTTGTTGCAGTGCGATGGGCGATGGCCCGGAATTGCTCAAGCGTGATCGGCTCTTTTTGCCCCGCCAGTTCAGCCCGCAGATTGGTGACGGTGAGTTCATAAGCCGTCAATTCCTGCGCATGGCGGGCCTGCATGTTTGCGATGGTGATGTCTTGCGCGAGTAGCTCTTGGGCGTGGCGGTCGTCAGTTTCTGCCTTGGGTGCTGGGTCAAGGCCTGTAATACGGCCTGTAATACGGCCTGTAATGCTGGCGTCCGGGCAGGTTGTAAATTCGTGGCGCAGCGCTTCCATCCATTCCTGCATCGCGCCGTCGCGGTGCGTCGGCAGTACAGTCGTGTCCCATGCGTCAAGTAGTCGCTCAAGTGTGTGATTTTCAATTGGCGTGGTTGTCATCATTTCCCCTTCCTGATTGCATCGGCACATTCTTGATTGATCATGATTCCCTCGCTTTCAGCATTGCGTCCGCATAGTAATACGCAGACTTCATCATGTCGAAGTTTGGTTCGGCTCTGTGAATTGGAATCAGCGCTTGCATCGCTTTTGCTGCGAAGTAGTCTCGCAACGTCATGCCGTTGTGACCATCGTTAGCATGGTCTCGTGGGAACGCGGGTAAGTCTGTAGTGTTAATCATACTGCACCGCCTTCCTGCCCGGCCTTCTTGCGCGCCAGGTACTCGCGCACCTGGTTGAAATAAGTTTCGTGCGTTTGCGCCGGGTCGTGCAAAAGCTCGTAGATGTAGCCGCTGTCAGGACCGCCAGACACGCCTCGGGTGAGTTCGCCTCGATCTGCACGCAGGCTGATATTCATCAGGGCGCTGGCCATATCGCTGAGCGTGTCGGCGTCAAGTTGCAGGGTCAGGCGGTAGGCGCGGATCGGAGCTTTAGGCCTTGCTTGATTTGCTTTGTGCCGGGCGATGTACGCATCAAGATTGTCCATTGCCTGCATGTCTGAATCCGACCAGCCGTGGTCAGAGACAAAATTGCCAAGGGCTTCTGCCGCCGCTTCGGCAACATCAATGGGGATGGTGATCGTGGTCATGTGCTTTCTCCTTCCGCCTTGGTGTCCTGCGGGATCGGGCCGTACCAGCGTGCGGCACTCCCCTTCAAAAACTTGATCGATGGCTCACTGATCGAATACACGCCAATTCCTTCATAACTATTTCGCACCCACCATCCCGGCTCAGTCGGCGCGTCGTGCCATGCCGGGGTGGCTGAAGGCTTCGCCAGTTCGGCGCGGATGGCGTCAGCCAGTTCTTTATCCCGCCACGGCGGGTGCGGAATGTTGTCCAGCGCTTCAAGCGCCTGTTCAAGCAGTTCCCTGTCAATGGTGATAGTGGTCATTTGGCATCCTTCATTACTGCGTCGATAGCATCGCGCAAAGTGCTCGCAGATTTGTTTATGTCTTTCTTGCCATCCTCGGCCTCAATTAATACTGGACCTTTTGAGCCAGATCGGTATCTGAAGACGCCGAAATTCCCTGACTCCTCGATGTAATCAATCCGCTCCGCATCCTTGCGAAGGCGCTCGTTCTCAGCGATCAGCGCCGCGCAGTTTTGTAGCCGCTCCTCGGATTCGATGCGAAGCCGGGCAATCTCCGCAGCGTTGTCAAGGCGCTGCTGGCGGTACTCTGCGATGGCTATCTCGGCGGCGGCAAGCTCAGCCTCCAATTCCTTCACTCGTTCATCTGGCGCAGTTGCTTTCAGCGCGGCATTAACTGCGCTGCTAATCTGATCCTGCGAATAGAGCGGCTCCCAGCCTTCGCCCGGTGTATAGCCATCCATCACTTTGATGACGCTCTCGGTGTCTTTGTAGCGGTACAAAATCGGTTTCATCATTTGTCCTCCGGGATGGGGCCGTACCATTGGCCCTTTAGCTTCAAGTTCCGGTTAAGAGCCACTTGGTCGGTGACCTCGTAGGCTTGCACGTTATCTGTGATAGCTTGGCGGCACACCCACAACCCCGCACAAGTCGGCGCGTCGTGCCATGCCGGGGTGGCTGAAGGCTTCGCCAGTTCGGCGCGAAGTGATGAACATGTCGCGTCAATCTGATCTGGCTCATAGCTTGAATACCACAGACTTCCATAGTTCTGTTCAAAGCTCGTGAGCGCGTTGAGCGCCTGCTCCAGCAGGGCGCGGGGAATGGTGATTTGATCGGTCATGTCCTATCCTTCGCCTTCGCCATAACCGGAGCCGGAGCCATCGCCGTAGCCGTCGCCGTAGCCGGAGCCATTGCCGTAACCGGAGCCGTAGCCGGAGCCGGAGCCGGAGCCGGAGCC
>CAZHPR010000009.1:0-36203 GCA_964534305.1 uncultured Candidatus Saccharibacteria bacterium
CTGCAGGATCGCTTCGGTTTCGGCCAGCGCGGCGCCGTAGCCGGCGAGCCAGCCCTCGCGCCACGCGGCAGGGGCGGATAGCGCCAGGCTGTCCGGCATCTCTGGGATCGTGATGTCGATCATGTCAGCGCCTCCCAAGGTCGTCTCTTGTGGCGTCGCGGCGGCCGAAGGAATAGGCCGCGCGCAGTAGCTCGACGAGTAGCGCAGTGGATGCGCCGGGCAGCAGCGGCAGCAGCGGCAGCAGCGCGGCATCGCACTCGCGCTCGCAGCGATCCGAGTCAATGGCGCGCGGCAGACCCGGCGCGCGCTCGGTGCTCTCGATCAGCGCGGCGGTCATGACCGCGCCGCCCCGTATTCGCAGTCCGGGCACATTGCGATGCCATCGCGATCGACGTGCCAGCCGTAGCGGACGGCCCGCTCACGCTCGATCGTGTCGGCGCATTCGTCGCAGTCGTAGAGCGCCAGGTCGGGGTCGCCGGCGAGGAATGCCGCGAGGCGGGCGCAGTCCTCGGCGATCAGGTCGTCGGCTTCGTCACGGGGGTCGCTCATCTGCCCATCCTCTGCGGCGGGTGCCGCGTCGTGATGGGAGTAGTAAAGCATACTTGCAGACTGTATGCAAGCATGCTGGACACTTGACTAACAGGCGGTTGTGCCGGCCGGTCGTCAAGAAAGAATTTTGGAGGGCGGCCGAAACCGCCGAAGCAGTTACGCTGCGCCCTTGCGGCGCCCGTCTTGGGCTATCGCGAACTGCGAAAGGGTCTCGATCTGCTCGACTATCATCCGCTGCAATTCTTCAGGCATGCGCGCGAACTTCGCCAGGGACTTTGCATGCTGCGGCGGCTCGCTATCCTGGCCGAGCCAGTAGATATCCGCGCCCGTGACGCGCGAGACCGCGAATAGGTTCGCGAGTTTCAAGTTCTTCGTCTGATCGCTTTCCCACTGCTGGATAGCGGATCGGGTCACGCCGATCGCCTTGGCGAGTTCGGCCTGATTCATGCCCGCCATCTCGCGGGCCGCAGCGATTCGTTCCCCGAGCGTCACGCCGAAAAACGTACGCTGATTGAACGCCAGTATGCTTGCGGCCCCAATGTCCAGCATGCTATACGTTGCTCCCATGTTGAAAGCAAGCGCGATTGAACATTACGGGTCGCAGACAAAGTTGGCGGCGGCGCTGAACATCAGCCGGGCCGCCATCGGGCAGTGGGGCGCGCTGGTGCCGCCTCTGCGTGCGATGCAGCTCCACGAACTGACGGGCGGCGCACTGCGCTACGAACCGGTTGCGTACAGCAACTGGTTCGACAAGTTCGGGCGCGGCAGCACATCGACCGACGGCCGCGCGGCCTGATCCCGATGCGCACTCCCGCTTGTCGTCGCACCCGCATCGCCGGCCCGCACTCCCGCATCACCAGCATGCCCGACCCCGTCTGTCCGGTCGGTCAGGCGCAGTAGCCCGAGGGTCTAGGCATGGGACTACAGGCAGTGCAACAGGATCTTTTCCCCGCCGCACCACCCCGGACTGACAGCCGGGCGGCGGGGCTTTCAGTCGCGCGCAAGCACGGCGAGCGGCTCGGCACGCTGGGCGCGGAGCGCACCGAGGTCGAGCAGCCGGAGTTTCGCGAGCGGGCGCGGTGAACTTTTACAAGCACTACATTGGCGACTTCCAGCGCGATACGGGGCACCTGAGCCTCACGGAGCGGGGCGCCTATCGGGCGCTGCTTGATGCCTTCTACGCATCGGAGAAGCCGCTGCCGAAGGCCGCGCCGGAGCTCTGCAGGTTGGTCGGAGCCTTCACGAAAGCCGAGCGCGACGCGATCGTCCGCGTGCTTAAGGAATTCTGGCAACAGACCGACGACGGATGGGTGAACGGGCGCGCGCTGAAGGAGATCGCAAAGGCCTGGCATCAGCGTGAGGTGAACCGCGGCATCGCCGAGGCACGAGAGGCGGCACGACGGTCACACGAACAGAGCACGAATCGTGCGACGACCGCCTCACCTATCCAGACACCAGACTCCATACACCAGACAGTTCTACAACCCTCATCCCCAGTACCAAACCTCTCAGCCAGTCCCGCGCGCGCGCGCGGTGAGACGCGCGAGGGTGGGGCGAGAGACGTTCCACGGGAAACCGTCGAGGCCATCCGCGTCGCCTACCCGCCAGGACTCTACCGCGGCGCCGATTGGCTGCTGGCCGAGCGCGCGATTCGCGACCGCGCCGCCGAGGGTGTGGATCCCGCCGAACTGCTGGCCGCCGCGCAAGCCTACGGCGCGCAGCAGCAAGCGCTCGAGAAAGCCGGCACGCAGTACGTGCTGAAGCCGTCCCGATTCTTCGGCTCCGACGACTGGCGCGGCCCGTTCCCGCTGCCTGCGAAACCCGAAAACGCCTATGACCGAATCATGCGCCTGAACGGCGGCGCGCCCGACAACTCCACGGTGATCGAGCATGAACCCGATATCCCAGGACCGAGCCGACTCCGTCTGGCGTAGCTTCGCGGGCATGTACGGCGGCGACGCCGTCGACCGCAAGTACGGACCGAAGCCGCCGCCCGAATGGGTGAGCGCCATCAGCGGTCTGAAGGACCACGAATTGCAGCGCGGAATGCGTCGCATCGCGTCCGGGGGCAAGCCGCATGTGCCCACGCTGCCCGAGTTTCTGACCGCGTGCCGTCGCATCGGCGACGACCAGGAATTCGGCGGGCAGAAGCAGACGCAGGCCCTCACGCACGAGGCCACGATCACGGACCCGTGGGGAGCGGTCGCGAACCAGCACCTGCTGGCCTACACGCTCAAGCACGCGGCGCAGTTCGCCGGCGGGAAGCCCGACAACAGCCGCAAGCGATGGCTCAACTGTCGCACACAGATCCTCGTGCGCTGGAAGAACGAATGGGCGCGCCTCATGCGCGAGGCCGATGAGGCCGATCGTGAGCCGCAGGCGCAGCGGAACCTGTGGGCCGCCTGCATGGCGCAGGCCGAGGACGAGATCGAACGCACGCCGGCAGCGCATCGGGAGGCCGCATGACCCTCGCCGGCCTGTCGTGGGTCACGGAGACCACCTACCTGCGCGAGACCGACGACGGGCGGTTTCGCATCCGCAAGCGATTCGAGTCCGTCACCGGCGACTGGCAATACTTCGCGTACAAGGTCGGCCCCAGCAATCGCGAGGATCATCTCGGCACCTTCGCCAGCTGCGCCGAGGCGGAAGCCTGCTGCACCTTCGCCGCGTTCCCGAACGAGGTGCGCTATCCCGAGCAGGAGCCCGCCCGGTGAACTGGGTCGGCCAGAAGCCCGTGATCCCCGAGGCCGCCTATCGCGAGGCCATGGCAATCCCGAAGGTACGCTCGCGCCGGCCGCCCGGCTCCGTCGCAGCGGTCGCGGCCAAGTACGGGTGCTGCCCGATCATGCTCGTGCAATCGATGTACCGCGGCATCAAGCGATACGAGGCGCAGCGGTGAGCCGCTACGCGCGCCGCAAGGACACCACGCACGCGCCCATCGTGCGCGAACTGCGCAAGATCGGCGTGTCGGTGCTCGACCTCTCGCGCCTCGGCGATGACGCGCCCGACCTGCTCGTCGGCCTCTGGGGCGTCGACCTGCAGGTCGAACTGAAAAGCCCGAAGCGCATCGGCCACTACAAGGGCGACGGGCGCAGCGACGGCCAGATCGAGCACGCCAGAACATGGAAGGGCGCGCCGGTCATCCGAGCCGAAACGGTCGACGAGATCCTAACCGCGCTGAGGAACCAGGCATGAAGCAAGTCGAACTGATCCGCAGCCGCATCCTCCGCGGAATGACCAACGAGGTGCAACGAGTGCGCAGCTTCATCGCCTGTACCGACGGCAACGATGAGGCCGTGGCGAAACTCTGCGACGAGGGCTTTCAGGAACTCGTCGCGGCGCTCACCGAGACGGTTATGGAGCAACTCGGCCACGCGACGACCGAAGGCAGCGACGGGCGCTCGCGCGTCTCGCGGCTGCTCAGTCGCGGGAAGCGGCGGTCGGTGCTGTGAGGTAGCAAACTAGTGGCTGCTACTAAAAATCGGAAGCCACCGAACGCCGGCAAAGGGCGGCCCAAAGGCGTGCCGAACAAGATGACCGCGGACCTGCGCGCGCTCATCCTCGGCGCGCTCGACAAGGCCGGCGGCGAGCAGTATCTCGTCGCGCAGGCGCACGACAACCCGCAAGCGTTCCTGCCGCTGGTCGGCAAGTGCCTGCCGAAGGAAGTGAAGCTCGGCGGCGACGTGAAGCTGTCGGTGCGCCTGGTGAGCGTGAAGCGTGGAACTGGCGATTGAGTACGAACCGCCCGGGGCCGTCGCGCGTGCGTTCCTCGAGTCGAACGCCTTCGTGCGCGGCATCCGCGGGCCGTTCGGCTCGGGCAAGTCGACCGTCTGCTGCGTCGACATCCTGACGCGCGCGCTCGAGCAGGCGCCGGGCCCGGACGGCATGCGACGGTCACGCTGGGCGATCGTGCGCAACACTTACCCCGAGCTCAAGACCACGACGATCAAGACCTGGCACGGCATCGTCCCGCAGAACGTCGGGCGCTGGGTCGACACGGGTCCGCCGACCCATATCCTCACCGGGGAGGACTTTGAGATCGAGGTGCTGTTCTTGGCGCTCGACTCGCCGGCGGACGTGAAGAAACTGCTTTCGATGGACCTGACCGGCGCCTGGGTGAACGAAGCGCGCGAGGTGCCGAAGTCGATTCTCGACGGGCTCACGGCGCGCGTCGGGCGGTATCCGTCGATGGCAATGGGCGGGCCGTCCTGGTTCGGCGTCATGCTCGACACGAACCCGCCCGATAGCGATCACTGGTGGTACAAGCTCGCCGAGGAGGACACGCCCGACGGATTCGCGTTCTTCGCGCAGCCGTCGGGCCTCTCGCCCGAGGCCGAGAACCGCGAGAACCTGCCCGCGGGCTATTACGAGCGGCTCTGCGCGGGCAAGTCGGAAGACTGGATCAAGGTATACGTCCGGGGCGAGTATGGCTTCCTGCAGGACGGGCGGCCGGTTTACCCCGAGTACAGAGACAGCATCCACGCGCGCGAGAACCTGCTGCCGTGGCGCGGTGTCCCGCTGCAGATCGGCATCGACTTCGGGCTGACCCCAGCGGCCGTGATCGCACAGCGCAACGCCGTCGGCGCCTGGCGCTGGCTGGACGAGGTCGTGACCGAACACCTCGGCGCGCGCCGATTCGCCGAGCAGCTGAAGCGCAAGCTCGACCAGGACTGGGCGGGCTACGAGATCGAGGCCATCACGGGCGACCCGGCCGGCAACCAGCCGCTCGGCGACGACGAGGAAAACACGGTTTTCAAGGTACTCGCGGCCGGCGGCATCCATGCCCGGCCGGCGCATACGAACGACTGGACGCCCCGGCGCGAGGCGGTCGCGCGGGCGCTCTCGACCATCATCGACGGCGAGCCCGGTCTCGTGATCGGCCCGAAGTGCCGCACCCTGCGCAAGGCCATGATGGGCGGCTACCACTACAAGCGGGTGCAGGTCGTCGGCGAGGAGCGATTCCAGGACAAGCCGAACAAGAATCCGTTTTCGCATGTCGCCGAGGCCGGGCAGTACGTCATGCTCGGCGCCGGCGAGGGCAAGGCCGTGGTGCGCGCCGCGCGCTCCAATCGCCCGAGGCACCGCTACGCACTGATGTAGTTCCCCCGTTGATTCCGCCGCTGGCCCGTCGGACGCTCCGCGACTATGTCCGATCCGTTCAAGTGGGCGAAGAAGCAATGGGACTCGGTGCGCAAGGCCGTCGGCGCGAAGCCCGGCAAGGCGCCCGAGGTGCAGGCGCCTCCAACCGTGGATGACGCGCAGCGCAACCTGCAGGAAGCCGACCGCCTGGTGCGCCGCAAGGGCGTGCTCGCCAACATCTTCGCCGGCACGAACGGCGGGACGGCGCAGGTCGGCAAGTCCAAGCTCGGCGGGTAACCCGTGAGCGAGGCGAAGGCGCTGATCGACCATCAGGCGCGGCTCGCGAGCCGGCGCTCGAACTTCGAGACGTGGTGGCAGGAGATCGCCTACCGCGTCATGCCGTCCTCGGCGACCTTCACGGTGCTCGACGACGTCGGCAGCAAGCGCAGCGAACGACTGTTCACCGGAAAGGCCGTGACGGCAAACGAGCGGTTTGCCTCGGTCATGGACGAACTGCTGACGCCGCGCTCACAGGTCTGGCACATGCTCGCCGGCGACGGCGAGACAGACTTCGACTTCGACTCCGAGGAAGCGGAATACTTCGAGCGGCTGAACAAACTGCTGTTCACGATGCGCTACCGGCCGCAGGCAAACTTCGCGAGCCAGAAGCATCAGGGCTATCTCGACGTCGGCGCGTTCGGCAACTCGTGCCTGTTCATCGACGAGGAAGTCGGCCGTGGCACGCGCTATGCGCATATCCCGCTGCCCGAGGCGTACTGGGCCGAGAATCACCAGGGCGTGATCGACACGGTATATCGGCGCTTCCGGCTGGATGCGCGGCAGGCGCTGCAGAAGTGGCCGAAGGGTCTCCCGCCGAAGATCGTCGAGGCCGCGCAGAAAGACCCGTTCAAGGAATTCGAGTTCCTGCATTGCGTGCGCCCGAACGAGGAGCGCAAGCAGAACCGGCGCGACGCGGCGGGCATGCCGTGGGCGTCGCATTACGTCTCGATCGACGAGCAGGCGATCGTCGCGCAGGGCGGGTACACCTCGTGGCCGTATGCGATCGGCCGCTACATGCTCGCCGGGCGCGAGATGTACGCGCGCAGCCCGGCGATGGCGTGCTGGGGCGCGATCCTCACGCTCAACGAGGAGAAAAAGACCGTCCTGCGCGCCGGGCAGCGGCAGGTCGACCCGCCGCTCCTGATGACCGAGGACGGCGCGCTCGAGCCGTTCAACATGCGCAGCGGCGCGTTGAACCCCGGCACGTTGTCGGACGCTGGCGAGCCGCTGGTACGGCCGCTCGAGGCAGGCGGCAACGTCCCGCTCGGCCTCGAATTGATGCAGCTGGAAACGATGGAGATCGAAGACTCGTTCCTGGTCTCCGTGTTCAAGATCCTCGCCGAGCATCCGCAGATGACGGCGACGCAGGTGCTCGAGATCACGCAGCAGAAGGCAACGCTGCTCGCGCCGGTCATGGGCCGGCAGCATTCCGAGGATCTCGGGCCGCTGATCGAGCGCGAGGTGGACATCGCGTCGCGCATGTCCGAGAACCGCTGGATCACCGATGAGATGCCCGACTCGCTGCGCGAGCGCATGGGCAGCTTCAAGATCGAATACCGATCGCCGCTCGCCCGCGCCATGCGCGCGCAGGACGGCGTCGCAATCGTCCGCACCTTCGAGGTGCTGCCGGCCGCGATCTCGGTCGACAAGGACGCGGCGCTCGTGCTCGACGTGAAGGCTGCGGTGCGCGAACTGGCCGAGATCAACGGCGTTCCGGCGAAGCTCATTCGCGACAAGCAGCGCGTGGAGGAGATGATGCAGGCGAGCGCCGAGGCCGAGCAGGTCGCGCAGGTCGCGGCCATCGCGCCGGAGATGTCTCAGGCGGCGCTCAATGCCGCGAAGGCTGAACAGTTGCGCAGCGGGGCTTGATGGTCTCGAAACTGTGGGAACGCATCCACGCGCGCCGGCTCGCCTACCTGCGGACCTTCATGGCGCACGACGGAAAGCCGCACCCCGAGGGCGCGAAGGTGCTGGCGGACCTGAAGCGGTATTGCGGCATCAGCCGCGGCGGCATCGTCACGTCACCCGTGACGCGCATGGTCGACCCGCTCGCGACCGCGTACCGCGCGGGGCAGCGAGACACGTACCTGCGAATCGTGCATTACCTGGGGCTTGAGAAGTCCCTCATCGAGGAGGAAACCCATGACGACAGCAACCCCGAACAATCCTGATCCGGGCCAGCAACAGGGCGGCGCCCCTGCCGGCGGCGGTGCGGCCGCGCCCTGGTTTCCCGACACGCACAAGGATTTCGTCGAGTCGAAGGGCTGGAAGGCGCCGGGCGACGTGCTCGACAGCTATGCGAACCTCGAGAAGCTCGTTGGCGCCGAGAAGGCCGGCCGCACGGTTGTGCTGCCGAAGGACGCGAACGACGTCGAGGGCCGCAAGGCGTTCTTCGCGAAGATCGGCGTGCCGGATACGCCGGACGCCTACGAACTGCCGGCGCCGAAGGGCGACGGCGGCGAGTTCGCGAAGACCGCGGCGCAGTGGTTCCACGCGAACGGCGTGCCGAAGGCCGCGGCGCAGGCGATCGCCGAGCAGTGGAACGGGTTCATGGAGAAACTCGTGGCCGACGACCAGGCTGCGGCGCAGGCGACGAGCGCGCAGGCGCTCGACAAGCTCAAGACCGAATGGGGCGGCGAGTTCGACAAGCGCGCGGAGTTCGCCCGCCGGTTCCTGAAGGAGGCCGGCTGGGACGACGCGAAGGTGTCGAAGTACGAGCAGGCGTTCGGCACGGCCGAGATGCTGCGCGATTTCTACCAGTGGGGCAGCAAGCTCGGCGAGCCCGACTTCGTCACCGGCAACCCGCAGGGCTTCATGCCGCAGAAGTCGGCTGTGCAGGCGAAGGTGAACGAACTGCGCCAGAAGCGCATCGCCGGCCAGATCACTGAGGCGCAGTTTCACGCGGAGATGTCTGTGCTCGGGCCGCAACTTTCCGCGGCGTGACGCGGGGGTGTTGATTCCGCCGCCAGACACTCGCAACGTCTCTCACGCTTGTGGTGTGGGTCCTCCTAGTGCAAGGGGCGGGGCGGTCCGAAAGGGCCGCCCTTCTCCTCGGGAAACCCGGACCCGAGCCGAACGTCGACAAGGGCAGGGCCTGCCCCCGACTACCGACGGTAAGACGTCCGCCCGGCGCGAGCGCATCGCGCAAGGACGAGGCCCGCGCGAGCGACAAGCCCGACCGAAGACAGCCCGCGGCGCGCTGTAAGCGTCGAACGCAGTCCTCGATTCGTGGAGTAACGCCATGTCGGTCAACGTCCCCACCTGGTACGTACAGCAGTACAACCAGAACATCCAGCAGCTTGTGCAGCAGAAGATGTCGCGCCTCCGCGCGGCGGTGCGCAGCGGCTCCCATGTCGGCCAGTCCGCCTCGCCCGTCGACCAGATCGGCGCGGTCGAGATGCAGGAAGTCACCAGCCGCTTCGCGCCGATGCCGCGCGTCGATGCGGCCACCGATCGGCGCTGGGCGCGTCCGGTCGACTGCGACCTGCCGCAGCTGATCGACAGCTTCGACAAGCTGAAGATCCTGACCGATCCGAATGGCATCTACGTGCAGAACGCGGTGGCTGCGGCCAACCGCAAGTTCGACGACATCGTCGGAAGTGCCTTCTTCGCGTCGGCGTCGACTGGTGTCAGCGGTGGCACGAGCACGGCGTTCGCGACCTCGACCCAGACGGTCAGCGTGAACACCGGCGGCACGGCCTCGGGCATGAACGTCGCGAAGCTGCGCGCCGCGAAGACCATCCTGATGGCGAACGAGGCACTCGAGGACGGCGAGCCGATCTACTGCGCCATCACCGCGGACGAGCACGACGATCTCCTCAACGAGATCCAGGTGATCTCGACCGACTACAACGACCGCCCGGTGCTCGTCGACGGTGAGGTGAAGCGGTTCCTCGGCGTGAACTTCATCCGCCTGCAGCGGCCGTGGCTGACCACGACCGGCACGGACGATGCAGCCGGCCAGTCGAAGGGCATCCCGATGTGGGTGCCGTCCGGCATGTACCTCGGCGTCTGGAACGAGATCGAGACCAACGTCTCGAAGCGCAACGACATCCAGGGCGAGCCGTGGCAGGCGTACACGAAGATGTCCGCCGGCGCGACCCGCGTCGAGGAGAAGAAGGTCGTCAGGATCTGGTGTCGTTAAGGCCCGGCCTAAACAGGAGTAACGGAAAATGGCTGTTGTCACTGTCAAGGCGGGCGCGATCACCAACCGCGATGCGTCGCCCCGCGTGTTCTCGAATGCCGCGATCGCGCGCGCCGGCCTGAAACTGGCCGTCGCGACCTGCGAGGTCACGAGCGGCGACTCGATCGCGTCGAAGTTCATCCTCGCGCAGATCCCGTCGAACGCGGTCGGCGAGATCGTGAAGCTCTACTGCGACGCGATCACCTCGGGCGCGGCGGACATCGGCATCTACCGCAACACCGCCGACGGCGGCGCCGCGGTGGACGTCGACTTCTACGCTTCGGCGCAGTCCATCGCCACGGCGATCACGACCGGCGCCGAGGTGCAGCACGAGGCGGATGCGACAGACTCGGGCGCGGGCTTCGGCCTCGCGGATCTCGAGAAGCCGCTCTGGCAGCGTCTCGGCCTGTCCGCAGATCCGGGTGTCGTGTACGACATCGTCGCCACGCTGACCGCTGCGGCCGCCGCGAACGGCACGCTCGGCCTGCGCGTCATCTACGGCGAGTAAGCCGCGATGGCGACCCGGTACTACGGGGCGGACATCGGCGCGACCATGCCGAACCAGGTGACGGAGGCGGGCTCGACGACGTCGAAGAACATCGAGCTGACCGTCGTCTACGATGCGTCCGGCATGGACAAGCAGAAGGTCTTGAACGCGCTGGAGGCGTTCAAGTCCTATCTGCTGCAAGACACCTACCCGCCGGCGTAACCCATGGCAACGCGCGCAGTCACGCCGACCTATGCGCCGAACGGGCAGGGAAACGGCGTCCTCGTCGAGTGGACGGGCCTGCTGAACGGCGACGACGGCACGCCGTTCGAGGGTGTCGACTTCGCCGACCGCACGGTGCAGATCGGTGGCACCTTCGGCACCGGCGGGTCGATCACCTTGCAGGGCTCGAATGACGGCAGCCAGTGGGACGCGCTCACGGACCCGCAGGGAAACGCGATCACGAAGACGGCCGCGGGCCTCGAAGTGGTCGCGGAAAACCCGCGCTACGTGCGCCCGATCGTCACTGCCGGCGACGGGAGTACGTCTCTCTCGGTGCGAATCTGGGCGAGGCGGCCACGATGAGCGAGATGACGCTGGCCGAGGTGTCGGCCGAACTCGCGAAGCTCGGCAACTTCGGCCGGGCGCTCGCGAAGGCGCGCGAAGTCGGTGAGGTGCTGGCGAGCGCCGATCAGGCGGTGCGGGAAAAGCGCGCCGAAGCCGATCGGCTCGCCGCGCTCTCGCGCGAGACCGAGGAAGCCGTGCGTGTCGCCCGGCAGGAGGTGCGCGCGGCACAGGATCGGGCCACTGCCCTCGTGGTGAAAGCGCGCGAGGACGCAGAGGCCGCGAAGGCCGCGGCGCGCGACGATCTCGCGGCGGCTCAGGTGGAACTCGAGCGGGTGCGGGCGGCGACTGCCGCCGCGACCGCGGCGCACGAGGCCGCGCTGGCGACGCAGGCCGACGAACTGAAGAAGGCGCAGGCGGCTGTCGTGTCGGCTCAGGAACAGCTGCAGCGGCTGCAGGCGCAGGCACGCGCGGCATTGCAGGCGGTGGGGGCGTAACGCATGGCGATCCAACTTTCCACCACGGTGCGGAACGCGCGCCTCGACACGATCGAGACGACGATCTCGACCGCGCCGATCCTCGAGATCCGCACGGGTGCGCAGCCCGCGAACTGCGCCGCGGCCGACTCGGGCACGCTGCTCGCTTCGATGACGCTGCCGTCGGATTGGATGGCTGCGGCCGCATCGGGGTCGAAGGCGCTTTCGGGCTCGTGGAATGATGCCAGCGCGGACGCCACCGGCACCGCGGCGCACTTCCGCATCAAGCAGGGCGCGACCTGCCACATGCAGGGCAGCGTGACGGCGACCAGCGGCGGCGGCGACATCGAACTTAATAACGTCAGCATTGCCTCGGGCCAGTCGGTGACGATCACGGCCTTCACCCTCACGGACGCGAACGCATGAAGATCGGTCGCAAGGTCGAACTCGCGAAGCAGGCGCTCGCCTCGATCACCCGGCACGACGATGCCGAGATGGCCGTCGTCGAGGCGGCCGTCGCCGAGGTGTCCGCGTTCCTGTCCGCCGAGATCAAGGACGCTGCGGCGCGCCGCGAGGCGCGCAAGGCCGCGGCGCTGGAATCACTGAAGCAGGAGATGGCCCCCGCCGTCTCCGAATAGGAGACGTCGATGCGCGCGAAGCTCGCCCCCTGGTTTCTGCTCGGTCTGCTGTGGCTGCTCGCGGCGCCGAGTGTGCTTGCTGCGACGAGCGCGACCGTGACGCCCGGGGACTGGCCGCTGTACCGTGGCACGTCCATCGTGAGCCGGCACGCGACGCTCGAGGCGTGTGTGGAGGCGGCCAAGGCGCTGGGCGTGACGCGCTCGTACACCTGCCGCACCTCGGCGGGTGTCGCGGTTGAGGTGACGGTCGATCCGCCCCCGCCCCCGCCGGCGGTCACGGCGACGATCAGCGCCAGCCCGAACCCGGTCGCAACGGTCGGCGCCTCGACGACGCTCGCGTGGTCGAGCACGGGCGCCGCGTCCTGCACGCTCTCGGCGCTCGGCCAGTCGCAGGCGGTGCCGCCCTCGGGCAGCGCGACAGCGCCTGTCCCGCAGCCGCTGTCGGCCACGGTGACGTGCGACGGTGTGAGTGCATCGGTGGACGTGGCCATCGCGAGCGCGCCCCCTGCGCCTCCTGATGGCGACGGAGACGGCATCCCGGACGCCTCGGACGCCTGCCCGACGGTGGCCGGTGTCGCGCCGGACGGTTGCCCGGTGGTCACTCCGCCGCCCCCGGTCGATCCGCCGCCCTCTGGGGCGCGCTGGGCGGCTCCCTCGGGCTCGGGCCCGGCCTGCACCGAGGCGGCCCCGTGCTCGCTCGATGCCGCGCTGTCGGTCGTCGGGACCGTGGTGCTGAAGGACGGCACGTACCCCGCCATCGGCTGGACGGGCAGCGCGGAGCCGCGCCGGATTCTCTCCGGCAGCACGGTGCGCGCCCAGAACCCCGGCGGTGCCGTGATCTCGGGCCTCTGGATCGGCCGTAGCACGCGCAAAGACAGCAACATCACCGTGCGCGACGTGCGGATCGAGGGCGGCGCGCAGCTCTACAACACGAGCCGCGTGACGCTCAAGAACGTCGGCGTCCACGGACCCTTGAGCCTCGGCACGAACGATCACACGCAGGGCAACACGGACAACCTGATCGAGGATGTCTGGGTCTGGGCGTCGGGACAGCGGCTCATTGCGAGCAACTACCGGAGTGACCGCAACGTCTGGCGCCGCGTGATCGTGCGCGGCGATGGCTGCGGGACCTCGGGCTGCTCGGGCTCAGGGAATCCCAACGTCGGCGTGACGATCTACGACTCGTCCGACGTGAGCTTCCAGAACGTTTTGGTCCTGGATCGCGTGCTCGCCGGCAGTGACTCCCCGTATGCCGACTTCGCCTGCGCGCAGCACACGAGCGGGGCCTATCTCTGGGGCCGCAACGAGTGGCTGGGCGTGGTCTCGCTGAATGCGCCGGACCAGGGCCTCTACTGCGAGCCGGACAACGTGCTGGCGGGTCTCTCGGCGCGGATCGTGGATTCGCTGTTCTGGAACGGCGGCGGGCTGAATCTCGCGCGCAAGGGCCGCTACGCCGTCGACGGCGTGACCGTGCTCAATCGCGGCGGCGACGGCATCCGCGTGGCGCCGGAACTCGCGGGCAGCGGTACGACCGTGGCGCGGGTCACGGTCGGCGGCTCGGGTCGCTATGCCGTCAACTCGGCCGTGGCGCCGAGCCACTGCAACGTTTCGGGCTCGTGGCAGTCGGCGTACAACCAGACATCCTGCTCGCCCTCGGGCACCGTGGCGCCGGTCTGGGCGTTGCCGCAGCGCTATGGCGTCGACGGCACGCGCTTCGGTGACGCTGGCGTGAACGCGCCGCAGGGCGCGCTGCTGCCGTGGCCGAACGATGCGCGGATCAAGGCCGAGATGTGCGCGAACACCTCGCGCGGCTTCTGCTCGGCGCCGTCGGTGTCGGAGTACCTGAGGTCGCGCTGAATGGCTTCCGGAGATACACTGCTGGTCTTCTCGTCCGAAGACGGCGCGCCACCGTCGTCGGCGTTTGCCGGCTGGACGCGCAGGAACAACCACATCGTCGCGGCGTTCGATGCCGGCACCGACGAATCGCTGGACTTTCGCGGCGTGCTCCCGCAGCACTACGCGGGCGGCGGACTCACGATCTATGTGCACTGGATCGCGGCGAGCGCGACGAGCGGAAATTGCGTCTGGAATGCTGCCATGGAGCGGTTGAGCACCGACATGGACTCGGACAGCTTCGCGACCGCGCAGGCCGCGACCGGAGCCGCAAACGGCACGTCGGGCATCATCACGACGACGAGTATCACGATGTCGAGCGGCGCGAACATGGACAGCTTGGCCGCTGGCGATGCGTTCCGTCTTCGCATCACGCGCGATGCCGACAACGGCTCGGACACTATGACGGGGGACGCGCAGTTGGTTTGCGTAGAGGTGCGCGAATCGTGATCCCTATGGAAATGCGCAAGAGGTATACTGACGCGGGAGGTGCTCAGTATGCCGAGAGGCGTCTACGTAAGGTCCAAGGCGGTGCGAGAGGCGATCGGCGCCAGGCAGCGAGGCCGCATTCTCTCCGAGGCTACTCGTCAAAAGATGAGCCTTGCGAAGATGGGCAAATGCCCCGCCAATCATGCCGCCGCGCTGGCGGCTGCGCACGCGGCGCCGAAGCTGATCGGCGCAGACAACCCTTCTTGGAAGGGCGATGCGGTTGGGTATGGGGCGCTACATCGGTGGGTGGCTCGGCATCGCGGTACGCCGTCGCGATGCGAGAAGTGCGGATCAGAATCGGCCGAGCGTTACGAGTGGGCGAACCCATCGCGCACCTACCGCCGCGATCTGTCGGAATGGGCGAGGCTTTGCGCGCCCTGTCATCGAACCCTGGATTACGTGGCAACCGGCGCCCGCGTCTGGAATCGCGGCAAGAAGGTGCGCACCAATACCGGCCGGACGCACATCAAGGCAGGGCAGAGAATCTCGCGGGCAACCGAATTCAAGCCTGGCCTAGTGCCGCACAACAAGTACCTAGAATTGCGAGACTGCCTGACGTGTCGCCGGCCGTTCCAGCCGCTCGACGCGTCCCGAAAGTATTGCTGCCGAGCTTGCTATTGGGAGTCACTGCGCAAGGCATAGCGGTAGAGCCTGCAGCCACGGAGACCTGATCCGTGGCGGTCTACTTCGACAGCACTGCCGACATCATCGGCGCGACGAGCGGCGGTGCTGTCGCAGGCAACGTCGAATCGCGCACGATCTGTGGCTTAGCACGGATCGAAACGAACAGCTCTTCCGCGACGCAGTTGATTTGCGGGTTTTCCAACTCGCAGTCGTATTTCTCGGTGCGCCTCGACTGGCGCCGCTCGTCGAACGATAGCATGTACCTGTACTGCCAGAACGGCAGCGGAGGTACGAGTCCGGTCACGTTTGCTTCGCGTCCGGCGGTCGGCGAGCTGTTCTTCTGGTACGTCAAGTGCTCCGGCACGGGATCGAACGCGGTAGAAGCCGGCTGGGGATACCTCGACGGCTCCGCGATGGTCACGGCGACCAACACACTGGTCAGCGGCAGCTCCGGAAGCTGCCAGTTGATGACGGTGGGCGGCGAGCTTTCAAGCTACGTGCGAGGCCAGATCGCTGGCGTCCGGCAGTGGACAACGGCGCTGTCTGCGGCGGAGCTGGAGAACGAGCGGTATCAGATATCCGCGAATCGCCGAGCCGATTTGATTGGCGAGTATCCGTTCTGGGATGTCGCGACATCGCTGACGGACTTTTCGGGTAACGGCGCGACGCTGTCGAATATTTCGGGATTCGGCGGCACTGCGCCGAGCGATACCGCGATTTCGTTCCCGGTGCGCATCGCTGGCCGGCGCGCCGGGCGCGCGGTGGTCGTGAGCGCGGCCACGGGTGTCAGTGGCACACTGAGCAAGACGCTCGGCACGCTGACGGGCGCAGGAACGGGCACCGTCGCCGTGTCCGGTTCGCTGTCGAAAACGCTCGGCGCGCTGTCTGCGGCGGGCGCCGGCACCGTGGCCGTCTCGGGAAATCTGGCGAAGACGCTCGGCGCGCTGGCTGTGGCCGGTGCTGGTGGCGTGGCGGTGGATGGCGCCGGCGCAGCGACGCTGGGTGATCTCACCGCGGCCGGCGCGGGCACCGTGATCGACCCTGGCGCCGAGGGTACGCTGAACCAGACACTCGGCGCGCTCTCGGCTGCAGGGTCCGGCACGGTGGGCGTCGATGGGTCGCTGTCGAAGACGCTCGGCGCGGCGACTGTGATCGGCACGGGCACGGTCGACGTGGCCGGGACGGGCGCCGCGACGCTCGGCGCGCTCACGAGCGCCGGCGCTGGCGCCGTGGCGGTCGATGGCGCGGCGGCGATCACGCTCGGGGATGTCACGCTCGCGGGCACCGGCAGCGTCGTGAGCGGAATCGACGGGACGCTGAACAAGACGCTCGGGGAACTTGCCGCGGCCGGAGCGGGTGCGGTGACGATCGAGGGCGCGCTTGCGGTCACGCTGGGCGATCTTGCGCTCGACGGGGCCGGCGAGTCGACGATCGAGGGCAGTCTGTCGAAGACGCTCGGGCAGCTGGTGGCCGCAGGCGTGGGCAACAACGGCGAGGTTTCGGCGGCCGCCGACGGCGGTTACCTGCAGGCGTGGCGGCGCTGGCCGCGACGTTGATTCCGCCGCTGGGCGTCGCGACGCTTGGGCGCGATGTCACTGATCCCTTTCGTGCTGAAGCCGGCGATCGCCGAGGTGGGGCTGCCGTCCACGCCCGGAGCGCCGTCGGTCGTCTCTGCGACCGGCGACTCGCTGACCGTGCGATGGACACCGGCATCGGACCCGTCCGGCATCGCCGGGTATCGCGTGTGGATCGGCCCGACCGGCGGCAGCCTGTCGCGCGTCTCCGGTGCGAGTCTTGACACCGTCGACCCGACGTACACCTTCTCGAGCCTGTCCGCCGGCACGGTCTATGACATCCGGGTGCAGGGCGTCGACGTCTACGGGAACGTCGGCGCGCTCGGCGCGGTCGGCAGCAACGCGACCGCGGTCTCGGGCGACGAGTTGAAGTGGAATCCCGGCAGCTACGTCCGCACGAACAAGCAGGCGTATGCCGAGATCCAGTCCGAGCGACTGGCGGAAATCACGACCGTCTTCAACGACGTCGGTTCCAACATCAAGGGCTTCGCGTATGCCGCACCGTGGGGCGACTGCGAGCGAACGAAGGGCGACTATAGCGCCGGCGACGCGTTGATCGACGCGGAACTCGCGCGCTGCCAGTCGCACGGCTATCGGCTGATCCTGCAGACGAAGACCCGCAAATTCGGCGGCTCCACGGTGCCGAGCTATCCGCAGTCGAACCAGCGTGCGACGCCCGACTACCTGATTCAGGAAGGCGGGCACGTCTTCGTGTGTTCTGACGGCGGCGGCGAGGGCGCGGCGCTGCATCAGTCCTACGTGATGGATCGGCTTCTGCTCTGGATCGCGCATCTCGGCGCACGCTATGACGGGAACCCATGGATCGAGGGGTTCGTCTTCGGCGAGACGTCCTACAACATGTCGGCCGACACGGCGAACTGGAGCGAGGCCAACTACGTCGCGCAACTCAATCGGCTGTGCGACGCGCTACGAACGTACTGGCCGCATACCTGGTGCTCGGTCGGCATCAACTACTTTTGGGGCCGCTCTCAGACGGCGACCTTCACGACGCGCAACATCGACGCCGGCAACGCGATGGCCGTGCCGGACGCGATCACGAACGACGAGATCCCGGTGGGCTCGGGCTGGTCGAGCGCGTGCTCGTGGGGAATCGACACGCTCTACGGCTACACCTGGAACGGGTCGCAGTACGTCGCGACGCTGTCCGACCGGCACCTCGAAGTGCCGCTCTGCATGGAGATGCAGATCATCAACGCGGTGAACGACACGCCGGCGAAGTATCAGAGCCACGTCATCAACAACGTGCAGGCGACCCACATGGTCTACACGAAGTATGACGCGGGGAATTCCTACCGCTCGAGCCCCGCGGCCGAGTGGCTGGGCACGTCGCAGGCCGGCGCGGATGGCCTTAAGCACCACATCAACAACAACCTGCAGACGCTGCGCACCGCGTTCCCGACGAAGTTCACGGCGGACGGGCTGGTGCCTATCACTGGGGGCACCTGAGTGAGCGCGACGTTCCACGGGCACGTTGCATTGCCTGGCGACAATGGCGCGCGGGATGATGCGAGCGCGATCTCGTTCGATCGCACTACGTCGCCGCTTTCGACAGCGGCTGCCGGCGACTTCGTGCATGTCACGATTTCGCAGCGCGACCCGAGCGTGACGTTCTCCATCGCGAATGCCGGCGGCCAAACGTGGACGACGAAGACGGCGATGGCGTCCGGATCGCAGAAGACGCAGGTATTCACCTGTCAGTTCAACGGGACATGGTCGGCTGATCCATCCTTCGACACGAACACGCGCACCGGCGCGCGATTCTCTGGTTTGCTGCAGATTTTCCGTCCGAGTGGCACGCCCACATGGGCGAGCGACGTTGCGCAGGCGAACAGCAACGCCAGCCCGACGACGCCGTTCGACGTCACGGTCCCGGCGCAGACTGCAACAGCCGCTGGCGTGTCCGTAGCGGTGTGGGCAAGCACGGATTTCGACGGGACGCCGATGACACTCCAGACTGGCGTTTCCTCTGGCTGGGCGAATCCCGGCGGCGTGGAGCAGTTCCGAAACCAGGTAGGGGCGTCGTCAGACATCACGATCGCGTCGGCCTACAAGCTGAACAGTGGATCAGGTTCGACCGGCAGCGTAACGAAACGGCTGGATGCCACCGTGACCACGCTCTACCTGATGGAAACCTTCAAGGATCAGTCCGTCGCGACGTCCGCGCGGCTGCTGGTCGACCCTCTCGGACTCAACGCGCGCGGCCTGGCCGCGTAGGAGATTGCCATGTCCCGCCCTGCGATCATTCCCGGTTCGACGTCGAAGTCGATCGACGTCTACATTCAGGACACCGCGGGCGCGGCGCTCACGGGCCTCGCCTACAACACGGCGAGCCTCGTCGCGTACTACCGCCGGCCGGGCGGCAGCGCGACGGCAATCACGCTCGCGACGCTCGCCAATGCGCAGGCGGCCTTCTCGAGCGGCGGCTTCGTCGCCGTGGACGGCACGAACTGCCCCGGCCTGTACCGGCTCGACATCCCGAACGCGGCGATCGAGGTCGGTGTGGATTCGGTCATCATCGAACTGAAGGGTGCGGCGAGCATGTCGCCGTGCGTCGTCGAGATCCCGCTGCTCGCGACGCCCGGCGCGCTGCGCATCAACAAGGCGGCGGCGGCCACGGCGAGCACGCTCACCATGGACGCGGGTGCGCCGAGCACGACCGACTTCTACAAGCGCAACCGGGTGAAGATCGTCGCGGGCACGGGTGCCGGCCAGTCGCGCTACATCTCCGCGCAGTCGGGGCAGGTGCTCACCGTCACGCCCAACTGGGTCACCACGCCCGACACGACCAGCGTGTTCGAGATCGTCGACTTCGGCCTCGATGCGTCCACGCAGGCCGATCTCGTGACGGCGATCTGGGCGGCCGTGCGCGGCGACAACAACACGGCGGGCAGTTTCGGCGCGCTGCTGCAGGACGCGGCGCTGCGGGCCGCGCTCTGGCAGGTCGCAGTGGCCGAGTCCTATTCGACCGACGGCGCCAACGCGACGCCCGTGCAGCTGCTCTACGAGATCGCCGCCGCGCTGACCGAAGTGGTCCGGTCGGGTGACCAGTTGCTCGTCAAGAAACGCGACGGAACGACCACGGCATTCACGCTGGAATGCTCGCCGGATGCCGACGCGCCGACGTCGGTCACGCGCATCTCGTGAGCGCATCCGGTCGCATCCTGCGGGGGCTCGGGACGGGCGGCGTCACTCAGCGGATGCTGCTGTTTCTCGGCAGCACCGACACCGGCACGCCGGCCGCGCAGCGGCGGTACTACGGGGTCGACGTCGGAAGCAGCCTACCGAGCCAGGTCGAGGAATCGGCCTCGTCGACCGGGCGCGACATCGAGATCGTCGTGGTCTTCAACACGCCCACGGCCGACAAGCGGCGGGTGCTTGAGGCGCTCAACGCGCTGAAGTATTACCTCCTCTTCGACACCTGGCCGCCCGCCTGATGGTTGATTCCGCCGCCCGCCGACCCGAGGCTGGCGGCACCGTGGACGAGGCGCGCACATGACGACTGAGGTCAGCATCGCAAACCGGGCGCTGCAGATTCTGGGCGCGGACCCGATCATCAGCCTGTCGGAAAACAACAAGCGTGCGCGGGTGCTGCGCGTGGCGTTTGACCCGGTGCGCGATGCCGAACTGCAGCGGCGAAACTGGCGGTTTTCGATCAAGCGCACGACCCTGGCGGCGCTCGCCGACACGCCCGACTCCGGCTTCGCCTATCAGTACCAGGTGCCGACCGACTACCTGCGGCTCCTCACCGGCGGCGATCTGATCCCGCTCGTGAACCTGTCGGACTATCGCAGCATGCCGTCGGGGCTCTATGCCGTCGAGGGCGACCGGATCCTGACCGACGTCGGGGCGCCTCTGTCGATCCGCTACGTCGCGCGGATCTCGGACACGTCGAAATTCTCGGCCTCGTTTGCCGAGTCGCTGGCCGCGCGGTTGGCGTGGGAGTGCTGCGACGTCATCACGCAGTCGGACTCGAAGCAGCAACTCGCCGAGCGGCGCTACATGATCGCGATGCGCGAGGCGCGGCGCGCGAATGCCTTCGAGGTGCCGTCCGAGTCGATCGCCGACGATAGCTGGATGCTGGCCCGCGCGCAGTGAAAGCCGCCCCGATCATCACGGCGCTGAACGCCGGCGAACTCTCGCCCGCGCTCGAAGGTCGCACCGACCTGTCGAAGTATCAGGCCGGCTGCAAGCTGCTGGAGAACTTCATTCCGCTGGTGCAGGGGCCGGCGGAGCGGCGCGCGGGGTTCCGGTACGTGAAGCCCGTGAAGACTGCGGGCTCGCGCACCTGGCTGCTGCGGTTCGAGTTCTCGGCGACGATCGCCTACGTGCTGGAATTCGGCGACCTGTACGTGCGTTTCTACACTGAGCGCGGGCAGTTGCTGTCGGGCGGCTCGCCCTATGAGATCGTGAGCCCGTACTCGCTCGCGAACCTCACGAACGACGACGGCACCTGCGCGCTGAAGGTGGTGCAGTCCGGGGACGTGCTGTACATCGCGAACCAGAAGCGCACGATCGCACCGCAGAAGCTCACGCGGCTCGCGACGACGAGTTGGGCCTTCAGCGAATACCAGCCGGATCAAGGGCCGTTCCTCGAGACCAATACCGGCACGACGACGCTGTACGCGAGCGGCTCAACGGGTTCGGTCACGCTGACGGCCTCGGCGGCGACCTTCGCGAGTACGGACGTCGGCCGACTTGTGCGGCTGCAGGTGCAGAACCTTGACGTGAAGCCGTGGGAGACGGGCAAGTCTTACAGCACGAACGACCTCGTGCGCTACAACGGGAAGACCTTCAAGGCGCTGAACACCGCGACCTCGGGCACGTCGCCCCCAATTCACGATACCGGGAACGCCTATGACGGCATCACCGGCGTGCAGTGGGCGTATCAGGATGCGGGCTACGGCCTCGCGCGGATCTCCGCGTTTGGCTCCTCGACCTCGGTGACGGCGGACGTCATCGTGGACGCGACGAACGGGCTCAACCAGCTTCCGGCGAACGTCGTCGGCAGCGGCAACGCAAGCACGCGCTGGGCGCTGGGGGCGTGGTCGGGCACCACGGAATACCCCGGCACGGTCGCGTTCTTCCGAAACCGGCTGATCTGGGCGGGACGGCAGCGGCTCTGGGCCTCGGTGCCGAATGACTTCGAGAACATGGCCGGCGACTTCTTCGGCGTCACGCGCGCCGATAGCGCCATCTGGACGCAGGTGCAGGCCGAGGACGTGAACGATGTCCTGTGGCTGGTCGGTGCGCAGCGGCTGATGATCGGCACCGGCGGCGGCGAGTTCTTCCTGTCCGAACTGACGACGACCGACCCGCTTGGGCCGGCGAACTATAAGATCGAGCGCATCTCGAAGCAGCGGGTGCGCGCGGTGCAGCCGCTCGCTGTCGGAACCTCGCTCCTCTACGTCCAGCGTGCCGGGCGCAAGCTCCTCGGCATCGATTACACCGTGGAGACGGACAACTTCGTGAGTTCCGATCTCGCCGTGCTCGCGAACCGCATCACGCGCGGCGGCATCGTCGACATGGCGTTTCAGAGCGAGCCGTACTCGGTCGTCTGGTGCGTGCTGTCGAACGGCAAGCTGCTGGGGTTCACCTATGACCGGCAGCAGGAGGTGACCGGCTGGCACCGGCACCCGATCGGTGGCGACGGGTTCGTCGAGTCGGTCGCGGTCATCCCGTCGCCGGACGGTGCGCGCGAGGATCTCTGGGTCGTGGTGCGCCGCACGATCAACGGCGCGACCGCGCGGTACGTCGAGTATCTTGAGGCACCCTGGGAGGGGCCAGACGAGGATGGCACGAACGGCGACGACCAGGCCGATGCCTTCTACGTCGATTCGGGCTTGACCTACGATGGCGCGGCGACGACGTCGATCACCGGGCTCGGGCACCTCGAGGGCGAGACCGTGCAGATTCTCGCCGACGGCGCGACGCAGCCGGACAAGACCGTGACCGGCGGCGCGATCACGCTTTCGCGCGCGGCCTCGGTGGTGCAGGTGGGCCTGCAGGCGTCGGCGCGGCTCGTGACGATGCGCCTTGAGGCGGGCTCCGGGGACGGCACCTCGCAGGGCAAGACGAAGCGCGTGCACCGTGCCGTGGTGCGCTTCGGGGATACGCTGGGCGGCGCGGTCGGCCAGTACGGCGGGACCGTGGACGACATCAGCACGCGGAGTCCCTCGACCCCAATGGGCGAGCCGGAGCCGATCTTCTCGGGCGACGTCGATGTCGACTTCCCCGGCGACTATGAAACCGATTGCCGCATCGAGATCCGGCAGGATCAGCCGCTGCCGATGACGGTCGTCGCGATAATGCCCCGACTCCGAACATACGACCCATGAACGTGCGCGGCTTCCATCCGACGGACCTCGACCGTATCGTGCTGCAGCCAACGCAGGCGGCTACGCGGCCGCTGCTCGACCCGCGGTGGCTTGAGACCTTGGCGGACGGCGGCCCGGCGTATACGGCCGAGGAGGACGGCCGGCTGATCGCCTGCGCGGGCTTCCTTGAGGGTGATCGCGGGGCGCTGCTGTGGTCGTTTCTCTGTGAGCGCGCGCCGATGCGCCGGCTCACGAAGATGGCGCGGCGGCTCATCGAGGTGCACCCGTACCCGAAGATCGTCGCGACGACGGCGGTCGACTTTCAGCCTGGCTGCCGGTGGCTTGAGCTGCTTGGCTTCCGCGCCATCGAGGTGATCCCCGAGATGGGGGTCGACGGGCGCGATCACTGGCTCTACGAGAGGATCAAGTAATGGGCGCTCCTGTACTCGGCGCAGCCGCGGTGATGCAAGCCATCGGCACCTACGGCAAGGGTCGCGACGACGCGCGTGCGCTACGGCAGCAGGCCGACGTTGCCAGCCAACAGGCATACGCCGATGAGGCGGCGCAGCGACGCGATTACAGCCAGCTCGCGGGCCAGCAGGCCGCGGCTATCGCCCAGAACGGTGGCGGCGCGGGCGGCACGAACGATTACCTGGTGGCGCAGTCCGAGCTCAACGCTATGGTGGATGCGCTCACGATTCGCTACTCCGGGTCGCTTCGCCGGGCGGGCTTGCTGGCTGAAGCGAAGTCGACCAAGAAGTCTGCGAAGTACCTCGCCGGCGCGCATCTGCTGCAGGGCGGCGGCAAGTACCTGGAGTCGCGGTAATGCCCCAGATTCCGGTCTACGAGCAGCGCAGCCGTGTCAGCGGCGCCGGTCTCGGCCCTGGTCCGTCGCGCGGCCCGAACGCCGCGCAGGCGCTTGGCAGTGGCCTCTCGGAGCTGGGCGACTCGCTCGTGCGCATGCGCGAACAGGAGGCGATGAGCGACGCCAGCGTGAAGCTCGCCGAAGCCCAGTCGACATGGTCGAAGCGTGTGGTCGAGCTGAAGGAGTCGGCCCAGCCTGGTGCGCCAGGCTTCACCGACAATCTGGCGAAGGAGTTCGAGACGTACCGCTCGAACCTGCTGCAACAGGCCAAGTCGCGCACGGCGAAGCGATACCTTGACGAGCGTATCCGGGCCTTCGGCTCCCGTGTGACCGAGGACGCTCTGCAGTTTGAGGTCAGCGCCAGACTTGCGGACCAGCGCGGCAAGAACGAGCAGGGGCTGGAGCAGGCCGCTGTTGCCGCCGAGATGGATCCGGACACGTTCATGGAGCGCATGTACGAGCGACGGCAGGCGATCGACTCATTGCAGGTCTCGCCCATCGAGAAGGCCGACATGCAGAGGGCGGCCGACGAGATGATTCCAGGCCGCGCTGCAATCGGCGTGGCTCGCCGGGATCCAGACGCCGCGCTGCGACGGCTCATACAGCCAGCGGCCGACGACGTGCTGTTCCGCTCGCTATCGCCGAAGAACCGTGACCGCGTGCTGCAGCAGATCGAGGAGCAGCAACGCATCCGGCTGCAGGCCGAGGAACGCGCCTATCGCGACGGCGAGCGTGCGGAGCGCGACATGCAGGACGCCATGTCGAAGGCGGGAGACCGTCTGCTTGCGGAAGGCCGGCTTTCGGCCGAGTGGATCGCGTCCAACAAGAACCGGCTTGCAGCCTCCGACGTGCGGTACTTCTACCGCGCGCTGAAGGAAGGTCCTACCGGCGGCGGCCCGCGCGATCCCATGACCTACGCGGACCTGCGCGATCGCGCTGGCCGTGGCCAAGACGTGCGGGGCGAAGCGCGCGAGGCGCTGCAGCGCGGCGCCATCGGCGCGTCCGACTACGATCGGCTTACCGGCGAGGTCGAGCAGCAGCGGCCGGGTTGGTACAAGCGCGGCACGGACTTCATCGCGACGTCCTCGGGCGTGTCGGATCTCAACCCCGACCCTGCAGGTGCGCAGCGCAAGGCGCAGATGCTCGACGACTGGAGCGCCTGGGCGGACGAGAACCCGAAGGCGAGCGAGGCGGAGGCACGCGACGCTTACAAGCGCATCGTGTCTGAGTACGCCATCATCGACTACAGCCAACTGACGCTCGTCAAGCGCGCGCCGCGGTTCCTCGTCGGCAACCGCACGGTGCCTGACCTCGACGCCACCGCGGCCGAAACGGCCCGGGCGCTGCAGGACGGGCGCATCACGCGCGAGGAGGCGCAGCGGCAGGCGCTGCTGATCCGCGAGTGGCAGCGTGCCTATGAGGCGCAGCAGGACGCGGCGCCGAATCCGCAGGGGGCGAGGAAATGACCGACGTCGGCCCGGAGTACATCGCCCACCGCACCCGGCTCGCCGAGGCGACGGCGCTCGACGAGATGCTCTCGCGCGTGCGCACCCGCGACACCGCGAAGCCGAAAGGCGAGGGCGGTCCCGCGGCGCCGTCGGCCGAGGTCACCACGCCCGACCCGGAGGCCGATGGCAGCCTCGTCGGCCGCGTTGCCAAGGACATGGGTCGCGGCGTAGTGGAGACGCCTCGCGCGGTCGTGAGCGGCGTGCGAGATGCGATCCAGAACACCATCAAGATGGGCGACGAGCTGGGCTCCTGGCTCGAAGGGCTCGGCGTTGGCGGCATCAAGATCGACGGTGACGGCGTCTCGCTGGTGAGCGGCGAGGAACTGCAGGGGCTGCGGCGGCCGGCCGACATGGCGAAGCTCCCAGAGATCGGGGCGCCGTCCTCGGTGACCGGCAGCATGGTCAAGGGCGTCACGCAGTTCGTCACCGGCATGGCCGGCGTCGGCAAGGCGATGAAGCTCGCCGGCGTCACGAAGGCGGCGGGCGCGGCAGGGTACGCTCAGACCGCGCTGCAGGGCGCGGCCGCCAACTTCGCGGCGTTCGATCCGCACCAGAACCGGCTTTCGAATCTGATCGAATCGGTGCCCGCGCTGCAGAATCCGGTGACCGCCTATCTCGCGTCCGACCCGTCGGACGGCGACGCTGAAGGGCGCTTCAAGAACGCCCTTGAGGGCCTCGGCCTCGGCGTCATGACGGATGGGTTCGTCAAGGGCGTGCGCATGCTGCGCGAAGTATCGCGCGCCAAGGCGACGGCTTCGACGGCTGCGGGTGCGGCGACCGACGGCGCTGCTGCGAAGGGCGCCGCGGGTGTCGCCGACGATGCGTTCCGCGAGATGGGCGACGAGGCGGCGAAGCCGGGCTCGCCGCTGGTGACCGTCGAGAAGCCGAAGCCGGTGGCGCCGTCAGCGGGAGGCGCGCCGGTCGAGCCCACTCCGGGCAAGATCAAGATCAACTTCGCCCGCATCGACGCTGCGGACGATGTGCAGAAGCTGATGCAGGACATGGCCGACCTGCATGCCGGAAACATCGACGAGGCGCGCCGCGGCGTGCAGACGTTCGAGCAGACGAAGCTCAACGCCCAGCAGCAGGACGCCTGGGCGATCCTCAGCAAGCGTCGCGAAGGCGAGCCCCTGAACGCTGAGCAGTCGCTGGCCGCGCGGCAACTCTGGGTCTCGGCATCCGAGCAGCTCTCGTCGCTCGCCGCCAAGGCCGCCGAGGCGCCGTCCGAGGCGAATCTCTTCGCGTTTCGCAAGATGCTCGCGATCCACGGCACTATTCAGCAGCAGGTCATCGCTGCGCGCACGGAGACGGCCCGTGCGCTGTCCTCGTGGCGTATCCCGGCGGGCGGCGGGGCGGAGCGCCTGCGCGACATCGCGGGCGTGCTCGAGCAGCAGGGTGGGGCGGTTGCGACCCGTGAACTCGCCGCGCGTGTCGCGGGCCTCGCGCGCGCCGGCATGCACACTGAACTCAACAACGTCGCCGAAGCGGCCGCGCGCGCAACGACCGGGCAGGCGTTGATGGAAGTCTGGATCAACGGCCTGCTGTCCGGCCCGAAGACGCACATCGCGAACATGATGAGCAATAGCGCGGTGATCGGCCTTCGCATGGCCGAGCGCGGTATTGCGGCCAAGATCGCCGCCGTGCTCGGTGACGAGGGAAGCGTCGCTGCCGGCGAAGCGGCGGCGCAGTGGTTCGGGCTCACGTCCGGCATCAAGGACGCCTTCCGATACGCAGCGAAGGCCGCACGGACCGGCGACACTGGGTTCGGGCTCGGCAAGATCGAAGCGCCGCACCCGGCGGCTATCAGCAGTGAGGCCCTCGGCCTGTCTTCGTCCGGCTGGCTCGGTCGCGGTGCCGACATGCTCGGCAGCATCGTGCGCGTCCCGGGGCGCGCCCTTGCCGCGGAGGACGAGTTTTTCAAGACTCTCGGGTATCGCATGGAACTGCATGCGCAGGCGCTGCGGCAGGCCACGTCCGAGGTAGCGTCGGGCGCGGTTGAACAGGGGGCGCTAAAGTCGCGCATCGCGGAGCTGGTCTTGAACCCGCCCGAGAACCTGCGCATGGCCGCGGTTGACTCGGCCACCTACCAGACCTTCACCAATGCGCCGGGCAAGCTCGGCGATCTGCTCGGCAAGGCGACGAGCCAGATGCCGGCGCTGAAGATCATCATGCCCTTCACCCGCACGCCGGCGAACATCGTGCGTTTCACGTTCGAGCGCACGCCGCTCGCACCGCTGATGTCGCAGTTCCGGCAGAACCTCGCCGCGGGTGGCGCCCGCCGTGACCTGGCGCTCGCCCAGATCGGGCTCGGCACGTCGGCCATGCTGATGTTCGCCGACATGACGCTTTCCGGGCAGGTCACCGGCCGCGGGACGCCCGAGAAAGGCACCCGCGCCGCGCAGGGCCGCGCCGGCTGGCAGCCGTACTCGGTCAAGATCGGCGACCGCTGGTTCGCGTACAACCGCCTCGATCCGGTCGGCTCGCTGATCGGCATGGCTGCCGATGCGACCGAGTCGATTCAGTTCGCGCAGATGGCCTCCATGGACGATCCGGACGTCGAGCGCCTGGCTGTCGCGACCTCAGTCGCGTTCGCGGGAAACCTCGTCAACAAGACTTACCTCTCGGGCCTCTCCTCCATCATCGAAGCGCTCAACGACCCCCAGCGCAGCGCCGAGCGCTGGGCGCAGCGGCTGGCCGGCTCCATCGTCCCGACGATTGGAGCGCAGGCCGCGCGGACCATGGATCCGTACCAGCGCGAGGTGTACTCGATGATGGACGCGATCCGGGCGCGGACGCCGGGGCTGTCCGACACCCTCGCGCCGCGCCTGAGCATGTGGGGCGATCCTGTTTCAACCGAGTCCGGGCTTGGGGCGGGATACGACGCCATGATCCCGATCGCGACGAAGGATTCCGACGCGGAGCCGATCGACCTGGAATTGATCCGCCTCGAGGCCAACGTGTCAGCACCGAGCCGCAAGACCGAGTTCGACGGCGTTTCGGTCGACCTCTCGCAGTATCCGAAAGCGTATTCGCGGTACGTCGAACTTGCCGGAAACGCCCTCAAGCATCCGGCCTGGGGGCTCGGTGCGAAGGACCTGTTGAACCGGGTGGTCGAAGGCAAGCATCCGCTCTCAGCGGTGTACCGACTTCGCAGCGACGGGCCCGACGGCGGAAAGGACGTTTTCATCACTGATCTGCTGCTCAAGTACCGGTCCCTCGCCCGCGCACAGGTACTACGGGAGTTCCCGGAAATCGCCGACCAGGTGCAGTCCGGAAAGGAGCGACAGCGGGAGCTGAGGCTGCCCGTCATGCGTTGATTCCGCCGCCCGCCTCTCGGATGGTGCGGTGCGGAGGTAACGCATGACCATCGAGGCCGCCGCGAGCGAAGTGTCGTATGCCGGAAACGGCGTCACGGTGCTCTTTGCCATCCCGTTTCCGTTCGACACCTCGGCCGACCTCAAGGTCATCCGAACGAGTTCGGCCGGGGTGCCCGAGGTGCTGACCACGGGTTTCAGCGTCTCAGGCGGCAGCGGCAGCACCGGCACCCTGACGATGTCGACGGCGCCGGCGAGCGGCGAAACCCTGACGATCCTCGACGATCCGGCGCAGACGCAGCCGACCGACTACACCGACAACGACGCATTCCCGGCGGAAACCCACGAGGACGCGCTCGACCGGGTGACGCGACTCGCGAAGCGGGCTAGTCAGCGGGTGAACCTCGCGCTGCGGTTCGCCGACGGCGACCCCGCGCGCGGCGCCCTTGCCGAGATTCCGACGGTCGCCGCGCGGCGCGGCAAGTGGATGCGATTCGCCGACAGCGCGATCGCCCCGCTCGAGGTGGCCGATCTCGCGACCGCGGGCGTCACGCTCTCGGCGTCGGTCATCGGCGCGCTGCTCTGGGCACAGACCGCGGACGAGGCGTCGGCCGGCGTCACGCCGTCGAGCTACGCCTATGCGCCCGGGGACGTGCGCCGGTACGGGGCGGACCCGCTGGGCGTGGCGGATTCCTCGGCCGCGATCCAGCGCGCGATCGACGTCGGCAAGGCAGTCATTTTCTATGACGGCAGCTACCTCGCGAACAACTTGAGCCAGTCGGCCGACTATCAGCGGCTGTTCGCGTTCGGGAACGTGCGCATCATCAAGAATGCGAACGGCGCGCTGCTCACCTGCGCGGGCGACGAGGTCGAACTGCAGGGCATCGCGTTCCGCGGGGATGCGGCCTCGCCGACCTACACCGGCGACGGCGTGGTGATGACCGGCGAGAATCCGCGGATCATCAACTGCGGCGCGCGCTGGTTCAGTGGTCGCGCGCTGAAATGCACGGGCAACGGCGCGCAGATCGTCGGGACGTGCGACATCTATCAGACGACCGACAGCAGCGGCACCGGCTATGACATCGAGCTAGGTGTCTCGGGCACAGCCACGCTCTATCACCGGGTGCTCGGCGTGAAGTCGAGCCAGTCGACCGGCGGCATCAAGATGACGGACGTGGGCTCGGCGTCCGTGGAGGCGTCGCAGTTCGGCAAACTCACGATTTCCGCCGGCACGACCCCGTCGGGCGTCAACGGCGGCAACATATTCGGCAATCGCATCCTCGGCAATATCTCGGTGGGCTTGTCGTCCGCCGCGTTCGCCGCGAACACGATCGGCGCGGTCACGGTGACCTTCGAGTCGGGTACTTCCGGCCATGCCTTCGACGAGTCGAATGTGGTCGCTGTAGGCGCGACCCTCACCGACGACAGCACCGCGAGCAACATCGTCGACCTTCGTCAGGTGGCTCCGCAGGCATACACGCCGACGTGGACCGCGGCGAGCGTCAATCCAACGCTCGGCGACGGCACGCTCGTCGGCTTGGCGAGTAAGCGCGGTCGCATGGTCACTGCCACGATTCAGTTGACTGTTGGCAGCACTACGACTTTTGGCACGGGGCTCTACTACTTTTCGCTGCCTTACATCCCGAGCACCACGCTCGCGCAGGTCGGCTCGGTGCACCGCATCGACTCCGGCGCGACTAACGTAATTGGTGCATGCCGCACGCTGCCCGACGGCACGGCGCGGATGCAGTTCTACGCCGATGCCGCTACCGCCGACTCGCCGGCCGCGCCGTTCACCTGGGCCGCCGGCGATTCGATCGTCGCGACGATCACGTACTTCGTCTGACGCCATCGGATGGCAAGAGGCGCGGAGCGTTCTTACGCTGAGTCGTCGGCGCAAATTAATCGGGATTGAACTATGACCGACGACTTGCAGCGCTACGTGGGCAGACACGATGAGGCGATTGAAACCTTGAAAGACGACGTGCGAGCGATCCGAAAGGACCTGGACGAAATCAAGCTGCTGCTCTCCGAGACCAAAGGCAGCGTGCGCGTGCTGATCGCGGTCGGCTCCATCGGCGGCGCGGTCGGCGCGGCGGTCATGAAATTCACCTCACTGCTGAAGGGCCTTTGACGTGCGGCACGATGCGCGCGGGCTGCCTTGGATCGATGTCGCGCGGCGCTATCTCGGCGTGCGGGAAATACCCGGACCGGAGACGAATCCGACCATCGGTGCATGGCTCTATGCACTACGTGCATGGTGGCGAGATGATGAAACCGCGTGGTGTGGCGCCTTGCCGGCCATCGCGATGCAGGAGTGCGAGCTTGCGTACCCGAAAGCATGGTATCGCGCTCGCGCGTGGCTCGACTGGGGCAAGCCGTGCGAGGCGACATACGGCGCGGTCGCGGTGTTCGAGCGCAGCGGCGGCGGCCATGTCGGATTTGTCGTCGGGCAAGATCACATGTCGCGGCTCATGATCCTCGGCGGAAATCAAGGCAACGCGGTAACGATCGCGCCTTTCGAGTGGCGCAGGCTGCTCGGCTGCCGCTGGCCGGCGGAGCCGCATGTTGCGCTCGATCTTGTCGGCAATCTGCCGAGACTCGCTCACACTGGACCCGCATCGAGGGACGAGGCATGAAAAGACTGATCGCGATTTGGGACGAGCACGGGACTAAGATTCTCGGCGCCGTGCAAGCCATCCTTGCCGGCTGGCTGCTCATCCCCGGACTCTTCCCGCCCGAGCAAATCAAATATGCGCAGGCGATAGGGGTCGTGCTCGGCGTGCTCACGGTCAAGCGCGGGTACACCAATACCGCGCGCCAGCCGGACGATACGGACGCGCAGTCCGGCGCATGATCCCGTATCGACTGATCGGCGCGGCTGCGGCAGTCATCGCCGTGCTGATCGGCACGTATGCGCTCGGCCGGCATCACGCAAGTGCGGCATGGGAGCAGCGATGGGAGGCGCGCGAGGCGCAGATACAGGCGGCCACGGTCGCGGCGCAGGCCGTCGCCGCCGAGGTGCTGGCGAGACAGACGGCGGCGACACGGGATGCCGCCGCGAGGTACGCACATGAGCAGACTGAGACGAGCCGGCTTGCTGGCGTCAATCGCGATCTGGACCGCCGGTTGCGCGACGCGCTACGTCGCGCCGCAGTGCCCGCCGCCTGTCCCGATCCCGCCGGAGCTGAGCCGGCCGCCGCCGGCGTTGATGCTGCCGCAGTTGCAGGCGATCTATCAGCGCTGGCTCTCCGATGCGCCGAGCAGCACGACCGGCTCGCCGGCCAGGTCGCCGGACTGATCGCGGCGTGGCCGCGCTAGTCGGCGGCCGGCAGACTGCTGGCCGCCGCTGGTCCGCCCGCCCTGCGGACACCCGCCACCGCGCCAGACCAACGGAGACGCGATTACAGCGGGTCAGAGGCGGGGAGGCTGCTGGGTAGCGGGTCGGGCCGGAGCGGGGATCTGGCGCAGCCAGCTTTCGACGGGCACCCGCTTTGCTGTGCCCGGATCGTGCTCCCGCCGGACGCTTTTCCGGACCCCGATGGACCCCCGGTGATCGTATTCCCCGGGAAATACCGCTGTCGCTGCGGGCCGGTGCGGGCTCTAGCGCTTTCGTAATGATGGGGTCCACAGTTCGATCCTGTGAGTCGGCACCATGTTTTCCAGGGATTTTCTGCTATCCCGCGCGGCGCACCCGTTTTGCTGTGCCCTTTTTCGCGCCCGGCACCCACTCCCGCAGATGATCGACGCTCAGGTGGCCGTATCGTCGCACCATCTCATCCGACGACCAGCCGCCAAGATCGCGCAGCACATGCGGCGGCACCCCGCGCTGTATCTGCCAGCTCGCCCAGGTGTGACGCAGATCATGCCAGCGCAGCCAGGGCACGCCGGCCTCGCGGGTGGCGCGCTTGAAACGGTGGCCGTTGCAGTCGTCCATCGGCTTGCCGCGATAGACGAACACATGTGACTCGTGCGCGCCGCGCTGGGCGCGGACGATGGCGCGAGCGCGGCCCGACAGCGGGATCGAAATCGTCTCGCCGGCTTTCGCGCGCGAGGCCGGCACGATGAGGATGCCGCGCGCGAGATCGACCTGAGACCAGAGCAGCCCCGTCGCATTGCGCATCCGCAGGCCCGTCTCGACCGAGAACTCGGCGAGCGCGGCGAGGTGCGCCGGCAGCTTCTTCTTCAGTGCAGCGAACTGCGCGCGCGTCAGAAATCGCGGCTCCTGCTTCTCGATAGAGAACATGCGCACGAACGGCGCGCGGTCGATCCATCGCCACTCGCGCTCAGCACGCCGCAGGATCATGCGCAGCAGCGCGAGATACCGATTCGCCGTGCTCTTGCTCGACTCCGCGAGCCGCAGCGCGCGCAGCTTGTCGATCAGCGTCGGCGTGATGTCGTCGAGCGTGATCGCTTCAAGGTGCGCGTCGAACCACTTCAACCGGTCTCGGTCGTGCTCACGGCCGCGAGTCTCGGCCTCGTCGTACCAGCGCGTGACGGCTTCCTTCCATGTGTATCGAGGTCGCTCGCCGAGTCGGACCTGCCGCCAGAGATCAGCTCGAAGCCTGGATTCAAATTCTTCTGCGGCCTCGCGCGAAGCCGTGCCAGTGCTTCGTCTAACTTTCGTTCCACCGATGCTGAATCGGCACCACCAGTACGGGCTTTCGGGATGACGATAGAGCGGCATTGGTTCGCCTTCGCTTTCTCTCGGATCAACGCGAGCAGGTCGGCTTCGACGAAAACCCAGCGCCGGCCGATGCGCGCGCCGGGCACCTTACCCCCACGAGCCGCGCGCTTCAACGCCGATGGGCTCATGAGCAGCAGCCGCGCAGCGTCCGTGAGCCCGAGGGTGCTCACGGCTCGCGCTCCGCCACCGCCGGCTCCGCTGTGTCGATCTCGTCAGGCAGCCCGCGCAGGGGACGCAGGTATCGATCGCTCCCGACTCCGTACCACGCCTGTCGCGTGCTGCGCCGCTTGCCCCAGCGGATGGTGGCCGGGACGGCGCCGCTGATGAGGCGCAGCACCCAGCATCCCGGCTGGGCCGGCGCGGCGCGTTGGCCGTCCGGGAGATAGAAATAGACGGGCGGCGCGGCGTACAGCACCTCAACGATCGCGCCCGCGTATTTGTTGGGTCCGATCACGATAGCGATGTCGCCAGGTTGGCAGTTCATTTCTGTCCCTCTCGCTCCGCCGCTCAGTACGCTTCGTCCGTGTCCGTGTCGTCGTCGTCGTAGCTGCGCTGATGCGTCACCCGCGCCGACGGCATCGAATCCTTCACGGCCTGCGCCAGTTCGTAGGCATAGGTCGGCCGCCGCGAGCACTGCGTCGCCGCGGCTCGCGCTGCAGCCTCGTCGGTGATGTGCACGGCGTAGATCGCGCTTGAGCCGTAGAACGTGGACCGAAAGCCTTCGCCCTCCGGAATATCGACGCGCAGCAGGTTGCCGCCGCCGAGCGGTTGCTCGCTGAGTCGTCCCGCTACACGTTGATGGCCCATCAGTTCGACGATTCCCCAAGCTTCGAATTTCTCACTCATCGTTCTGTCTCCATGGCTTGTTACGCTCCGCCCGCGCGTTCATGCTCGGGCGCAAGCTGGGTCTCGCCCATCGCGAGGCCCGCGACGTGCATTGCGCTTCGGAAAAATTGCTGGTACTCCGCCCATAGATCGGGGTGACTGACTAGCCCGAACGCGACGGACGCTACAAGCTCGGCGCCCTCCATCGTGTCCAGCCGCGCAAAATAGGTGTTGATGAAAGCACCTTCGTGGCGGTGCGCGATGCGGAATGACGGCTTCATTTCTTTGCCTCCGCCGCCCGCGCGGCGTCGATATCAGCACTGGCCGCGCTTGCGGATTTTCGAGCGGCCCAGCGTTCCGGATCGCCCACATCATCCATCCTGTCGGCAAGGTCGAGGCGAATGCCACGCAGCTTCGCTGATTCCAGTGTGATTGCCGGAAGCGCGTCGCGAGCCTCTTCGAACAGAGGTATCATAGCGTCGAGCCGTTCCTCCAACTCCGCGACCCTCGCGCGCAGGGCGGCGGACTCGCGCCGCTCAATCTCCATCCGGTCCTCCAGCGATCCAAGATCGTCGGTTAGCTGGTCCCGATGGGCGCGCAGGGCGGCGAGTTCGGTCCGCAGCGCGGCGGCGTCGCCCAGCGCAGAGGCGGCCTGCGCCATTAGGGCGTCGTTCTTGTCGCGCAGGGTGTCGCGCTCCCTGCAAATGGCCGCGACCGCTGCAGGCATCGCGCCCGTCTCAAACAATTGAACGCGCAGCGCGTCCCGCTCGGCGCGCAGGGCGGCGAGTTCGGCCTCGCGTTGCTTGTCCGGATACCCGCACTCGCACGACATGGTGTCCACGTCGAGGCTGTCGTCGCCGCATCCCATGCACCGAATGTAGTGGCTCATAGACCTGTTCTCTCTCCTGAGGCTGCGCGCGCGATGTCGATCATCTCATCAAGGTTGCCGCCTTCGCGGATGGCCTGATTCCACAAGTCCACTACGTATCGCGGCGGCAATCTCCGCAAGAATTCGTAGCGGTCGTGCCCGCGCTTCACACGGTCCCATTCGTGGATCGTGATCTGTATCGAGCCGTCTGGCACGCTCATTGCGACAACCTTTCCCGTCCGTACCAGCCTGCAACGTAGGCGTCCTCAATCCGCCTGCGCACGTAGAGCTCAACGCCACCGATGGTCAGCGCCGAAATCACCTCATTCGCCACAACTCGGTCCGCATGGGTACGCGCATAGGCGTAAACCTTGTCGGCTTCCTTGGGCGGGTGTTGCCCAGCTAGTTTGTCTTTCACTTGCCCTCCGGATGCGCAGTTGGGGACTTAGGAACTAGTCCCAGCGCCTGCCCGAGCCATTCGTGCAGCGCGATTGCTTCCTCGGCATCAAGGCAGACTTCCCATTCCGACTTGTCCTCGGATATGCGGATGAATCGCTCATCACTGCCGCCCTTGTACGTCGCGTAGTGCATCAAGTTGATGCCGAACGGCTGAACGTCCCTGATCTTTCGCTTACTCATGTTGCGTTCCCGTAGGTGGAACCATACATACGCGCACGCCAGCGGCCTCGGCCGGGAAGTTATCGACGTAGGCCAGCGTCCCGCGCGGCTCGTCACTGTCATTGACGTACATCACTCGCCCCCTTTTCGTTGCGCAGGTGCGCTGGGAGCGCGACGTTTCTCGGTCAAGCCGGCGCACGCCGGCCCGTGCTTGTCCTGCGGGAACAGCCAAAGGCCGCAGATCCCGCACTGCTCCTGCTTCAGCCCGTGGAGCTTCTGAGCGCGCGCCCATTCAAACCAGTCCGCGTAGCCGATCGGTGCCGGGCATCCCTTCGGCCACTGTTCCAGCAGTTCCACGGCAGCCCTACGCATCCCGGCTATCTCGTTTATTACCAGATAGCCCGGCGAGCCACGTTGAAGTGTCGTCGTCGGTGCCTTCGGCGTCCGTGCTCGCTGGGTTGTGGTAGTAGTGATGCCACTCACGCAGCAGACGATCCGCCTCCGCGACCCGCGCGCTGATTTCCGTCCTGATACCGGCCGAGGCCCAGTCTCTTCCCCGATGACGAC
>CAZHPR010000010.1:0-27166 GCA_964534305.1 uncultured Candidatus Saccharibacteria bacterium
ACCATCGGAGGAAGGTGCCTTTTTCGTTTGTATTAATAAATTTTTGTATAAAAAAAGGGAGGACGGTGGTCAGTGCTACGACTAACGCATCGCCCTCCTGCCTATTCTGACTGCGTCTCAAGTAAGTCCCGAGACCCGGACGCGGGTGGCTCTTGGAAATACTTGTCAGAGGCAAATAAAGATCAGTCCAACCCTGCTGGCTTGCCAGGGGGACATGGAGGAGACTCACCCTTGCTTGGCGGAAGTGAGAGTCTATTAAAATTATATCACCATCGATTACTAATTGCAAGGGTTATTGGGGAGGCAGAAACCCCTTGTTTCTAAGCTTTTTGTGGAAGCTGATAGCAAATCGGTGAGCTTCGCTATTTGCTAGTATTATCTCTCTATCATGCTTCCCTAACATACTCTTAGCGTACTTGTTGCCAAGTTTTATCTCCTTTGCTTTGTGTCTCTCGTCTTTGGTCACCGCAAAAAGGGCAATATTTTTTTCTTTTATATTTTTTATTATTTCCTCTGCTGTATTTATCTGAGCAGTGCTTCCGTCCACCACAACAATATCCGGTAGCCTCCATTCGCTATGTTTGAATCTCCTTTCCAAAATTTCTCCTAAAGCTTTTGTGTCATCAGGAATTTTTTGATTTTTTATCTTGAATAAACGGTATTCATTTTTGTTTGCTTCTGATCCTTCTACAACAGTCATCACTCCGACCATATTGGTCCCTGATATATGAGAAATATCGTAAGCCTCTATTCTAAAGGTGTTTTCTTCAGGACCACCATCTTTGTCTCTCTTTATGATTGCAATGTCATTTATATGTTTTAGAGAGTTTATTGTAAATTTTATATTTGAAGCTTCTTCAAATTTTTTGACCTTTGCGAGTAACTTCATTTCCCTCTCGAGGTCTTTGATGAGCTCTTTCTTTTTGCCTTGGAAGAATTTTTTTATGTGGCTTATTGTTTTTGCATATTCTTTTTTTGAAATTTCTCCTGTGCAAACTCCTGGGCAAAGTCCGATTTGCCTGTTGAAGCAGGCCTTTGGTTTTCCCCTCAGAAATTCCTTCCTCACAACCGGGGTATTTTTCTGCTGAAAAATCCCCTCACTCTTGCGCCGGTCGCGCTCCGAGAGTTGTTCGTACGGAACTTCTGAGGGGACGCACTGATCCCTAAAAGGGAAAATCTTCCTTACAATTTTTAGAGCTTCTTTGAGTTGCCCCCCGTGAGGAAACGGCCCGAAAGAAGCTTTCAGCTCCAAGCTTTTAGCTTGTAGTTCCCTCTCTCTTACAACCAGCACTCTTGGAAAATCTTCTTCTGTTATAACCACGTAGTTAAAGCTCTTTTGATCTTTGTCGGCACTATTATATTTTGGATTAAGTTTTTTTATAAGTTCTGATTCTAGGAGTAGCGCTTCTAATACTGAGTCAGTCTTTTCAAACTTTATGTTTACAGCTTCTCCGACCATCCTTTCTATTAGAGGACTTCGCTTTTCCCCTATTTTGGGACTGAGGTAGCTTCTTACCCTATTTTTCAAGGAGGTCGCCTTGCCGACATATATTTTCTGGTTATTCTTATCCAGGAAGAAATAGACCCCAGGTGCATCTGGTAGTTTGGTGGATATTTTTTTGAGTTTGTCTAAATTCTGCATACATTGTTTTTACATCTTTTTTGAGATAAAATCAAAGAATGTTTACATTTGGAAATAAGAAGCTTCCTATGGAAAGCTATAAAGGGGTTAGAGATTTTTTCCCAGAAGATCAGGCGGTTTTGAATTATATATTTTCTGTGATGAGAAAGACAGTAGAATCTTTTGGTTTTGAAGAATACAACGCTTCAATACTTGAATATTCTGAGTTATACAAAGCCAAGACGAGTGAAGAAATTGTAAATGAACAGACTTATTCTTTTATTGATCGTGGTGGCAGAGAAGTTACTCTGCGTCCAGAGATGACTCCGACTGTCGCTAGGATGATATCTAGCAAATGGCAAAATTACCCATCGCCAGTAAGATGGTATTCTATTCCCAACCTCTTTAGGTACGAAAAGCCACAAAGAGGTAGACTCCGAGAGCATTTCCAGCTCAACGCAGATATATTTGGTGTTTCTTCTCCGTATGCTGATGCTGAGATAATATCTCTGGCTCATTCTCTTATGAAAAATTTTGGAGCCAAAGATGAAGATTTTGAAATAAGGATAAATAGTAGAGAATTTTTGGGAGACTTTGTCTCCGGTTTGGGATTGAAGGAAGATCAAAAATCTGATTTTTATAGAATACTAGACAAGAAGGACAAGATGGACGAGTCTGAATTCAAATCTTTAGTAAAGGATTTGCTCGGAGAAAATGTTGCAAATAGTATTATGGAGAAGTTTTATTATGGAGAAGCTCTTCTTACTATGATGCAAACAAGTGATTCTGCAAAGTACTTGAATAATGTCATAGACATACTAAAGAATCTCGGTATAAAAAATATAAAGTTTTCGCCGACTCTAACAAGAGGCTTTGATTATTATACGGGTATTGTTTTTGAAGTTTTTGATACAAACTCTGCAAACAACAGATCTCTCTTTGGTGGTGGTAGGTATGACAAGCTTTCCCAAAACTTTATAGATCAACCGATACCAGCGGTAGGTTTCGGTATGGGAGACGTTACCGCAAGAGATTTTCTCGAGACACACAGCCTTTTGCCAGAGAGAGTGAATTCGTTGGATATTTATATCGCAATAGCTGGAGAAACAGACCTGATACCTGTTTACAAAGTTGCTGACAAACTGAGAGAAGAGGGACTTAAAGTCGCGGTAGATATATCTGGTAAGAAGCTTCCAGATCAGCTAAAAAATTTGGATAAGAGAAATACAAGATTTGTGATGATTGTTGGAGAAAAAGAGATAGAAAGCAAAAAGTTTGTATTGAGAGATGTAAAGACAAGAGAAGAGTCGGAGCTCTCCCTCAATGAGATTGTAGAAAAAATAAAATAATATGCGGAAAATATTTTTTGATATTGAAACACAGAATATTTTTCAAGATGTCGGTAGCAACAACCCGGCCGATCTCTCCATCTCTCTATTGGCTATCTATGATTCGGGTACAGAAAGTTATGATTCCTTTTTGCACACTGAGTTATCAAGACTCTGGCCGATTATAGAAAGTGCCGATGCTTTGGTTACATTTAATGGCGATCATTTTGATATACCCCTTTTAAATAAGTACTATTCTGGCGATCTCACAAAAATAAAGAGCATAGACTTGCTCAAAGAGATGCAGAAGTCAGCTGGCCGTAGGATGAAGTTGGACCAGATTGCCGAAGGTACTTTGGGCACCAAAAAAAGCGGTCATGGATTGGACGCTATAACTTGGTGGAAAAATGGAGAGATAGAAAAAATTAGAAAATACTGTATAGACGATGTGCGTATAACCAAAGAGCTTTATGATTATGCTCTAAAAAATGGCGAACTAATTTTCAAAGAAGGACCAAATATGAACCGGGTTAAGCTTGATACGAGCGGCTGGGAGGCTCCCGTAGATTCTCCTTCTATGAACTTTACTCTACCCTTCTAGGCTTCCCAACTAAATCTATAGAAGTAAGAGTATTATTACCGAAATGGCTAAGCGATAGATTATAAAGGGGGTGAAGGAGTTTTTGGATAGATATTTTACGAGAAACCTAACCGCCCAAAGTCCAGAAAAGAAAGCGGTGAAAAATCCAATCATTGTCGGTATATTTATAAAATTTTGAAAATTAGAGATACCGATATCTAATAATGTTTTTAGACCGGCTCCAAAAATAACAGGGATACCGAGGAGAAATGCAAATTTTATGGATTCTTCTCTTGATAACCCAAATATCAATCCGCCAGAAATTGAAGAGCCGGATCGAGAAAAACCAGGTATCAGAGCCAGAGATTGAAAGACTCCGATAAAAAATCCTTTTACCGCTCCTATGCCTCCCTTGCCCCGCCCAAATCTATCAGCGATCAAAAACAACAAACTTCCCAATATAAGAGCGTAGGCGACGTGCTCTGAGTTTCTAAACATTGATTCAATCTTATCTCCATAGAGGAAACCCAAAACTCCGGCTGGTATTGAACCAAATATGATTGCAAGGAGTATCTTGGAAGACCTTGCCGAAGGTCCTTCGGTCAAAGTGTCAGTTATAAGCCTTCTTATATCACCACCGAAATATATAATAATAACCAAGAGCGTCGCGAGGTGTAAGAGGACATCAAACTCCAAACTGCCAGATATATTTAGGCCAAGCAGATCTCTTATTATAATCAGGTGACCAGATGATGATACAGGCAAAAATTCAGTAAGTCCCTGCACTAATCCGAGAATAATTGATTCTAGTATATTCATTTATTTTATTTATTGGTGTGTAGTATAATTATTATAACATTATATTTTAAACAAATTCTATGAATGACAAACTTATACTTCCATTATCAATAATTATTGCCGGTCTTCTTATTGGTGGTGGTATATATCTAAACGGTAGAATTGAAGGTGAAAAAACTCCAACACCCAACAAGGTGATGAGTGACAATGCCAAAAATATGATTCGGCCAATAGATGCAAACGACCACATACTAGGTAGTTCCAATGCTAGAGTTATAGTTGTTGAATATTCTGATACCGAATGTAGTTTTTGTAAACAATTCCATTCTACTATGCTTCGTATAATGAGAGAGTATGGGAGTTTGGGCAAAGTTGCTTGGGTCTACAGACACTTTCCCATAACAGAGATACACAAAAGGGCAGCCAAGGAAGCAGAGGCGCTTGAGTGTGCTTCTGAACTCGGTGGTAATCCAAAGTTTTGGGAGTATGCAAATAGGTTGTATGAGATTACTCCTTCCAACGATGGGCTAGATCCTAAAGAGCTTACAAATATTGCAAAGTATGTTGGACTCTCTTCCGAACAGTTTGACACTTGTCTTAGTAGTGGCCAATACGCACCAAGGGTAGAGCTGGATGCAAACAACGCAAGAGAAATGGGCGCTTCGGGTACTCCGTATAGTGTTCTTATAGACACAAAGACCGGAGAGCATTATCCGTTGGAGGGCGCCTATCCTTATACACAACTAAAACAGGCCATAGACCTAATACTAGAGAGCTAGTCGCTTAAGAGCGCAGTATTCACACTCTTTGTTGTCGCAAGTTTCTTTGAGGAAGTCTCCGGACCAGACTGATGCTAAGAGTCTATCTATCTCAAGCTTGACCTTCTGTTCATCTATTTTTGTGATATCAAGTTTTATGATTGGGCATCTACTTTTGGTATCAGCTTGACTGCTTGAAGTTTTTGGGCGAGGTTTTATAAATACCAAACTTGGTTCTATTGATTTGCCTCTAAATTTCATATTTTCTGCTAGTAGTATTTTGTAAAATACTAACTGTCGGAAATAATCACCATCTGAATTTTTTGTCTCTCCCCTTATTTCGTTTACACTTTTTGCCAGAGCTGTCTTGTAATCAAAAACCAAAACCCTATCTGCTTGGTTTATTACAGAGTCTAGCTTACCGTGTAATCTTATTTTTATTTTTTCTTTCTCCACTTCGTGCTCATATTCCCTCTCAAACCAATTTTCTACAAATACTTCTCCTTCAGAATGAAAGTGTTCTTCAAGGGCTGTTGCGACGATGGGGGCTGATTCTCGAATCTCTTCTAGGATTGATTCTCTTTCAAATTTTGGCAATAGAGATTTGTTTATATATTCACTGGTTGTTTGTATTATGGTTTTTGTTATATCTTTAACGCTCCTCTCTTTTTGCTTCCAGACTCTTGCCATAGCCTCATGCATTGCGTTGCCCTTCTCTCCGGTTGCGCTAGGAGCCTCTGGAAGCTTTAAAATACTTTTATACAAAAATTCACTCGGACAATTTAAAAAGTGGTTTAGGGCTGTTACCGAAAGACCTTTTTCAAGAAGGGTGTTTTGTGAATACTCGATAAGATTTTTGAATTCTTTGGATTTAATATCTTCTATCTTTTTTATTGTGCTTTTTGTCTCGATTGCTTCTATTTTTTTGTGAAGCAGATGGTCCTTATCCATCTCCGAAAGAAATCTAAGTGGTGTCAGTGTCCTGGAGGTATCATTTTCTGAAAAACTTATAGTGATGTGTTTCTTGGCTCTTGTAAGGGCAACATAAAAGAGCCTCCTCTCGTCCCTTATTTCTTCGTTTTCTTTTTCTCTTGGTAACACAAAGAAATCTCCTTTTCTTTTGTTTATCCAACTCTCTTCTGTTGCAAAGGGGATAAAAACATAATCAAATTCGAGACCTTTTGATGAGTGGGCAGTAAGTATATTTACTCTACTACTTCGTTTTCCGGAGTTTATTTTTAGTATTCTTTTTTCTGCTGATTTTTTGTAATCTAAAAGTGTTTTTATAACTCCAACCGGGTCACTGACTTTTTTTGATACAACAATATCTTTTATGAGCGCAAACAAGTCTCTCCAGACTTCTGACGATTCTGCACTTCTTGTAATTATTTTTGTAAGTCCTGAAAGATCAGCAAGCTCTTCAAAGTATTCTAAGGTCTCGGTGTTTGATATTTTTTTCAACAAAAACTCTACTTCTGGTATTGTCTTTTTTATGGTCTCAAAGTCATCTTTCTTGATAGATAGAAGTATTTCTCTTTGTTTTTCTATATCCAAGTTCCACAACCCATAACCTACTGTTTTACCAAAGGATTCTATTTTGCTCGGATCAAGTATATATTCTAATAACTCAAAGAGGATTATACCCACCGGATGACTAAACACGTTTATTCCTCTTTCTGCGTAAGCGCTGATGTTGTTTTTTTCGAGAGCAGAAAGTATTTCTCGTACTTCTTTATTTTTTCTAACTATTATTGCGATACTTTCTGTCCCCTCTGACTCCAATATTTCTTTTATATTTTTTGAGATAAATGATATCTCGGTATCTGTATCGGGGGAATTTATTATCTCTATTGGTCTGTTTTTGATGCTTTTACCGGCTTTGAGTTTTATGCGCAATTTCTCGTATTCTCCTTGGCCATAATTTTCTTCTATCATTTTAAATGAAGCATCAAGTATACTCTGGTGAGATCTATAATTATCTTCAAGATTTATAACCTTTATATCCCTCCACCTCTTTTCAAAATAAAGAAAGTTTTGGACCGAGGCCCCTTGGAAACGGTATATCGCTTGTTTCTCGTCGCCCACCACAAAGAGGTTTGGGTTTTCAAAAAAATCAGCAATTGTCTGTATCAGCAAATTTTGAGCATCATTTGTATCCTGATGCTCGTCAACTAGCATATAGAGGTATTTTTCTTGTAGAAGCTGTAGTAGAAGGCGGTCTCTCTTTAGAGCGAGGACAAGTTCAAAAATTAAATCATCAAAATCTATCTTTTTTTCCAACCTTTTTCTCTCTTCATATTCTCTATAAACTTTGGCAAAGAGAATTGTTTTTTGGCACTTTTCTATTCTCTTCTCCGCTTCAGCTTTTAGTTTGCCTTTGCTCATACCCCTGGTAGAAATAGAATCTTCACTTGTCTCTATTCTCTTTATTTCTTCCTCTGCAAAAGATTCTATGATCTCTCCGGTCCAAGCTTCCTTTTTGCACTCGGATATTGTTTGCAAAATTTTGTAGATATAAAAGTCCGGCTCCCCAAGTGGTCTTAGTTTTGAAAATTCCTTTTGCTTTAGTATTTCTCTTATGATTGATTCTGCTTCTACTTCTGTAATCTGCTCATTTCTATAAAGGTGCAAAAAATGATCCTCAAATTCATTTATTACCGAACGAGCAAACGAATGAAATGTGTGTATGTGCACCTCGTCGGCTCTTGTCCCTATTATTTCTCTAAGTTTTATACGCATATTACGAACACCAACCTCAGTAAAGGTGAGAGCGAGTATCCCAGAGGCTGGGGTGTCGGTTTCTTTCAAAATCTTTGCAATTCGGAGTGTTAGGATAGTTGTTTTGCCTGTGCCAGGGCCAGCAATGACCATAACTGGTCCATCTATCGTATCTACTGCTTCCTTCTGCTTTTTGCTCAACCTCTCGTATTGTTTTGTAAATTCTTCACTTGTCATCTTTGTCATAATACCATAACTCCCCCTACCCCCTCTTAATGTAAGAGGGGGTGTCAAAAATAACCCCAGGTCTGTTTTGACAAAATTTCATGAATTAGTATTATTTAGTTTAGGAGGACATACTGGATGGATCTTTTCAGCCAGAGGTTGTCTTTGCTCCTTTCCGTAGCCGTTCTGGTGCTTATTGCGAGCACTGGCCTGGCTGCAACGATACCTGAAACGAGTTGTTTCGTGAACGGTATCAAAACCGAAACTATTGGTGCCGATTCTTCCACGCGTGTGGCGGACATCGGCGCGACACATTTGTGGCTTTCGAGGGCTTCGCCTCAGTGCGCCGCAACTGATGTCGCTGTCTCCAACCAGTCGACCCTCTTCTACGGAGACGTCGCTGGAGGGGACACCAACACCAACAACAACATGGCGATCAATATCGCCCAGAGTCATCGCACCTCTGTCATGGGTGTTGTGGCGGGGGCTACCGGTCATCGTCGTGTTGTCAGCAGGCCCGTTTGGATGGTCAATGCCCGCACTGCGCGGCAGTGGTCTCCTCTCCGGATCTAACCTTGCCTCCTCCGAAAGGAGGGCAAAATCCCCCAAGCTTCGGCAAGGGGGATTTTCCATATCTCTCTTTTGTACAAGTACAAGGAGAGTCCTTGTACAGATTTTATGGCCTATTTATTATAAGAAGTGTTGAAGGCGCTGGGCTTTTTCGTGGCCACGCATTTTTTCTAAGGCTTTGGCTTCTATCTGTCTGATACGTTCACGAGTGACTCCGAATTCCTTGCCTACATCTTCCAGAGTATGGTAGACACCGTCCATAAGACCATTTCTCATCTCAATAATCTTTCTTTCTTTTTCTGGGAGATCCTGGAGGATTTCCATAAGCTGATCCCTGATAATTCTTCTGTTTGATTCTTGATCTGGAGAAAGTATCTTCTCATCCGCAATAAAGTCTCCAAGAGTGGATTTTTCGTCCTCATCACCAACTGGAGTTTCTAGGGATACGGTACCTTGATCAATCTTTTCTATCATATAAATTTTTTCTGGCTCAAGGTTCATCTCAACAGCAATTTCTTCTGGGAGTGGATCTCTACCAAGATCTTGAGAAAGTCTCCTTACAACCTGTTTGTATTTTGCGATAGTTTCTACCATGTGTACTGGTACGCGAATAGTCCTTGATTGATCGGCCAAGGCTCTGGTTATCGCTTGTCTTATCCACCAGGTTGCATAAGTAGAAAACTTGAATCCTTTTGTCCAATCAAATTTGTCCACCGCTTTAAACAGACCAATATTACCTTCTTGTATCAAGTCTAGAAGAGTGAGATCAGAGCTCCTACCAACATATTTTTTTGCAATTGAAACCACAAGTCTCAGGTTGGCTCTAGCCAAAATATTTTTTGCCTCATCATCACCGTTGAGGATTCTTCTTGCCAGCTCTTTCTCTTGGGCGCCACTTATAAGCTTGTGAGTGCCGATTTCTTTTAGATACATCTGGATAGAGTCATAAGAAGAGTCGTCCTTCCAAGCGTCTTTTTTGTCTATATTTATATCATCAAGGAGTCTTCCTCCTTCTAGTATCTCAACCCCAGCCGTAGCCGCTTCTTCGTATATTTCTTCTAGTAGATCAACATCATCTTCAATTGTTGGGAATTCTTTGAGTATTTCATCAAAGGTTATAAATCCTCTCTCTTTGCCTTTTGTTATGAGTAATGTTTTTTTGTTGTCTGATTCTTTTATTGGGCTAGCTTTTTTCTTTGTTTTTAATGGCTTCTTTTCTACCTTTTTGGTCGTCTTTGCTTTTGATTTTATAACTTTCTTTGGTGTTTTCTTGATCTTTGATTTTATTCTTTCTTTTTTCAGTTTCTTGAACTTTTCTTTTTTATTTTTTTTGTTTTTCATATTTTTAATTTTTAGCTGGTTAAATAATATTTTTAATTTTTCATGTATATAAATTTAATTCTTTTATTCTGGTTGATATATTTTTTATTTCATCCTCTAACCTTTTTGTGTCTTCGCCGCCACTCCTATCTAGTATATTTGTCTTCTCCGTAAGCCTTCTCTTTAGATATTCTAGTTCTACTCTACTTAGTATTTCTTTTACAACCTTTTCGGTATTACCGTTCTCTAAATATTTTTCTGCTTGGAACATAAGGAGATCTCGATCTCTTTCGTAGGAATCTAGTATTTCTCGCACCCTATCGTCCCCAACGATATGAGAATAGTTTTTTATAATTTCTTCCTGGTTGTTGTCTTTGTTTATAAATATAAGACCGACTAATACTGACTCAGGGTCGTTTTTGATAGTACTTAGCTCGGTAACCTCTTTTTCTCTAATACCGATTTCTTCTTTTATATTTTTTAGGTCATCCCACACGGAATCTTCTTTTATCCCAAGTTTTTCACTAACTAGTCTTACTAGGTGAGATTTCTCTATATTGCTTTTGACTGAGTTTATAAGAGGGAGTACTTGTCTACCAACCTCTTTCATCAGGTTGCTTCCCTTTCTTTCTTTTAATACTTTTTCTAAAGCAAATTCAACTACCCCCTTTGAAGCTCTTAGTGTCTCCTTCCATTTGTCAGGATTTTTTTCTGCTATTGAGGCTGGGTCCTCGCCTTCTTCTAGAGAAGCTATTTTAACTTCCATACCCAGATTCAATGCCATAAGGGAAGCTCTGAGAGCCGCTTTTTCCCCAGCGTTGTCGCTGTCATACGCAATAATTATCCGGTTTGATAATTTTTGTATTCTTTTTAGATGTTCTTCTGTTATTGATGTACCTGAAGAGGCTACCGTGTTGGAAACCCCGGCTTGATGAGATAGTACGATATCTATTTGTCCTTCTACTATTACCGAATAATCTAGTTTGCGGATGAAGTTCTTGGCGATATGAAATCCATACAACACTTCTGATTTTTTGAATAAGTCTGTTTCTGGTGAGTTCAGATATTTTGGCGCCTTATCATTTTCTCCTAGGAGTCTTCCGGAAAACGCGATAACTCTCTCAGCTGTATCAAAGATCGGAAACATAATCCTGCTCCTAAAAGTATCGTAATACTTCTCTTCACCCTCAACTTTTTTTATAAGACCAGCGCTTAACATTTCTTCTTTTGAAAAGCCGTGAGATTCTAAAAAGTTGTAGAGATTTCTCCAATCATTTTCTGCAAAGCCAATGCGCCACTTTTTTATAGAATCTTCACTCAAGCCTCTTTTTTTGACATAAGCTAACGCCTCTTTTGATTTTTGTAAGTTGTTTTCAAAGAAGATTGTTGCCTTTTCTGTTATCTCTATTAGCCTATTTTTATTATTTTCTGATTCTTTGTTTTCTGTTTCTGTAAGTTTTACTCCGGCCCTTGATGCAAGTAGCTTCAAAGCTCCTTTAAAATCTAGACCTTCAAACTTTTCAACAAAGGTAAATATATCGCCACTCGCCTGACAACCAAAGCAGTAAAAACTGCCTCTTGCGGGAGATACAAAGAAAGAGGCCGTCCTTTCATTGTGAAAAGGGCATCTTGCTTTGTAGTTTATTCCCGACTTTTCAAGCTTAATATAAGAGCTTAGAGTCTCTACTATATCCAGCCTCTCTTTTATTTGTTCGGCTGCTCCTCTCATTTATTTTTGGTTTTAATTTGTCCCGACCTCTTTATCTATCGCTTTGAACTTCTCGCTTCCTTCAAAACCTGTTCCTGCTGGGATAAGTCTACCGATGATGACATTTTCCTTGAGACCCTTTAGTTGATCTACGGTACCCTTGAGGGCATTTTGTATCAGCATTCTTGTTGTGTGTTGGAAAGAAGCGGATGATAGGAAACTTCTTCTAGAAAGTGATACTTCTGTTATACCAAGTAGCAATGCTTCCGCTTTGGCTTCTGTCTTGCCAGTCTTCTTTGCCTCCTCGTTTTCTGTTGTTAGGTAGCTCTGAGAAACGATATCCCCTTGAGAGAATGTTGTTTCGCCCGGATCTTTTATTTTTCTTCTTGAGAACATTTGTCTGATTATCACCTCAATATGTTTTCTTGACACCGGTTCTCCTTGTAATTCATATATTTTGGTAATCTCGTGAATTATGTAGTTTTGAGTCTTTTCCTTGCCAGCGTATTTGAAGAGTTCATCAAGATCAGCAGATCCGTCTGTCATAATCTCTCCCTTGCTTACTTTCTGGCCAACCTCTACATTTATAATTCTGTTGTAGTTGATGTTGTACTCAGTTGCTGTTTTCGATTTCTCACCGCTTTCTGGGAGTACTACTATTGTTTTCTCCTTGCCATTTATTCTTATTTCGCTCACAACTCCATCAACATGAGAGATGACAGCTGGATTTTTTGGAGATCTATTTTCAAAAACTTCCTCAACTCTCGGTAGACCCATAGTAATATCTCCACCAGCTTGAGCAGCACCTCCAGCGTGGAAGGTTCTCATTGTTAGCTGTGTTCCTGGCTCACCGATCGCTTGGGCGGCAACTGTTCCTACTGCTTCTCCAAGCTCAATTACCTTACCTTTACCAAGGTCGCTTCCGTAGCAGTGTACGCAGATACCGTCTAGTGATTTGCAGGTCATTGGTGATCTTACTTCAAGTTTCTCTATTCCCAAAGATTCTATCTTTATTGCATCATCTCTGGTTATAAAGTGATTTCTCTTGAAGATAACATTTCCTTCTTTGTCTTCTAGATCTTTCGACAAGAATCTTCCTTTCGCAACCTTTGCTATTGATATCTCCATACCGGATGAAGTCTGGTTGCTAAGCTCAATACCTTCCTTGGTACCGCAGTCTTCTTCGATGATCAAAGTGTCCTGAGAGACATCGAATAGTTTTCTTGTAAGATAACCAGCCTTTGCGGTGTTTAGAGCGGTATCAGTAAGACCCTTTCTTGCTCCGTGAGTGGTGATGAAGTACTCAAGAGGGGTTAGACCTTCTTTGTTTGAAGAAATAACTGGGAAGTCAATAATCTCTCCTTGGGTATTGATGATAAGACCTTTCATACCAGCCATCTGGGTAAGCTGTCCCATAGAACCTCTCGCACCAGACTTTACAAGGTCGTATACAGATCCGGATTTATCCATCGCTCCCTGCATTGCTTTCTCGACTCCCTCCTTGGCAGCTGTCCAAATTTCATTATTTTTGATTTTCTTTTCTGTCTGTGACAAAAGTCCATTTTCGTACTGCTCTTCAACCACGGCTATCTTTTTCTTAGCCTCATCAATTATTTCGTATTTATTTTCTGGAACTTTTATATCATCTATGCTCCATGTTGTACCGGATACAGTTGCATACTTAAATCCAAATTGTTTTATTTTGTCCATTATAGGAGGTATGCCTTCGGTACCATACTTTTGTAGTAGATCATCAACAAGAGCCTTCATCTTTTTGTTATCCATCTCGTGATTTATAAATGGATAATCATTTGGAAGCACTGAGTTAAATAGGAGTCTACCCGGAGTAGTTTCAAATATTTCTCCGTTGAACTTTGCATACTTTGGCGAGTCAGTTCCCAAGACTTTAATTTTTGATCTGTAATCTATTACTCCGAATTCTAGCGCAGAAATTGCTGCGTTAGGACTCTCGTATATACTTCCCTCGCCTCTTTCGCCGGAGACATCTTTTGTCATCCAAAATACACCAAGGATAATATCGAGGGGTTTGTTCGAGATTGTCGGGTCGCCGCTTCCTGGCTTTAGGATATTTTTGTCAGAAGCCATTATGAGTCTCGCCTCTGCCTGAGCTTCTTCTCCTAGGGGTACGTGTACGGCCATCTGATCTCCGTCGAAGTCAGCGTTGAAAGCATTACATACAAGAGGGTGTACTTGGATAGCGTTTCCTTCGATAAGGATTGGTTGGAAAGCCTGGATACCTAGTCTGTGAAGAGTTGGTGCTCTGTTTAGGAGTACATATTTATTTTTTATAACATCTTCTAGGATCGCCCATACTTCTGGTATTTCTTCATCTATAAGTCTGCTTGCTCCTCTTATGTTGTAAGCAAGTTCTTGTTTGAGAAGTTCTGCAATTATAAATGGTTTGAAAAGCTCTAGGGCCATATGCTTTGGAAGTCCACACTGATGAAGCTTTAGTTCTGGACCAACAACGATCACTGACCTACCAGAGTAGTCAACTCTTTTTCCAAGCAGGTTTTGTCTGAATAGACCTCGTTTGCCCTTTAGGTTGTCAGAGAGGCTCTTTAGTTCTCTTGCTTTTGCTGTTTGAGAGAGTTGCTGTTGGTTGCTGTTGTGTCTGATTGAGTTGTCTATTAGAGCATCTACGGCTTCTTGTAGGATTCTCTTCTCGTTTCGGAGGATTACATCGGGCGCTCCTATTTCAAGAAGTTTTTTGAGCCTGTTGTTTCTGTTTATAACTCTTCTGTACAAATCGTTTACATCGCTTGTTGCGTACCTACCACCATCGAGAGGGACCATTGGTCTCATCGCTGGAGGGATAACAGGTATACTTGTGAGGAACATCCACTCCGGTCTAGTACCAGACCTGATCATGTTTTGGATCATCCCAAGTCTCTTTGCAATCTTTGTCGACTCTACAGATTTTGATTTTTCTAGCTCAACTTTTAGATTGGCCTCTAGTTTGTGGAGGTCTACCTTTTTGAATATCTTGTATATTGCTTCAGCACCTATTTCTGCTTCAAATAGGGAGCTATATTTTAGAGAATAGTTGTGATAAGCCACCTCATCTATAACTCGGCCTTCTTCTATGCTCTCTATTTCTCTCTTGGTAGATAGTAGCTTTTCTTTCAGTTCTTCTTTGTGCTTTTCTTCTTTTAGCTGTTTTATTTTTGATTTGAATTCAGCATCAAGATCTTTGAGTATAGATTGCTTTTCTTCAGCAGATACTTTTGTAATTATATAACCAGCAAAATAGATTACCTTTTCTACATCCGCAGAAGGTACTCCAAGGATTAAACCTATTCTAGAAGGCATACTCTTTAAGAACCACACGTGAGCAACTGGTGCCGCAAGTTCTATGTGACCCATTCTTTCTCTTCTTACTATAGATCTTGTTATTTCAACACCACATTTTTCACAAACAATACCCTTGTATCTTATGCCTTTGTATTTACCACAATAACACTCAAAGTCTCTGTCAGGGCCGAATATCTTTTCGTCAAAGAGACCCTGCCTCTCGCTTCGCTGAGTTCTGTAGTTGATTGTCTCAGGTTTTGTAACTTCTCCAAAAGACCACTCCTTTATAGCTTCAGGAGAGGCAAGAGATATTCTCATTGCGTCAAAGTCGTTTGTCGGCGCAGATTTTTTGTTCATATTTTTGTTCTCCATATTATTTATTTAGAATTATTATCTTCCTCTTCGACAAACTGATCTTCTTTTGATCGGAGTAGCTCTATGTTTAGAGAAAGGCCTCTTAGATTGTTAATAAGTACGTTGAATGCTGCTGGGATATTTTCACTCCTTATCTTTTCTCCCTTTACGATTGAGTCAAAAGCTGCGCTTCTTCCCAAAATATCATCGGACTTGATTGTAAGCATTTCCCGAAGCGTATAGGCTGCTCCATGTCCAAGGAGAGCCCAGACTTCCATTTCTCCAAATCTCTGACCTCCGCCCTGAGCCTTACCTCCGAGTGGCTGTTGTGTGATAAGAGAGTATGGTCCGATCGATCTCATGTGTATCTTGTCTTCTACCATGTGGTCTAGCTTCAAGATGTACATATAACCAACAGAAGAATCCTGCTTGAATGCTTCTCCAGTTCTACCGTCGTATAGTCTCACCTTACCACTTTCGTTCCAGCCAGCTTTCTTTAGTTCTTCTTTTATTTCTTTGTCAGTCGCACCAGCAAACGGAGGCACTACCGCTTGATAACCGAGGGTCTTTGCGGCAAGACCTAGGTGAATCTCTAGGATCTGTCCTAGGTTCATACGACTAGGAACTCCGAGAGGAGTTAGAATTATGTCTACTGGAGTACCATCTGCCATATAAGGCATATCTTCTATCGGCAATATTTTTGAAATAACACCCTTGTTGCCGTGTCTACCAGCAAGCTTGTCTCCGACAGAAACATTTCTTATTTGGGCGATCTCTATGTGTATTCTCTTTATTATTCCGGATTGAAGTTTGTCACCTCGCTCTCTTGAGAAAACTTGAACATTTATCACTCTACCCTTTTTACCACCATCAACTCTCTTTGAAGTATCCTTTACGTCTCTGGCTTTTTCGCCGAATAGAGATCTTAAGAGTCTTTCTTCTGGGGTCAGCTGAGTCTCACCTTTTGGAGTAATCTTTCCTACAAGGATATCTCCTGGGTGTACCTCTGCTCCGACTCGTATAATACCGTCCTCGGCAAGGTTTTTTAGCTTTGCCTCACCGACGTTTGGTATGTCGCAGGTTGTGACTTCTGGTCCGAGCTTTGTATCGCGCACGTTGACTACAACTTCATCTATATGTACGGTTGTAAATTTGTTTTCTTTTATCAGTCTCTCAGAAACAATGATCGCGTCTTCGTAGTTTGCTCCAGACCATGACAGAAAGGCTACCAGAATGTTTTGTCCGAGCGCCATCTCTCCGTTTACGCTAGTAAGGGTATCTGCCAAAACATCTCCTCTTTTTACATGGTCGCCCACATTGACGATCGGTCTCTGGTGGAAGCATGTTGCGCTGTTGGTTTTTGAGAAGTTTACAATCCTGTATTCAACTTCCTCTCCGCCCTTTGTCTCCTTTACTACCACTCTGTTTCCGTCAACTTTTGTAACAGTACCTTCGTTTAGAGCAACTACCAATCTTCCAGTATCTCTCATCGCTGGCTCTTCCATACCGGTTGCAACGAGTGGAGCTTCTGGCTCTACACAAGGAGTTGCCTGTTTTTGCATGTTGGAACCCATGAGTGCTCTGTTTGCATCATTGTGATCTAGGAAAGGAATCATTGATGTGGCAATAGAAAATGCTTGGTTTGTAGCCACGTCCATATAAGCGACTTTTGATTTGTGTATAAGACCAGGTTTGCTATTGACTCTAGCCTCAACCATCTCGTTTATTATTTCACCCTTTTCGTTTAGGGGGGTTGCGGCGTGAGCTATCGCAAAACTCTCTTCTTCTAGAGCGTTTAGGTATTCTATTTCTTTTGTTATTGCACCATTTTTTACCTTTGCGTATGGTGTTTCTATCATTCCAAACTCGTTTATTCTCGCAAATACTGAAAGGTGCAAAATTAGACCAATGTTTGGACCTTCTGGTGTGTGTATCGGACAAAGCCTTCCATAGTGGGAAGTGTGAACGTCTCTCACTTCAAAACCTGCCCTGCTCCTGTTTAATCCTCCTGGACCCAGTGCGGAGAGAGTTCTGAGGTGTTCTATTTCTGCAAGAGCGTTTTCTTGACCCATAAACTGTGAAAGCTGGTTGGTCGTAAAGAATTCTTTTATTCTCGCCTGAAGAGGTTTTGGCATTATAAAGTGGATAGGCAAAGTCACATCTGTCTCTACTGTAGACATTCTGTTTTGCATATTTCTCTTTATCTGCGCCATACCGATTCGGAATTTTTGTTGCAAAAGCTCTCCGACATATCTTACTCTTCTGCTACCTAGGTGATCTATATCATCCTCCATCGCATCTGGAGTAGTGTTTAGTTTTATTATGTGGTTTGCAACCAACTTTAGATCAGCAAGGTTTAGTGTTTTTCTCTCGCCTTCTTTGCCAGTTGTCGGTAGTCCAAATCTTGAGTTAAATCTAAATCTTCCTACTTTTTGCAAATCATATCTTTCTCCATCAAATAGTGCCGTGAAGAATTCTTTTGCGTTTTCTGCTGTCGCTAGGTCTCCGTCTCTAAGTCTCCTGTATATTTCTACATAAGCATCTGCTGAGGACTTTGAGTGATCTTTGGCAAGGGTCTTTTCTATATATTCTTTTGCTTCTGGACTATCCTTAAATGCTTCTAGGATCTCTGTGTCTGTCTCTAGTCCAAAAGCCCTGAGTAGAGTTGTAAGGGTAAACTTCCTCTTTCTGTCTATTCTTACATATATTGCCTTGTCTACATCTGTTTCTATCTCTATCCAAGCACCTCTAGCAGGGATAATCTTTGCTCCAAATAGGTTTCTACCCTTCAATTCTGTACTTGTGAAGAATACTCCGAATGATCTTGCGAGCTGTGGCACAATAACTCTCTCAACTCCACTTATTATAAATGTGCCGTGAGGAGTCATAACAGGGAAGTCAGCCATAAATATCTCCTGTTCTTTCTCTGTGCCCATTGTCTTGTTTGTGAGCTTTACCTTTGCCTTGAGTGGAGCTTCGTAAGAAATCTTTTTCTCCTTGGCAAAATATTCATCAAATCTAGGCTTCTCAAGTTCAAAACCAAGAAACTCAAACTTAAACTTTTTGCCAGTAAAGTCGTTTATCACGGCGAACTCATCAAACACCTCCTTTATACCCTTCTCTACAAGCCAGTTGAAAGATTCAATCTGGTCTTTGGCAAGATTGGGTATCTCGGTGAGGGGTTCTTTGAATTTGCTGAAATACTTCTTTGGCATCACACCGGTTTTCTGTGTTCCTTTCATAAATTATTTATATTTAATAAAAATTATTAAAATTTAAACTCACAAAAAATTAACCAAAACATTTTTACCCAAGCAATTACAGGACAATATATTTGGTCTTAATAAAGCAAACTATCTAGTTTTGCAGGCAACAAAACACGCCCAGATTTTAATCAGGGCTTTAGTTGCCTTTTCTAACTGTTTAAATTTGTTTTATTCAAACCAGCAAATTGCTTGTAATCACCTCGTAAGTATTCGCCAATTAGACGATAATCCACAAGGCCTTTTTGGGTTATTAACACCCACCATTGACAAGCCGCAACTCAATCGATCAATAGTAAGTTCTAGTATAGACCCTCGCTCAAAATCTGTCAAGTAAGTCAATACTCCCTGTGGATAACTATTTTAAGCGGTATCTATTGACACCCATAACTAAATATGCTAATATTGTATTTAGACCCCGTTCATTGGGGAATACAGAGAAGAAAGGTTTACACATGTCGTTGACTTTTTTGAATGATCCCAAGATCCTCGCCGCAGCCATGGAAGGTCTCCTGCTTCGCAGGAAGCTGGTCGAAGGACAGATCGAGGAGGTCCGCGCTGCGCTGGCGCAGGCGCAGACAGACTCCACGGCTTCCCAGCTCATGGCCCTCAAGGCCAAATTCCGGGTGGTTCCGTCACTCGAAAAGAAGCCGCGGCGCCGCAAGATGAGCCTCGCGGCCCGGGAACGGATCGCCGCAGCCCAGAAGAAGCGCTGGGCCGAATACCGGAGAAACAAGCAGAATCCCGGCTCTTTGCAAGAAGCCATCGCCTCCTAGTAGGCGACATCGACTCATCCCCTCCCTCCCCTCACAGGCGGACCCTCACCGGCCCGCCTTTTTTTATTTCCTTGACTTTAGGAGGGCGACGACGAAGAGGGATTCGGCCCAACCGAGAGGGACATTGTCATTTGGTTCCGGAGAATCAGAATAGTAGAGCTCGGGAATCTCGCCGTTGTAGATTATGCTCTTACTTTTTTCTAAGTAATCGGTAGATTTCTTTTTATCATCATTGTCGGTTATGTCTCCGTACCTTAATCCGTCGCTTCCCCAGGTATTGTAAATAATAGAAAGCCAAGGAAATCCAAAGCACCACTCGGCTTCCTCGCTGTACCCGTCGATATTTTTGTTGTAGTACCGGTCTCCTTTGTACCTTATTACCCCTCTTTCTTTTTCTAGATGATACTCGAGGTGTCTCACTATTTCTCTGGCTGTATTTTCTGGTACGACGTTGAAGGGGTAGATAAGAGAGAGTAAGGCTAGGTCGGTAAACTTGGTTTTGGACTCTCTTGGCAACAATTCTTTGAGTGCTTGCTCACCTTTCTCTATTAGCTCTAGGGGTACGTTTGTTTCTTTTAATCTTGTTATTGATTTGAGCCCAGCAACGCAAGCTCCAACCGAAGAAGCGTGTACTTCCTCGTACTCTTCCCATACGCCGTTGTCCGGATCGTGCCAATACTCGATTGAAGCAAGATAATCTATCAGTTTTTGTATTACCTCATAATCTTCCGGACTCTCAAGTATCTTTATGCCATTACTTTCTAGGTCTCCTATTTTGAAAAGGATTGCTCCGACTGCGTCATTTTGTTTGTTACCCCACTCCTCCCAAAATTCATCAAAGGTTTCGGGGTTGTATCTTGCGTGTATGTATTGATAAGTCGCGTAGGGTTTTTGCCCGGCTGCCCAGTTTATCTTGTCTTTATGCTTTTTGAATATTTGTATAAGAGCTTTCCATGTTTTAGTGACAGTCTCTTTGTCCCCGATTTCCTCAAATGCGAGACAGGTGTAGAAGTTATCTCTAAGCCAAGCTTTGTTGTATCCAGTAGAAACGCTTGCGCGAGAAGCCAGAAACAGTCCACTCTCTGATTGAAGTTTCTTTATATTTTCTAAATGTCTTTCTAGTATGTCTTTCATTTTATTTATTCTACCTCACCCCTACCCCTCTCCTTGCAAAGGAGAGGGGAGAAAAAATTAACCTCTCTCCCTTCCTGCTCCCTCTTAAAGTAAGAGGGATTTAGGGAGTTATGTTTTTGTCTGTCCATACAATTTTTTTGCCTCTTTTAACATCTCTTTCAAATACGGTCTCTTGTTTTCCATTAGGTTTGCAAGAATTGGATAGCTAGTCTTTGCTTCTACATACAGGCTAACAACCCTCTCTTCTTCTTTAAAAAACTCAAGCATCTTGAGAGCCACCTTTTCATCATAATACTTCTGGGCAACTTCTTCTTTGCTCCCCGTTGGCTTTTCTCTGATACTCTCTACCACTTCCTTTGCAATATCGGTCTCAACTTGCACCTGAGCAAGCAGAAAATCTAATTCGTTTTGTATCTTATTTTTCATCTTAATATTGACCTGTATCCATCATTCTTTCGCTTATATTTGAAAAATATGGATTTTTTTCAATTCTTCCAAATACTTCACTGAGTTTTTCTTCAAGAGTTTTTACTATAGATTCTTGGGCTCTCTCAAGGTGCCCATCTCTTAGGGTCTCTGTCTCGGGCGCTCTTGCCCCAACTTCTTTATTATCAAAATTTACTCCTTCCATTTTATTTAAAATTATAAGGCCACTAATAATGCGCCACCCAGGATAAGGGCCCCTCCCAGGGCTGTCTTTGCTGTAAATGCTTCACCCAAGAAGAGCGCTGCCAGCAGTAGTGCAAAGACAACGGAGGTCCTATCTATTGCAACAACGCCAGAAACAGGACCGCTTTTTATTGCAAAGAAATAGCAGAGCCAGGAAAGAGCTCCAGCTATCCCGGAAAGGATTATGAAGAGGAGAGGTTTGCCAACAATTGTTTCTAAACCAGAGAACTTTTTTAAAGATAAGGATACGATGATAAGAAAAACAGCCATTACAACAGCTCTCACTGTTGTCGCCATTGTTGAGTCGATGTCTTTGAGTCCTACCTTGCCGAATATTGCTACAAGTGAAGCAAAGACCGCTGACCCGATTGCATAAAATATCCAATTCATATATCAACAATTATACCTCATCCTAAAACCTCACTTGGGGATATGATTTTGGACAACAGAAAAACCCACCAACTGAAGCTTGCAGATTTTTCTGCCGCCTCGGGGGTGGGTTGATTACTGACACATGGGGGCGGTCGCCTCCATGAACTTGCTCACGAGTCTTTTGGGAGCGGCAAGCCGCTCCGCTTCTTCTCGAAATTCGGGGTAGAGGCGAATTACCTCTTCCAACCCCGATAGATCGAGGTACCCTTTGATCGAGTCCCAAAAAAACTTTAAGCTTTCTTCCATATCGGAAGCTCCTTTCCTCTACTATTAATTATATCACCTTTTGTAAAAAATTGCAAGGATTATTTCTTCTTTCTTTTTCTCCACTCCTCAATCTTTGCGTGATTACCGGATAGTAGTATTTTTGGTACCTTGTATTTTTTGCCCTTGTAGGTCAAAACTTCTGGCCGAGTGTAGTGTGGATACTCTAGTCCATTTTCCCCGAGCTTTTTGTTCTTTTCTTTTTTTAGAATTAGATTGGAGTGAGATTCTTCTTGTAGGGATTCTAATCTTATAACCCCGGGTATTAATCTAGAAATAGCAGAAGAAACCGTCATAGCAGCGACGTCTCCATCAGTGAGTACATATGGACCTATAGATATTTCTTCGGCTTTTAGCGCCTTTACTACCCTCTCATCAATCCCTTCGTATCTTCCTGTGATGAATACTATGTTCGTATATTTTTTTGACCAATCGTAGGCTGTTTTTTGATCAAAAGTTTTACCTTTTGCGGAGAATACTACAATCTTTTTTTTACCCTTTATTTTTTTATCTGCTCTATCAAAGGCTTTTAGGATTGGTTCTGCTTGCAACACCATACCAGCTCCACCACCGTAAGGTTTGTCGTCTACTCGTAGGTAAGGTTTTTCATTTTTTTTCTGAGATTTACTTGGTCTTACAAAATCTCTTGGATTATAAAAATTAAACTTTATTTTCTTGTTCTTCTGAGCTCTTGCAAGAATAGACCCATTTAGATATGAGTCAAAAAATTCCGGAAACAATGTAATTATATGAAAAGTCATTATGCAAGTTGTTAGTCTACAGATTATAGACTATAGTAGAATACAATAAATAAACAAAAAAGTCCATACGGACTTTTTTGATTCTAACTACTGTTATCTTAAATCTTTAATCCAATTTGAGGTCTTGCATTACATCATCTACTGATTTCATGCTATCGCTCCTCTCCATTCTCTTGCTACCGCCTTCTGGTTCATTGATCTTGAGGTTTACTCTTGCGTTGTTTTTCATGCCAACAACTCTTAGAAGTATTCTGATAGCTTTTGCGGTATTACCTGATCTACCTATAACCTTACCCATATCATCTGGATGTACATCTAGAGAAAGAAGTACTCCCATCTCATCTACTGTTCTGTTTATCTTTACAGCTTCTGGGTGATCTACTAGGGCCTTTATAACATCGTTCAAAAATTGTGCGTCCTGTTCCATTATATTTCGGATAATCTTTTAATTAAGGATTTTCTCCTCACTATTATAATAACACAAGGCTGTCTATACTCAAATGTGGAGAATTATTGGGCAGGTGTTTCTTCTGCCGGGGTTTCTACAGAATCGACATTTTCAGCCGGTTCTTCAACAGTGTCATTTGTCGGAGCTGGAGCTTCCGCTACAGCTGCTTCTTCTGCGTGCGCAGGCAGGTCATTAGCTTTTTCTTCGGCAGCTTTCGCTTCTTCTGCAGCCTTCTTCTCTGCCTCTGCTGCTTCTCTTTTAGCCTCTTCTTGTTGTTTTTGAGCTTCTAGTTTTTTGTTTTTTGTCTCTGCGATAACGCTAGGAGGTAGTACATTTATCTTTTTGCTATCCAATACTTTTTTGCCTACCAAGATGTTGTGCACTGTTGGAGATAGTTGTACCCCCTTCTTTAGCCACTCTTTTATTTTGTCGATTTGAAATTCCGCCTTGTCTCCTCTTCTAGAATCGTAAGAGCCCAAGACTTCCAAAGCCTTGCCGCTCCTAGGGCCGTTTGTAGACTCGGTCAAAACAAGCCTAAACACAGGCTCGTGCTTTCTTCCTACTCTTTGTAATCTTATTTTAAGCATGGGCAAAATCTTATCAGAAAAGCTTTAATCGGTCAAATTGTTACTTGTTCTCCTCACCGTAAGGCATCTGGGCTCTTATGTTTCCTATCTTTTCTATTAACTCAGGTATGGGTATTTCTGGGTCTCGTCCCGCGTTTGCATCTTCTTGTGCTCTCGCCAGTTGCTCTTCAAGGTGGTGTAATTGCCTTGCCATATCTATATTATCTTGATCTTCTCCTGCAAGTTCTCCTCTTCTTTCGGGGTTTGCAATATGGCCTGCACTGTCAGTATTTTCTCTTTCACTATTATTACCAAAAAATCCTTCTAAAAATCCCATAATATTTAAATTAATATAATCCTTAAATTATAACATACAAAATATTGATAAAAAGCTTATCCGGTGGTACTCTCCATGTTGGACTTCTTGAAAGGAGGTGTTCATGAAAAATGGAAACGGAAACCGGAATGGAAATGAAACCGGGCCAAACCACGACTCACAGTCTGACGATGAATACAGACAGAAGATCGGAGCTCTGTTTGTAGAGCACTATTCCGCTGTGTACCAGGTGGCACGGGGGATAGTCGCCGATCCATTGCTGGCAGAAGATGTCACCCAACTGACTTTCCTTCACGTGTTTGAAAAACTCTACACATTTGAAGGACGTTCAAGTCTTCGTACGTGGATCATTGCTATCGCAAGGAACCAAGCCATAGCGACGTTGAGGGGTTTAGGGGGAAAAGTTTTTTGTGAGCTTGATGATTCCCATGCGGAAACTCTCCATACTACAACTGATGGGGTCTCTCTCGAATGGTTTTCTGGGGTTGATGTGGAGAAAGTCCTTAAAAATCGAAACGTTGACCCTGGCGATATTCTTATCTTACACCTCAAGTATGTGGAAGGTTTTTCTCAAGAAGAGATCGCTTCTATGTATGGAATAACCCGCGGGGGTACTAAGGTAAAAATATCTAGAGCCACAAAAAGAGCCAAAGAGGCACTCCTAGAAGCGGGTATTCACCCGTGACACCAGATAGTCTGCAATTCTATTTAGAGATTCTTTTGATACGACGCGTGCCGTGGTTCAGAGGGGTCTCTTTTTGTTTACCAAGTTTATTATATTGTTTCTACCAAGAGCATATTGACCTCGGCCTTTTTGGTTGGTAGGAAGGGGCCAGAAGAGATGATTATCCTATCCCCTTTTTTGCACATCTTTGTCTTTAGACACTCAGACTTTGCCAATTCTATTGTTTTCTCTATGTCGTTGGATTTTTTGGTAAGGATTGGTTTGCAACCATAGCTTACAAGGAGTTGGTTTGCGGTATTTGCATTTGGAGTAAGAGCTACTATGTGTTGGGTCGGTTTGTATCTAGCGATCATTCTTGCAGTAAAGCCTGATTCGGTAAGTGCAACTATCACCCTTGCTCCAACCGCATTTGCGACGTCTACTACTTCACTTGTGATAGCATCTGAGACTTTCATATCTGCGTGGTGTTTGGTTTTTTGCATCTCAAGTACTCTTTCTATGTGAGAAGAATCGTTCTCAACCTTTGTTGCAATCCTAGACATGACGGAGACTGCTTCCACCGGATAATCTCCGAGAGTTGTCTCTTCTGAAAGCATCACAGCATCTGTCCCATCATATATCGCATTTGCAACATCTGATACTTCGGCTCTTGTAGGTACTGGGCTCTTGATCATAGATTCGAGCATTTGGGTTGCAGTCACTACTGGTTTGCCGGCCTTGAGACATTTTCTTATCATCATCTTCTGAACTGTTGGTACATTTTCGTGTCCAAGCTCTACCGCTAGGTCGCCTCGGGCAACCATCACCATATCAACAAGAGAAAGAATATTGTCAAAATCTTCTACTGCTTCCACCGTCTCTATCTTTGCCATTATCTTTGCTTTACTCTTCTTGCTGTCTAGAATTTTTCGAAGTTCAATCACGTCGCTAGGCTTTCTTACAAAAGAAAACGCAAATATATCAACGTTATTTTTGATACCAAATTCAATATCTTTCTTGTCCTTACTTGTGAGGGCGCTTATCTTGAGGGGTGCGCCAGGAAGGTTGAGGCTCCTCCTACCCTTAGTCTCTCCGCCGATAAGGATTTTGCACTTGATTTCGGTGCCGTTTATGCTCACCACTTCAAACTTTTTCTTACCGTCGTCAACCATTATGATATTGCCGGGCAGTATCTCTTCGTGCAGTGTTGGGTAGTTTACAGAGACGCGCTTTTCATCACCTACGATCTTTTCTGTTGTAAGCGTGATAAAGTCTCCAGCCTTGAGTTGCACTCTCTCTTGGTAAAAGTCTCCAAGTCTAAACTTTGGTCCCGAAAGGTCTTGAAGTACGGCGCAAGGAATACCTGTTTTTGCGATCGCCTTTTTTAGATTGTTAACTTTGTTTTGATGTTCATCAAAATCCCCATGAGAGAAGTTTACTCTCATTACATTCATACCAGCTTTAAGTAGCTTCTCAAGCATCTCGGCTGATTCTGTCTTTGGTCCTATTGTGCAAACTATTTTTGTCTTTTTCATCTGATTTGGCGAAATCATGTCGAGCGATACGTCCATTAAAGCTCGACCAAATTATGTTTTTTAAAATAATAAATTTTTAAATTTTAGAAACGAAAACAAAGGTCTTCCCTTTGCTTTTTCCATTATTACATACTTTCTCCTTTTCCCCAAATTTTTTTATATACAAATCAGCCCACCCTTTGTTGGGGTGGGCTTCAAATTAATGCAGGTAAGCTAGTCTGATGAATGCTTGCGACTAGACGAGTCTAGGGACGAGCTCCAGGCCACCCTCATAGGGATAGGCTTTTGCAGTCAACTCTTCGGTGGTAGGCAGGGCCAGCACTGTGTGGAGAAAATCCATGACTTCGTCAAGGATTTCTTCGGGAGTTTTCTCTCTGCGAGAACCTCCGTTGTTGGTCATGCCGTCGATGTGACAGAAGTGTGTGTTCGATTCCAGCATGCCCAGAACTTGTCCGGCATTTTTTTTGAAATCGACATTCCTCATGTTGACGATTCCTAACGTATCATCTTCTCGGCCTCTGCTAGAAAGCCTTGCAGAAGCGACCTCTTCTGGGACATCCAGAAAGATCGTGATGATACGGCAAGAGCCGTATTTTTCTCCGACTAGGGCCAGCAGGCCCTTGGTTTGAAGTGCCGTCCTTGGATAACCATCGAAGCCGTAATAGGCTCCGCGGCTATGTCTTGGGGCATGATCAAGCATGAGTTTGTTGATTTCGAGATCTGGGATCAACCTCCCCTCCCTCTTCAACTTCTTTTGCTCCTCAGTGCCGTGTTCTTCGATGACTTGGCTTGCAGTCGTGAAGATGTAGCCGATCTGTCTGGTGAGACGCTTGCTCAGCTCCCCTTTTCCAGAACCTGGTCTTCCTATGAGTACCAGGACGTGATCAAATACTCCTAATATTCTCAAATCCGTTCTCCTTCCTATTCCAATGAAAAATGTACAGCGTTCGGTTTCAAATACTACCAGCAATTGATAATATGTCAAATCTACTTTTCCACAGCCTTCTTTATCTCCTTTTGTT
>CAZHPR010000010.1:27266-30428 GCA_964534305.1 uncultured Candidatus Saccharibacteria bacterium
CAATTGATAATATGTCAAATCTACTTTTCCACAGCCTTCTTTATCTCCTTTTGTTTTGGCTTTATTGACTCGTCCATATGATAACAGTGTACTTCTCCAGTCTCTATCTCCACATCACAAACTTGCGCTTCGTCCAAGTCTTCCAAGTGTTTGACCAAGGCTCGCAAAGTATTACCGTGGGCCACTACCAGCACGTTTTCTCCGTTCGCCAAATCTTTTTTTATTTGTTCTTCGTAGTAGGGTACAACTCGCGCGTGTACATCTTTGAGAGTTTCGCCTTCGGGAATCTTGGTGTCCCAACCTCTCCTTATTTTTTGAAATTCTTCTTCACCAATCTCCTCTTTTACTTGCCATTTGTTTTTGCCTGTGTGTACTCCGTAGTGTCTTTCGTTCAGTGCTCCGTGTGAGGTGTGGTCAAGGTGGTGCTTGCCAGAAGTTTCTTTTATTGCACTCCAAGTTTCGTGAGTTCTTTTGAGTTCTGAAGTGTAAACTTTGTGAATGTCTTCTTCTTTTAGGAATTCTCCTGCCTTTCTTGCTTCCTCGATCCCCTCTTCTACGAGACTAACATCAGTCCAGCCAGTCCATAGACCTAGTTTGTTCCACTCTGATTTGCCATGTCTTACCAAAAATAATTTCGCCATAATGTTTTTTAATAAATTTGTCGTGGTCGTAACTTTTCAAGAGGCTTGCGAGGCTCGACGGAGGGAGCACTGAACAAATTTTCAGCAGAAAATTTGTGTGCTCTTGAAAAGTTATGACGAGAAAGAATTTATTTTAAAAATTAATTTTTAAATGCTTTTTTACCTAAATAAACTGCTTTTTTGCCAAGTTCTTCTTCGATTCGGAGAAGCTGGTTGTACTTTGCTGTTCGGTCGCTCCTACAGAGAGAACCAGTTTTGATCTGTCCGGTGCTGAGACCTACAACAAAATCTGCAATGGTGCTATCCTCGGTCTCTCCTGATCGGTGAGAGATGATAGAAGTAAAGCCAGCCTTCTTTGCCATATTGACTGCCTCTATCGTCTCGCTCACCGTACCTATCTGATTGAGTTTTATAAGGATTGAGTTGGCTGCCTTTTCTTCAATTCCCTTCTTTAATCTTTCTATATTTGTTACAAAAAGATCGTCGCCTACTATTTGTATTTTGTTACCCAATTTTTTTGTCATCTCTGCATAACCAGCCCAATCATCTTCAGAAAGCCCATCTTCGATAGAAATAATTGGGTATTTCTTCGTCCAAGATTCGTACATGCTTATCATTTCGGTACTTGTAAGAACTTTGCCTTCTATTTTTAAATTATACTTTCCGCTTTCGTATAGCTCGGTTGCGGCGACGTCCAGTGAAATGCTTATGTCTTTGCCTGGTTTGTACCCCGCCTTTTGTATTGCTTCTACCACGAGCTCCAAAGCTGCCTCGTTATTGCCCAATTTGGGCGCAAAGCCGCCCTCATCCCCAACTGTTGTAGAAAGTCCTTTTTCTCCGAGGATTTTTTTGAGTGTGTGAAATACTTCTGCGCCCCAACGGAGCCCCTCCTTGAAGCTCTTTGCTCCGTGAGGGACGATCATAAACTCCTGGATGTCTGTAGATCCCTTTGCGTGCGCGCCTCCGTTTAGGATATTCATAAGAGGTACCGGCAAGCTGAAGCCTGCCTGCGCAGGCAGGCCTTTTGTTTTTGAAATTTTATTAAAGTATTTGTAGAGGCTAATATTTTCTTTTGTTGCAGCCACTCTAGCAAAAGCCATTGACACCCCGAGTATTGCATTTGCACCTAGCTTGCCTTTGTTTTTGGTACCGTCTAGTTTGATAAGAAAATTGTCTAGAGACTTTTGATCAAAATTTTTGCCTTTTAGTTTTGTTGCGATTATTTTGTTTACATTGTTTACAGCCTTTTCTACTCCTTTGCCCATGTATCTCTTGGAGCCGTCTCGTAGCTCTACTGCTTCATGGCTGCCTGTTGATGCACCAGATGGCACTGCGGCTCTGCCTGTGCTTCCATTATTTAAAATTATATCCACTTCTACTGTCGGGTTGCCTCTTGAGTCTAGTATCTCTCTTGCCCAAACTTTCTTTATTTTGTGTTGCATATTATCTCTGTATTAAATTTTTAAAAACAATAAAAACTTCTTAAATCAAAAAGAAGAAAGAAATTATATCAAATATTTTTTAAAAAGAAATTATTGGTGCGCGCGCCAGGGGTCGAACCTGGGACCTACCGAGTATCAGTCGATTGCTCTACCAGCTGAGCTACGCGCGCATTGAAACAAAATATATCAGAATTTGGCTAAGATGGAAAGAATAAGTAAATTTAGCCCCGGCGCGCACGCGCGCCGGGGCTGGATTTTGTTATCGCCGGATTGGCCTCGGCGGCCGCCCGTTGGGCAGGATGACATGCCCTTCAGTGTCTCTGGGCCGATGGGTGTACCACCGAATCCAGAAACCAACCGCAACCAGGAGTACGATCGATAAAACACCGATCATCTCGAACTCCTGGAGTCCGTACCTGACGCCCGCTTGGAGCGTCGGTAATTCCATCTGACTTTCTGCCGGTGGGCCAGTCTCCGAAGAGACCTTTTCCACCACAAAGAAAATCAGGAGAAGCAGGACACTCACAAAGAGTGCCGCGAAAATCAGTCTCATTCTCACCCTGTACCTCCTACTATATATTATATCATATATCAAAAATAAAAGCAACCCTAACCCTGTGGATATTCCAAGGGTAGCCCTTGGAAAAATAGAGGGCTTAAAATAAGGGTAAATAAATAAGAATAAGAGGTATGCAAAAGCCCCCGCCGTAAGGCGGGGGCTTTTGCATAGATGCTAGATTCTTGATACTAGCTACTAATTCACTATTCTCTGTTTTGTTCCGTTAGCTAATTTTTAGCCCGAGTCTTTCCTCGGCTGTCATGGAGTTGTATGTCTCTCCCAAACCTTGAGCTCTCACAAGGAGCGCTCAAATCGACTATATCCCTCGAATAAGATTCTTGGGATGTTTTTCACCTTGAAATAATCCACGAGCAGCTTCCGCTACCCGTGCCTTGTTACGACTTACTCCCTGTCAATGAACTTACCTTAGTCCCGCAATAAAGCGAGCTTTCGGGTACCCCCATCTCCCTTGAGTTGACGGGCGGTGAGTACAAGACTTGAGAACGTATTCACCGCGGTA
>CAZHPR010000011.1:0-6382 GCA_964534305.1 uncultured Candidatus Saccharibacteria bacterium
ATATGATATAATATACCCATATTAGGCTAATTTTTATTTATGAAAATAAATATAAAAGCAACAAACATTGGCCTCAGCGATTCTGTAAGAGAATATGCAGAAAAGAAAATTGAAGCGTTGGAAAAGTTTTTGAAGTCCGATAACGAAGTTTTGGCAAATATAGAAATAGGTAAGAGTACCAAGCATCACAAATCAGGAGACATATTTAGAGCAGAGGTTCATCTCAAATCAGATGGAAAGGAGTTTTACTCTGTTTCTGAAAAAGAAGATCTATACGCAGCGATAGATGACGTAAAGGAAGAAATAAGTAGAGAAATAAATTCAAAAAGAAAGAAGGCGATCTCGATGATAAGAAGAGGTGGAGCTCACATAAAATATTTTATGAAGCAGATAGGTGAGATGCCGGGCAACTTTTCTCGACGCATCTATAGAAGTCTCCGAGATTTTAGAAAAAAGAAGTAGCCCTATCTGATTCCTCTCAAGAAATCTTCAAAGCTCATTTCTTTTTTGCCTTCAGGAATAACCCTGTTTAGTTTTAGTTTGTTATCGATTATTTCGGCGCTCTTTATTATTATTCTTTTATCTTTATAAAAGAAATATGTACCAGGCCAACCCTCGTAGGCTTTTATTTTGAGCAGGTTTTGGTAGGCATCCTTCTCCAAGTTTTCCAAATCTATATCTAGTTTGCCGTTATCCTTTTCTATCTTTGTACAAAAGGTGGCGTCTTCTTCTTTTTGGGGTACACCGTCTATAGCTCCTTCTAGCCATTCTTTATAATAGTGACTAAATATACGAGCGCCCTCTATTGCGAGTATTTTTTCTAATTCAATTCTGCCAATGGGCCATTTTTCTAATTCTATTTTTTTCTGAGCTATTATTGAACCATGATCCATCTCCTCGTCTATTATCATAAGACTTACACCGACTTCTCCGTCGTCATTTAAAATTTGAGATTGGATGGGGGAGGCGCCTCTATATTTTGGAAGTAGAGAAGGGTGGATGTTTAAGGTTTTGCGTTCTGGTATATGGAAGACATCTTTAGGAATTATTTTGCCATAAGAAGCGACGAGGAAAAGATCAAGGATTCTAGATTTAAGATTTAAGATTAGGTCGGGGTTGTTCTTAAGGGATTTGGGATCTATTACTTCTACATTATTATTTTGAGCCCAAACCTTCACTTCGTTTGGGGTGAGTATAAGCTTCCTTCCTTTGGGCTTGTCTGGAGTTGTGATGATAAGAGTAGGTAGTAAACCATGTATCTTTAATTCTTCTAATACATACACACTAAACTCACTAGAGCCAAAGAATGCGAATTTTATTGAATCATAACTCATGAATTATTTTAGGCTTTGGGAGGTATCTCCTTTAGGCCTCTTGCTTTGTCTATAAATAACACTCCTTCTAGGTGATCTATCTCATGTTGGAATACCTGTGCCATAAGACCAGAGGCACCAAAGGTGAACGCCCTTCCTTCTTCATTGTATGCTCTGACCAAGACCTTCTTTGCTCTTTTTACTTGGCCATATAACCACCTTACAGACAGGCAACCTTCTTCAACCAACATTTGCTCCTTGGAGGTTTTTATTATCTCTGGATTTATAAAAATAAGATTTTTGTACTCTTCCTTTTCGCCACTCATTTTGATAGTCGGATCCTTTTCCTCGTCCATTATCTCAAAGACCTTTTTTGATACTACAAAAATGCGCAGACTTTCTCCTATTTGTGGAGCCGCTATTGCAATACCGTCGTCTTCTTTGTCTAAAGCCTTCTCCATCCTTCTGATGATGGTCTCAATCTTACGACTTTTTATATCTTCTATATTTACCTCTTTTGCTTTCTCTCTAAGAAGAGGATTTTCCTTTTGAATTATACTCTCCATATACTCTTTATTTTAACAATACCATATTTATAAGAGACTGTCTGGATCTACTTTTATCTCAAATTTTGGTGAAAGACTATTAAGTTTTTGTATTATATCTAGATCTGGCCAATCATTTTTTGTCACCTTGATTACTCCATTGATGGCTGCTTGCTCACCTTTTTTCTCATGCAGTGAGCTAAACACCGAGACCTCTTCCTCTGCAAATAATTCTTTTATTATTCTTGCGGCTTTATCTGTCTCTGCGCGGGTACCACGGAGTGTTATTTTTATAAATATACCAAAGGGTGGGTAGCCAAGTTCTTCTCTATCTTTGATTTCCTCTCTATAAAATTCCAACAAATTTCCCGATAAGCCGTTTTTGATTATTGAATCTTCGGAGTTTCTGCTTTGTAGGATAAATTTATTTTTTGAAATATTTCTAATGTCTAAAACAAGATTAAAAATTTTTTCTCTTATTCTAAAATCGGGGATAGAAAATAGGGTATCAAAAGAGGCAATACAAGAAAGACTAACTTTTTTGTGCATAAATGGAATCGCCATTTCGGTACCTACAAGTATTGATTTGTGGCTTTTGTAAAAGTTGTCTAAAACTTTTTCGGTTTTTAGGTTTGTGGTGCAGACATCTTTGTTTATCTCAAATATTTTATTGTCGGGAAAATTTTTTTCTATTTCTTCTGTTATCTTGTCTACTCCAGATCCAAAACTAGCGAGTTTCCAACTGCCGCACTTTTTGCACACTTCCATTGCGTCTCTCTTTTCTCCACACTGATGACACCTAAAGACTCCGCTATCTTTGTTTTTGTAAAGTATTACCGGAGATCCACAGTTTAAACATTTGACCTGTTCTCCGCAGTCTCGGCAAACAGTTGTTGGTGAGAGACCTTTTCTTGTTGCATATATAAAGACATTACCACCATCTAGGAGGGTTTCTTTTATTTCCTCTCTTAGCCTTTCATCCAGGACTTTAAAATCCTCATCTTTCTTTAATGGTTTGTTTTTTTCTATAAGTATTGACTCGGTTTGTATTGGAACTCTCCACTTTACGCTTTCAAATTCAGATACTTGGCCTTGTTTGTATCTCCATATTGTCTCTGTTCTCAAAAAAGAATCACCGATTATGGTGCGAGCCCCTATTTTTTGTGCAAAACTTTCTGCAAAGTATCTAAGGTCAATAAATGGTCTGCTTAGAGTTTTCCAACCGCCAGTGTTTTCTTTTTCTATTATTATCGTCCCGATATCAAATCTTGGCATAAAGAGCCACTTGGCCGTCGCGATGATGAGGATTGGGTGATTTGAGTTTAGAACTTTTTTTATTTCTCTACTTACTTCATGCTTCTTCATATCTTTATGAAAGAAGGCTGTGAACTGCTCAATTCCTTTTTCTAACCTTTCCTTTGCTTGTTTTATATGTTCATTTTGTGGCAAACAGATAAAGACTGATTTTTTTCTGGCAAATTCTTCTCTGGTTATTGATTTGTAGTGAGCGATACGCTCCTCATTGTCTGTTTGTATTATGCTCACCTCGCTTCTTGTTTGGGGGGCTACTACTTCTTTTTCTTTTGCTTTGGATTGGATTACTTTTTGGTTTTCTAGAAAAAAAGACGGGATTACCTGGCTGAGTACCGAACCTTGGCTAGAGGCGAAAAATTCAGAAGTTTCCTTCGTTGCTTCCAGAAATTCTTTTCTTAGAAAAGGTTTTGATTCAATGTTTTCTATTTTAGAATCAACCTTTTTCATGGAAAAGTTAGCTGATTTGATTTCGCTTTTGTTTTGGATTACTTCTTTTGATTCCAAGACCAGAGCGTTTACAAACTTTTTGCGCAAAGGAACCTTTATTAGTTTGCCAGCTTCAAAATACGAAGAAGAAAAATAAGAGAGAGATTCTTTGTTTAAGGACTTTGTAAGTGGCAGGCATTCAATGATAAACATAGTAGAAGTATAAAGTTGTACCGGCTATTAAAGCAAGTATACAAATAGCACTTAGCCAAAAATTGGTGTATATTTGGTTGTATTATGGACTTGTTTTCAAAGAAGCTTGGGATAGACCTTGGTACGGCAAATACACTTGTATTTTTGCCAGGTAAGGGGGTGGTACTCTCTGAGCCTTCGGTGGTGGCAGTTTCTATGGAGGATGGGAGGATTCTTGCGGTGGGGAGTGAGGCCAAGACGATGGTTGGCAGGACTCCAGAAGCAATAACCGCTTACAAACCGATGAAAGATGGAGTGATTGCTGATTATAGGGTGACAGAAGTTATGATCAGGTACTACATGCAGAAGGCACTTGGTAAATGGCAGTTTATAAAACCAGAAGTCTTGATATCTGTGCCAGCTGGGATCACTTCTACCGAGAGGAGAGCGGTGATAGAGGCGGCGGTCAAGGCGGGTGCCAAAAATGCTTATGTTATAAAAGAGCCGATCCTTGCAGCTATCGGAGCTGGCATACCAATATATGAAGCCAAGGGGCATATGATAGTAGATATTGGGGGCGGTACTACCGATGTTGCGGTAATCTCTCTCGGCGGTATCGTTGCTTCCAACTCTGTAAAGTGTGCCGGCAACAAGATAGACGAAGCTATTGCTGACTATATAAAAAAGACATTCAATCTTGCTATAGGAGACAAAACTGCTGAGGAAGTAAAGATAACGATAGGTTCTGCCCTTCCAATAGAAGAAGAACTTTCGATGATAGTAAAAGGAAGAGATCTTATTTCTGGCTTGCCTCGGTCTGTAGAAGTAAAGACCAACGAGATGGTCAAGGCAATCGCCAAGGAACTACGAGAAATGGTCAAAGCCATCAAAGATGTCCTCCAGGAGACCCCACCAGAACTTGCGTCTGATATTATTGATCAGGGTATAATTATGACTGGCGGCACTTCTCAGCTGCGCAATCTACCAGAACTTATCCTAAGAAGAGTTGGAGTAAAGGCTGAGCTTGCTCCCGATCCGCTTCTCTGTGTCGCAAAGGGGACCGGTATTGCTTTGGACCATCTCGGTACCTACAAAAAAAGCGTAATTTCAAAGAGATAGTTTATATTTAAAAGATATGAATCAGGAAATAAATTGGGAGAGGTTGCATCATGCATATTTTGTTGTTGGCAAAAGAGAGGAAAAAGATTTTTTTGTAGAACTTGTTTCAAAAAATACAAATTTTGATGCCTCTGGTAATCCTGATTTTTCTATTATTGAGGTTGATACGTTTGGTATCGATGATGCAAGAGAGTTGTCTGGCTGGATGATCGAGAAGCCATTTTCCGGAGAGAAAAAAATAAAAATAGTTTTTGCAAATAGTGTAACTTCTGAGTCTCAAAATGCCCTGCTAAAAGTTCTTGAAGAGCCGACCGTTGGATCGATTATCTTTTTTGTTGTTCCAAGTGTCGGAAATCTTTACAAAACATTGCTCTCTAGAGTGTTGGTTGTCTACTCACTTTTTGAAGACAAGGATAACAAAAAAGATATTGCCGAAGAATTTTTGTCCAAAAATTTGGCTCTTAGAATTGGTTTGATACAAAAAATGCAAAAAGGAGATGATAAAGAGATGATGAAAAATCTTGTCAGAAGTCTGGAAACGACCTTTTATAAAAAGGTAAAGAGTGGAAGTATAAAAGATGGATATAAGATCTTAAAAGAAGTAGATAATTGTTTGAGGTTTAGCTCCAGCAGAGGAGCTTCTGCTAAGATGATATTGGAGTATCTTTCTTGTATTCTTCCTGTGGTATAATATAGACGTATGGCATTTAATTTTACAAATCTAAAAGAAAAAACAGGAGAGGTAGAAGAATGGCTTTCTAAGGAGCTTTCTAGTATACGGACCGGCCGGGCAACTCCCGTGATATTAGATTCTGTTTTGGTAGAAGCCTATGGATCTCGGATGTCTATAAGAGAGCTCGCAAATATCTCAATTGAAGGAGAGAAGACAATAAGGATCGCGCCGTGGGACGCCTCTATGTCCAAGGCGATAGAAAAGGCCATCGTTGCTTCAAACCTTGGACTCTCTGTTGCTGTCGATGATAAAGGTTTACGTATAATCTTCCCAGAACTTACTGGTGAGAGGCGAGAGCAACTTATTAAATTGTTGAAACAAAAACTCGAAGAAGCACGAACCAGTGTGCGCCAGATTAGAGAGAAAACTTGGGATGAAATACAAAATAAAGAAAAGGAAGGAGGTATGAGTGAAGATGAAAAATTTAGGCACAAAGACGAGATGCAAAAATATATAGACGAAGCTAATTCTAAACTAGAAGAGATCGTTTTTAGAAAAGAGAAAGAAATAAAAGGCTAATGACTGTTTTAATCTTTATTATCATCCTTGGAATCTTGGTCCTTGTCCATGAGATGGGGCATTTTATTGTTGCCAAGAGGGCGGGGGTTCGGGTAGATGAGTTTGGCTTCGGCTATCCTCCGAGAGCCTTTAAAATTGGCAGAAAATGGGATACCGATTTTACAATAAATTGGATCCCTTTTGGTGGTTTTGTAAAAATATTTGGTGAGAATTATGAAGAA
>CAZHPR010000011.1:6482-8488 GCA_964534305.1 uncultured Candidatus Saccharibacteria bacterium
TTTACACAAGTAAGCAAAAAGTGGCAGGCGGCAATACTTGTCGCTGGAGTAACTTTCAATATTCTTTTTGCTTGGTTTCTCTTTTCTCTCGGATTTTTGATAGGGGTACCTTCTTCTGTTGAAAATAATTTTGGGGCTGAAGTAAAGAATCCCAAACTCACAATTGTTGAAGCTGTTTCTGGTTACCCGGCTTTTGATTCTGGTGTCAGATCAGGAGACAAAATAGTTTCTGTATCAAACAATAACAAGCTGGTTGCCCTTAATACTCCAGAAGATGTCTCCTCTCTTATCAACTCTTCTTCGGAAGTAAATATAAAAGTAGACAGAGGTGGAAAAATTTATGACTACAAGATTGTCCCAAAAGAAGACCCTGAGTCTGGAAGAAATATTGTTGGAATAAGTATGGATATGGTAGGTACGGTCTCTCTTCCTTTACACAAGGCAATAATAGAAGGAGGCAAGACAACCGCAACCTTTACTTACCTTACCATCGATGGACTGTATAATCTGGTAAAAGGTTCAATAAAAGGCGACGCGGATTTTTCAAATATTTCTGGTCCGGTAGGAATAGTCGGTATAGTGGGGGACGCAACACGACTTGGATTTTCGTATCTGATTACTCTCACTGCTCTTATTTCTATCAATCTGGCGATTATAAACCTGGTACCTTTCCCAGCCCTTGATGGCGGCAGGCTCCTCTTTGTCTTTATAGAATTTATAAAAAGAAGCCCAATAAACCCAAAGATTGCTGGTTGGACCAACGCCATAGGTTTTGCTCTTCTCTTGCTCCTCATGATCTTCATAACCTTCCGCGACATCGCAAAACTTTAATAATTTGCTAGTATGTAAGCATGAGACTTAGTAAACTTTTTACAAAGACGAGGCGGGAGGCGCCGAGCGATGAGACAAGCAAAAATGCACAATTACTCATAAGGGGTGGTTTTATAAATAAAGAGATGGCGGGGGTTTACTCCTTTCTGCCTCTTGGTTTAAAAATTGTAGAAAATATAACAAAGATAGTTAGGGAAGAAATGGAATCTCTGGGTTCTTTGGAGCTTAGGATGTCTACGATACAAAACAAGGAGGTCTGGCAAAAGACCAACAGATGGGACGATGTAAATGTTGATGTTTGGTTTAAATCAAAACTCAAAAATGATACCGAGATCGGCTTTGGTTGGTCGCACGAAGAGCCTATTACTGAAATGTTGAAGCAACATATAAATAGTTATAACGATCTGCCTGTTGCTGTTCATCAATTTCAAAACAAACTAAGAAACGAGACTAGAGCAAAGAGTGGTATTTTGCGAGGCAGAGAATTTGTAATGAAAGATATGTACTTTTTTGCAAAGACAGAGGAAGAAAATAACCAGTTTTATAACAAAACAATAGAGGCTTACAAAAAAGTTTTTGAGAGGGTGGGTCTAGGCGAAGATACCTACGTAACCTCGGCTTCCGGCGGAGTCTTTACAGACAAATTTTCTCACGAGTTTCAAACCATATGTGAGGCTGGAGAAGATATTGTTTATGTAAACAAAGAAAACAGAATCGCACTCAATAAAGAAATTTTCAACAAAGAGACTTTGGAGCAAATGGGAATGAAAGAAGAAGATTTTGAGGAAAAAAAGGCGGCAGAAGTAGGTAATATATTTAATTTTGGGACAAAGAAATGCGAAGAGATGGGTCTATACTTTAGCGATAAAGATGGAAATAAAAATCCAGTTTTCTTGAGTTCTTATGGTATTGGTATCACAAGGCTTTTGGGAGTCATTGCAGAGAAGTTTGGAAACGAGAGTGGGATAGTCTGGCCGGATTCGGTTTCTCCTTATTTGCATCATTTGGTAGAAATAAATTCTAGTGATCCAAAGGTAAAGGAAACAGCGGAGAGGATTTATGAAAAGTTGAAATCTAATACTCTATATGACGACAGAGATACACGAGCAGGGGAGAAGTTTGCTGATGCTGATCTGATCGGTGTCCCTTACCAGATCATAGTAAGCGAGAAGAAT
>CAZHPR010000011.1:8588-22232 GCA_964534305.1 uncultured Candidatus Saccharibacteria bacterium
CCTAAAATTGGGGATTCCTAAAAAGCCCATATTTATGGTAGATTTATAGGCGTGATAAAGGAAAAGATAGAAAAATGGAAGAGCCTGATGCGCAATGACGTGGGTATTGACCTTGGGACAGCAAATACTCTTGTTTACGTACGTGGTAAGGGGGTAATCCTCAATGAACCTTCGGTTGTGGCAGTAAACCAAAAGACTGGAAGAGTTGTAGCTGTAGGTACCGAAGCAAAAAACATGCTTGGTCGTACCCCGCCACATATAGTTGCAGTAAAGCCGATTGTCGAAGGCGTGATCTCTGATTTTGAAGTTACAGAAGAGATGCTTCATTATCTGTTAAACAAAACTCAAGCAATTCAAAATAAATTTTTGGGTCCGAGAGTTGTTGTTGGTGTTCCTTCTATGATTACAAACGTAGAGACTCGCGCAGTAAGGGACGCAACGAGGAACGCTGGTGCAAGCGAAGTGTTTATTGTAGAGGAGCCAATGGCTGCGGCGATCGGTATGCATCTGCCTGTTCATGACCCGGTAGGTAATATGGTTATAGATATAGGTGGTGGCAATACAGATATTGCTGTTATCTCTCTCGGGGGTGTTGTAAATTCAAAAAATGTAAAGATAGCAGGCAACAAACTTAACGATGATATCTCTTCTTATATAAGAAGTGAATTCAAGATTGTTGTAGGAGAAAAGACTGCAGAAAATATAAAAAATACGATCACTTCTCTTTTGCCAGAAGATAAATTGCTCGAAATACCAGCAAGAGGCAGAGATCTTATAACCGGGTTACCAAGAGAAGTAATAATAACTGATGCAGATATAAGAGAGGCCATCTCGCATTCTATTGAAATGTTGGTGGAAGCAACCAAGGAAGTTCTTGAAGTTACTCCTCCGGAAATACTTTCTGACATAATGCATCGGGGTATTCATCTCTGCGGAGGAGGAGCTCTCATGAAAGGATTTTCTGAGATCCTAAGGCAGGAAGTAAAGATGCCTGTTTACGTTGCTGAGGATCCACTCACCTGCGTGGTTAGGGGGACCGGTATAATTCTAGAAAAAATGGATAAGTATAAAGATGTTCTTATAAGAGAAGATAATGACCTATCTATACAGAAAAAATAATAATTCTCGATGGTGGCTAAAGTCTCTCATTGTCTTTTTGTTGCTAACTTTTTTTCTGCTCGTTAAGTTTACCAGTCTTGGAGGCTTCTTAAGTTCTATTTTTTTACCGATGTTTTCTGTTGGAGACAAAATGTATACATTGGTTGATGATCTCCCGGAGAGTATGTGGAGCAAAGAAAGATTGAGTCAGGAAATAAATATTTTGAGAGAGAAGGAAAAGGAACTCAACTTTAATCTGATGGATATGTCGGCTCTGCAGTTTGAGAACAGAGAACTAAAAGAGGCTCTTAGGATAATGCCAGAACAAGACTTTCTGTCTGCTTTTGTGATTGCTCGTCCGCCCCAAACATCCTTTGATACACTGGTTATAAATAGAGGATCCTCGGGTGGTATAAAGGTTGGTGATTTGGTGCTTGTATCAAATTCTACTATGCTCGGAAGCGTCGTTGAGGTCAACAGATACTCATCAATTGTACTTCTCAATTCGTCCCCATCGGTTTATTTCGGGGCCAATATTTCTAGGACAGGAGAGTCGATAGAGGTATTTGGGTATGGAAGTGGCAATTTATTTAGTCGGATTCCGATAATTACTGATATTGAGGTTGGCGATATTATAGTATTAAATCGTGGTGATGTTTTTAGTCTCTGTATTGTAAAGGATATAAAAGAAGAAGAAACCTCTGGTTTTAAAAATATATTTATGTCACTACCGGTAAATATATCTGATATCGGAATAGTTTTTGTACTACCGTCCTCTGGTATGGAGGCCGGTGGGTTAGAGCCAGAATAAATTTATGTTTAGGATTATAGCAGATATCATTTTGCTTTTTGCTCCGATAGCCATCGGGCCATGGGTTTTTATTATTCTATCTTTATTTTTTGTTTTGATTGTTAGAAATCCGATAGAAGTTGTTCCTATAGGAATAATATTGAATTCATTATATTATTTTGGTGATAATATTTTTTTGGATAACTGGATGCTTATAATGGCGGCTCTTTTGTATATGCTTGATTTGGTCATAAGTGAAAGGGTTATTTGGAAAAAAATTATCTAAAAATGTTTTCAAAGGTAAAAAGAATAATAAGAAAAATAGGTAGCAGATCTTATGAGGATATATATCCTGATGAGGTTTTTCTTGATTCTGAAAATTTGCCACAGTTTGATGATTATCAGTTTGAGGGTAGGATTGAACGTCCTATTTCTACAAGTGGTTTTTATTTTTTTACCGCTTTTTTCTTAGTGGTGCTTTTGGCTTTTACTTCAAAAATATGGCAACTGCAAGTTGTTAAAGGAGCTGAGCTCAAAGAGAGAAGCGAGAACAATAGTTTGAAGCAAACACTCCTTATTGCACCAAGGGGTTTGATTTATGACAGGAATGCTGAACTTCTTGTTTGGAATAGTTTTGACTCTGTTGATGGGTCTGTTGTTAATAGAATATATTCTGAAAGACCGGGCATCTCAAATACTTTAGGTTTTATAAAGTATCCCAAGAAAGACAAAAACGGTTTTTACTACGAAGAAGAATTTGTACCAAAAGACGGGGTAGAGCTTTTTTATAACGAAATAGTTACTGGTAAAAATGGTCTAAAGCTGGTCGAAACTTCTGTATTGGGCGAAGTTATTTCTGAGAGTACGGTGGAGCTTCCCAGGTCTGGGGAGAACCTAACTTTATCAATAGATTCAAATATACAATCAGAGTTGTACAAACAGATTGAAGGACTCGCAAAGAGGGTTGGCTTTCAGGGTGGCGCTGGGATAATAATGGATGTTCATTCGGGGGAGATATTGGCGATGTCTACTTACCCAGAATACAGTTCTGAAGTTTTGAATGAGGGTAAGGAGGTGGAAAAAATAAATAGTTATTTTAAAGATAAAAATAATCCATTTTTGAATAGGGTGGTCTCTGGTCTGTATACTCCCGGATCAATAGTAAAACCTTTTGTGGCTCTAGCTGCCCTTGAGGAGAAGATAATTTCTCCGGATAAAGAAATAGTTAGTACCGGCAAACTTGTGGTACCAAATCCTTACAATCCTGACCAGCCGACAATCTTTAAAGACTGGAAAGCTCACGGTGCGGTTGATATGAAAAGGGCTTTGGCTGTATCCTCAGATGTTTATTTTTATCAGGTTGGGGGAGGGTTTGGTGACCAAAAGGGATTGGGTATTGAAAGACTAGAAAAATATTTTAGGATGTTTGGACTTGGGAGTAAGACAGGTTTCTTGGAAAGAGAGGAGGCGGTTGGTGTAATACCAAATCCAAAATGGAAAGAAGAGACTTTTGATGGTGAGTTTTGGAGGATAGGCAATACTTACCACACCGCAATAGGTCAATATGGTATGCAGATAACTCCAATACAAGCAGTTAGAGCGACTGCCGCTATTGCAAATGGTGGTTATCTTGTTACACCTTCACTTGTATTTACATCGACATCTTCTCCCCAAACAGGCAAAAAGATTGGTGGCGATATAGAAAATTATAAAATTGTAAGAGAGGGTATGAGACAAGCAGTAACCCAGGGGACTGCTTCCGGTCTCAATGTGCCTTTTGTTGATATTGCAGCCAAGACCGGTACAGCAGAACTCGGTGCCCAAAAGCAGTTTGTAAATTCTTGGGTGGTGGGCTTCTTTCCTTATGAAGATCCTAAATATGCCTTTACTATCGTTATGGAGAAAGGGCCAGTTACCAACCTTGTCGGAGGTACCTATGTGATGAGACAATTAGTGGACTGGATGAATATAAATAAAAAAGAATATTTTAAATAGAATGAAAATTTTGATTAATAACATTGTTACAGAATACCTAGACGAAGGTAGTGGGCCTACTATTTTTATGTTGCATGGTTGGGGGGTTGATAGTCATTCTTTTGATAAATTAATTCCTTTGTTATCTCGGAATTTTAGGATTGTTCGGGTTGATTTGCCTGGTTTTGGAGGTACAAGCGTCCCTAGGAATTGGAAGTTGGATGACTATGTTGATTTTGTAAAAGAGTTTTTGTACAAGGCCGATGTTGAACCGAACGTGCTCTTGGGCCACTCATTCGGTGGTAGGATAATTATAAAAGGAGCTGGCTCTAACAAGTTTAAACCTGCCAAAATTGTGCTTATCTCACCAGCTGGAGTATCTTTGTTTAATCTAAAAAGAGAATTAATCAGGCTTTTTTCTAAAATTGGAAAATTATTAATCCAGATACCGCCTCTATATTTTTGGAAAGAGTCTATAAGGAAAAAATTTTATAAAAAAATAGGTAGTGGCTATCTTGATGATAATAATTTGAAAGATATATTTGGGAGTGTTGTTAAGGAAGATCTTGAGCCATATGCCAAAAATATAAACGCAAAAACCCTGCTTGTCTGGGGAGAAAGAGATTATGTCACACCGCTCTCGGATGGTCTCTTTTTAAATAAGGTTATAAAGGGCTCTGTTATTAAAATTATTAAAGATTCGGGCCACTTCTCCTTTGTGGAAAAGCCAAAAGAAGTGGCTGGATTGATTGAGGAGTTTATAATGTAATAACTCACCCGAACCCTCTCTTATATTAAAGATTAAAGAGAGGGAAGAAAAATATGAAGAATTTTTTAACAAAATATAGTTTTCGATACCCGAGGAGTCTGGTCTATATGCTCCAAGCGTCTGAGTACAAAGCAGAGGATTTTTTTTCTTGGTTTAGGAAGGTTTCTGATTTTAGGAGTGTAGAAAAAAGAAAGACGTTGGTAAAAACAGCCAAGGCGAAACTCTTGCTCGTTTTTTCATATTTTGTATTTCTGTTTTCTCTATTTGTTTCTTTGAGATATCTAGTTTTTGCTGAAGGTAAACTGGGGATCATTTTGTTTGTAATATTTATTCTTGCAACCCCTTATATAACCCTATTTGCTACGGTTTTGTTTTCTATATTTTTAAAAATCGCTCAGATGCCGATAGAGCGAAGCATTATAAAAAATGCAAAAGATAAGCTTTCAAAAAATAAGGCAATCAAAATCGCCATCGCTGGTTCGTATGGCAAAACAACGATGAAGGAGATACTTCATAGAGTACTTTCTCAAAGTAAGAATGTCAGATCTACACCAGATAACAAAAACACGCCAATAGGAATATCGAGATTTGTAGATACTTTAGAGGGTAACGAAGAGGTCATAATATTTGAGATGGGAGAATATTATAAGGGAGACATAAAAGAGCTTTGTGATTTAGTGGATCCGGATATCGGGATAATAACCGGTATCAATGAAGCCCATCTAGAAAAGTTTAAGGATTTGGAAAATACCTCTGATACTATTTTTGAACTCCGAGATTTTATTCTCAAAAAAGAAAAAGGTGTCTTGTATGTAAATGGAGATAGTAAGATAGCTAGAGATAAGGCAGAGAAAGAAAAGAAAGACAATGTAATAATTTATAGCAATAATGGTTTGGGAAATTTTAGAGTAGAAGATGTATCAACTGATCTGAATGGACTTAGGTTTGTAATGAGAGCTCCAGATGGAGAAGCGATAGTTGCAAGGTCATCTCTGCTTGGTAAACATCAAGTTGGTCCGCTTGTACTTGCTGCCTTTGTTGCAAAGAATTTGGGTATAAAAATACAAGATATAGAGCTTGGTCTCAAAAATACAAAAGCCTTTGAACATAGAATGGAGCCAAAGGAAGAAGGTGGGGGCGTCTTTGTGATAGATGATAGCTACAACGGTAATCCAGACGGGGTAAGAGTTGCAATAGAATTTTTGAAAGAAATCAAAGATAAGAGAAGGTTTTTTGTCACTCCGGGGCTTGTTGAGATGGGGACAAAGACCGAAGAAGTACACAAAGAAATCGGCAAACAACTTGCAGAGGCTGAGATAGAGAAGGTTGTTCTAATCAGGAATTCGGTAACTCCTTTTATAGAAGCTGGACTTAGAGCAAATAACTTTAAAGGAGAAATTATATGGTTCAATACGAGCCTAGAATGCTTTGCCTCTTTACCGAAACGCACCATAAACAATGACCTGCTTCTTTACCAAAACGACTGGCCAGATAACTATAGGTAAATATGCTAATATATTGTTTATGAAGAAGACTATTGGGGTGGTGTTTGGGGGGAGGAGCGTAGAACACGAGGTCTCTATTATTACTGCCCACAATCCTATAATTGATTCTCTTTTGGCAACTGCTAAATACGAAGTTGTACCTATTTACATATCCAAAGATGGATCTTGGTATTCGGATCCAAAGATGAACGATATAAACTTTTTCAGGAGTGATTTGGACGAAAAGCTCGGCAAGCTCAAAAAGCTCCAGTTGGATATAAATGACGGCCTCTCTCTTCTCGTGCCTGGAGCTTTTGGAAATAAAAAAATAAAAATAGATCTGGTTTTCCCTGCGATGCACGGCACTTATGGAGAAGATGGAAGCCTTATGGGATTACTCCGGATGGCAAACGTGCCTTTTGTTGGGTGCGACATATTTGCCTCCGCTGTTGCGATGGATAAAATTCTTACCAAACAAGTACTCAAATCAGAAAGGGTACCAACTGTAAAAGATGTGTGGTTTACAAGAGCGGATTGGGATAGAAACAAAAATAAATATTTGGAAGAGATAAAACTTCTCAAGTACCCACTCTTTGTAAAGCCGGTGCACCTAGGCTCTAGTATCGGGATTACAAAAGTAAAGAAAGAAGAGGGGTTGTTGAACGCGATAGAAGTTGCCCTCCACTATGATGAGAAGGTGCTGGTAGAAGAAGGGGTAGAAAATTTGATAGAAGTGACACTGCCTATAATGGGAAATGAAGAGCCTGTATTAGCTAGTATAGAAAGACCTTTGAACAAAACAGAGTTTTTTGATTTTCAGGATAAGTATCTTTCTGGGAGTAAAAAAGTCGGGGGTGTAAACAATAACTACAGTGAGATCCCGGCAGATATTGGAGAAGATCTGAGCTCCAAGGTCAAAGAATTGGGAATAAAGACTTACAAAATCTTGGGCTGTAGCGGTATTGCTAGGGTTGATTTTTTGATAAATTCAGAAACAAAGGAAGTTTATGTAAATGAAGTCAATACTTTGCCTGGCAGCCTGTATCAACACAACTGGAAGAAGAGCGGAATATCAAATATTGATTTGGTGGAAAAATTGGTCTCTTTTGCGGAGGCAAGGTTTGCAGAAGGTACCAATATAGAATCAGATTTTAAATCATCGATTTTGGAAAAATACTCTGGTAGCAAGGTGGATAAATGATTGACTTTTAGTATACAAAAAGTACAATACTCCCATTAATTTTATATAAAAAAGATGCCAGAAAAAGAGTATATTACAAAGGAAAAATATGATTCTCTTGTTACCGAACTAGATCACCTAAAAAAGGTGAGAAGGAGGGAGGTGGCTGAGAATTTGGAATATGCCAAGTCGCTTGGTGATTTGTCCGAAAATGCTGAATATCACGAAGCCAGAGACATGCAGGCTTCTGTAGAAGATCGTATCACCAAACTAGAGTCAATCATAAAAAACGCAGTAATAGTATCTTCTCACGATACTAGCAGTGTTTCTGTCGGCACGAAAATAACCGTTGTCAGAGATGGTAGCAAAGAAGAAAAAGTTTATACGATTGTTGGCTCAGAAGAGTCGGATATAAGTGCTGGCAAAATTTCTACTCATTCACCCTTTGGACAATCTGTCGTGGGCAAAAAGAAAGGAGAAAAATTTACATTCAATGCACCCTCCGGCCCTATTACTTACAAAATAATTGATATAGAGTAGTTGTAAGTGTAGAATTGATACAATGAAAGATAAAAGACTGGATCTAGATAAACTTGATCTTAGCAGTAAACATTGGAGTGAGGCGATTGCTTCAGAAATAATAGATAATATAAAAACCGACAACTTTACTTGTGCGGCCGGGATTAGTCCTTCCGGGACGGTACATTTTGGTAATTTTAGAGATGTGATAACCGCTTTTGCTGTACATCTCGCTTTGAAGAAATTAGACAAAAACTCTAGATGTATTTTTTCTTGGGACAATTTTGATCGATTTAGGAAAGTTCCAGCAAATGTTCCAAAAGAATTTGAAAAGTATATCGGTATGCCTTTGTCCGCTATCCCTAGTCCAGTAGAAGGATTTTCTTCTTATGCAGAATATTTCCAAAAACCTTTTGAAATTGCTATGCAAGAGTTGGGTATAGATCTTGAATATAAATATCAAACTGATGAATATAAAAGTGGTCGGTATGATGATATGATTTTTTTGAGTCTACAAAAAAGAAAGGAGATAGCAAAAATACTTCTCTCATTCATGACAGAAAAGGGTAAAGAGGAGGGGGGAATAAACGAAGAGGAATATATAGAGAATTATTATCCAATATCTGTTTATTCAAGGTTTACAAATAAAGACTCCACGAAGGTATTAAGTTATAACGGCTTAACTTCTATAACTTATAAATGTGCAGAAACTGGAAATGAGGAAACCGTGGATTTATCAAAAGATAGGATAGCTAAGCTTGCTTGGAAGGTAGATTGGCCAATGAGATGGAAAGAAGAAAACGTTGTTTTTGAGCCGGGTGGGCACGACCACGCTTCCCCTGGAAGTAGTTATGATGTTTCTAGTCTAATAGCCAAAAAAATATTTAATATAGAAGAACCATTTTTTGCAGAGTATAAGTTTGTTGGTATCCAGGGTGGGGGGAGTAAGATGTCTGGATCTAAAGGCAATGCAATTTCTCCAAAAGAACTTCTCGATATATATGAACCAGAATTGTTAAAATGGTTGTATTTTAGAAGAAGACCAGATCAACCTTTTAGTCTTGCTTTTGATACAGAAATATACAGACAGTATGATGAGTTTGATAGAGAAGTAGAAAATCCTTCAGATTCAAAGTCAACTTCACTTAGTGGACACAAAGGGTATAAAAATCCTATACCGTTTAAACAAGCTGTTTCTCTTGGGCAGATAACTCAGTGGAATTACGAAAAGACAATAAACTTAATAAAAGATATTAATGCTGACTACGACAATGATTCAGTAAGATCAAGATTAGAAAAAGCAAAAAGCTGGCTTCAAAAATATAATCCTGAAGAAGCTATTACTCTTAGAAACTCTGTAAATAAAGAATATGTTGAATCTATGGATGAGAACTCTAAAAACCAAGTTAGAAAACTAAAAGAAGAGCTGAAGAAGGAGTATGATTCAGTAGAGGATTTGGAAAAACTGGTCTACTCAATACCAAAAGACAATTCTAAAACAGACAAGGAAAATGCTCCAGCTCAAAGGGTATTTTTCAAGCATCTGTACAACCTTTTAATAGATAAAGATGCTGGTCCTAGGCTATCTACTTTTCTCTGGGCAATTGATAGATCTACTTGCTTGAAACTTCTAGATATATAGCACCAACAAGGGTGCCCCTTGTTGGTCTAGCAAAAGCCTCATTTTTGTGGGGTATTTTTGTTTTTGGGCTTTTATCCACAGATTTTGGGAAATTGTGGTAGACGGGGCACCTGCCGTGGTATAAAATGGTACCAAGTGGGAAATAGTGGAATTACAATGGATAATAAAAAATAATCACCATGCTCATAGGAGAATACACTCACACAATGGATGACAAGAATAGAGTGTCTCTACCTGCAAAGTTCAGGACTCTTATGGGCAAGAAGATTGTTTTGACCCAAGGTTTGGATAATTGTATTTTCGTTTTTACCACCAAGGAATGGGAGAACATAGCAGAAAAGCTTTCCCAAAATGCTTCGATGCTCTCTTCTGACATGAGGAGCTTCACCCGGTATATGTTTGGAGGAGCAGTAGAGGTTGAAGTTGATTCTATAGGACGAGTTTTGGTTCCAGATTTCCTAAGAGACCGAGCAGGACTAAAGAGCAAAGTTGTCCTCATCGGTGTGCAGAATAGATTGGAAATATGGAATGAAAAGTCGTGGAGTGAATACAAGCGGGGTGTCGAGAAACAAGCTGACAGTCTCGCAGAAAAGCTCTCCGGCCTAGGAATTATGTGAGTAAGTTAAAAATATGAACTCTCACATATCAGTTCTTTTAAAAGAAACAATAGACGGGCTCTCTCTAGAAAAGGGAGATATATATCTAGATGCTACGCTAGGTGGCGGAGGCCACGCTGAAGAAGTATTTAGGAGAATGGGCAACTCTGTTGAAATATTGGGTATTGATCTCGACGAGACGGCTCTGGAGATTGCTAGAAACAGGCTTGAGATGGTGGGTTCCAAACCGCACCTTACTCGGCAAAGTTTTCGCAATATAGATGTTGCTGTTAGTAATCTCGGTGTTGGAAATCCAACAAAAATACTTTTTGATCTAGGTTGGAATTCTATGCAATTTGAAGAAGGGGATAGAGGCTTTAGTTTCCAAAAAGACGGCCCTCTTGTTATGACCTTTTCTAAAGATGAAAACCCTGAGGTAACGACTGCACACGATATTGTCAATTTTTGGCAGGAAGAGAACATCGCTGACATTATATACGCCTACGGTGAAGAAAATTTTGCAAGAAGGATTGCAAAAAAGATTGTAGAGGAGAGAGAAAAAGGTGAAATCAAATCCTCCTTACAGCTTGCAGAGATAGTCAAATCAGCTGTCCCAATATTTTATAGGTTTGGCAGGATACACCCAGCCACAAAAACTTTCCAGGCTTTGAGGATAGCGGTAAACGACGAATTGCAAGCACTAAAGGAAGGATTAGAGAAAGCGTTTAAGGTTCTTAAGGTCGGGGGAAGGATAGCGGTCATATCTTTTCATAGTTTGGAAGATAGGATAGTAAAGCAATTTTTTAGAGATTTGGAAGAGAAAGGATTTTTGGAAATTATAAATAAAAAACCAATCATCGCAAGCGAAGAAGAGTTAGAAAAAAATAGAAAATCAAGAAGTGCAAAATTAAGAATAATTAAAAAGATAAAACAAAATGATTAAAGCTGTAGAAAAAATACAAATAATGATACTCAGCAATAGGCTAAACTATATAATGTTGTTCTTTGTAGCTTTGCTCGTTTTGTCATATGCCTATTTTGTAAATACCGCTGTAAGGACCGTTACTCTTCTTCAAAATACAAAAATTGATTCTCAAGAAAAGAGAATGGAAGTTACTGAATTGGAGACAAAATATCTCTCTCTGGAAAGTCGGATAAATATAAATACGGCAACAACTCTTGGGCTACAGGAGAGGTCAAAACCTATATTTTTGGTAAAGAAAGAATCTGGCAAAACTCTATCTTTGAGGTAAAAACTGCTATAATATAGCCTCATATTTTAAAAGATGAATGGACGAATACGATTTATTTCTGTAATAATAATTTTTGTTGCTTTGATTGTTGTTTTGCGTTTGTATTTTGTCCAGATTGTTCATGGCGAAACCTTTTCTCTGGATGCTGAAAGGCAGTATATAAACAAAAACACGATACTCTATGATCGAGGGGAGATTTATCTTGAGACCAAGGACGGTGAAAGAGTTTTGGGAGCCGTCTCTAGGTCTGGCTTTACTGTTGCAATCAATCCAAAAATAATAAAAGACTCTGAATCTATATACAAAAGTATAAATGAGATAGTCCCGATAGAAAAAGAGACCTTTCTTTCAAAGGTGAACAAAAAAGATGACGAATATGAAGAGATAATTACTCATATAAATTCAGACACTGCTGAAAAAATAAGGAAGCTAAATCTCTACGGGGTTACATTAGAAACTGATAAGTGGAGATTTTATCCTGGCGGCTCACTTGCTTCACAAACCATCGGTTTTGTCGCTTATAAAGACAATGAGCTTGCTGGGCGCTATGGCCTTGAGAGGTATTATGAAGATAATTTGAGAAAGGATCCTCAGGGTGCTTATAGCAACTTTTTTGCAGAATTTTTTTCAAACGTAAAAGATACCCTTAGTGAAAACCCAAAACAAAGTGGCAGTATTATAACAACGATAGAACCATCAACCCAGCTCTTTCTTGAAAATGAACTAAAGAGTATAAGAAATACTTGGAGTAGTGATGCTGCGGGAGGCATAATTATTGATCCAAATAATGGAGAAATAATTGCTATCGCTTATAACCCCACCTTTGACCCAAATGATTTTAAAGAGTCAGACATAAAATATTTTAAGAATCCTATGGTTGAAGGTGTCTATGAGATGGGTTCTATTATCAAACCTTTATCAATGGCAGCGGGGATTGATTCGGGTACCGTTACCGCTTCTACTACCTACTACGACGCTGGTTTCCTTGTTTTAAACAATAAAAGAATTTCAAATTATGATGGGAGAGGCAGAGGTACTGCCACAATGCAAGATGTTCTCAATCAATCTCTAAATACCGGTGTTGCCTTCGTTGCTCGCAAGATGGGCAATGAAGAATTTTCTAAATATATGAAAAATTTTGGTATTGGTACTGAAACCGGTATAGATTTACCAAACGAAGCTCGAGGTCTAATAGATAACCTTGATAGTAATAGGGAGATAGAAATAGTCACTGCTTCTTATGGGCAAGGTATTGCTATGACCCCGATTGCGACCGTCCGGGCTCTCTCGAGTCTTGCAAACGGAGGTAAGCTTGTCACCCCACACTTGGTCAAAAAAATAGAATACGATAACGGTCTTTCTAAAAAGTTTTCTTTTGAGGATAAGCAGGTTATTTCTCCGTATGCTTCGGATCAAATCACAAAGATGTTGACGACTGTTGTTGATACCTCTCTTCGCAATGGTACGGCCAAGGTGCCTGGGTTTAGAGTGGCAGCGAAGACGGGTACTGCTCAGATGACAGAAGAGGGTAGAGCGGGGTATGTAGAGGGTAAGTATCTTCATTCATTCTTTGGATACTTCCCAGCTTCAAACCCAAGGTTTTTGGTATTTCTCTTCCATTTGTATCCGAAGAATGTTAGGTATGCTTCGGAGACCCTCACCGAACCATTCCTAAATATCACAAAATTTTTGATTAACTACTATGAACTTCCACCTGATCGACCAGAGGATCTTTCTGTTAGCAATTCTCAATCTAGTTAATATTTCTAGCTATTTTGTTTTTTTAAAAAATATGTTATTGTGTGTGTCTCTGGCTATCGCTGGTGAAAACGTTTAGCTAGAGACACCCGCCGGGCTTCCAAGCCTTGCGGGTTTCTATTTTAAAGTACAAGGAGAGTCCTTGAACGAACTTATATAAAAAGTTAGGGACCCGGCACAACACCAAGTCCCTCGTCAGATACCTGCTGACGATCAAAGGTCCGCTCTCTAGCCAGTATCGTCTCACTGTTCCTAGTATCATTATACCATTTTCTTAAAAATGTGTTAGTATTTTTATTGTTCGCAAAATATGGTTAATGGCCTCATCGTCTAACGGTTAGGACATCGCCTTCGAGAGGTTGAGACTTGGGTAAGGGACCCAAGCGAAAGACCTGTGATAGTATTTTATGAGCAAAGCGAAATAAAATACAGAACAGGTGTACAGCTTCTGTAAGAAGGTAAATTCGGGGTTTAGATTGAGGGCGTGGATTTGAAAATTAAATAGTTGGCCTCATCGTCTAACGGTTAGGACATCGCCTTCTCAAGGCGGTAATCGGGGTTCGATTCCCCGTGAGGTCACA
>CAZHPR010000012.1:0-7819 GCA_964534305.1 uncultured Candidatus Saccharibacteria bacterium
AGCTAGACTCTTGAGAAATCACAAGTGCTCTTAGATTAAGGGAAGCTTACATCAGATGTTCTCCAATCTGTCTCACCAGCCATGAAGTTGATTGTACCTGCGGCACCACCAACTACCTGGTAGTTCATACCTTCAAATCCAACTGAGTATAGACCACTAGTTAGAAGTGAACCAGCTGTATTTTTACCATGGATCTGGAATGTAACTGGGATTGTAACCTCGTTACCTTCAGATATTGTGAAGCTGTTTGTAAGACCTGATGTTGTAACACCAGAAGGAACACCATATGAGGTTGAAGTAGCTGCTGAGCTAATCAAACCATCATAAGAGTTGTTTCTGTAAATCTTGAAGCTTGTTGTTGAGCTTGCAAATGCAGGTGTGCCAGAAGCAGATGTACCAAGCATTATGTCGCCACCAAGAGCCTTAACCTTTATGTTGAATGTAGCGTTAAGAGTTGATGTGCTTGTATTGTTTGATATAGGAGTCTGTCCTACAACAATGCTCTTGCTTACAAGAGTTACTTCAGGAGCAACGTTTCTAACACCCATCTGGTAACCAGTAGCTGTACCAGTCTTAGAAGATGAGCTTAGGCTATCACCAACTGTGTTTTCAGCTGTAATACCTGTTGAAGAAGCAGTTGTAATGAAGTTTGCAACTGTTCCATCTGCGCTTCTTACGTCAACCTTAACAGTCAAAGTCTTTGTAGTGTCTTTTGGAACTACATAGTCAAAGTCTGAGAATGTTGCATAGCCAGAAGAATTTACAGCTGCGTTATCAAGTTCTGTTGAACCATCGAATAGGTACATAGTTGATGATGCATTAGCAGCACCAGAACCAGTCTTTGCTACACCGAGTATGATGTCTGTTATTGTAACATCATCTTTCTCAGCCTTAACATCGAATACCAATGTTGTAAGTTTGTCTAACTCGTTCTCGTTTGAACCAGAAGAAGCTACAACATCCATCTTCTTAGGAGATGAAGTGTTGAGAGACAATTTTAGAGTTGCTGAGTCAGAAAGAGTAGCGTCAACGTTCATAGACTTGGAAATATCAGAACCAGTTGTTGGACTGTACTGATCGATACCAGCACCGTCTACACCACGTACACCGTTGTTAGCCAACTGTATTGTGTAGTTGCTTGATAGATCTGTTGAGTCAATACTTGGTCTTACATCAACCTTTATAAGGTAGTTCTTTGTTGTGTTCTTTGGAACAACAGAATTGAAACCTGATAGGGTGACATAATATCTGCTTCCTTCCTTAACAACTGTTCCAGAGTTAAGATCAATTGAAGCAAGTACATTTGAACCATCTGTCAAATATACTTTTGAGTATATTTTGTTGTAGATAGTTGTAGCTGTACCTAGATCAAGTTTAACTCTCTGGAGAGCGATGTCAGAAGTTTTAGCTTCAACTTTGAAACCAAGAACTGATGCCATACTGTCCCCTTCGTAAACTGTTGAAGCTACACCAGAGTTTGAAGAAGTCACTGTAAGTGTACCTTCTACTCCAGGAGTAGTTATACCTGTAGAACCACCAGTAGTTGTACCACCAGTTGTTGTCCCACCAGTTGTTGTACCTGCTGCTGCGTTAACCTTAGCCCTTGTTATAGGACCAAAGTATCCAGCTGCTGGAGAAATACCAGCCTCAGCCTGATACTTTGCAAGTGCTGACTGAGTGAGTGTTCCGAAGTAACCGTAAGCAACACCTGCTGGCATTGTTAGGTAACCCTTCTGAACTAGCCACTGCTGAAGAGCAGTAACTTCTGATCCAGTAGAACCGATTGTAAGATCGCTAGTAAACATCATGCTAGCACCAGTTGTAGAACCACCTTGTCCGGCGATCTGAGCCTGAAGCTGAGCAATCATTGCAAGCAAGCTATTTATCTGAGCTGTAAGTTCAGCTGTAGTCTGAGCACCTGCTGGAATAGCAAATGTACTCAAAGCCATAGTCAAACCTAGAAAGCCAGCAAATACCTTTGCGCTTTTTGTTTTCATCATGTTTTTTTATAAGTCACCACAAACTTCTTAGTTACTTTTAATATTTTTAAGAAATCTATGGATGTTTGGAAGATGTCTCCAAAAATAAATTCAAAGACATCAGTCTAATAAATAATTTAATAACTTAACTAATACCCAAACTCAGCAAGGAAAGACTTTTAGAAAAAATCTCAAAGCCTAATTTCCCAAAGCAAAGTAAAGGTCTCAACTAAGTACCTCGCAAATCTATAATCGACAAGACTTGTGGGCTTAGTGATAAGAAGGAATTTTGTATTTCAGAAATTTTCTTTCATAAAGGTACGTGTCAGATTTTTCTGTAGATATTTTATTGTCAAAGACCGAACCAGTTGCAGAAAAATAAAACTGCTGTGCGGTGTTTGTAAACATTCTACAATCTAAAACAGGTCTTTCAAAACAAAGTTTGTGGATAACAAAGGTTATTTTGGGGACAAGTTCCAGACTTGTGAATATTCTATGTAATGAAGTCTTGACAAAAGGTCACTACCGGGCGCAAAACTTCATTATCTAAAATAGCACAGTTAAGATAAGGGGTCAATTATATAGACGTTTAAAGAACGGAATACTTACTCCACCTTCTCTCCCCTTCTTTCTTTACCTTCCCTTCCTTTATTAGATCCATAATCTCTCTCTGGACCGTCTTCTCACTACAACCCTTTATATTAGGAACTATGTCTTTTATACTTGAGTTTTTATGTTTCAAAATAAAGTCATAAATCATATTCTTTCTGGTTTCTTTTCTATTATGTCTCTTTATACCATCAGGATTGATAGTATCTGTCTTTTTGTCTTTTATTAGAAGTCCTCTGACCTCGGTATTTTTGTCTGAGACAAAATCTGCCAGATTATCTTCCTTGCCTACCTCACCCTCAACTGTCTTTGATAGTAGTGCTCTGTTTTTGGAAGCGAGCTGATCTTTAAATCTTAAGAGGTCTGAGAGAAGATAATTGAATTCATTTTTTATAATATCTGTATTCATTTTTGATAGTGATCCAGAGATTGAAGCAATATCTAAAAACGAAACAACTTCAAGTGCATGGTTTTCTATTTCAAGAATAGTTCTGCCTGTATCCAAGAGAGATCTTGCGTCCTTCAACTTGATCGTAAGAGACAACAAATCGGAGCAAGAATCTTTTATTTTTGACTTTAATCTATCGGACTCTTCCATATTGTTGGAAACCAAAAAGACAGCTGCCGATAGGTTGTGTGTTCTTTTGTACAAACTCAAAAAATATTCAGAGCCTTTTAGGTATGAATTTAGATTAAACCATATGTCTCTAGCAGCGATAGACGTACTATTAGTATTTGAAAAATTTTTATCCATTTTGTCCTTAAAAATCGTCTTTTACACGATATATTACTGTCCTTTATATTATACTCTGTCCTTATATAAAAGTCAATATGTCACAAAAATGTCCTTGTTTATAAGGGTATTCTGTCTTTGACCTTTAGTCAAGCTGGGGTGAGATATCCAAAGCTTTGTAAATAAAGAATAATATTTTGTGATATTATTTTTAGGTATGGCAAAAAGAAAAAACGGCAAGAAAGAAAAGGAGGATATTGATATAAAAAAAACCGGAGGACTACAGGAGGAAACAATGTCTTGGATACTAGCGATCGTATTTTTTATTCTTTTTATTTTCTTTTCATTGGGAGCCCTAGGCAAAGCTGGAGTAGTCGGCTCTTATGTTTTTAAGATACTCTCTATCTTATTTGGTCTTGGGTACTACCTTATACCTCTGCTCCTGCTTTCACTCTCTATATCATCGGCAATGTCAGTAAAGAAATCTTTTGGTACCACCAAATTGATCGGCGCTTTTACATTCTTTGCTTCTTCTCTTGCACTACTCGAGCTCGCACTAGAAAACCGAGGTGGGTTTGTTGGTGGTATCTTGGAAAAACCTTTGGTCAGACTCTTTGATGTATACGCAAGCGCGATCATACTTACCGGCATAGCAATCATCGGAATAATCACCATGTTTGATACTCCAAATATTCTTGGGTTATTCAGAAGAAGAAAAGATGAGGAAGAGGAAAAAGAGGAAGATATGAACATAAAGGGAGTCGTGGAGAGTTTGCCTCCCAAAGAAGTTGTACCCCAACCTGTGATACGAGGGAATGATCAGAACAAGAAAGAGACCGACGAGAAGAAAAATCTTGATGATATAAAGATGACCAAATCAAACATTTCCTTTAAACAATTCATCCCTCCCCCACTCTCCCTGCTCGAGAGAGACAAAGGTAAGCCCGAGGTCGGTGATATCAAAGCAAATGCAAATATAATAAAGAGGACTCTACAAAATTTTGGAATCATCGTAGAGATGGACGAGATATCTATCGGTCCATCAGTTACTAGATACTCACTCAAACCAGCAGAAGGGGTCAAGCTCTCAAAAATACTTGGACTTCAAAACAATCTTGAACTGGCTCTTGCAGCACACCCAGTAAGGATTGAAGCGCCGATACCTGGTAAGTCACTTGTTGGAATTGAAATACCAAATACAGTAAAGACCACTGTCGGTATGGCCTCCATACTTTCAAATAGCGAATACTCAGAATCGGAGAAGGCACTCATGGTTGCTCTAGGTAAAGGAATCTCCGGCTCAGCCCAATTTGCAAATCTTGCAAAGATGCCGCACTTACTTATCGCTGGCGCTACTGGATCTGGAAAATCTGTGACGATACATGCAATAATAAACTCGCTTCTGTTTAGGAATTCACCAGAAACACTCAAATTTATAATGATCGATCCAAAAAGAGTTGAGCTAACTTTGTACAACAAAATACCTCATCTGCTTACTCCAGTTATAACCGACCCAAAGAAGGCTATCATGTCTCTAAAGTGGGCCGCCAAAGAAATGGATAGGAGGTACAACATACTTGAATCAAGCAGGGTTAGAGATATAGAGTCTTATCACAAAAATATTCTATCCCCTGCGATGGAGAGAATAAAGAAAGAAAAGAGCGGAGAAGCCCCAGAGCTTATGCCGTACATAATAGTTGTAATAGATGAACTGGCAGACATAATGCAGTCATACCCTAGAGAACTGGAGGCCGCGATTGTGAGACTGGCTCAAATGAGTCGCGCAGTCGGAATACACCTTATACTTTCTACCCAGAGACCTTCGGTAAACGTCATCACCGGACTCATCAAGGCAAACATTCCTACAAGGATAGCGCTCCAAGTCGCGTCTCAGTTTGATTCTAGAACGATACTTGATAGTGCAGGCGCAGAAAAGCTACTCGGAGCTGGAGATATGCTCTACTTGTCAGGCGAAATGTCTAAACCAGTTAGACTACAATCTCCGTATATATCAGAGACAGAAGTAAAGAGAGTTGCAGAGTACTTGGCAAATACAAATGAAGATATACCGCCTTCTGAAATAAACTTAGGCGGAGAGACATCCAGCGGACCAAATGCAATATTTGATTCTAATAGTGACAACGAGGACGTAGACGATGATTTGTATGAGGAAGCAAGAGAAACAGTTATTAGGGCTGGCAAAGCTTCCACATCATTCCTCCAGAGAAAGCTTCGTATTGGCTACGCAAGAGCAGCAAGGCTTATAGATATACTAGAAGAAAAGGGTGTCATAGGAGCAGGAGAAGGAGCAAAGCCTAGAGAAGTACTGATCAAACCAGAGGGCGGTTTTGCAACTGATGATATAACTACAGATGCCGAAAGAGAAAATGATTCAATTTAATGAACCGAAAAGAATAGACGCAAAGAAAATACTTTGGATATTACCTATACTAATATTTGTTGCGTACGGTATTTTTAACGCTAGAAATTTTATCTTTGGCCCTTCTATAGAAGTGGTAGAGCCCGAGGCAAACCTCCTAAGCGAAAACCGTTTGATATCTATAAAAGGCTTTGCAAAAAATACTTCTTTTCTAAAACTCAACAATAGAAGTATTTTTACAGATAAGGAGGGCTACTTTAACGAAAAATTGTTGCTAAACAACGGCTATAATATAATACAGATAGTCGGCCGGGACCGGTTTAGGAACGAGACAAAAAAAGAGTTTAGGGTGTATTATGTAGGTAATTCTTAATAACTAAAAGAAAAAATATGGCAAAAGAAAAGAAGGTAAAAGAAGCTAAGCAGGTTGAAAATACAAATAAAAACTCGAAGGCAGAAGATGCTATAAGAGAAATAAAAAACAAGTTTGGTGATGATAGCATAATGATGCTCGGAGAAGCTCCAAAGGTAGACGTCGGAGTGATCCCAACTGGATCCTTGGGGCTAGACAGCGCACTCGGTGTTGGTGGAGTACCGAGAGGAAGAATTATAGAAATATTTGGACCAGAATCTTCTGGAAAGACTACCCTATCTCTACATATAATCGCAGAAGCCCAAAAGCTCGGGGGTGTGTGTGCATTTATAGACGCCGAACACGCGCTCGATCCAGAATACGCAAAAAGAATCGGTGTAAAAATAGACGAACTTCTTATATCTCAACCTGACACCGGAGAGCAAGCTCTTGAGATCGTAGAGTCCCTCGTACGTTCTGGAAAAATTGATGTGGTAACAATAGACTCAGTGGCCGCCCTTACTCCAAAAGATGAGATTGAGGGAGACATGGGAGCGCATCACGTGGGTAAACAAGCACGCCTTATGAGCCAAGCTCTTAGGAAACTGACTGCAATCGTCGCAAAATCAAAAACAACTGTTATTTTTATAAACCAAATCAGGATGCAAATCGGAGTTATGTTTGGTAACCCAGAGACTACCCCAGGCGGCAAAGCTCTCAAATTTTATACTTCTGTCCGTCTTGATATAAGAAGAATCGCCCAGATAAAGAAAGGCGAGGAAATCATGGGCGGCAGAGTACGAGTAAAGGTGGTAAAAAACAAAGTCGCTGCTCCATTTAAACAAACAGAATTTGATCTTATGTACAACGAGGGTATTTCCAAAGAGGGAGAAATAATTGCCCTGGGTGAAAAGCTTGGGATTATTACCAAATCTGGTGCATCTTACAAGTACGGTGAGACTCCCCTCGGCCGAGGCTACGATGCCACTCGTCAGGTCCTCCGGGAGGACAAAAAACTATCTGATAAAATACTTACAGAAATCAGAAGTAGACTAAAGGAGTTATAGATGATAGACTGTTCCCTATTATGTTGGAATACAATGAAATAACTGTTGGAAAACAGATCATATTTGATAATGAGCCTTGGGAAGTTGTTGCGAGCCATGTGTTCCGCAAACAACAAAGAAAGCCAGTAAACGCAACAAAGCTTAAAAATCTGATAACTGGCAGGATGACCGAGTACTCTTTTCATGTATCAGAAAAAGCTGAGGAAGCAGATATAGAAAGCAAAAATATAAAATTTATTTACGAAAGAAATGGTGAGTATTGGTTCCACGAAGAAAGCGACCCATCTAAAAGATTTTCACTTAGCGGAGAACAAGTTGGATTCGGTGCAAAATTTTTAAAGAAAGACGCTGTTGTAAAAGCAATGATCTTTGAGGAAAAAATTATCGGTGTAAAACTGCCAATAAAAGTAGAACTCAAAGTAGTAGAGGCACCTCCAAGTACAAAAGGAAACACTGCCCAAGGAGGCAACAAAGTAGTAAAGGTAGAGACGGGTGCATCAGTAAACACACCACTATTTATAAACGAAGGAGACATTATAAGGATAAATACCGAAACCGGAGAGTACGCCGAGAGGGTTTAAAAAATAAATTTGTTTTTTAGGTTTTTTCTTTCTGCTATACCGATAGAAACAAGAGAGATAAAGAGACCGAGAAGGAGTCCGACATCATTGTGAGCGTTGTCTATTATCCTTTGCACTG
>CAZHPR010000012.1:7919-21474 GCA_964534305.1 uncultured Candidatus Saccharibacteria bacterium
AGACCGAGAAGGAGTCCGACATCATTGTGAGCGTTGTCTATTATCCTTTGCACTGCAACTATAAAAATAACAACGAGAGAGAACAAAAAATAAGGCGTGCGCCAATCCTTATTTTGATCGACAAAAAACCACAAAATATACAAAACCGCAAAAGTACTAGTAAGGTGCATTGAGGCATCAAAGAGTATCTCCCCTCCCCATATCTGCATAGGAATAAGTTTGAGTAAAAGAATACCAATACTCATAAAAAATAAAGCTGTAAATATTTTTATAACTTGATCCTTCTTTTTGTTATGAAAAAACATATCCTGTATTTTACCAGAATATGTTTTTTCTTTCTTGTGTTTAGTATCTTATCTAGCTATATAAGGAAGTAAGCCCATATATCTAGCCCTTTTGATGGCCAAAGCAAGGAGTCTTTGGTAATGACTTGATACACCGCTTCTCTTGCTTGCAATTATTCTTGCATGTGGATTTATGAATTTCTTTAGAAGCTCAGTGTCCTTGTAGTCTACGTGCTTTATGCCATTTTGTTTGAAATAACAATCGTTTTTCTTCATATTACTTTTAAGTTAATTGATTAATTAGAAATTTAGAACGGTATGTCTTCTGCATTTATCTCCTCTTCTGGGTACTCTATTGCTGGTTCTTTGTCTTTTGATTGAGGTTCTTTCTCTGCGGCGCTATTTGAATCGGAGTTTGTATAACCAGAAGAACCGCCGCTCTTTGGACCAAACTGTATCCTATCAGCAACAATTTCTGTCCTATACCTCTTGCTACCATCTTGAGCATCCCAACTTCTTGTCTGTATTCTACCCTCCAAGAAGACACCATTACCCTTTTTGAGATACTGCTTTACTAATTCTGCCTGCTTACCGAAAACAACAGCGTTGTGATAATCGGTAGACTCTTGCTTCATACCATTTTTGTCCTTCCATACCCTGTTTGTCGCAACAGAGAATTCACAGACCTGCATCCCCGAAGGTAGAGACTTTAATTCTGGATCCCTTGTTAAGTTGCCGTATATTATTGCTTTGTTTATATACATATTATTTATTTATCTTCTTCAACAAAAAGATCGTCTATGCTCTTGTCAATCTCTTCTGCGGAAGCCTTTTCTACCATCTCGCCTTCTTCTGTAGCTGCTTCAGGTTTTGTTTCTTTCTTTGTCAAAACCTTTGGAGTATAGATTGTATTCTCTCTCACTGTTTTGACAATTATAAACCTGAGAACATTTTGGTTTGCGGTTACCTTTTCACTTATGCTTGAAACGAGAGAACCATCTATTTCAAACTTTATCCAACCAAAATAAGCTTTGTTAAAATTTGTATATTTATTTTCAGAAACCTTTGACATCTCATAGGCCAAATTTCTCATCTGTGGAAATTCTTCAGATATTATATTTCCACCGTTTTCTGTTATTAGAGATTGAAGTTTGCCAACTTCTACCCCCAATGATTCCTCACCTACTGTAGGTACGATGTGATACCCAAGTTCGTAAATCCTTACATTATCTAAATCTTTGTTTTCTTCCATTTTTTAATCAAGCGGCTCCTTTTTAAGGCAGAGGCGGCTATAATAATTGCCTCGGGCTTGATGGCAATAAAATACCACAACGGTTGTTATTTTACAATAGCTTAATAGAAAATAGCCTTTGTGCATTTACCAACAATTGTTCTTTTAGACTCTCTTGTTCTAAACCCTTTATTTCAGCCATTTTTTTTACTACTTCTGTTACAAAGCTCGGTTCATTCCTTTTGCCTCTATGTGGCACCGGAGCAACAAACGGCGCATCAGTCTCCGAAAGAATACTTTCTACTCCTATGGATTTTATAACCTCATCATAACTATTGGTAAAAGTAATTACACCAGTAAAAGACATTGTAAAACCTAGATTCAAAAATCTTTTTGCCTGTTCTATATTACCAGCAAAAAAATGTGCGTTCCCTCTCAGTTTGTCTCCGTATTGTTTTTTATATTCTTCTAAGATATCCAAAACATCATCATAGCTGTCTCTACAGTGAAGCATAAGTGGCTTGTCATGCTTTAGAGCAAATTCTATTTGTTTTTTAAACAAATTAGTTTGTCTTTCTCTTTCTGCTTCCATATTTTCTGGAAGAATCCGGAACCAATCAAGACCACACTCTCCTATTGCAACCACCTTTGGGTGAGAGACGAGCTTTTCAAACTCTCCCTCTACCCCACCCCCCTGCCCCCCTCTCCTAGAATCAGGAGAGGGGGGTTCCGGAGAATCGTCTCTTGGGTGCACTCCGATACACGCCCAAATATTTTCATTTTCTGTTGCAATTTGCACTGCTCTTTTAGAACTTTCTACATCAGTACCGATAGTGATCGCACCAATACCCCCTTCTTTCATCCTCGCCAAAACTTCCGAGATTTCGTTTCCGTAATCCGGAAAATCAAGATGACAATGTGTGTCTATATATTTCATATTAATCCTTTCTTGCAAATAGAGGTTTTTCTGGTTTGGTAAGTTTTGGATTACTCAAATAATTTCTAATTTTTTCTGATGTGTCAGGCATAACAGGCATTAACCATAGTGCAATTTCATAAAGATTGGTACAGAGACCAGAGATTATGTCTTTTGCAAGATTTGGGTCTGTTTTATAAATTTTGTAAGGTTCTGTTTCTTGGATTTTTTTGTCTGCAGATTGAATCAGAATCCATACATGATCCATATATCCATTAATATCAAATTTATCCAGGTGTTCATTATTCGCCAAAAAATCTTCTGGCTTAACAACATCAGCGGTACCTACCCCAGATTTTTCAGCCATGGTTAAAAGCCTAGAGACAAGATTGCCCAAACCGTTTGCAAGATTTGCATTATAGGCTTCTTTAAACTTTTCCATCGTCATATCCGAATCTTCAAAATTTGATAGTTCCCTAGCAACATAGTAACGAAGAGCATCCGTACCATATTCATTTACAATGTCATAAGGACTAATAACATTACCTAGAGACTTGCTCATCTTTTGTCCACCACTGTTTATAAAACCGTTTATAACTATAGTGTGGGTTGGTGAAAGACCAGCGCTCATCAGCATTGCCTGCCACATTGCGGACTGTTGTCGTAAGTTGTCCTTACCGGCATATTGTACGGGTGTGCCTTCTACCCAAAACTTAATGAAGTTGTCTTGGTCTCCTGGCCAACCTAGGGTAGAGATGTAATTTACCAAAGCATCAAACCACACATACATAACATGATCTTCATCCCCGGGGACAGAGATACCCCAAGGCATTTTCGTTTTTAGTCTTGAGATACTAAAATCCTCAAGGCCTCTTTCAACAAAAGATTTTATCTCATTAAACCTAAAATCTGGGACAACCAATTCTGGGTTATTTTTATACAAATCCAACAATTTATCTTTGTACTTACTCCACCTAAAAAAGTAGTTTTCTTCTTCTCTTATTTCTAATTCCAAATGTGGATGGATTATACACTTGCCATTCTCCAGCTCGCTCTCTTGCTTTTCAAGTTCACAACCAACACAATATTTTATTTTGTAGTTCTTTTTGTATATATCTCCAGCTTCTTCACATTTTTTCCAAAACTGTTGGGCTGCCTCTTTGTGGTTACCGTCTGTCGTTCTAATAAAATGTACACCATCAGAAATACCCAGAAGAGGCACTAACCCCTTAAACTTTTCTGCCCACTCATCAACATAAACTTTTGGATCTTTGTTATTCTCTAGGGCCTTTGAATACACCTTCTGCCCATGTTCATCAGTGCCAGTATTAAAGAAGACATCAAAACCATTAATTTTTTTATACCTGGCTATTATGTCAGCCCGTATTATTTCCATCGCAAAACCTACATGAGGATCTGAGTTTACATACGGCAGAGTAGTAGTTATATAAAAACTTTTCATTCTCTAAAGCCTACCAAAAGGTGGGCTTAAAATCTAGGATTCGGGGGTGATCTTCTTCTGGGTCCTTTCGATCGCGGCTATCTTGTCCTTTTCTATATCGCTCAAAAACTCCATGAGCATGGTAGCGATCGGGACAGATATTATAAGACCAACAAACCCGGCCAATTTGCCCCCTACAATGAGAGCCAGTATAGATATTATTGGCGGAACTCCAACAATCTTTTGCACAACCAGAGGATATATGAGTTGGTTTTCAAATTGCTGGATAATTATATACAACCCTATTACAAGAAGTGCCGACGTCAGTCCGTTTGTTATGAGCGCAATAGTAACAGCTGGTATCGCTGCAAGAATTGGACCAAAGAGAGGTATTATCTCAAAGAGCCCGGCAACAACGGCAAGCAAAAGAGCATTTTCTATCTGCAAGAGAGTTAGACCGAGAAAAACAAGCATAGCCACAATAATCGCCAGCACCACCTGCCCCTGCATCCATAATCCTATTTTGTGCTGTGATCTCTTCCAGAGATTCAAGATATAGCTTTCGTGTTTTGCTGGAGTAACGATCCTTAAGAACTTACTAATACCATCTCTCTCTACTGAGAGGTAGAAGGAAAGGACGATAACCAATATAAAACTTAGGACGCCTCCAAATATTCTACTTGCAGTTGAGAAAAAGCCGTGTGACAAGTTTGATACCGATTGATCAATTTGATTAACAATCTCAGACAGAGAAAAGTTTTTTGAAAAGCCTTCTATTGCGGAATTTGATGATATAAGTTTGCTGTCCTGAAGAGGATTCCAGAGCTGAAGTTCTCCTAAATAACCAGGTAAGCTAGAGAGGAAGGATGCGGATTGATTTAATAATGGAAGAAAAAGAAAATAAAATATACCAACAAGAATCACCGCTACAGTACTGTATATAAACAAAACAGAAATAACCCTTGGAACGTTTCTCTTTATAAACCAAGCAGCACCTGGTTCAACAGCTGAGGCGATAACAATTGCCAACATCAAGACAAGAACAATGTCTCTCAGGTAATACAGCGCCACAAAAGAAAGCAATATAATTGCAGATTTAATTATTGTCCCAGAACTTATCTGGATAACTTTTTCTGGAGTGTTGCGTATTGCCATATATATAGCTTATAGCTTTTAACCTTCGGCTTCTAGTTTTTTTGTGGATACAAAAAATTATTTATTAATAATAGATGAAATATATTCTACAAGTTTATCTTCGGGAACTCTTTCTTGTTTTCCTGTATCTCGATCTCTTATTGTAACTCCTTCCCCTTTTTCGATTGTATCAAAATCAACTGTGACACAAAGTGGTGTACCTATTTCATCTTGCCTCCTGTATCTCTTACCAATATTACCATTATCATCAAACTCAACAGCCCCAAACTCTTTTTTAAGAGTTTTGTAAATTTCTTTGGCCTTTTCTACTAACTCGGGTTTATTTTTGAGAAGCGGAAATACGGCCGCCTTTACTGGAGAAAGTTTTGGTGAGAGACTCAAAACAACACGCACCTCACCATCTATTTCGTCTTCTGTGTAGGCTTCAGAAATAAAAGCCAGGAACATTCTGCCCATACCGACAGAAGTTTCTAGAATCCAAGGTATATACTTTTCCCCTGTATGAGGATCTGTGTAATTTAGATCAGTACCAGAATATTTCATATGTTGAGTAAGGTCATAATCAGATCTGTCATGAATACCTTCAAGCTCATCAAAGCCAGTAGGAAAATTATACTCAATATCCCAAGCATCTTTTGCATAAAAAACCAGATTTTCATGCTGTACTAGTCTCAAATTTTCCGGTTTTATTCCAAGTCTTAAATACCAATCAAATCTTTCATTTTTTATCCTCTCATATTCTTCTTTGTTTTGATTTGGTTTTACAAAATATTGAGTATCAGCCTGCTCCATCTCACGGGTACGAAAAAGAAAATTTCTTGGAGAAATTTCGTTTCTAAACGCCTTGCCTATTTGAGCGATACCAAAAGGTATCTGCATTCTGGTGGAGTTAACCACATTTTTAAAATTTAAATATATTCCCTGACAAGCTTCTCCTGGCAAGTAGACCGGCGTCTTACCCTCCCCGGTAAAGTCTCCTAAGTTTGATTTTACAAGGAGATTGAATGATCTGGCGGGAGTAAAATCGTGTGAGCCGCACTTTGGGCAAGATATTTTGTCTTTGTTTTGTTCAAACAATTCTTGGAGTTCAGCTTCAGCCATTTTTTCATCAGCAGAAATTCCAATATTTTTTAACTCCTTATCTACTCTGATACGAGTATTGCACTTTCTGCACTCAGAAAGAGGGTCAGAAAAACCACTTGTGTGTCCTGACGCCTCCCAAACTCTTGGATCCTTAAACATCGCTGAATCAATACCAACATAATCATCACGATCTCTCAGGTGAGACTTCCACCACTCGTTTTTTAAATTATTCAAAAGTTCAAGACCATACGGACCAAAGTCGTATAGTCCAGCCATACCGCCATATATCTCAGAGCCTTGAAAAACAAAACCTCTACGTTTACAGAGAGAGACTATCTTTTCCATTTTATTTTCTTCTTTCATGTTCAAGAGATTAACACAATTATTTATTTCCGTCTCCCCTCTCCTACTCCCAGGAGAGGGGTTAGGGGGTGAGGTAGAAATTTACTGTACAACCTTATCGTCATCCTGCTTAAAAGTTGGGTCTGAAGAAAAGTTAGTGGTCACCGAAGGAAGGATTTTTTCTATTTTTATCCCCGTGACCTTATCAATAGCAGAAAGCGAAGCTTCACCTACGATAATCGGAGTTGTGTTAACCTGACTTACGCTAGGCAAAAACTCCACTTGGAAATATACTTCTTTGGCACTAGAACTAAAGCCAGTATTAGGAAGAATTGTACCCGCATTCCAAACAATCTCATTATTGCTACTATTGTAAACAATATTCTCACCGTTAGGAGAAACCAGATCCTTCCATTTTATATAGGAAGGCAGAGTAGCTCTGACGACGGCGTTACCAACTTGGTTAAATGAATTTTTTAGGGTCCAGACTATCGTGTAGGTTGTTGGAGTATTTACCCTTGGAGGTATCGGACCAGAATTTTCTATACTACCTAGAGACCTCACTGATCTGGAAGTAAGTTCAAGATCGGTAGAGAGAACTATCCTCGAGCTCTCACTTGCAACAACTTGCTCTACCGTTCCAGATTCAAGAACCCGTTCACCTTTTACCTTTACTGATATGTTTATGAGCGGACTAGCACCCTTTGGTATAGATGAGTAGACAAGAGGACTCAAACGGAAAGATAGTTTTTGCTCAGTACCAGGATCCATACTACCAAAAGAAGATACCGATCTATTATCCCAAAATACAACATTATCTACTGATCTAAAGAAACCTCCTTCGCCAGCTAAAACACTGGATTGATTGAGAGCACCACCAGAGAGAGAAGCCTCGACAGAGACGTTGTATATTTTTTCTGGCAAATTATTTCTTACCAAAATCTGATTATAGACAGAAGTTCCACCCTTTGCCGCATAATCCCCTTCTTTATTTTCTACAAGAACACTAAGCCCGATAAAAGGCTTTTTTACATAAATACTTTCTGATAGAGATACTATCGGTACCGCGATTATCCTCTCATCATCTTTGCTTGCTGTACCAGAATTTATTCTAAAAACCTTTTCTTCATTATCCTGACCTATTATGCTACCCGTTATGTTTATAGTTCTTTTTGCCCCGGAGGAAAGCTCGCCAAACCTCCATGTATTGTTGCTTCCTTCAACAGTAGAAAGGGATGAGCTCTTGTAAACAAAACCAAATGGATATTCAACTTGAACCAGCAGATCTTTTACTCCCTCCTTTGAGTTGGAAAAAACTTCTATACTCAAATTTATGTCTTGATTTGAATTTACCTCCTTTGGATAAGTCGGGGTAATTATGACCGGGGAAGAGCTTATGGTTACTTCATAATTTTTCTCTTTATAGAAGGTCGCACTTGAATTCTCTACCCTATACTCCAAAAACATTTTTATCTCCTTGACACTCTCTTTTTCTCCAAAGAAAACCGCCTCAATTTTTTGATTATAACTCTCATCTTTCTCTATAGTGCCGATAGAAAAGCGTTCTCTCTTTAGATCTTTTGATAAGTCTTTTGGATCTCTGGTACCTTCTGGGAACTCTACCGTCAGAGACGCTCCCTCAAGGGCGGTGTTGTTGCTATTTATGATACTTACGTCAAAAGAACTTTCTTGTCCGCCACCAACCGAAACAGGCCCAACAACCTTTATATCGACATTTTTTGAAGATACAAGGTTAGAACCACCGAGAAAAACAAAAGCAGCAATTAAGCTAGCGACAACAAAAAAGATAACAGAGACTATAAAAATCTTTTTCACAAAACTATGTTTGCTTTCTGCGGCTCGAGATATCTTGGAAGCGAGAATATCAAACTTATTGGTATCGTCAGAACTCCACGAGGTAGCTATTTCTTCTTTATCATTATCTTCTATAGTAGACCTCTCGGAATCTACTACTCCTCCCGACTTCCTTGAGTAAAGCCTGCGCTCGATTTTGTCTAAACGATCTCTTTTTTCGTTATCAAAATCCATAAAATAACATTATATCATAATAATTTTTATACAATAATTTATTTGGACAAATCAGCAGATTTCATAGAGTGGTTTATCAACTCTATTATCCTCTTCTTTTTGGGAGCAATCGCCTCAAGTTCCAGCTCGCTTATCTGAGAAGTTGGTAGATACAAAGATAACTCTGGATCATTTATCAAAAAGCCAAGGTTGTGTATTATGCGAAGCATAATCAAACATTCAGCTAGAGAAATATTTTTTTCATCTAAAATCCTAAGTGATCGCAAAAAACCGGACACCATTTCAAACAAAGCACTATTCTCCTCTTCCACCCCAATGTTTTTGTTAACAAAATTTAAAATATTTATGGCAATAGAGAGACGGTTTTTAGAAAACTTTAGATCTTCATAAAAATTATTTTCTATATTACTGCTTACAAGTTTCCAACCTGTCTTGCCCTTTATGATAGAAAAAGTGCCATAAGAAAAATCCTGGACCCCCAGCCTGAGCTTGGATAGAGATTTTCTAGCGCCCTGCGCCTTTATACCTACAAGACCAAAATCTTGTGTGAAAATACGAAGTCTCTTACTATCGTCTCCTTCGTTAAGACCTTGCATCACGATACCTCTGGTGTGATGTTTGTGGTACATATTTTAAATTCAAAATTAAAAATTAAGAAACAGAAATATTAAACTTCATTTCTCCAATTTTTAGTTCAATACCTTGGTTATCTTCAAAGACAAATTCTGAAACATTTGTCGGTCTGGATATCTCTGTTTTTGCAGATTCGACAAAACTCTTTCCCACCTCATTGGTTTCTATTCTAATAATTATTCTTTGATCTGGGGTTAGGGAGTTTTGTTTTCTTAAGTCTTGGACTGCTCTTATAAACTCTCTTACATCCCCCTCTTTCTTGAGTTCTGGAGTAATTGTTATATCCAGAGAAAATCCTTTATCCAATTGTTTGTTGAAAATTATCTCTTTTACATTAACCTCATCTTTTATTAACTCAACTATTTCTTTTTCATTCTTTAATCTATCATCTTGAATCTCTAATCTTGATAGAGGTTGTTTCACTTTTATATTCTCACCATTTCTAATCATCAATACACTTGAGACTACGTCTCTCGCCAAACTCATGTCCTCTATCAACTTTTTGTCTACCTTACCCACCTTTGGCCAATCTGTAAGGTGCACACTAATCTGATCGTCTTCAGTCCTCAAGCTTCTATATACATCTTCTGCGAAAAATGGAGTAAACGGCGCCATATACTTTGATAACTCTTTTAAGACAAAGAGAGTTGTAGAGAGAGCGTCGTTTTTGTCTTGCTCATTTTCTGATTTAAACCTATCTCTAGACCTGCGTATATACCAAGTAGAAAAATCATTGACGAAATCTTTTATCAATCTTGTAGCTTCAAATAATTTAAAGTTTTCCAAATATTGTGTCCCTCTTCCTACGAGTTCATCTAGCCTTGAGATTATCCACCTATCCAATATATTTTTACTCTCCCTACTCTCTTTTACCCCTTCTATTTTGTACAGAGAATACAGAACAGAAATATTGGAGATCATATTGAAGACCTTTTTTACTATCTCGTCTACTGATCTCTCATCAAAGTTTTTAGATTCACCCGGCTGGTTTACGCTATACATCCAAAAACGAAGTGCATCTACCCCATACTTTTCCATCATTAACCATGGATCAACAATGTTGCCCAAGGACTTGCTCATCTTCTTGCCCTTTTCATCTAGTATGTGTCCTAGGCATATTACGTTTTTGTACGCGACCCCTCGATCCATCAAGATGCCTATTGCGTGCAGTGTATAAAACCATCCGCGAGTTTGATCTATCGCCTCCGATATATAATCAGCCGGGTATTGTATTTTTGGGGCCGCCAAACCATCCTGAGCAAAAGGCATCGCGCCCGAATCAAACCAGACATCCAAAACTTCTTTTACTCTGTTTAGCCTTGTTCCATCTTCATCAACTAATTCTATTTCATCTATGTATGGCTTATGCAAATCAAGCTCATAATTTTCATTGTGAGGCAGAGGTGTAAAATCGAGCTCTGAAATTTCTGCATAACCAAAGCCATAGGGCTTTTCATCTTTTATTTTTACAGCCTCTTCAATATCTGCACCCCTAACAACAGTATGCAACCCTGTAACAGGAGCCTCATGACCAACGATCAAGATATTTTCATTACTATAGCTTGATTCTAACTCATAGATAAATTCACCAACCCGCCTACTCAAATCATATAAACTCTCACCCCCTTCTGGGGCATTTAGAAATCTATCTTTTGTATCTTTAAAAATTTTTACATAATCTGACCAAAGTCTTCCTTCGTTTTCCTCTCCAGCTCTAAGCTCAAACAATCTATTGTCTATTACAACATCTTCTTTTTTTATACCCAGTTTTTCTGCAACTATAAAAGCTGTCTCCTTGCATCTATCAAATGGAGAAGAAAATATTTTTGTTATATTTTTATTCTTTAACTTATCTCCCGCTTGAGAAGCCTGGTGCTTACCATTTTCTGTCAGATGAAAGACATTTTTTAGATCTGAGTTTATTATTCCAGAAATATTTTGTTCCGCTTCACCATGTCTCATTGCAAAATATTTATTGCCGCTTTTCTTTGTATACCTCTTAAGTTCATCTATGCTTCCAACCACAACCTTTTTGCCCTCCTTGGTTTGCCATATAGGAAGCGGTGTCCCCCAATACCTCTCTCGAGAAATTGCCCAGTCCTTTATCTCTCGGAGCCATTCACCGAACCTGCCCTCCTTTATATAATCAGGCTCCCAATTTATCTTTTGGTTTTCTTTTACCAAATCATCTCTTAGTTCCGACATCCTTATGTACCAAGAGTCGCGAGCATAATATATGAGAGGAGTTTTGCACCTCCAACAGTGTGGATAGGAGTGTTCGTATTTTTCTTTTTTGAATAAAAGGTTTCTGTGGGCCAAATCTTTTATTATCTCTACTGTAGTCTCTTCATCCTTTACAAACCTGCCCTCTAGAAAACCTGTACCTTTTACAAAATGCCCCGAGTCGTCCACTGTATGAAATTTTGGAAGTCCCACCTCTGTACCCAGCACAAAATCATCCTGTCCATACATCACTGCTGTATGCACAATACCAGTACCATCCTCGGTATTTACAAAATCTGCAGAGTAAACTTTGTAGGCCTTATCCAAACCTTCTCCTTTGTAATTTTCTTTTATCAATGAATAGAGGGGTTCGTATTCCAAACCAACAAGGTCTTTGCCCTTAAATTCTTTTTCGATTTTATAATTTTCACTACCAAAAACCGCCTCAAGTCTATCTTTAGCCAGAATAAAATTCACTGTCTCTCCCACCCCTTCATCTTTTTTTGATATTTCAACATAATCAATATTCTCTCCCACCGCTAAAGCCACGTTACCAAGAAGCGTCCAGGGAGTAGTAGTCCAAGCTAAAAGATACTTATCTTTAAATTTTTCATTTACAATTTTAAATTTTACGGTCACAGAAAGATCCTTTACATCCTCATAGCCTTGCGCGAGTTCGTGAGAAGAAAGAGCAGTACCACATCTAGGACACCAAGGTACAACTTTATAATCTTTATAGAGAAGATTTTTATCCTCTACTCTTTTCAAAATATTCCAAACCGATTCTATATATGAATTGTGATAAGTTACATAAGGATTATCTCCATCTACCCAATAGCCAATCCTTTTGGTAAAAGAATTCCAAAGGTCTATATATTGCCAAACACTTTCTTTACACTTTTTGTTAAACTCTGCCACTCCGTATTCTTCTATTTCTTTCTTTGATTTTAGACCGAGTTGTTTTTCCACTTGAAGCTCTACTGGAAGCCCGTGTGTATCCCAACCTCCTTTTCTCCTTACATAAAATCCTTGCATCGTTTTATACCTAGGTATCGCATCTTTAAATGCTCTCGCTTCTAGATGATGAATGCCTGGCTTACCATTTGCAGTCGGCGGCCCTTCATAAAATACAAAATCCTTTCTACTGGAAAAAATTCCTGCCTTTGAGTTTTTCTCTAACGTCTTCTCAAAAATCTTATTTTCTTCCCAAAACTTGAGTATTTCTTCCTCTTTCAAAGCCATTGGCGAAATGGGATTATTTTCAGATTTTAGGTCTTTATTTTCTTCCATATCCCCATATTATCAGCTTTTACCCCTTTTTCAAAAGGTTTTTGGCGATTTCGAATTCAGGAGGGAGAGGAGATTCTATCTTTATATGAGTACCGCCTGGAAGCTCTAGCTTTATAGAAAGCGCGTGCAACATTAATCTTTCTTTTTTTGATTCTATCTCTTTACCATAATTCATAATTCCTGATTCATAATTCTTACCCCCATACAACTTATCCCCCACTACAGGATGCGAGATTGACTTCATATGTACCCTTATTTGATGAGTCCTCCCCGTCTTTGGTCTAATTTCAAGATAAGAGAAGTCTGGTAAAACACCAGTGATTTCTTTTCTGATTCCCCTCTCTTGTTGTAAGAGAGGGGTTAGGGGTGAGTTATGCGATTGAGCAATAACTTTATACTCCGTCACTGCTTCCCGTAGCTCCCCTCTTGCACCATAATCAGCAGACCATTTTCGGAAATCACTTGTGCTTCGACCAATAGGCTTATCTATCACTCCTTCCATTTTTTCTGGCAAAAATTTTCCCCAAACTACAGCATTATAAATTTTTTCTACTTTTCTATTTTGAAATTGTTCTTTCAAAAACTTGTGTGCCTCTTGTGTTTTTGCAACAAGTATTACCCCGCTTGTATCTTTATCAAGACGATGCACAATCCCAGGCCTCTTTATAATTTCACCGTTTTGCAATGTTTGAGGTTCTCCCACATCTTTAAGATTTGGATAATTAATATTTATCCAATCAACCAAGGTCTCCTCTTTGCCCCTACCATCCCCATGTACCAAAAGTCCACTTGGTTTGTCCAAAGCCAAAATATATTCATCTTCATATAGGATTTTAGGCTCCATTAGTGCTCCCGGCAGGAATCGAACCTACATCAAAGCCTTAGAAGAGCTCTGTTCTATCCATTGA
>CAZHPR010000013.1:0-4177 GCA_964534305.1 uncultured Candidatus Saccharibacteria bacterium
CAACGCTTAACTTCGACGGAGCCACCTACGACCCCGCGCTTGACCGGGAGCGCCTTGCGAGCCAGCTTGACCGCGTGCGCTATCTGCTGCTGACGAACCGCGGCGAATGGTTCACGCTGGAGGTAGACGCAGTTAACCTGCCACCAGAGGAGCAGCGGATGCACGAGCGCAGGTTGATAAATCAAAGTCGCGTTGTGCAAGCCATCGCTCGCGCCAGGACGCCACGCAAGATTGAAGGGCATCGGACAGGAGCGCAAAGCGGAGGAATGGAGAGTATTGGAGAGGAAAAATGAGGCAAACGCTACGCAACAAGCTCATCGCCACCATCGGAGAGCGCCCCGTGTGGTTTAAGGAAATCGTGCGGCGCTGCGGCTCGCGGAAGCTCGACCGCGCAAACCGCATCCATGCGGTGCTGTGGGAACTGAAGGCGCTGGAGCGGCGGAGAATCGTGACGAGGATACAGGGAAGCCGTTGGATGTGTGGGGATGGCTTATGAGCCGCAGCCAGCGCAACAAGGGACGGCGGGGGCAAACGGAGTTTGCCTCCGTGCTCACCACGCGCGGCTGGAACGTGATCCCCATAACGGCGGGCGCATCGGCTGAGGACATCGTAGCCGGGTCACCAGATGGAAAGCATTACAGCGTCGAGGTGAAGTGGCACAAACTCATCGACGTGCCTCGATTCGAGCGGCAAGCGCGGGAGCAGGCGGCGCGGCGCAAAATGCCGTGGATGCTGGCGTGCCGCTTGCAGGGATACGCGGGCACATGGCTGGTCATTCGGGCCGATGAGGCCCCGGTGATATGGAGGGAGGAGATATGACGTTAGGCGAAATGCAGGTCGAGGCAAAAAAGCACGAGTGGGACAAGGAGCGGTTGCCGGACTTGGCCGGGCCTACCTACCATGAAGCACACGAGGAGTGGGTAAATCGAGCAATCATGGAGCGGCTGATCGAGATCGCAGATTTCGCGAACCACAATAACATGAGCCTCGACGTGATCGCCGGGAAGCTTTCGAAGGTGATGCGATGACCCGCGAGCAGATTGATGCCATCGAGCAGTTGTACATCGAGAGCGATAGCCTCGACGCCAGAAGCTACAGCATCCGCGAGCTTATCGCCGCCGCCCGCCGCGCCGTGGAGTTGGAGGAAGCGCTGGAGTATGCGGCGAGCGAAAATGTGATGGTTTACAGACAAGGCGATGGTCGTTATTGCGCCGTGTATTACCACCAAGCAAGCGAAACCGTTTTGTATGGTGCAACGCCACTGGAGGCGATTCAGGCGGCAAGGAGGGCACCCGATGCCAAGTGAATGGGCTTACGAAATCGCCAGAGAGCAACGCCGCGACGTGGAAACCATGGCCACCAACCTCGACGCCGCCCGCGCTCGCGGCAGGCGCGAAGGGCTGGAGGAAGCGGCGAAGATCGCGGCAGAGGCGTGCGACGTGATCGCGAACGGAATGTACTACGATTCGTGCCGCCCGCGAACATTCGCTGACGTTGCCGCCGAGATCCGCGCACGGATCGAGGAGCAGGCATGATTAACGCTCGATTTGTCTACATGCCGCGTCCTGCAAAGGGCCTACTTTTCCTGCGAAGCCCATTCCGGGCCACCTACGGGAAGACGCTAAAGGATCTGGAGCGCGAACTTGACCACTTGGACGCTCACGCGATCACCATTCAAGCGGGGTTTCCGAGTGAGAAGATTCGTAACGATGGCTGGCCATATTCAAGCGCGCGTCCAGAACATCCCGGTGTGGTCCTGCAGTGGCAGAAGGGGAAGGACGTTTTCACGTTCCGAAGCGTCAAGTTTGCCACCTTCGAGGAAAACTTGCGTGCAATCGCACTTACTATGGACGCGCTTCGCCGGGTTGATCGCTACGGTGTAGTTGAAGGTGAGCAATATCAAGGATTCAAGCAAATCGCTGCTCCTGCCGCCGATTCGCGTCTTGAAAAACTAGTTCGGCTTCGCGATAACGCTGCTACCAAAGGTGAGCGGCAAGCCGCGCAGTCTGCCATCGATCGCTTGCGACAGGAGCAGGCATGATGCGCATTCCTCGAAAGGCACCCTTCATCTACATCCGCTGGAGCGACGGCGCAAGCGTGCTCCTGACGGCCAAGAAGGACATCACGCAGGTGTGTGTCCGCGCCCACGAAGAAGCGCATGAACGCTTTTCGCACAATTACATGTCCTGGGATGCGCCGCGCACGGTGTCACGCGGCAAAATTTCAAAGCTCAAGATCGGCTGGGACGACATGTGCTCGGAGTGGGTGCTCGCGCCACCGATGGACAAACAGCTTACCGAGTTTTTCATGTGGTGCCAAAAGCAGTTACAGGAGCCGACATCATGAGCCGCGCCGCCGCCCGTTGCTACGATATCCATGCGCTACTGCGCAAGGGAGAGGTAGCAGACATGGGACGCATTAAAGGCGACCAGCGGGGCTCGCTGGTACGCATCGGGCGCAAGTATTACGGGCGCTTCAGCAAGTGGGTGGTGGTAGGCAATCAGGCCGAGTGGAAGGCCGTCAAGGAGCCGCTGTGCGCCACCAGTGAAGGCAAGGCGCGGGCGATCGAGTTGCTGAACGCGCGGGTAGCCGAAGCAAACGGGCCGGCCGCTGTACTGCTCGGCAACGCCACCGTGAAGCAGTTCATCGAAACGAAGTTCCAGCCGGAGCACATCGACCGCAAGAAAGCATCCGGGCGAGACCACTACGAGTGGGCGCTGTTCCATATCTTGCCAGCGCTGGGGGATTTCCGGCTAACGCAGGTTTCGCAAGGCATCCTCCAGGGATTCGTTGATGCCAAGGTGGAGGCGGGGCTGTCTCCCCAATCCGTGCGGCATTTGCGGAACGCGTTATCAGCGATCTGGAAACACGCGCTGAAAACGGGTTGCTATCGTGGCACGCCGCCGACGCAGTACCTCACGACGCCCACGGTGCCATCGGTGACGACGCGGATGGCATTGACAGCGGTGCATGCGCGGGCGCTGCTCGCTCAAATGCGCGAGCCTTACCGCACGCTGGCGTTGGTGGTGATGTCGTGCGGGCTGCGCATCGGTGAAGCGCTTGCGCTCGACTGGGAGCATGTGGACTTGGATCGCCGAGTAGTGCGCATCCGGCGCAACTTCACGCACGGCGAATTCGGCACGTTGAAGACGCTGCGCTCTGTGAGGGATTTGCCGCTCAGCGAAGAGGCGGCGCTGGCACTGGAGGCGATGGAATCGCGGCATGTGCAGTACCCCGGCGCCTGGCTGGTGTTTCGGAATCGGTACGGCCAGCCGCTCGACGCGCACAACATAGCGGCGCGGGAACTGAAGCCCGCATGTCGGCTTGCCGGGGTTCCGGTGATCGGCTGGCATGTTTTGAGGCATACGGCGATCACTCTGATTCAGCAGGCGGGGGCGACGGGGATTGAGGCGCAGCGATTTGCGGGACACGCGAGCGATGCGATGCGGGAGCGCTACACGCACGCCGAAGTGGATCGGCTGCGGGCGAGTGTGGATGCGGTGCGGTTGGTGGAGGAGCAGGGGAAAGGGAGGTTGATGTAGGCGATGAACATGGCGACCGAGACAGTTGACGTTTTAAAACTCGTAAACGAAGCCCGCACGATTCTAGCGAGCGATGACGAGTATGAAGCCCGCGAGTTCATTATAAGAACTGGGCTGTACAAGATCCATGACTATGCCTCGATGGGCTACCGTCCGGTAGGGACATACCCATGCGGATCGAAACGCATCAAAGACACGCCGAAGTCGCTCTACCGGGTGCTTTTTCTTTTCAGGCCTTCGGCCATTTCGTTCGGCGACATGTACAAGACTACATTGTTAACGTTGGCGTCCCCGGACTATTCCCTTGTCGCCGAAATCGATCTGTTCAAGTACGAGTTGGGCGTATATTTTCAAGCCTCTCGTGAACACGTTAGCGACACTCGACAGCACGCTGTCCAGGGCGGAGCGCCAGGCACGGATAACGGAATCGAAATGCAGAGCGAGACGGCCAAGGCGTGGTGCAGTTTTCTGGTGGATCTAATTCAGCGCAAGTGGATGGTTTACGACGGTAACGACTTTGAGGTGTAGTTTTTCCATGCCAAAAAACTGCCAAACCAAGCCCGATGAAAACGAACAACCACAATTCATGGAGGCTACCGAGCCGCTCGCAGCCATCCTCCTGCGCACCATTGCCG
>CAZHPR010000013.1:4277-9037 GCA_964534305.1 uncultured Candidatus Saccharibacteria bacterium
CAATTCATGGAGGCTACCGAGCCGCTCGCAGCCATCCTCCTGCGCACCATTGCCGCCGAGGCCAAGCGCACAGGCTCGTGGCACGTGCCGCCCGATTTACAAGAGCGCATCGTAGCGTGGGTGGCGGAGCGAGACGGAGGTGCGGCATGACGTGGAATGAACCGCCGCGATGTCCGGGCTGTTTTCGCCTCTGCCCTGTCGGCATCATGAGCCTTGCGGTTACCTGCAAATGCGGGATGTACTGGGTAGACGTGAAGCCGCATGAGGGCTGGTACTACAGCCGCGAATCGTATGAATCCGGTAATCCTCCGTTTACGACAGAGAGAGGTGCGCGATGAACCGCGAAGATCGATGCCGCTTGGCAAATCTCGCTATCGGGCATCTAAAAGCCAAGCCCTTTTTCCTGCTTAAAGACAATTCGCTCTGGCTGGAATGGGTAGGCTCCGACAAAGAGGGGAGGCCCATCTGGCGGTCCCGCAAGGTGCGCATCTGCGGCTCCCACTTCGACTTTCACAACCGCCAACCGTGGGGCGGCAACCAAGGCGCGGCGCTGGTGTACCTGGCGCGGTGGATTCGCACGGGGAAGATGGTGCTCACATTGGAGAATTGGGAGCGCTGGTGCGGGCCACCTGTGCAGCTTGGGAATGAGGCGTTTTTGCTGGCGATTAAGGAACACGTTTACGGCGTTGCTCCCACCCCCGGCGCGGGAGGTGCGGCGTGACACTGACACCACGGCTCCTGGAGATCCTGCAGCACGCACTTGGCATGGACAAATACGGCCAGCGGGAGCGCGGCAGCGACCGCAACCACTTCTGCGCTGGCGGTGACGACGTGGCCGATTGCGCCGAACTGGTAGCCCTTGGATACATGCGCTCGTTCCGGCGCTCTTGGCTTCCATACTTCAACTGCATTGTGACGCCGGAAGGCATGGAGGCCGTGCGGCGGGAAAGCCCCGCGCCGCCGAAGCTGACGCGCTCACAGAAGCGTTATCAGGCGTTCCTGAATGCGGACCTGGGGTACAGTTTTGGCGAGTACCTGCGGCACTACGGAGGTGCTCGATGAGACTCGAAGAAACATCGGAAATTGGTCACCGCGTGGTTCTCGTGTGCGACACCAACCGCAAGGGCCACATTTACACATCGGCTGATGTCACGATGTCCACGCGCGACCTATGCAACGACTTTCTATACCTCATCGGCTGGCGGCTGTACCGCGGAAAGCAACTGTGCCCTGAGTGCGCCGCCAGGGTTGCTACGCGGCTTGCTACGCGGCCCGCGGGAGGTGCGGCGTGACCACGCGAATCATCCGAATTACCGAATGCGCCCAGTGCCCATTTCGATTCATGTATCACTACAGCACCAGGGGCGGATTTGAGCATGGGTGCCAATTGCATTCAATGCCGCCGCTGTGCCCACCTACGGGCACGCCGGATTGGTGCCCGCTGGAAAAACTGGAGGAGGGAAAGTGAGTAAGCACTTGGCCGCGCGATGGTTCACCCTTGCTGATCGACTTTCTAATCTAGAGCCGCCATTTCGCGCGAAAAACATAGCTATCTGCCTCGCATCGGCTTATCGGCAAGGGTGGCGCGATGAGCCAATAGCCGCCATCCTTCTGCGCGCCATCGCGGGGGAAGCGGAGCGTACCGGATCGTGGCATGTGCCGCCAGACTTGCAGGATCGCGTGCGGGCGTGGGTGGCCGAGCGAGATGGAGGTGCGCGATGACCGCCGGCCACATCATCAACGCGCTTGCCGCCCGCTACAAAGCGCCCGAGTACGCTTTCCTTACCGAGGTGCGCAACTCCGTAGGCTTCTCCGACAAGGTGCGCACAGCCGACGCCATGGCAATGTCCTTGTGGCCGTCGCGCGGCTTGTACATGACCGGCTTTGAGGTCAAGGTGTCGCGCGCTGACTGGAAAAAGGAACTGAAACAACCCGCTAAGGCCGAGGAGTTGGCAAGGTTTTGCAAGATGTGGTTTGTAGTCTGTTTTGACAAGATGATCGACAAGGACGAGGTTCCTCCAGGATGGGGATTGATCTACGTCAAGGATGACGGCGGTCTGAAGTACGCGAAGCCAGCACCCGAGCATCAGGCAGTTGAGCCGACATGGATGCTGTTCGCGTCGCTGATGCGCGACGTGGTGGAGAACTGGGTGCCTTCGACCCTGGTGGATCAAAGAATTGAAGCTGCCAGCCGGGAACGCATGGCTCGCCGGATCGAACAGGAAGGCTACGAACTGAAGGAAGCCAGGCGGCAACTGGAGAAACTGCGCGCAAATATCGCGGCGTTTGAGGCCGAATCGGGCGTGAAGATTGACCGCTACAGCGACCACTTCAACCGTGAGATTGGCGTTGCCGTGGCAGCGCTGCGGCGCTGGCAGGGTGTACCGCATGAGGAATTGCAGCAGATCGCGCAACGCGTGAACAGATTGAGTCAGGAGATTAATGCGGTGGCTCACGAAATCGCCACATCGCCAAGCGTTCAGCAATCTGGAGGTACAGCATGAGGCTCTTATTCGCTTGCTACCGTGGCCTGAGCCTTGCGCAATGGCTGCTCATCGCGCTCCTCGTGGCGATGCTCGCCGCGAGCTATTGGGGCATCCTCACCGAGGGGCCGGGGCACATGTATCCCGACGACCTGCGGCGGGAGGTGCGATGACACGAGATCCGCGAGTTAACCCGGTAGCGGGGGACAAGATTGAGGCAGACGGATGCCTGTACAGAGTCGTGAAAACGAAGCAGGTCAACCCACGATTCACGGCAGTAGACTACGTTTGCTGCACATGGCATCTGTACCCCATGACGCAATCCGTCAGCCTTACTTCCTGGCGGCGCATGATGAGGGGATCGAAGGTGCTGCACCAGGCGGAGGCGCAGCCATGACAGAAAACAACCTGCTTCGCGCGTACAAGGAAGGCATGTCGCACGGTCGCAACGACCGCTACGATCCGCCGCGCTGGCTACTGGAGAACCCGAACGAGGTGCTGTGGATCACGGCCTACCAGCAGGGGCACCGCGAGGGGCAGCGTATCTGGCGGGCGGAGAAAACGATGGGGAAGGGAGAACGTGATGCGTAAAAGGATAAGCGTAGAGGACGAGCTTAGATCTATAGTCCTCGAATCCTCCTACAAACAAGGCTTCATCGAGGGCCGCAAGCAAGGCTTTGTGGAGGGACTGGAAGAGGCCCTAAGGATTGGTAGGGAAGAACTTTTCAGTCCAGAATCCTTCAGGCTAATCGAAGGCCGCATCAGGGGCTTAGGGCGCAAGGAGATGAGCAAGTGATAGAACGAATCAGCCTCTTGCTTTTCATTGCGGCTACGCTCACCGCCGCACCATTCCACTCGGACCCTACGGACACATGCGCACCCGCGCCGTGCGCCGTGCAATCGATCACGCCGCACCCGTCGTGGATAGGAGGACCATGGATATCGCACGTAGACTCAGGCGCGAAAGCCTCGATGCTCACGGTGCCCAACGGCACAGTAATCAGCTTCTTCGAGCGCTTCACTATCGGCCATGTTTTCACCGCCGCGCCGATTCGCTTTGCGGCAGACGATTCGGCGTCTCTGTGGGTGAACGGCTCGCCCGTGCAGCCGGAAGCGCCAATGGATGGAAACGCCTACACGCTTTGCTCCGATTTCGGAGTCACCTGCACCAGCTACACGGAGATCGACATCGCGCCATGGCTATCCATCGGTGAGAACGAATTGCGCTTTGATGTGGCACAACGGGGCCGCTACGGCTTCGGCATCGTGTGGGAAGGCAACGTGATACTCACGGACATCGGCGATCCGCCAGTAACCACGCCGGAGCCGGGAACGGTGGTGCTGGTGGGCGCAACGATATTTTTTATGCTCATAGCGCAGTATGCCGCTCTACATCTGCAAAGAGTTGAAAGAAAAAACTTGGCTTACAGGCTTTCGCTGAACAGCATAGCCTTCAGTTTCACCGAAGACGCGGAAGACCTGAGAAAAATAGCCCGCGAAGCGCTGGAGTAAGAATGAAGCGGGCATGGCGAGTGGCCTTGTGGTCAACCTACTTTTTCGTCGGCATGGCGTGCTCGATCTGGATAGGTTGGCAACTGGCTGAATTAGTGGAGCAATACAAGCCGCACCCCTACGCGCCTCTGGCCGTGACGCTGATGATGCTGGCCGTGGCGCTGGCGATCAAGGAGAACAAGCGATGAACAACTACGAACTCGAAGTAAAGCTCGCCGCGAAGGATGCGAGAATCGCCGCGCTCGAAATGGATATCGAGGGCCTGCGCATCGTGAGTGAGGGGCTTGCGTGGGCGAAGCAGCGCAACGAGGAGTTGGAGGCTGAGAACGCTGCGTTCCGCAAGGAGTTGGAGCGGCAGAGGCAAGGGCTACAAACGATTCTGGAACTTCGCAAGATTGCAGGAACAGATCGTTACGGTGCCTTGACGCGCGACGAAATCGAGGATGTCATCATGGGCATCGATGCCACCCTTGAAAGGCAGGCAAAGCCAATTAACGGCCGCGCGGCCATCGACGCGGCGAGAAAGGCGGAGCGATGAGAATCACGAAGCGCAAGCAGCCCGTGGGTGGCCGATATCTCCCGCCGCCCGCCTACGACATCAGAGTAGATGGCCGTCCAGCAGCCACAATTCAACGAGGGTACGAAGGCTGGTTCTGGTACAGCCCCGAGCGCAACACGCTCACGGATGCCCGCGACACAGAGCGTGTGTTCGCCACCGCCCAGGCAGCGCTTGAGAATTTCAAGCAGTGGTATGTCGCGAAAGCG
>CAZHPR010000013.1:9137-17179 GCA_964534305.1 uncultured Candidatus Saccharibacteria bacterium
CAGCGATGAACCACCCGCATGATCATGGCCGTTATTGCGGCAACCAGCTATGTTGCTGGGGGGCATACGGGAAAAAAGCACCCAAGGAGAGGCTGACGATGACGAAACGCAAGGCGATTGAGACAGCAATGGCTGCGCTGCGGTCGGAAGCGGAAATGCGCTGCGTGCGCAACGAAGCGGGCGTGGTCCAGTACGAAGGCCACCCAACGCCAGGATCGGTAAAAAACGAAATCGGCAAGGCTTACGAACTCGGCCGCATCGCGGGGCTACGAGAAGCGGCCAGTGCTGCCAACGAACCAAGTGATGCGGTGAAATACCGCCAGTGGGCCAACGCGCTGGCAAAGAAAGTGAGGACGAAGAGTGAGTTCTGAAACGAAGCCGCGACAAGCGGCAATGGACATCGTGAGCAAGCACTGCTCCGACTCCAGCCTTACCAATGACGATCTGGTGAGCCAGATTGCTGCTGTCTGCTCGAAGTTTTACATCGACGGATGGAAAAACGGATACGATGCGCATTCGCCGGATGCCTACATGGACCCCGTGAAAAACGTGCGCAGCTTCATGGCCGCGTTCGGCCAGCCGCTACCCGGAAAGCCCCAGTGGCCCGACGATAAAACGATGGATTTGCGCGTGCGGCTGAAGGGCGAGGAGTTCATGGAATGGGTCCGCGACAGCGGCTATGACGCAGACCTGAGTATATGGAATAATGCGGCGACACCGGGCGACACATGCGTATTTTCAGAGATTTTTTCTGGCAAGCGCGACTTTGCCAAATCCGCCGATGCTCTCATCGATGACCTGTACGTCACAATCGGCTCCCTCCTCGCCATGGGTATCAACATGTGGCCGCTGTGGGCTGCCGTACACGCCGCGAACATGGCGAAGTCCGGCGGTCCCGTGATTGACGGGAAGGTACGCAAGCCGGAGGGCTGGCAGCCGCCGGATATCGCCGCGCAACTGAGGCTGCAAGGATGGGAGGGCGACGATGCGAAGTGAAGCCGAGATCCGCGAGCGCATTGAGTTCTGCACGGAGCAACTGGAAAAATTGCACGTCATGTCCGCCGAGGCAAACGAATACGCGGCGCAGCGCTGGATACTGCGATGGGTTCTGGAGGAGCACGACGATGCGAACACGTAACCACACTGGCCTCCCAACGGCCACCATGGAGCACGGCCACGCGGTGTACGGGCAGTACCGCGGCGAGCATGCGGTGATCTACGATCCGCGACCGAATCCGGCGTACCGCCGCAGCGTCGCGGAGGATGACGACCCCGTGCGGGCGCGTTACGTTGAACTCATCGCGCGGAAGTACAGGAAGCAGGAGGAGGCGTAGATGGCGATGAACAAGAAAGAGCGCGACGAGATGGAGGCGCTGCGCCTTGAGCGAGACATGTACCGCGCGATGTACATCAGTACGCCAGTAAAGCCGGATATCTATCCTCCCGCCGCAGGCGAAGGGTACGCCACTGGGTGGTTTCCAGTAATTGTGTACGGTTTCCCCGCTGCAAGGGAAGGAGTCATGGCATACGGAAAACATCGCTACAGCGAATCTGAAGTGTGGTCGAACGGAACGCCTCCGATGTATAGCACGAGATCAGCGGCGCTGCGAGCAGCCCGGCACGATATCAGCACAGGCTACGCTCGGTCGCTGGCAAACGTAGATCGAGAGATCGAACAAGCAGAGCAGGAGGAGCAGAATGCCTGACGACACAAAACACACCCACCCTACATACGGAATGATCGGCGCAAGTCGCGTTACGAGTGGACCGAAAGGCCTTCACCTTTTTGGATCACGTATTCGCCACTCCGCGATGGTCGATATCACCATAAGGCGTGCTTCGATAGAGCGTTCGCTCAATCGAGATTGGTTTCACGGAGAAGCCGATGGACTTATTACCGTGAGACTCACAGAGGCGCAATGGGCGACTTTTGTCAGCTCTATGAACATTGGCTACGGTACTCCGTGTTCATTGACTCGGGTCGGCACGCAGGACTGCGGGCCTGTCCCGCCACCGGACAACAGCATTGCGCAAGCGAAGCATGAGGCGAAGAAACAAGCAGCCCGAGCGGTTTCGGATTTGATGCACATTTGTGAGCGCATGGAGAACGCTGCGCAGAACCCGAAAAAGCGGGAGTTCGCAGAACTCATACACCAGTTGAGGGTAGCCGTAGGTAGTTTTTCTGGCAATCATCAGTTTCTCTACGACTCATTTGAGGAGCACGTCGAAAACCTGGTCACGGATGCAAAAGCCAGCATAGAAGCGCACTTTGCATCCATCGCCATGAGGTCGGCGGGCTTGACGCTCACCGAAAGCGCCGGATCAGCACCTCAAATCGAACAAGCAAAGCAGGAGGAGCAGGCATGAACAGATTTCAAGACGGCACGCACGGGTTTCATGCGCAACTCGAACCCAACGGCAAGCAGTTCGAGGTGGTGTATCACTACCGCGAGGGCAACAGGCAGGCCGTGCAGCAGTTTTTCACGGAATCAGAGGCGCAGAAGTTTGCCGATGCATCCGGCGGCAAGGTGCGCAAGATCGAGCGCCGGGGCTTTCAGTTGCGCAAGATCGAGAGGGTGGACGGCAAGCCCGTGCAGGTGATGCGATGAAGGGCTTGCAGTACTTGGAAGACTGGCTTCGCCGTGAGCCAAGCCACAACTCGTTTCGCGCGTGGGTGAATGATGACGGCGGCATTCGCTTACACGTGTGCGACTTTAATGGGCATCGGAATTTCGATGCGCCAACCATGCGCCAAGCTATTGATTTGTTGCAGGATCACGACGGGTAAAAAGCGATGAAGAGAAAGCAGGTCTGGCAGTACTGGTGCGATTACTGCGGCAAGCACAACCTGAGCGCCGCATCCATCGCGCAACACGAGAAACACTGTACGAAAAATCCGGCGCGTGTGTGCCGCATGTGCGAGGTGAGCGGCGGAGAGCAGTTACCGATTGAGGAACTGGTGAAATGTATCGACATCAGTTTGCCAGATGAAGGGCTTTCCGTGCTTCGCACAGTATCCGGTCACTGTCCGGCTTGCATGCTTGCCGCGCTGTTGCAGTGTGGAGCTCACAAGCCGGGATTCACGCTGATGTACCACGGAATAGTTCGGACCCTGTTTATGAATTTGTCAGATGGGTTCAACTTTAAGGCCGAGTGCAAATCGTGGTGGGATGAGTTCAATTCTGCTGCGGCAGAACGAGAAGGTTATTACTGAAAGGACAATACTTGACCAAAGAACAGATCGACAACACGTTCACGTACCATGCTCCCAAGGGTGACCAGACCACCCGCTACCAGAGTATCCGAGACTGCGCCAAAGAATTGGCACACAACATCGAGCGCAACTGCCCCGACTCGCGGGAAAAAAGCCTCGCGCTTACCAACTTGCAACAGGCCGTGATGTGGGCGAACGCCAGCATCGCGATTAACGAATAAGGGGAGGGCATGATGGCTGTCGAGATCAAACCCGGCGACTGCTTTTTCAACGTAGCGCGTTTTTCCTGTCTCCGCGTGAAACGCGTTGGCGACAAATGGGCCGATGCGATGACGTGGCGACCAAACGGCACGCGGGGCAGCAACATCGTCAAGGTGCGCCTCGACAGCCTCACCAAGCTACCCTATTGGCGCATGGAAGCCGTGCGGGTGTATGCGGGTGGGGAATCGTTCGAGTTCGAATTGACGGACGCGCCCGAGCCGATTGTGCCACAGATCGATCAATCTCTCGTGGAGGAGATCGAGGGTGAGGTGCGGCGATGAAGCGCAATCGCGGTACTACCATCGGAAGCCTCATGGCTTCGATCATCAAGACATCGCAGCGGCAAAAGATGGGGGAACTACACGCGATTCCGCATGGCTATAAGTTCAGTGAAGCCGGGTACACGAATCCCAGCGGAGTACACATCGCACCACTGGCAACCATAGACGGACGGCTGGCATCACTAACCCGCACTCGCATGGTTAAGAACTGTCCACGCCCACCCGGAGACTACCCCACTTTCAAGACTGATGACGTGCTCCGCGTCTACGTGCCGATCAAGGATTGCCGCAAGTGTCCGCACCACCTGAAGCGCGAACTGGGCACGCCGTATCCGTGCTGCGCCATGTTGCGAGAGATGCGCAAGGAAGAGCCGCATCCGGTCGCCAAGGCGTTCTCTATGCTCCGAGAGGCGCAGGATCAGGTGAAGGAGATCACGGGAGGGGCGCTGCGATGAGCGTCATCGACAAACTTTGGGACGATTCCAAATGCTGCTGCCACTTCCCTGATGGCCGCGAGTGCTTCCGCTCCCGATATCTTGTGAGTCCCGACAACTACCACGACCATGAGCACGACGGGGAATGTGAATGCGCTTGCCACCACGAGTATTACCAAGCGCTGGAAGATTCTGGCGAGTACGAGGAGTACTACCCATGAGATACGTATGCTCGCACTGTCTGCGGTGCTCCTGCTGGCTCGGCATCTTCATGTGCGACGAAGCGCAAGGGGCATCCCTATTCCGCGCCCGCAAGGTGGATCTGCTGAAGCTGGGCCGCGAGCATGAGGATTGGATGGACGAAGAAGGCGCGCGGGTACCACGGCACGACAAAGATACCCCGATGCTTCCGAGGGAGATGCTGCAATGATCCACAAGTACCGCATCGAGGCCGGGACGGGCAGCAATGCCATCGTGGGGCAGGTGGACGTGCAGGATGGCCGCATCGTGGCCGCGCCGCACATCTGGGCCAAGTTCAAGGGACAGGAACTTCACCGCCTACAGTGGTGGCTTGCGGCGAAGATGCATACAGTGTTCATCGAGAGGATGCCAAACCTTGAAGACCCGGAGAGTGAGCACAAGCACGGATTTCAGCAGAAAGGGGCAGCCAAATGATGCCAGCGCACTTTGACGAGCAATGGACAGAGTTTCGGGAGGTGTGCCGGTCGCGCGAAATCCTCCTGGGTGGATCTTCAGACTGGCTTTGGGCTGAACACGCATGGCAGGCGCTCAGCGTCGAACAGCGCCTTGATGCCTTGAAGGACGCCAGCACGCGGGATGCAGAGGATTACACGGTGGCGCGTAGCCTCCCGCAGAACTACCTGAAGGGGCGCTATTTCGAGCGGCCCCACCGCAAGTCAGCGGCCACCCTGGCAACGAAGGGAGACGAGAGGTTGCGCAATGCCTAGCATCACCCGCGACGTAGCCCGCGCCCTCGTCGGCCAATTCACCGCCTTTGCGCCCATGCCGCAAGCAACCGAGGGCCTTACCCTCACCATCGATACCCTGATCGCCTCAGCCCGCTCAGAGGCGCACGCGAAATCCATCGTGGCGGCAATCATTGAAGCTCCCGGCGATCCGATGCGCTGGCCGTCGCCGGATCGCATTCGATCCGTGGCATGGAGCCTCTTGAGCGATTCCGAGAAGCGGACGAATTGCGACACTTGCGGGGGTACCGGGTGGCGCTACGATCCCATAATGCGCCGGGGAATCCGGTACGACAACAGCGTACGCTGCCACTGCAACGGCGGCCGGCAGGTGCCTCAGGATGCGAAGATGCGCTCGGCGGCGGAGGTGGCGTGGTGAGGCTGACAAAGCGCGGGTTCCTGCAAAGTCTCGGATCGGCGTTCGCCGCAGGCAAAATTGCAGATGCTGCACAGGCGCAGGTGGCCGTAGGTTTGGAGCATGACGCCAAGATGATGGCCTTGAATCCGCCGCACTGGATTGGAGGCGTCCAAGGAGGGATTGGACACGCCATTCCATGCGAGTTGGTCACGCCTGAATACTGGTCGTGGCCATCATGGAAGGCGAAGGAAGCGGTAGAGCGCAAGGCGGCGTTCCTCCGGGATTGTGACCGCTATCGGTCGGGGCAATTCACGTCGCACGAGGAAAAGAAGCAGCGCTGGATTCGCCGCACGCAGTACCGCAAGTTCATGCATGAACCATGGAAAGATAAAACCGTCCAACTAGACATTCAGAGTTGGAAGCGAGAGCAGGGAGTGGCGAGCACACTGCAAGAGATCCGGGAAAAGCTCGCGTTGCAGCAATGCAACCCGGCTCCCATGAAAGGGTGGGAACGATGATGAGGCCAAGTGTGACGATGGACGAGTTGTGGGCTGCGCAAGCGCAGTTCGGCCCGTTTGGCACCGAAGTTATTCGAGGGCTACAACGCGAATGGGAAGCCTACAGGTCACGTTCTCGGATGGTCGAACCAAGCGGTAACCAGCAGTTGGGTCTCGTAGCCGTAAGCTCCGATGCTGACAACCTGGAATTGCGGTAGGCCACCAGGGGTCTCAGTGCTCAGTACGGCATCGCCGTACTTAGCCTGAAGGTGTTGAAGTTGAGTGATCCATTCAGACAGGTGCTTTATTTTCCTCCCAACACAAAATCACAAGCCGGATTCCGCAGTGCATCCGACGACGACACGTAGCGCGTTGTCGTCGCAAGGCTCGCGTGGCCAAGCGCCTGGCGCACTGCCTCAATGTCCGCGCCGCCCTCCAAAGCCTGAAGCGCGAACGTGCGGCGAAGGTCATGAGGAGCAGCCTCGACCCCGATCATCTTGGTGTAGCGATGGACGATGAGGCGCACACCCTCCCCGCTCAGTTTCGTCTCTCCGACCGCTCCGCCGCGGTAAACCGGGCGGAGCAAATACCCTTCCCGACCAATAGCCTTAATCCAGCGGCGTACCGGGGCCTCCATCCACCGCGGGAGCACCGACGTGCGTAGCTTCCTCCCCTTGCCCTCGTAATCCATCACCACCATGCGCCCGTCGCGCTCCACAACTTGGGTGCAAAGCACGACAGCGGCCTCTTCCCGGCGCATCCCGCAGCCCATCAGCATCCCGAGCAGCAGGAAATCCCGCAGCCCGGCCGGCGTGTTCTGGTCAGGCAGCATGAGGAGTTCCAGCGCCTTGTCCTCGGTGAGCCAGTTGCCAAAACGCACCCCCCGCGAGGATACGCTTTCAATGGAGCGGATCTGGCGCATGGTGCGCTCATCGATGTACCCCCGGCACTCAGCCTCCTCCGCCAGCTTGCGGATCGCCGAGAGGGCCAGATTGATTGTGCTCGATGCGCTGCCCCCATCGATGAGGTGCTGGCGGTACTCCAGGACTCTGGATCGCCCCAGTTCGGCTCCGGCATTCCATCGCACAAAATCAAGCAGCGAGCGATAGTACGCTCGCTTGCTGTTCGGAGAGATTACGGAATCGCGGACGGTGGGAAGCAGGTCGAGGATGGCGTCGAAGCCATCCTCCTGGTTGTCGATGACGGCGAGCGTGGCACCTGGTTTCATTGATCCTCCTTTGCTACACTCTTGGCCGTACCCCACGCGCCAGTACCATTGGTTGTCATGATTCCTTCCTTTCTGCTTCCTGCGACCCCCGAAGGGGTTTCGGCCTTGGCGCGGCCTCATCAGGCAGGTTGATTTGCGGCATCCATGTACCCCACGCCGAGGCGTACCCCGCCTAGCATCCCGTGGGCGCGGATGCAGTTAGCGGCGGCCCGCCAGCCTTCAAAATCCCACTGGCACCCCGCGAGTTCGGTGAGTTCGCGGGCATCCTGAAATTCCGGCGCATCCCAGTCCATGTTGAGCGCGACAGGAGTGCGGCCGGTGTACCCAAGGTCGCGAGCAGCCGCTTCCCAACATTCGGCGTAGGATTCGTATTGCAGCACCGTGCTGCCAGGGTGCGAATCGCGGTAGGCTAATGCCTCTTTGTGTCGGGATGCAGCCTCTTGCATCACGGCATTCATGGACGACGAGGCAAAGCCCGCTTCGATGGCGGCAATGATTTGCTCGCCGGTGACTGCATCCATGGCAAGCCGCCATCTCCGCCACGAAGCATACGCCGCGCCGCGAGCATCCTCGATACTGTCTCCGCTCACTTCGGTATCCTTGCCGCTTTCCTCATACCAGCGGTAGGCATCTTTGTCGCGGCGGAGAAAGAGGCGGATCGCCTTTCCCTCATCGCCGGTGATCGTTGCGGTCAGTAAGTTGTTCATGTTGCTCCTTCCTGCTAGCAATCTTACGCAAAATCTGATTTGCGGTCAAGAACTAAATTCGCTCTAGTTCGATTTT
>CAZHPR010000014.1:0-13026 GCA_964534305.1 uncultured Candidatus Saccharibacteria bacterium
TCACACGAGCGTAAAGCACATGAACTGCTTCATGTGCGGGCGAAGTGTGAAGCCGCAGCCATGTCGCTTTGCGACAGGCGAGGCGGGGTCGCGAGCACTTAGCAGAATTCGAGCACAGCGAAGAATTATGCTTAGTGACTTGTGACACAAAAGCAAATTTTTGTGATTTTAAAAATGCCATAGTATTGGCATTTTAAAATTTAGTTGACAAAACCTTTCCAAAAAGGTAATTTTGTGATGGAAAGGAACTACTGAGGGTCTGCGGCTCGTAACGTGGATCATTCCGAGTAACAACTAGATGCCAGCGACAATTGAGGCTGCTCTCATCAACGGGCTGTATCGTTGCTCAAACGACGGACAGACCAAGTTTTTGGAAAAAGGAGAGTCTCTTGGACCTTGCAGTTGTGGTAAGGGCGAGTGGCTCTTCCTCAAGCACGACAACACCGAACGCAGGCTTCTGGATTCCATCTACATTAACACTGCAATTGAGTATGTGCAGACGGATGAAGTTCCTGAAGTCGGCGTAAAACTGAATCTTTTTGGCGGCGTCCTCGGTGGAAACCGAGATGGACTCTACGAGATCACTGAAGTCAGAATTGCTCGTGGACCATTGGGAGAAAAGTTTCTGGTCAAGGTCCGCTTCGTCGGTTCTCGTCAGGAAGATCTTCCTGTTCACATCATCGAAACCTGTGGATGCTGAAGAGCTCCACAACCTCAAAACGCCCTACGGCTTCATGCCGTAGGGTGTTCGTTTTTACAGAGGGCTCTCCTCTGCGGTTTGTTGCTTTTGGTTTTTATGGTGATAAAATCTTTCGGGGAGGTGATCTTGCAACAAGAATCTGAGAACGGAGCGATGGAAGCAAACGACGCTTCTCTTGAAGGTTCTAGGCATTCCAGTGGCGAGCCAATTTTATCTGAATGTTCTTCCTATTGGATTGCTCGGAATCCATTTTGTGGACGTTTTTGGGGCTGGGGTAGAACACCGGAGAAGGCGATAGAAGATCTCAGGACAAGATCTTCTTGTTTTACTTCGCCAACAACACGACGTCTACGTTCAAGGGTCTAGAAGTTAAAGGACTCAGGATGCACTTTTCATAAAGAGCCGGCGGAGTATCGCCGGCTATCTTTTTGTTTATATACACACCTGTATCTGTTTATAAAAAATAATAATGCTATAATAGGGGTATAAATTGGTCGTTTAATAGACAACTAAACTAACAAAATGCAAAAGTTAGCACACTGGCTCTTGATCATTGGAGGTCTTAACTGGCTTCTAGTCGGGCTTTTGAGTAAAGATCTATTCGTACTTCTTGGTATGGATATGATGGGATGGTTGCCAAGAATAGTTTACATCTTGGTAGGTCTTTCTGCGCTTGTGATGTTGAAGCCTAAGGCTTCTTCATCTATGTCCCAGATGTAGTCTTTAGTTTTTCTGTCTTCAGATAAAAAAGAAAACTCCTTTCCAAAAGAACGGGGTTTTCTTTTTTTATCCCCTCCCTTTACTCTAGGAGAGAGAGTGGGGTAAGGTATAATATAGAAATGGAATATAAATTTACTTCTCCACAAAAACCATTCTCAAACAGAGAGGAGGAGATATCTCATCTAAAGAAGCTGATCGCAGAAAAGGAGGAAGCTTTAAACAAGATAGGTGTCAAAAAAGATGATCTTTATCCTGTAAGAGAAATAATATCTGAATACAAAGTTTCGCCTGATAAAAATGTTTTGAGCAATGATTTTGCTCTGAAGGAAGAAGAAAAGGATCAAATTATCTTAAAAATTTCTCCAGAGACTCACGACAAACAGGTTTCGTCTCTAGTACTTCTTGCAAAAGAGAAGGGGATAAAAAATGCACTCTCTGTGGTTGAAAAAATGAATAATTTTCATATAACGGATGATTTTCACAGGTTTATAGCTGAGTATCTAAAGGAAGGGTTTACTGTCTCGGGCCTTGATAGCAAAGATAAAATAGGCAAAAGTTTGGAGATGGTGCTTTATGAGGTTCTTATTCCTGAGGCAACGGAAGAGGCTAAAGGGCGGACTCTCAAAGAAATAATTTCTGGGATGGAACAATTTTATGCAGGGATGCTATCTATTTCTGGTCAGGATTTGAGAGACAACTGGATGGCACTTGAAATAGCAAACCCGAACTATTCTCAGGAAATTGTTTTCTATGTATCAATACCAGGATCAAAAAAATCCCTTTTTGAGAAGCAAATACTTTCTATATTTAACAATGCCAAAATATCAGAAAAACCAGATGACTATAATATTTTTAATGAGGCTGGTTTTACTGCTGGAGCCAGCGCAAAGTCGGGCAATAATCCAATTTTCCCGCTAAAAACTTATGAGAGTTTTGATCACGATCCTCTCAATGTGATTTTGAGTTCATTTTCAAAGGTCAACAGAGATGGCGAAGGCGCTGCTATCCAGCTGGTGTGGAAGCCTGCCGGTGATGAGTATCTAAAAAAGTATAAAGACGCTCTAAAAAAAATAGAAAAGGGAGAAAAAGTAAAAGAGGCAATAAACATACCGGAGACGGTCTCTGGTGAAGTTCTAAAAACAGTCAAAGACCTATTTTCTTCGAGTAAAAAGAAAGAAGAAAATCAAGAAAAAGACGAAGAAGTCGTAGATGAAAATGTAATAAAAAACATAAACACCAAAATAGAAAGTCCGATAGTGAGATGCAACCTAAGGATTGTAGCTTCTTCTAATACAGAAAAAGAAGCAGAAGAAATATTGGAAAGTATTAAATCAAGCTTCAATCAGTTTCAAAATACAACAGGCAACTCAATAGAATGGAAGAATCTAAAGAAAGCTGATCTTAGAAGTATGATCAGGAACTTTAGTTTTAGAATGTATGATAGTGATGAAAATCTACCTCTAAACATAAAGGAAGTTACGACTCTTTTTCACTTTCACACTTTGGGACTAACGGTAAATGAAGGGTTGCGACAGTCTCGTTCTAGTACCGCTCCCGCTCCTTTTGATCTTAGTGATGAAGGACTGCTTCTTGGTATCAACAAACATCGGAGTATAAACACAGAAGTCAGAATGAATGAAGACGACAGACTGAGACATTTTTATTGCATAGGTCAGACTGGTACTGGTAAGTCTACCTTGCTTAAAAATATGATTATCCAAGATATCCAGATGGGCAACGGAGTTTGTATGATAGACCCGCATGGTTCTGATATTCAAAATGTCCTCGCTAATATTCCAAAAGAAAGGATGAACGATGTTATATATTTTGACCCAGGTTTTACGGAGAGGCCGATGGCTCTCAATATGCTTGAGTATGATGAAAGATTTCCAGAACAAAAAACTTTTGTGGTGAACGAACTTTTTAGTATTTTCCGCAAACTATACGGCAATGTGCCCGAGAGTATGGGGCCAGCCTTTGAACAATACTTCCGAAACTCAGCTCTTCTTGTAATGGAAGATCCGGCCTCAGGCAATACCTTGGTAGACATGTCGCGGGTACTCTCGGACAAAGCATATAGAACTCTTAAGCTGTCTCGTTGCAAAAATCCCCTCATCACTCAATTTTGGGCAAATGCGGAGAAGACAAGTGGTGAGCAGGGTCTTGCAAACTATGTCCAGTATGTCACCAACAAGTTTGACGTTTTTCTTGCAAACGAAATTATGCGCCCGATAATTGCTCAAGAAAAGTCTAGCTTCAATATGCGAGAGATAATGGATAACAAAAAAATCTTGCTTGTAAACTTATCAAAAGGAAGATTGGGAGACATAAATGCAAATCTGCTTGGTCTTATATTGGTAGGCAAGATACTAATCGCGGCATTATCCAGAACAGACTCCTTTGGTAAAGATTTCCCGCCGTTTTACCTCTACATAGATGAGTTCCAAAACATAACCACTGACTCCATATCAACCATTCTCTCTGAAGCTAGGAAATACAAACTTTCTCTAAATATTGCTCACCAGTTTATTGCTCAACTTGAGGAAAGTATAAAAAATTCAGTGTTTGGAAACGTTGGTTCTATTTGCGCGTTTAGGGTCGGGGCTGAAGATAGTGAGGTTTTGGAAAAACAATTTGCTCCGACCTTTACAACTAATGATTTGATGAATATAGACAATAGAAATGCTTATTTGCGCCTCTTGGTAAATGGTAAACCGGCCAAACCTTTCAACATAGAGATCCAGGCTCCTTCGGTTGGAGATTTGCAAAATATTGAGAATATAAAAAATATGTCTTATGCAAAGTATGGAAAGGATAGGGGAGAGATAGAAAATCTAATTTTGGAGAAGTATAAGGTTTTGTAGTTTAGAAAAAGCGGCCACCACCCGACTTGGGGTAGTGGCACCTAGTTCTCCCAGTACCTGCTCTGTTTGCGCGCTTCTTTAGCGCGCTCCCTTCTTTTTTCCAGGATAAGACCAACTTCTTTCATAGCCCCTGGAACTTCACTCTCGAGGAGTTGCCCAAACTGTCTTGCTTTTCGAAAGGCTCTTTCAAAGCCTCTCTCATCTTTTATTTTTTGAGTATTGAGCTCGTCCGCGATCGACCGAACTATTGTCTGAAAGGTGATTTTTATCACCTCCTTTCTGACATTAATTATAGCATAGTTTGGATATAAATGCAAGTAAGGAGGTGTGGATAGCAAAAAACCCTTATTTTCTTAGGAGATCGTCGATTTTGGCAGCGAGAATGAAGTCATTTTCGGAGAGACCATCTATCGCATGAGTAGAGATCCTGACATCAACTTCTTTGTAATTGTGTAGCTTGAGGTCTGGATGATGCCCTTCGTTTTCGGCAATTCTGCCCACCTCATTCATAAACTCAAGAGCTTCTGTAAAATCTTTGAATACATAATTTTTTTCTATCTCTCTATCTTCTACCAAGGTCCAGTCGCTAACTTCTTTTAACAAGTTCTCTGATTGTTCTCGAGATAGAGGCTCTGTACCACCTTCGCAAGGGACACAATGCTTTTCTGTAAGGGAGCTTATTGGTCTTCCTGATTGTGCTGGTAGTCCGTTGTTTGAATGATTGTTGTTTGATGGTCCCTCAGATTCTTCGTTGTATCGCAAGCCTATCTGTACTGGAGCTCTCTTGATGGCTTCCATTATCTCATCCTCATCATCGGTGATGATATATAGATTTAGGTCTTCCTTGTCTATTTTTTTGGTTTCCTCTAAATGCTTTTTGAAAAAATTTTCTAATCCGGACCAATATTCTTTGCCTACAAGTATGATTGGCGTCTCTGGTATTTTGTTTGTTTGAACCAGGGTTAGTATTTCAAAAAATTCGTCCATGGTACCGAAGCCTCCAGGGAAAAATACATAAGCTTCAGACGAGAAAGAAAGACAAACCTTTCTACTAAAGAAATAATAAAAATCTACCTGATCGGTTATGTAAGGATTTATTTTTTGTTCGGCGGGTAGCTTTATGGTCAGGCCGAGTGAATTGCCCCCTGCTTCAAAGGCTCCTCGATTTGCCGCTTCCATAATGCCTGGACCGCCACCTGTGATCACAGAGTAGTGTAGTTCGTTTACAATTCGGCTAGCAACCCTCCTCGCTTTCTCATAATCTTCCTCTCCTTCATTCGTTCGGGCGGAGCCAAAAAACGTGACAGATCTTGGATAATTCTTTAGAAATTCAAAACCATCTGAGAACTCTTTTGAGATGACAGCAACCCTCTTTTTTGCTGCTTCCGCGATTTCTAGTAGTGTTATCGGCTTTTTATTTTTATCTTCTTTGTTGTGCATACCCATTATTCTATATTAAATATTTTTTTTGTGCTATATTCTATATATTAGAAAATTATCATCAAATTTATGAGAAAGTTGTCAAAGGTAGAGTGGATAGCTGCGGGTCTTGCTGTTGTATTTGTGGCTTACACTTTGTTTGGTGGAGATATTATGAGTTTGTTTAATCAATCACAAATGACAGATAATCAATCAGCCGCAGCTATAAACGCTGGATCAAATAACAATCAGGGTGTTATTATAAATGACCTTGTTTCTGGTTCTGGAGAGGGTGCAGTCTCTGGTAAGGGTTTGAGAGTTCACTATATACTTTCTTTGCAAGATGGTACCGTTCTTCAAAACTCTAGGGACTTTGGTCAACCATTTGATTTTGTACTTGGTTCTGGACAGGTTATTCCAGGATGGGAGATAGGTTTGCAAGGTATGAAGGTGGGCGGTACAAGGACAATAATAATTCCTCCAGAGCTCGGTTATGGTGCCCAGCAAGCTGGTCCGATCCCTCCAAACTCAACCCTGGTCTTCACTGTAGAATTGATAGATATGCTAGATGTTACTCCTGAGTTAGTTCAGTAATTAATGAATCAAGTTTTTAGATTTGAGATAGAGAAGAAAATCCAGGGCGGTCTAGGTCGCGCTGGTTTTCTTCATACTCCTCACGGTCTCATAAAGACGCCGGCTTTTGTAAGTGTCGGTACAAAGGGGACGGTAAAGTCTCTTACTCCAGAACAAATCAAAGGAGCCCTTTCTCAGGTTGTGCTTGCAAATACTTATCATCTCTATCTGCAACCAGGAGATGAGTTTATAAAAGATTCTGGAGGCCTCCATAAGTTTATGAATTGGGACGGTCCTACAATGACCGACTCTGGTGGTTTCCAAGCATTTTCTCTCGGGGTTGCCTACGGGCAAGGTATTGGTAAGTTTGTAGACGCTGACGCGCCTGAAACGGAGATCCTAGAAGAAGGTTTGTCCGGTAAAAACAAAAAAGCCAAAGTTACTGAAGATGGAGTGGAATTCAAATCCATTATAGACGGATCTACCCACTTTCTTTCTCCTGAAAAATCAATTCAGATACAAAATAATATTGGGGCAGATATAATCTTTGCTCTCGATGAATTTACTTCACCGCATGCTGATTTTGAAAAAATAAAAGAGACAATAGAGAGGACGGAGAGATGGGCGGAGAGGTGTCTTGTTGAGAATAAAAAAGCTGAAAAAAATCAGAAAATTCTTCCGAAATTCCTCGGGTCTCCTCAGCAAGCTTCGGCCAGAATTTCCTCAGAACATTCTGATTTTTTTCAGCAGGCTCTGTTTGGAATCGTCCAAGGGGGGAGATATGAAGAGCTTCGCAAGATGAGTGCAGAGGGTATTTCAAAATTAGGTTTTGATGGCTTTGGTATTGGAGGCACTTTTATAAAAGAAGATATGGCAACTGCGGTTCGTTGGGTAAATGAAATACTTCCAGAACAAAAACCGCGTCACCTGCTTGGGGTTGGAGAGCCTCTCGACCTCTTTCTTGCGGTAGAAAATGGGTGTGACACTTTTGATTGTGTTGCGGCGACGCGTATGGCACGCAATGGGTCTTTGTACACTGGTTTTGGGAAAATAAATATAAACAACGCCAAGTATTCTAATAGTCTCTCCAAAATAGAAGAGACTTGTAATTGTTATACTTGCAAAAACTACACTGCCGGCTACCTTGCTCACCTCTTTAGAGCCAAAGAAATGCTCGCTGCCACTCTCGCAACTATCCACAACCTCTATTTTATAAACTCTTTGGTTGCCCAGATGCGCGAGGCTATTTTAAACGACACCTTTGATAAGCTAAAAGAAGATTTTTTCTCTAAATACAAAGCCTAGTTGCGCGATTTTATCAGTTGTGCTATAATAGTGGGTAATCGAATGAGTAGAGAGGCTTGAGCTGGGCCTCCTCCTCATTCTACCAAGACCGGCGTAACCTTCTCCCTCTGGGTGGCGCCGGTCTAAATTTTTATAAGTTTATTGTGGTATATTTTAATTATGAGAAGCTTTAAGTTGCATAGCAAATGGCCCCCTGCGGGAGATCAGCCCAAGGCGATAAACTCTCTGGTAGAAGGCCTAAAAAAGGGTTTGACTCACCAAACCCTGCTTGGTGTTACCGGTAGCGGTAAGACCTTTACTGTTGCAAATGTGATAGAAAAAATAAATAAGCCGACTCTGGTGATTGCTCACAACAAAACTTTGGCTGCTCAGCTGGCTCAGGAGTATAGAGAATTTTTTCCAGAGAATGCAGTGCATTATTTTGTTTCTTATTATGATTTTTATCAACCAGAAGCCTATATGCCTCAGTCCGATACTTATATTGAGAAAGAGGCGATGATCAACGAAGAGATAGAACGCCTCCGGCACGCTTCTACTCAAGCTCTCCTTACCAGAAATGATGTGATAATCGTTGCTTCCGTATCCTGCATTTATGGACTAGGATCTCCAGAGGAGTATGAAAAGGTGAATATGAAAATTTCGGTAGGAGATAAAATATCTAGACCAGATTTTTTGCGCTCGCTTATAGATATACATTACGAAAGGACAAATGCAGATCTTTCTCCGGGAATGTTTCGAAGTCTTGGTAATAGTATAGAGATAATGCCCGTGTCGGAGAAAAAAGTTTATAGATTGGAGATAGTAGGTGAAAGAATAGGTAATATTCAGAAGATAGACGAGATAACCAGAAATATTTTAGAAACTCCAGATACCTTCTTCCTCTTTCCCGCAAAGCATTTTATAACGAGTGATGAGGCGCTAGATAGAGCTATCAAATCTATTAAGGCTGAGCTAAAAGAAAGTCTAAAAAAGTTTGAAAAGGAAGGTAAACTGCTTGAGGCGGATAGACTAAAGAGACGCACCAGCTACGATCTTGCGATGATAAAGGAGGTTGGTTATTGCAATGGTATCGAAAATTATTCCAGACATTTTGATGGTAGGAGGGCAGGTGAGCCAGCGCATACTCTGCTCTCGTATTTTCCTAAAGACAAAGATGGCAATCCTGATTTCCTTACTGTTATTGATGAATCCCACGTCACTATTTCTCAGATAGGTGCGATGTATGCCGGAGACGCTTCTAGAAAAGAAACTCTTATTGAGCACGGCTTTCGTCTTCCAAGTGCCAAGGACAATAGACCTCTAAAAGCGGAAGAGTTTGAGAAACGCGTCGGACAAAGAATCTATACTTCTGCAACTCCAGGAAAATATGAAAAGGAAAATAGCCAAAATATTGTAGAGCAGGTGATCCGCCCCACCGGACTTCTTGACCCAGAAATTTTTGTAAGACCGATTGTTGGGAAAGGGAATGACACTTCTCAAAAAAGATCTTCTTCCGAAAGTCCTCGGGTCTCCTCCCCCACAGAAGTGGGTGAGTCCAGACTTTCCTCAGAAGACTTTTCTGAGAAGTATTATAAAGGCCAAATCTTTGATTTTATAAATGAATCAGAAAAGGTTATAAAAAATGGTGGTAGGACGATAGCAACAACGCTTACAAAAAAGATGGCCGAAGACCTTTCAGAGTTTCTCAAGAACCTGCCTGCGCAGGCAGGAAAAAATATCAAAGCTGAGTACTTGCATAGTGGTATAAAGACGATAGAAAGAATAGAAATACTTACAAAGTTTAGGAAAGGTGAATTTGATGTTCTTGTGGGTGTCAATTTGCTCCGAGAAGGACTAGATCTTCCAGAGGTAGAACTTATTGGAATTTTGGACGCGGATAAGGAAGGATTTTTGCGAAGTGAGACTTCCCTTATCCAGATTATCGGAAGAGCGGCGAGGAACGTACTCGGTAGGGTAATTCTCTATGCTGACACCGTAACTGGCTCTATGGAGAGAGCAATAAACGAGACAAATAGAAGAAGGGTCTTGCAGATAGAATACAACAAGAAGCATGGCATAACCCCACAAACAATCAAAAAAGAAATACATGATATTACTGATCAGTTACAAAAGACACACAACCGAGCTGTGGGTGAACTAATAAAGCTTGATGTCGGTAACAAAAAGTTGAGTGTTTCTCAAATACAAAAAATAATAAAAACAAAAGAAAAGCAGATGAACGCTTCTGTTAAAATACTTGATTTTGAAACCGCGGCCATACTCCGTGATGAAATCAAAGAGTTGGAGAAAATAAAGACAAAGTAATCTTGCTATACACAGGAAATCTAGAAAAGTTTTTAGTTAGGAGTAAAGTTTATGTGGGGGTACAGGGATGTACAGAGCTCATTTTAAATGCGAAGGAGTAAGTTTTGTTGGTATTTCCAGCCATTTGCTTGAACAAGGGGAGGTTGTATCTGTTCAACTAGATAATTCTAGACAGGTCACTTTCTTGCGCATCATTTCAGTGGTTCCATCCGGAGTAAATGGAGATCTAGTGGTCAGGGCAAATAGGATTAGCACTGGAACCAGTAGTTCCATGGCAATCTCTGTAAGTCCTGAGAAAGGAGGCGGAAAAGAGAATGGGGCACCAAAATAGGCTTTGAGCTTCTGGCGGTGCTCTTTTCGTGTATTTATGTTATAATAGATAATCGTGATTGGCCTTTGGCCGGTCCAAACCCTATGGGCAGACCATGGGGCAAGCACTGTATTTGATAAATTTATGTCTATAAAAAAACAAGGAGAAAAACAAGGAAATAAAGATGGAGATAAGCTCATAGTAAGAGGGGCGCGAACTCACAACCTAAAAAACATTACGGTAGAGATGCCTCGCAACAAGATGGTGGTCTTTACCGGGTTATCAGGTTCGGGCAAATCTTCTCTTGCCTTCGACACTATCTTTGCTGAAGGACAGAGGAGGTATGTGGAAAGCCTTTCTTCTTATGCGAGGCAGTTTTTGCGACAGATGCAAAAGCCGGATGTGGATGAGATAGTCGGACTTTCTCCTGCAATCTCTATTGATCAAAAATCTCGTTCAAACAATCCTCGTTCTACTGTGGCAACGATCACAGAGATTTATGATTATCTCCGAGTTTTGTATTCAAGGATCGGTAGACCACACTGCTTGCTTTGTGGTGATGAAATAAAAAAGCTTTCTAATGATGAAATAAAAAACTTTATTTTGGAAAAAGTTGGTCAGACAGTGAAGTCTTTTCCGAAAGTCCTCGGGTCTCCTCACCCGACAGAATCGGGTTCGGCCAGACTTTCCTCAAAGACTTCACTGTCTTTTCCAGTGTATTTAGAACTTTTTGCACCGATCGTGAGAGGTAGGAAGGGTGAGTATTATCAGCTTCTTTACGACATGCTCGGCAAGGGCTACACAGAAGCCGTAATAGATGGCAAGAGGCAGAGTCTAAGAGAGAGGATAGAACTCTCAAAAAACAAGAGACACGATATTTCTGTCTTGGTTGATTCTATAAACGTAAAAGATTTCAAAGAAAACCCAAAGACAGCAGGTGAAAGACTTTCGGAATCTTTAGAGAGAGCTTTGACCGAAGCAGATTCACTTGTGGAATTTTCTTTTAGAGATATAGCAAAAGAGAATAACCCGTCTGCGCAGGCAGGAGATCCTGAGTATAAAACCGAGAGCTTTATAATGTCTAGCAAGTTTGCCTGTCCTAGGGATGGGTATTCTTATCCGGAGATAGAGCCCCGACTCTTTTCTTTCAACTCGCCTTATGGTGCTTGCCCTGAGTGTAATGGTCTTGGGACCAGACACATGTTTGGTGATGAGCCGTGTCCAGTTTGTAAGGGTGCGAGGTTACGTCCGGAAGCACTTCATGTGCTAATAGGGGGTAAAAACATAGTAGATTTTGCAAAGTTTTCAATAAAAGAAGCTCACGATTTTCTAGAGAATGTAAAGCTAACAGAGAGAGAAAAAAGTATTTCAAAGGTGGTGGTCAAGGAGATTGATTCTAGGCTGCGGTTTATGTTAAACGTTGGGATTGATTATCTCTCTCTCAATAGGCGTGCACATACACTCTCTGGTGGTGAGGCTCAGAGAATAAGGCTTGCAAGCCAGTTAGGAAGCGGTCTTGTTGGTGCTCTGTACGTACTTGATGAACCAACTATTGGTTTGCATAGTAGAGACAACGACAGGCTCATAGAAACTCTCCTTGAGCTCAGAAATTTGGGCAATACCATACTTGTGGTAGAACACGATGAAGATACTATCTTTGCTTCTGATTATATTGTGGATATCGGACCAGGAGCTGGTGTCCATGGTGGCAATGTAGTTGTTTCGGGGTATCTTGATGAGCTTCTTACTGCAAAGAAAAATGAGAGCGGCTCAAGTACGCTTGCCTATCTGCGTGGAGAAGATTTTGTTGAAGTGCCTGAGGATAGGCGAGATCAAGACAAGGGCAAGCTTCAGATACGAAACGCAAATATATTCAATATAAAAAATATGGATGTGGATGTACCGCTCGGTAAATTTGTCTGCGTTACTGGTGTCTCTGGTTCTGGCAAATCTTCCCTTGTTTATGAGGTGATACACAAAAATTTGCAAGCAAGATTTGAGAGAAAGTATAGAACGGCCCAAATCTTTAATTGCTCGTCTTTTCAGGGTACCGAATATGTCGGCAGGAGTATCCTTATAGACCAATCTCCGATTGGCCGTACTCCAAGGTCAAATCCAGCGACTTATACTGGTGCTTGGAGCTTTATACGAGAACTCTTTGCGGAAACTAGTGAAGCGAGAGTTCGTGGTTGGGGGCCGGGTAGATTTTCTTTCAATGTAAAAGGAGGAAGATGTGAGACCTGTCAGGGTAACGGAGAGATAGAAGTTGAGATGCATTTTTTGCCGACCGTGTACGTGCCCTGTGATGTCTGTCAGGGTAAGAGGTTTATGAAAGAGACCTTGGAAGTAAAGTATAAGAAAAAGAGTATCTATGATGTTCTCAGGATGACTGTAGAGGAGGCGTTAAACTTTTTTATCGATATACCAGCAATTTATGATAGGCTCAAAACTCTAAATGATGTAGGACTAGGGTATCTTGAGCTTGGTCAAAGCGCGACGACTCTCTCTGGTGGAGAAGCTCAGAGGGTCAAGATTTCTAGCGAACTCTACCGACCTCATATACAAAAAACGGTTTACATTTTGGACGAACCAACTATCGGACTTCATTATGATGATGTGAAAAAGCTCATTCACATACTTCAAATCTTGGTAGACAAGGGCAATACGGTGATTGTGATTGAGCACAATATGGATCTGATCAAATCTTCTGATTATATTATTGATATTGGTCCGGAGGGAGGTGATGGGGGAGGCAAGATTGTTGCAAAGGGGACTCCCGAGGAAGTCGCTAACAACAAAAATTCCCACACCGGCAAATACCTAAAACGCGC
>CAZHPR010000014.1:13126-16815 GCA_964534305.1 uncultured Candidatus Saccharibacteria bacterium
CATACCCACAAATTATGTCAAGCGTTTTTATACTGTTTTTTGATTTCATAAATCCTAATATTAAAAATATGTTGAAAAATAAGCATTTTATACAAAAATTCCAAGGACCGTCCTTGGAAAAAATAGGGGAGGCTGAATTAAGCTCAAAAGCTATGTTAAGCTAATATTGTATGATTTTTAATCTTTACAAACAAAGAGGAGAAACACCGCTTGAGAGGATCCATAGGCTGATTGATTCAAATCCAGGCTTTAAGGGCCAGAAATTTACTTATCTCGGTAGGCTTGACCCAATGGCTGAAGGGGTGCTTCTTGTTGCTGGAGGTGATGATATAAAAAGAAAAGAAGAATTTTTGGGGTTGGATAAAGAGTATGAGTTCTCAGTGCTATTTGGGTTTGCAACGGATACTTACGACATTCTTGGCAAAATCATGCGAGTAGAGAAGGTTTTAGATCTGGACGAACTGGAACTTATAAAGGTATGTAAAATTTATGAAGGAGAGAGAGAACAAAAGTACCCGAAGTATTCTTCCGTTATGATTGATCACCCAGAAATTGAACCACCGGTAAAAAAAGTAAACATCAAAAAGCTAGAGTTTCTGGGACTACAAAAACTTTCTACAAAAGAGCTTTTTGGTAGGCTCCTTATGGATATCAGTAAAGTAAAAGGAGATTTTAGACAAAATGAAATACTTATAACTTGGAAAAAGATTTTGGAGGGTATTATTTCTTCTGATAAGCTTGCGGAAGTTTTTATTGGTAATTTCAAGGCGGATGTTTCTACTGGTACTTATATAAGAGGGATCGTAAACGACTTGGGCAACACTTTGGGCACTGGCGCTTGTGCACTTGGGATAAAGCGAACAAAGTTGGGGGAGTATAAGGTGGGGGATTCTCTAAAATAATTTGATTTAAAAAAGGTGAAGCCCGGGCGAGTAGTATCGCCCGGGCCTAACGTTTCAGATTCGGAGTCCGCTAACAAAGACAGGGTCTGGATCTGCGTTCTTGTCGCCGAAGTGCTCTTCAATCCAGTTTGCAATGTCTCTGATTTGTACAGCAGTTCGCCATTCCTCATCAGTGTGTGGGTGAGCCTGTCTGTTTTTCGGTGTGTCTACAAGTTGTGCGATAATCCTGGATATTACCACTCCAGAATTTTTTCCGTTCTCGGCGCGAAGCCTTTCTATGAAAGCACCTACTGTAGCTTTAGCCGAACCGTAAGACAGGTTCCATGGCAACAAAGGGTTTTCTGCTGCGTGCGACGATATATCAACGATATGCCCCTTTTTCCCTTTCAGAAAATATTGGTTGAAGGCGAAGATTGGTTTGATCGCCGCCTTTGCAATTGATTCAAGGTCCAGATTAAGACGGGAACTAAAGTCTTTTGGGTCCATATCCTTACCGACTTGTTTCCAACTGCCTACACTTGTGATCAAAAGATCAACCCGCCCGATTTCTTGCAACACCCTCTCCACCTCACTCATTCTTGATAGGTCTGCGATGACCCCGCGTATCTTGTTGGGCGACCTCGCAAGAAGTTTTTTGAGCTTGTCAGGGTCTCTCCCGATAGCTACAACCTTTGCCAGCCTTTTGGCAAATTCAATGGCAAGTTCGCCACCGATATCGCCGGTAGCACCAGCAATCACAATCACTTTTCCTTCAAGTCTGCTCATAAGATCTCCTCTACTATCCTTTTTACCACACTTCCGTCGGCTTGTCCTGCGACTTCTTTCATAACCGCTCCCATAAAGATACCCATCTTGGTTTTATCAACTTCTCCCATTTCTGCCTTCTTTTTTATTACTATTTCTCTGATTTTTTCTTCACTCATCTGGGCTGGCAAAAACTCTTCCAAAACTTTGAGTTCGGCGCTTTCGTTGTCAGCCAAGTCCTGACGACCACCTTTTGTAAATTGTTCGATGGAGTCTTTTCTTTGTTTGACGAGTCTCCGTATTACAGCAACTGCTTCTTCGTCACTCAATTTGTCTTGGGGAGTGCGCTTGAGGTTTACGGATTCGTTTGTAAATGCGGAGAGTACTCCTCTTAGGGTAGTTAGTCTCACTGAGTCCTTTGCCTTCAGGGCTTCCTTTATTTGGTTTTGAATTTTATCGTGCATAATCTACCTCACCCTTAATCCCTCTCCTTGCAATAGGAGAGGGAAACTAGTAAATAATATTCTATCATATTTTTTTCTCCCTTTCCCTTTGCAAGGGGAAGGGTTGGGGATGAGGTAGTATTTCTGTTATAATCTCAAGTATGCAAAACATTGCTCTAATCGTTTTATCTATTGGTCTAGTTGTGGCTATCTTTGCTCTGCTGAGAAAAAAAGAAGGCAAGGCGGATGAGACTGGTCTCCGACTTCTTTTGGAGCAGATGAACAACTTGTCTCGAACGGTAGATGAGAAGCTTGGTGAATCTTCAAAGATAGTACACGAATCATTGCACAGGCAGTTCGGAGAATCGCAGAGACTTATAAAAGACATCACAGAAGAGCTTGCGCACGTGAAGGATACCGGTAGGAGAGTAGAAGGGTTTGCAGAGCAGCTCCAAAACTTACAAGATATACTCAAAAATCCAAAACAAAGAGGAATTCTCGGTGAATATTATCTGGAAACTTTATTGAAGAATGTGCTTCCGACTGGAAGCTATCAGATGCAGTATCCTTTTGTTGACGGTACCATTGTTGACGCTGTTGTTTTTGTAAAAGATAAGATAATTCCGATAGACTCGAAGTTTTCTCTTGAAAATTATAATCGGCTGATCGAAGAGAAAGACCCGACAGAAAAAGAGAGACTGGAAAAGGCCTTTCGTTCTGATTTGAAGCAGAGGATAGATGAGACTAGTAAGTATGTGAAGCCAGGAGAGAGTACGATGGATTTTGCGTTTATGTTTATACCTCATGAGGCAATATATTATGATTTGCTTATCTCTCAGGTTGGGACCTTAAAGGTAAACACCAGAGATTTGATAGAATATGCCTTTAAAGAAAAGCGGGTGATCATCGTCTCTCCCACCTCTTTTTTGGCCTATCTTCAGACGGTGCTCCAAGGTCTCAAAGCTTTGCAAATAGAAGAATCAGCAAAGAGTATCAGGGCAAATGTGGAGAATCTGCAGAAACATCTCAAGGCTTACGAGGAGTATCATGGCAAGATTGGAAATGCTCTAGGAACGGCTGTGAGCCACTACAATGCCTCAGGAAAGGAGTTTAAGAAGGTTGATAAGGATATGCTTAGAATAACAGGGGAGGCTACCCTGGGCGATCTGCCAGTATTAGAAAAGCCTGATATGGAATGATAAAAAGGCTTGCACAAAATCTCAAAATCCTGTAAAGTATTACCCGTTATGCCAGCAGTAAAAAAGACAATAAAAAATACAACAAAAGAAACAAAAGTCAATGATAGCGGCTTTGCCGTTATTGAGACTGGCGGTAAGCAATACAGAGTTTCTGTTGGTGATGTGCTAAAAATAGAGAAGATAATTGGTGACCACAAGGAGGGAGACTCAATAGTTTTTGATAAGGTGCTTCTTACAGACAATGGCAAGGATATGACAAACATAGGTACTCCTTATGTGTCTGGCGCAAAGGTTTCTGCTACTCTTGTAGAAATCGGTAGAAGCAAGAAAGTTATCGTAATGAAGTACAAGCAGAAAAGCAGGTACCTCAAGAAAAACGGTCATCGCCAGCCATTCTTTAA
>CAZHPR010000015.1:0-3231 GCA_964534305.1 uncultured Candidatus Saccharibacteria bacterium
AAATTAAATATAGCAAAATGCTCAGTTTATTACAAAGAAAGGTTAAAATTACAACCTCTTTGCCTTTTCGGCTATGAGGGACTTTTCGTTGTTGCGAGTTGTTACCTTTGCTTTGACAGCGATGCATTGGTCTAATACAAAAACCCCAGGGTTTTCTTTGAGTGTTCTAGGGAACACCGCCATTTCAATCTGATCATTCATATCGGCAATTTTTGTAAAAAGCATATTCTCTCCAGTCTTGGTAAGATACGGTTTGATTTCAGAAAGGATGCCGCCAAAAACAACCATCTCACCATCTTTTGAACTTTCTTTTATTTTCTTTATTGAATTCTTTTGTGATTCTATCTTTTCTCTAAACGCATCGAGTGGGTGTCCGGATATAAAGAGACCAAGGAGCTCCTTTTCCCAAGATAATTTTTCTTCTATTTTTATTTCAGGTGAAGGGGAGAGAGAAAGTTCGTGGACAGAAGAAGAGCTACCAAATAGCGAATCATGACTACTATCGACACTTGATTCTTTGTGGTATTGGAGCATCTTCTCTGTGTTGGCAAGAAGCAATCCTCTTTCGCCAAAGGAGTCTAGGGCGCCGCTCTTTATAAGTGCTTCAAGAGACTTTTTGTTTAGGTTTCTATCTTTTACACGTACGAGAAAGTCTTGCAAGTTTTTGTAAGGGCCGTTTTTCTTTCTCTCTTCTACTATTGTGTTGGTAATTCCTTCTCCGAAGTTTTTTATCGTAGTGAGACCAAATCTGATTTTATCTTTCTCTCCATCTGCGCCCTTGACCACCGAAAATCCAGCAAAGCTTTCATTGATATCTGGCGGAAGCACGGGGATACCCATCCTCTTACACTCAGTGATGATCTCAGCAATCTTCTCTATATCTCCAGAATCAGCGGTGAGAACCGCAGACATATAGATCGCCGGGAAGTTGGCCTTCATATAAGCAGTTTGATAAGCAACTCTTCCATAGCTTGCAGCGTGAGCTTTGTTGAATCCATAAGCGGCAAAAGGTTCTATTAGTTTCCAAAGTTCTTCAGAGAGCTTTTTAGACACTTTGCCATACTCAACAAAGCCCTTTAGAAGCTTTTCTTTTTCTGCCTGCATTACCTCTGGAATCTTTTTACCCATTGCTTTACGGAGCTTGTCTGCATCTAGCCAGCTATAGCCGGCCAGCTTGATCGCAGTAAGCAACACGTCGTCTTGATAAACAAGAAGACCGTAAGAAAATCCCAGGTACTCTTTCATTCTTGGATCCGCATATTTTATTAGCGATGGATTGTGTTTTCGTTTTATATATTCGGGTATAGTCTCCATCGGCCCAGGGCGATAGAGAGCCACCATCGCATTGATATCGTGGATAGTAGAAGGCTTTAGTTCCTTCAGGAATCTCGTCATCCCAGAACCATTGAGCTGGAAGAGTCCAATAGTCTCCCCAGATGCCAACATCTCAAAAGTCTTTTTGTCATCAAGAGGAATATTTTCTATATCCACATCAATATTTTCTATTTTTTTTACCCTCTTTACGGCGTCAGCGAGAATTGCAAGATTTCTAATACCGAGAAAATCAAACTTGAGAAGCCCGGCGCTGTTTTCATCTACCGAATGCATATCATACTGAGTAATTATCTTACCCTCACCTTTTGTATCGTACTGAAGTGGGACATAATCCGTAAGCGGAGTAGGGGCGATCACCACACCGGCTGCATGCACAGAGATATGACGCGCACAGCCTTCTATCTTTTTTGCCATATCGATAATCGTCTTGGTATCCGGATCCTTATCATACATCTCCTTAAGCTCTGGGACTTCGCTAAGAGCCCTGTCTATAGTCATAGGGAATCCTTGAGCGCCCATCGGTATAAGCTTTGCTATTTTGTCTCCGAGTCCGTAAGGGAAGTTTAGTGCCCGAGCAGTGTCTCGCACGCTTCCTCTTGCCATCATCGTACCGAAGGTACCTATCTGAGCCACCTTATCTTCACCGTACTTACTCTTTGCGTACTCTATCATTTGATCCCTCCTATCGTCGGCATAGTCCATATCGATATCGGGAGCCGAAGGTCTCTCTGGGTTGAGAAATCTTTCAAAAGGAAGTTTGTACTCAAGCGGATTTACATTTGTAATACCAACACAATAGGTAGTAAGAGACCCTGCAACTGAGCCTCTAATTGTCGTTAGTATCCCGTTTTTGTGAGCGTAGTGCAAAAGGTCAGCAACCACCAAAAAGTACCTCGAGTAGCCTTTTTTCTTTATAACTTCTAATTCATAATTCAATCTATCCAAAACTTCTCCTGTTTTTTCTAGACCTCTTTTTTCGATACCCTCGTAGGCGATATGCTCAAGCTCTTCATCTGGTGTTCTACCGGATGCAATCGGAAGATCGGGGAACATCCACTTACCGAGCTCAAGCTCTAGATTGCACTTGTCTAATATTTTTTCTACATTCTCAAGAGCCTCGGGTACCCAAGAAAAGTTTTTTGCCATATCCCTCATATGAATAAACGAAAAATCCTCTTCCTCATCATTCCAACCACCCTTATCTCCTACCTGAGGAGGACCTTGCATCACGGCCATTAGAGTATCTCTAGCCTTTTTGTCTTCTGGTTTTAAATAATAGATATCGTGCGCCGCCACAACCGGCACACCATTCTCCTTTGCAAATTCGGCAAGAACCTTCATATGCTCATTGTGGCCCAGGAGTTCTCCATGCATCGTAAGTTCAATATAAAAATCTTCTCCGTATATACCTTTATATTTTTGTATCAAATTTTTTGCCTTTTCTATGTCGTGAGAACGTAGGGCCGTAGAGATATCTCCACTCCAGGAGGATGATATCGCAATCAACCCCTTATTGTATTTTTCAAGGATTTCAAAATCCATCCTTGGTTTGTAATAAAACCCCTCAAGATTTGAAATAGAAACCAACTTCAAAAGACTCTTGTAGCCTGATTCATCTTTTGCAAGGAGAATAAGTCTGTATCTTTCTTTATCAACCCCAGCCACTTTGCTGTGCCGATCTCTCGGGGTTATGTAGGCATCTACTCCGATGATTGGCTTTATTTCTCTTTTTTTGCACTCTTTATAAAACTCAAGAGCTCCGTACATGTTGCCATTATCGGTGAGGGCAAGGGCTTCATGATTGTCTTCTTTGGCTGCCTTGACCAGCTCATCTATCTTGGGTAGTGCCTGCAAGAGAGAATAGTGAGAATGTGTGTGTAAGTGTCCAAATCGCAT
>CAZHPR010000015.1:3331-12407 GCA_964534305.1 uncultured Candidatus Saccharibacteria bacterium
GTATGGATTTTATAATAGGAATAGATGAAGCGGGGAGGGGGCCTCTTGCGGGGCCAGTGAGTGTGGGAGTTTTTATGGCACCAAAAAATAAAAGAGGTTGGTTACTCAAGAATATTTTTCAAAACAAACTTCGTGATTCAAAAAAGTTAAGTCCAGCAGAAAGATATACGATATATCGTACACTTTCTGATTTAAAGAAAAACCAAACAATAAACTTTTTTGTCTCACACATTTCAAATAAAATAATAGATAGGATAGGGATTTCTAAGGCGGTACAAAAAGGAATAAACAAAGGATTAGAGAAATTAGAAATTAAAAATTATAAATCAGAGATCCTGAGTAAAACGAATGGATTAAAAATTGTATTAGATGGACTGCTCAAGGCTCCGCCGGAGTTTAAAAATCAGAAGACCATAATAAAAGGGGACGAGAAGGATATATTTATTGCCTGTGCTTCTATCGTTGCCAAGGTAGAAAGAGATCGGCTAATGACAAAACTTGCCAAAAAGTACCCCACTTATGGATTTGAGATCCACAAAGGCTACGGTACCGCCAAACACACCACTTTGATCAGAAAACTAGGACTATCAAGCTTGCATAGAACCACGTTTTGCAAGAAAATTTTTCTCTTTTAATAATCTCCCTATCCCTCTTTACTCTAAAGAGGGGACCACGCAACTAGATCTACACTACTGCATATAATAAATATGAGTTACCCCTTCTTTAAGGTAAAGAAGGGGCTAGGGGAAGATTAGTTTGCCAAATTATGGGAAATATATTAATATGGATTTATGGTAGTTCGAATGAGACATACAAGGAGTCAGAGGGGAAACACAAGGAGTCATCACGCTCTTGTGGCTTCTTCTGTTACTCTATGCAAAGAATGCGGCAGCCCAAAGCTTCCTCATGCAATTTGCAAAGTTTGCGGCAAATACAAAGGCAAACAAGTTGTCGATGTACACGCAAAAATTGCAAAGAAAGAAAAGAAAAATAAATCAAAAGCATCTAGCAGTAAGTAGATAGCATCTAGGCAGAAAAAATTTTATTTGTTAGAATTATCCTAGCTACTGGCTACCTGCTACTAGCTACTAAACTATGGCAAACAGGCACCTTGCAAGATCAACAGTACTTCAAACTCTATACGAGTGGGATTTTGGAGGACTAAAAGAAGATATACTTGATATACTCAAAAGAAATGAGAAAGAGTACGCTCCTGGTTCGCAAGATGACAAGTTTATGCAAGCCCTTTCAAAGGGTGTTGTTTCCAAACAAAAAGATTTGGACGAAATAATAGCCAAAGCCGCTCCTGATTGGCCTATAGACAAGATAAACGTTGTTGATAGAAATATCCTACGTATTGGTCTTTATGAACTCCTCTTTGCAGATAGAGAGCAGGTTCCCCCAAAAGTTGCTATCAATGAGAGCATCGAGCTCGCAAAAAAGTTTGGTGGTGAGACTAGTTCAAAGTTTATAAACGGAGTACTCGGTGCGGTGTACAGAGAGATGGGCGAGCCCGGCAAAGACGACACGAGCAAAGAAAAGAAACCAGTCCCCATAGAAAGTCTCGCTGGAGCAGTTATATATGCAAAGAAAGATGGAGATGTCTTCCTTTGTTTGGTGCACGACGTCTTTGGACATTGGACTCTTTCCAAAGGACACATAGATGCAAACAAAAAGATAGAAAAGGAGCTAGCGAGAGCAATAGAAGAAGAACTTGGCATAAAAATAAAAGTAAAGGATCACTTGGGGCATACGGAATACGGCACCTTTGATCCAGAAAAAGGCAAGATAAAGAAAAAGGTTGAGTATTACCTAGCAGAGACAGAATACGAAGATGTTTCTTTGCAAAAAAGTGGCGGACTAGATGATGTAAAATGGTTCAAACTTGCTGACATACTAGACTTAAATTTTTATGATGATATATTGCCAATAGTTACCAAATCCATTAACTTATTAATTAAATAAAACCCACCAATTACTAATCTATACTAATCTTACGAATAAAAATTAGTAGGATTGGTATGTATTTGTGAGATTGGCGGGTAGAAAAATATGAAAGAGAAAGATTTCGGAGAGTTTGAAAAAATAATTGGTATAAATTTCAAAGACAAATCAATACTAGTGCAATCGTTGACTCATCGGTCATTCCTAAACGAGCACAGATCCAACAAATCTGGACACAACGAGAGGTTGGAATTTTTGGGAGACGCGGTTTTGGAGCTTGTCGTCACACATTATCTATACAACGAATATCCAAGCAAAACCGAAGGAGATATGACCTCCATAAGAAGTGCTCTGGTAAACGCTCAGACCTGCGCAGAGGTTGCAAAAAATATAAATTTGAATGAATTCCTTCTACTATCAAAAGGTGAGAGCAAGGACACTGGCAGGGCAAGACAATATATCCTAGCAAACGCCCTAGAGGCTGTAATCGGCGCAATATATTTGGACAGTGGATATGAGTCCGCAAAAGATTTTATATTTAGATTTATGATCCCGATGACAGAGAGGATCATAACCGAAGAGCTTTGGGTGGACGCAAAGAGTAAGTTTCAAGAAAGAGCACAGGATGAAGTATCTATCACTCCTTCTTACAAAACTCTAAAAGAAGAAGGCCCTGATCATGACAAAAAGTTTACCGTTGGAGTATTTCTAAAACAAGACTTGGTTGCCGAAGGTATCGGTGACTCAAAACAAGAAGCCGAGCAAGACGCAGCTCGCAAAGCCCTCAAAGAAAAAGGGTGGTAGTGTGATACAATATTTTTATATGTTGAAAGGGTTGGAAATTTCTGGATTTAAGTCTTTTGCAAAAAAGACTTCTTTGGAATTTAAGTCCAAAATCACCGCAATCGTCGGCCCCAACGGAAGCGGTAAGTCAAACATTGCGGAGTCATTTAGGTTTGTACTCGGAGAACAATCCGTTAAGTCAATGCGTGGTAAAAGAGGTGAAGATCTTATTTGGAACGGATCGACCGAAACCCCAAGATCAAACAGAGCTTCGGTCAAACTCGTTTTTGACAACAAGGGAGACAACAAAGCTGGCAAAAAACTTTTTTCTCTTGATTTTGATGATGTTTCTATTGAGAGAGTAGTAAACAGAGACGGGACAAACGAGTATTCTATAAACGGTAGCCGAGTAAGACTTAGAGATATCATGGAGCTACTGGCAGAGGCAAATATAGGATCAAGCGGGCATCATATAATTTCTCAGGGTGAAGCGGACCGAATACTTTCTAGCAACGAAAAAGAAAGACGGGTTATGATTGAAGATGCGCTAGGTTTGAAAATATATCAGTACAAAAGAGAAGAGTCGCAAAAAAAACTGGCAAAGACAAAAGAGAACATCTCTCAAGTAGAAACCCTTAGAAAGGAAGTCGCTCCTCATTTAAGGTTTCTTCGCAAACAAGTAGAAAAGGTTGTAAAGGCTGCCAGCCTCAAAGACGAGCTAGTAGAAAAATATAAAACCTATCTAAGTAGAGAGAGAATTTATTTGGAATCATCCAAAGAAAATATAGAAAGAGAAAAATCTCCATTACTTTCCAGAAAAGAAGAGCTCGGTAGACTAATAGGAGAAGCTCAAGCTGTGATAGATCTTTCAACAAAGGCGCTATCCAGAAGTGAGGAGCTAGTATCGAGCGAAACTGAGATAAGAACTCTGGAATCAAAGAAAAATGAGCTTTTGAGAGAAATCGGCAAACTTGAGGGAGAGATACGAGCCTATGAAAGAGCAATCGAGCGATCAAAGACAGAAACAGAGGGGCGAGTTATCCCGTTTTCAAAAATAAAAATATTAAAAGACGAGGTAGAGAGTTTTGTAAATGAGGCAGAAGTAGCGGGCACGATAGAAGCGGCCAAGTCTGCCCTTCAAAATATAAAATACAGAATAGAGTCAATAATCGGAGAATATACTAGCAGCACAGAAACCAATAGCAACAACCAGTTTGAAATAAAGTCACTCGAAGATAGTAGGGCTAAATTAGAGACAGAGATAACGACCACAGAAAACGATATAAATTTAGCAAAAGAAAAATACAACTCAATAAGGAGCGCAGTAGAAAAAGATAAAGATTCAAGCAGAGAGGCCGAGAAGACACTTTTTAATCTTCTTGGCGAACAAAATAGAGTAAACACAGAGCTCTCTCTTCTAGACAGCAGAGTCTCAAAGCTTCAAATAGAAGAAGAGAATTTCAAAAGGGAAATAGAAGAAGCTGGAGTACTTTTGGGCCAAAGGGCTGTCGGACTTGAAAGAACACCGATCGAAAATATTGCTGAAGAAAGAAATATTCAAGAAGAACGAAGAAGAGAAATCGAGAGGATAAAAATAAGAATAGAGGAAGCTGGCGGTGCGGGAGGAGAAGAAGTGATGAAAGAGTTCAACGAAACAGTAGAGAGAGACCAATTTTTAGAAAAAGAGCTCTCAGATCTTTCTCAATCTGCGGCTTCTCTCCAAAAGCTTATAGAAGAACTTAGAGAAAGACTTGATACCGAGTTTAGAGATGGTGTAAACAAGATAAACAAATCTTTTAGAGAGTTTTTCTCTCTCATGTTTGGTGGTGGAGAAGCAGAATTGAGATTAATTAAAAATTCAAAATTAAAAAACAAAAATTTATCTGACGAAGAGTTGGGAGAATTAGTAGATACGCAAGAAGAAACTGAAGAGCAAGAGGAGGGGATAGATATAAGCGTCTCCTTGCCCAGAAAAAGGATCAAAGGTCTTGAGATGCTCTCTGGAGGCGAGAGAGCTCTTACCTCTATTGCACTTCTCTTTGCAATTTCGCAAGTAAATCCTCCTCCATTTGTGATATTAGACGAGACTGACGCCGCCCTCGATGAGGCAAATTCAAAAAAATATGGAGATATGATAGAGAGTCTTTCAAAGTATTCGCAACTAATCCTCATCACTCACAACAGAGAAACCATGTCTCGAGCGGGAATCATCTACGGCGTCACTATGGGCAAAGATGGCGTCTCTCGCCTCCTCTCTATCGCCTTCGATGAAGCAGTTTCTGTAGCCAAATAGCTTTTCATATTTTATTTTATGTGCTAAAAATATCTGCGGAGGTGCCATGGCACAGACCAAGGAGATCGAATATGGATCCAAGGTTGTGTTCAGTCCCGAAGGACTTCGTAATGGAGAAGAGAGACTTGTAAAAAAGCTCCATGAACATAACAAAGATTCTTATCCTCTTGTCGTTCATGGGGTAGATCCGGAAAAGAGGGTCGTCTACTCACTCAAAGACTGCTTAGGTAGACCTGTCTACGCGACAATTACCAGAAGCACTCACACGACCTTTGATTCACGCTGGTTTAAGTTGGCTGATGAAGAACAGTAACCTGATCAGCCATCGAAGTAACTAGGGCATTCAAGGTGCAGCAATCTCACATGCTCTCATAACGCCCGCCGCTCACCCCGGCGGGCAATTCTTTTTATATATAAAGACAGTACAGCCGGCACCACTTTTTTAAAATGTAGCGGTTAATCGCTACAAAATTAAATTTGCAAATATTTTTAGGATATTGTATATTATCTACTAGGCCTCATACAAGACACAATAACTGATGGAAGTGGGACATTTTCCAACAGCTGGTTCGCCAAGTCCCTTGTATGATCTTTGTCCCAACCAAGACCTCTCGGGGAATGTATTATCCTGAGAGTGTCTTTTTTTATACCAACTTGAAATCTAAAGTTTTGCGGTCGAGGTCGGCGGAGATTAGTTTGACTTTTATTTTGTCTCCGAGAGTAAATTTGTTTTTTGTCTTTTCACCCACTATGGCGTAATTTTTTTCATCTAGCGAATAATAGTCGCCGCCGATATCCTTGAGCCTCACGAGGCCTTCTGCCTTGGTCTCCGGATCTTCTACATACATACCCCAATCAGTAACACCAGAGATGATGGCCTCAAATTCGGTACCAATTTTATTTTGCATAAACTCAACCTGTTTGTATTTGATACTTTCTCTTTCTGCCTCGGCAGCCGCGACCTCCTTTTCACTCGCTTCTTCACAAATAGATTGCAATTCTTCCAATTCATCTCTTCTGATCTTTTCTCCCATAAGATGATTTTGTAGTATTCTGTGTATCATAAGATCTGGATATCTACGAATAGGGGAAGTAAAGTGAGTATAGTATTCAAAAGCCAAGCCGAAGTGCCCGATGTTTTTTGTAGAATATTCTGCCTTGGCCATAGAGCGCACAGCAGCAGTCTTGATGAGAGATTCTGAAGGATGACCTTCTATTTGAGAGAAGAGCCTGTTTAGATCCTTGGCGCTCACTGTATCGTTCTTGATAGGCAATTCGTGCCCCAAAGCTCGTATAAATATCGCGAGGTCTTCTAGGCGCTCCATATTTGGGAGATTGTGTATACGAAAGATAGAGGCGCCACCATTTTCTATTTTGTCACTGATAAACTTGGCGACTTCTCTATTGGCAAGGAGCATCCACTCCTCGATCATCTTCATTGTCTCTAGTCTTGGCTTCTTATAGACCCTTATAGGCCCACCTTCACTATCTAGCTCAAATTTCACTTCATCCGTCTCAAACTCAATAGCACCATTCTTTTTGTTCTCTGCTCGATAAATATTTGCTATACGATTAAGTTCTAGGAGAGGAAAAAGAAAATCTACCTCACCCCTTTGCCCCTCCCCTTGCAAAGGGGAAGGGTTGGAGAGGGGAGAATCTTGAATCTTGGATCTTGAATCCAGTAATTCCTGTGCTTCTTCATAACTAAACCTTTTGTCAGAATTTATTATTGTTTTTCCAAACCATTTATCCAAAATTTTTCCAGTATCCTTTTCAATATCAAAGACGGCAGAGAAGGCAAACCTGTCTACATTTGGATTCAGACTACAAAGATCGTTGCTCAAGATTTCTGGAAGCATCGGGATAGTGCGATCAACGAGATAAACAGAAAATTGTCTCTTCCTAGCCTCCTTATCGAGCTCGCTTCCCGGCCTTACAAAATGAGAAACATCAGCAATGTGGACACCAATTCTAAAAGTTTTCTGATCTAGCTCTTCAAAAGAAAGTGCATCATCAAAGTCTTTTGCATCCTTCGGGTCTATGGTAAAGGTTGTTATGTTTCTAAAATCAACTCTTTCTAGCCCAGCAGGAAAGTTCTGTGAAGAAAGTCTGGCCGAGCTAAGCGAGGAGACCCGAGGACTTTCTGAAGAGAATCTTTCCTGCTGGGCTTTTGCTTCTTCTTCAACTTTTTGGGGAAAGTCGTAGACAATACCTTTTGAGAGAATAATCGATTGCATCTCCGTCTCATGCACCCCCTTTTCTCCTATAACAGAAACTATTTCTCCTTTTGGTTTGAGACCACTGCTTTTCCATTCACTCATTCTAACGAGTGCCTTGATCCCCGGCTTAACACCTTCTGGAATAGGATTTTTGATTTCTATTTTTGTATAAAACTTCCAATCATCTGGTAACAGTTCAAGACCAAATGGAGACTTCTCAATAGTACCGACAAACTCAGTTCTTTTCCTTTCTAAAACCTCCAAAACCTTACCCTTAAACCTCGGTTCAGCACCTCTTTTAGAAAAATCTTTTCCAACAATTTCTATCTTTACTTTATCCTTATTCAGAGCGGTATTTAGATCTTCTTCGTATACAACAATATCTTGTTCATAACCAGAGACTTCGACAAAGCCGATAGGTTTGCTAGAAACCCTTATCAACCCCTCAACTACTTTGCCACCATTTTCTTTATTACCAACTTTTTTCTGAACTTTTTTCATATTTTAATATTGCACAGGTTATACTAGCATAATTATAAAAATAATGTTTAAATTTAGTTGAATTAGACTTAATTAAAAAATATGTTTTCAATAAAAGAAGCCGTCAAAATTGGCTGGGAAAAGACAAAGGCAAATTTCTGGAAATCTTTTGCTATTGTCTTCATAACTCTATCCGTACCATTTTTAATGGAAATTTTATCAGCTCTTACAGATAAGAAGGGTACTCTAATCGCCTTCCCGATACATATGGTTCTTGTAATCGCTGCCCTATACCTGTCTATCGCTCTAAAAATAGGAGGAACAAAAATGTTCTTGAGGATTTATGAAGGAGAGAACCCAGACATAAAAGAAATCTTCAACACATATGGTATTTTTTGGAAGTTTGTTGGTCAGTCAATCCTCTATGCTCTTATCGTACTAGTTGGCCTTGTATTACTCATTGTACCAGGAGTCATCTTTGCAATAATGTTTTCTTTTGCAAGTATTATAATAGTTGATACTACCAGCACAAAAATAGTTGATTCCCTAAAAGAAAGTGCCGCTATCACCAAAGGTAGCAAGTCAAAACTCTTTGGTTTCTTCATTGTTATCGGTCTATTAAATATCCTTGGTTATATAGCCTTGGGAGTAGGTATGTTTGTTTCTATACCAGTATCGACCTTTGCAATGATCCACGTATATAGAGAACTAACAAAGAAAAGGGCAGCCGTTGCAACACCTCTAGAGTCTGCTCCAGTATCCCCACAGTAAGGGGGGTTGACTCGATTTCCTATTCGTATATAATAGACATCGCTCTATAAAAATATTAGCTTTTTCAAAAATCAAGCGCTTTTTATAGCGGCGTGGTCTTTCACAAATAAATAGAATAATTCATACATTGAGAATTCTCTAACCTAATAAAATTGGGTATAGAGATGCAAGTCAAACAATAAAAAACTATTTTCTGTTTTGTTCCGTTACTAATATATTTTTAGAGTTTGATCCTAGCTCAGGATGAACGCTGGCGGCGTGGATAAGGCATGCAAGTCAAGGGGGCCCGCAAGGGCAACCGGCGAACGAGGTAGTAACACGTAGGTACGCACCCAAGAGTCTGGCATAGCTCCTCGAAAGAGGGGGTAATTCCAGATAGTCTCGAAAGAGTAAAGTTTTTCGCTCTTGGAGCGGCCTGCGGAGTATCAGCTAGTTGGTAAGGTAATGGCTTACCAAGGCTATGACGCTTAGGGGAGGTGAGAGCCTGACCCCCACCGATGGGACTGAGACACGGCCCATACACCTACGGGTGGCTGCAGTCGAGAATCTTCCGCAATGGGCGAAAGCCTGACGGAGCGACGCCGCG
>CAZHPR010000016.1:0-11073 GCA_964534305.1 uncultured Candidatus Saccharibacteria bacterium
AAGTTACGGCCGCTTTTTTGCCGAGTTCCTTGAGGACCTCTCACTCGTTCGCCTTGGTCTTCTCGACCTGACTACCTGTGTCGGTTTGCGGTACGGTTTGTCTATACATAATCTTAGAAGGTTTTCTTGGAAGCGTGCTTTGCAAACTCTCCTCGGCCGTGGCCTCAGATTGCTATACAGCTTGAATCTCTGATCAAACAGAGCGGTGCGGATTTTCCTACACCACATTCTCACTGCATAAACCCAAATCCAATAATGGGCAATGCATACTACACTCCGTCACTCCATCGAAATATAAACAAGTGTGGGAATATTAACCCACTATCCATCGCCTGCGGCTATCGCCATCGGCTTAGGACCGACTAACCCTTCCCTGATTGACATCGGAAAGGAAACCTTAGTCTTTCGGCGTGCTGGGCTTTAACCAGCATTGCGGTTACTTGTGCCAACATTCTTACTTCGCAACGCTCCAGCGCGGGTCACCCCTTCGCCTTCACTGCCAGTTGCGAATATTCTCCTACCGCTCAATCTTTCCGAAGAAAAATTGAACCCTCAGTTTCGGTACATAGTTTAGCCCCGATTATCTTCGGCGCAAAATCTCTGAATGAGTGAGCTGTTACGCTTTCTTTAAAGGATGGCTGCTTCTAAGCCAACCTCCTCATTGTCGGAGAAATTTCACCACCTTAAGTGCACTTAACTATGATTTAGGGACCTTAAATTGAGATCAAGGGCTGTTTCCCTTTTGACGAACGGAGCTTAGCCCCCGCCGTCTAACTGCCATACTTTAACTACTGGTATTCGGAGTTTGATAGGTCTCGCGAGATTGCTCCCTGTCGAGACCTTCCAGTGCTCTACCCCCATGACAAACATCTGACGCGAACCCAAAAGCTCTTTCGGAGAGAACCAGCTATTACCAGGTTCGATTAGCTTTTCACTCCTTACCACAGGTCATCCAAAGGAATTGCACGACCAACTGGTTCGGGCCTCCCTAGAGATTTCTCTCTAGTTCACCCTGCCCATGGCAAGCTCACCTGGCTTCGGGTCTAATGCGTACGACTATCGCGCTATTCACACTCGCTTTCGCTGCGCCTCCGGAGGTATACTCCTTAGGCATATGCCGCATGCATTAACTCGTTGGCTCATTCTTCAATAGGCACGCCATGACGGACGCAAGCGCCCGCTCTGACTCCTTGTAGGCATATGGTTTCAGGTCTATTTCACCGCCCTAACCGGGCTGCTTTTCACCTTTCCCTCACGGTACTAGTTCACTATCGGTCTAAAGAGATATTTAGCCTTGCCGGTTAGTTCCGGCAGATTCCCCCGAGCCACACGTGTCTCGAGGTACTCAAGAACAAAAACAAGAAAGTTTATTTGTTTTCAAATACGGGACTATTACCCTCTGGGGTGCTTCTTTCCAGAAGCTTCTTCTAACAAATAATTTTTTGACTTTCCTTGTGTAAACACAACGTCTCTGTCTTACAACCCCCCGTCCCTTACGGGCCGAGGTTTGGGCTTCTCCGCTTTCGCTCGCCACTACTTACGGAATGCTTATTAGTTTCTTCTCCTCCTGGTACTGAAATGTTTTACTTCCCAGGGTTTGCGTCCCTCGCTTACGCTCGGGATGATTGCAAAAAGCAATCAGGTTTCCCCATTCGGACATCTCCGGATCAAAGGTTGCTAGGCACCTCCCCGAAGCTTATCGCAGCCACGCCACGTCCTTCATCGCTCTCTTTAGCCAAGGCATCCACCATACGCCCTTAAATTTCTTAATTAGGAAATTTAAAAACCGCTTCCAACTTCACCCCTAGGGGCAAAGTCAGATTTTTAATTTTGTTCTGCCTCCTGAGACCTCCTGTTAAAAAACAGAACCTCATTTGGCATTTATACAATCTCATACTATTACTAGTATAAGACTTACCTACTCCACTTCTAACAAACAAAGACCCCTTCGACTCGCTTCGCTTGCTCAGGGTAAACCCTTGGAAAGCAAAGTTGTCAAAAAGCGATGTTAGAGTGGCATTTTGTTGTCAAATATCAGTTACCTAAATATGCAATGAGCCCGCTTCTTGCGAAGCGGGCTCATTCTAAGCCGGGGGCTTTTTAAGCCCTTTTTCGCTTCGTAGTTAAGATTGCCAAAAACATATTAGGTAGTGGTTAGTATATACATATATAAATATATGTCAAATACCGATACCTGACCCTCTGGGGAAAGGCTGTGGACATCAAAAAGCCTCTAAAATAGAGGCTTTTTGATACACCAGAATTTAATCTGAGTTTGTTTGTTTTTTACTTCTTGTCAGAAAAATCTTTACTCACTCTCTCTATTACTCTAGAAGCCGCTTCCTGTCCTCCAAGACCAAAAGCGAGACCAAGACCAAGAGAAAGGGCAACAACAAGACCGGTAAATATTGTCTGCACAAAACCTGCTGCGATACCAAGCTGAGAAAGAGCAACCAATATTGCAAATACCCAGATTACCCACTTGGTAACTGTCGCCAGAAAACCAGCAGAAGATATATCAGCTGATTTTGTAGAAGAGAGAACTATACTCTTCATCGCATCAGCGACAATACCAGCCGCTATAAGTATAAGCACCGCAACTATAACTTGAGGTAAGTAATCAAGTATGTCTCTTAGGAAGAGTGTAACCTGAGAGAGACCCAGAACCTCAAAAGCGCCGATGAAGAAGACTAACATTATAAACCATTTAACAAGCCCACCTAGAAATGCTCCTGAGTTTAGATTGAGTCCTCCTCTGTTTAGAAAATCTTCTACTCCAGCTCTCTTTAGAGCCTCATCAACTCTTATCGCCTTTATAATTTGGTGTACAACTCTACCAAGTAGAGATCCAATACCCCAACCAAGGACCGCTATAACAAGAGCTATAATGAGGTTTGGCAAGAAGCCAACTACTCCAATCCAAAGGTTCTTAAAAGAAACACTAAGAACCTCGCTCCAAGTACCTATTGTCATATTTTTAACAATAATTAATAAATTAATAATTAGACAATATTAATATATAACTTCTAGATAGGCTGGCAATAGCCTTTGGGGATAAGGGTTTTTATAAAAAAATAACAAAAACTAATGAGCCAAGCCCAATTTGTTTATTATTTTTTCATGAGGGTAGTCAAGAATATCCCTTATCAACTTATCAAACATAGAGTATCTATAATTAAATTCTGCCGTTTCAAAAACAGCATACCTTATCTCCTTTCCAATTTCTGATTCAATAGTCTTTATTATTCCCTCAAGCATCCCCTGCTTTATATTGTCACCAACAACAAGCAGATCTACCCTACTATCTGGCTCCTTTATAAAGATCCCCGAAATTATAAGCAGTTGGATCTTACCCGCACGAGATATTTTTTCTATTATGTCTTTATGTTTGAACGGGTTTATATTAGAGAGAAATGCCTCCAAGGCCTCAAGATACGGAAACTTCATATCAAGTGTCCAACCGTTTGTTCTCTTTTTTGAGGTTACAATAGTCCTATTTTTCTGCTTTCTGATTTCCTTGATAAAGCTCCTTTGTCTCAAAAACTCTATTTTCTCAAGTGCATTTACTTCTTTTCTAACTTGAGATTCTGAGACTTTTGTCCTATCGCTAATCTGAAATATGTCGTAAGCCACATCTGGATTAAACAGAAAAAGCTTGATTATCTTTACCTTTGCCGAGCTTCCAAAAATTTTCTCTAGTATGTCCATTGCTTTTGCATTCTACCCTACACTGTACTTATTTCCAAAGGTTGACAATATTTTAATAATACGTATACTATAATACGAGTGTGGCGCAGGCCACACAGATAACCCCAGGATTCCTGGGGGTTGGCAGGCAGTGATAGGAGATCCTCCTTAGCTGCCACAAGTTGCCAAGACCTCCAAAAGAGGAAAGGCCCGGAGTCAGCGACACCGGGCCTTTTTATCCCCAAACCACAGAGGAGAGTCCTCTGTGGTTTTTGCTTTCCTTCCCTCTCTTACATTAAGAGAGGGTTAGGGTGAGTTATTTTAGAGTTACCTTGCCACCCGCTTCTTCAATCTGCTTCTTCAAAGCTTCCGCCTCTTCCTTCTTCATTCCTTCTGCAATCACAGCAGGAGCGCCGTCTACCTTGTCCTTTGCATCTTTAAGACCTAGGTTTAGAGCTTCCTTTACAACCTTGATAACAGCAATCTTCTGAGCGCCTCCGTCTGTAAGTTCAACTGTAAATGTTGACTTCTCTTCTGCAGCGCCAGCAGCGGCAGCACCAGCAGCCGGAGCCGCAGCAACAGCAGCAGCTGAAACACCAAACTTCTTCTCAAAAACCTTTACCAGTTCGTTCAAATCGAGAACTGACATCTTTTCGATCTCTTCAACTATCTTTGCAAACTTAGCAGGAACAACAACTTCTGTTGTTTCTACTGCATCAACCTTTGTTTCTTCTGACATAAATTTTTAATTTAATTTTTAATTATTTCTTCTCTGCTATCTGATTTAGCGCAATTACCATTCTCTGTATTGGAGAATTGATAATATTTACAAACATTCCACGAAGAGTATCGAGTGAAGGGATGAGGGCAATATCCATCATCTCCCCTTTTGATTTGTACTCCCCTTCAAATACTCCTCCGATTATAGACACCTTACCATCAAGCTTTTTCTGGAATTCATATATTCCTCTCGCAGGAGCAATCAAGTCATCACTGTAGGCAATAGAAACTTCTCCTTCTAGAGCTGGCATGTCTCCCTTTATAGAAGAACTCCCCAAGGCTCTTTTGATAAGACTCTTCTTTGCAACAGTATAACATACTCCTTCTTTCCTAAGGCTTCTTCTCATAGAAGAAGCATCAAGAACAGTAAGACCATGAAAGTTTACAAAAACCACAGACTTTGCATCAGCTAGTGATTTCTCCAAACCTTTTACAATCTCTACTTTTTTATTTTTTGTTATCGGCATAGTTTTTTACAACTTATTTTATTCGACCTTTTCTGGCTAAACAAAAACCCCCTTCGGGGCTTAGGAGAATACAAAAGCTAAATTAAGCTTTTGGCATCTATTGTAGGATTTTGTTTTAAAGCTCTATTCCGCAGAGCAACCTACAGTCTCCGAAGCCATTACTCATAATCTACATCTTTTGCCAAAATTAGTCAAACAGACCTACAATAGCTGTAAATATGCTTGCTATGAAATTCTTCTTTTGAGGAGCCTCATAAATTACATTAGATACTCCTTCTGTTGTTGTAGCGCTAGATATAGATACGCCAAGAATTTCTGGTTCTACTGATGGTGCTGGCTGATTATTATTTGTAGCAAGTATTGGTATTGGACTTTTTTCTTTAACCAATTTTTTCTCTATGGCCATATCAATGATGCCAACTGTTTTGTTCTTTATTTCAACCAAACTTTTTTCTATTTCAGCGATTTCTTCTTTTTTGATTGGGTCATTTATTTTTACCACCTGATTACCCAAAGAGTTTTTTAGTATTGTCTCTCCAAAGATCTCACCCTTCATAGACAACATCCTGTTATCTAAAATCATTTTTGATTTAGGCAAAATTATAGTATCTGGTTGAAACACAAAACCCATACCATCACTTGTTATTTTCCAGTTAAACAGGTTTATTTCGTAGTTTGAATTGTTAATTATTTCTACATAACCACTTTCTTTTTTTAGAGATATATTTGGTTCAATGACTTTTATTTTTATACGAGATACAGAAAAGTTGTTGCCTGATCTTGAATTAAGGACAACAACATAATCACCGGGATATTTATAAGTATGAGTTACGAGAGCACCACTACCGACAGCCCCGTCTCCAAAAGACCAGTCAAAAATCAACGAGTTGTTTGATGAGCTATTCTTTTTTACAAAAGCTTGAAATGTTATCGGACTCCCTGTGGTAGTTAGACGGTCTCCCCCAAAAGACACCTCTAGGCTGCTGGCCGGCGTTGAATAATTTACAGAAACAGGTCCAGAGGTTGATGATAAACTAGAAATATTATTATCATTATCACCATCTTCGTTTTGTTCATCATCGTCTAAAGATACCGATGAGATCGCTCCAGAAGAAATTGTTATTGTTTGTTTCGTCGTCAGTTCTATACCAGTATCCCTACCCTTACCATTTACCGTTATTGTAAACGTCCCCTCTGTAGAATCTCTATAATAAAAAGTTCTATTTGCGGTATTTTTGTTCATCGTCTTTGTTGCTGGAGCCCCACTACTACCAAGAAACTCCCCTGTTGGGGAGCTGGAGACAAATTCAAGGTCTATTGTTTCGGTTGTTTGTATTGAAGAAGAGTTGGAATCTTGGGCTTGTATGGTTAGTGGCCCTGACAATATATTTGGTTTTATAGTTTGAGGATCTGTTACAAAAACAAACTTTTCAACACCGGCAGCATAAGCCGAGACCGCACTTATTATGAGTAAGCTAATGGCAACTATAATCAAAAATCCAAAAGTAAACTTAAAAAAATCTTTATTGAAATACTTCATGAGGGTTATCAGAATTATAACAAAACATTAATATCTAATCACCGCCTACAGACCCTAGCTTCTTGCTTTAGAGACAAGAATACTTAATAGTTTACCAATAAAAAACCCGGTAAGACCTACAATTACGGATAGGTAAATATGAGCAAAGTCCCCAAGTACAAAGACTAATGCTGCTGGTATTAACAAAATAAATATCCATCTTTTTTTATTTCCATATCCTAATATCCCAAATAGACTAGTTATAAAAAATACATACGCAGATAATAAACCAACAACAAAAATAGAATCCCCTCTGCTAGTAATGAAACTACTATATTGTGGTGAAAACTTGTCATACCAACTTCCAAAGTATTCCGCTGTAAAATAACTCAGGAACAAAACTACTACCAGTAATATTATATTTTTTAAAAAATTCATATCAATTATTTAATACTAACCAATTTAAATCGTCTTTTATTATATTATACGCCTCTTGGTTTATTTTTCCTTTCTTTTTCAACAACTCCAGCTCCTTCTCCAATATTTTTAATATTATTTTATCTACCTTCTTCTCGTATTTACCATTCCTTTTTTCTTCAAACTTTATAATTAATTTCACCTGTCTTATGAGGCTGTCTCTAACTTTCTTGTCTGTAATCCAACCCAAATCATACGCTTTGTTTATATCTATTATTACACTTTCTACACTCACTTCTTTTTCTACTACAATACTTTCTGGATTATCTTTATCCACCTCAAAAGTCATGTTTGTTATTTGGTTTGGTTGTGTGAGACCGGCTGTCTCGGTAGTAGTTGCAAATCCTTCAGAAATATAACTAGTGAGTACTCCATACTCTCCCCCATCATCCGTACCCTGCAGCTCTATTTTGTATTCTCCATCAAGAGGATTTAATATTGTTATGTACTCTTCCTCAGTCTGATACCCAGAATAAAACGCGTTCGGTATCTGATTGTACTCCTCACCATTTACAAAATTCTTTCCAATCTTTTTGCCATCTGGAGCAGTCACAACAAAGTCTATCGGGGACTCTAACTGAAGTATTAAAACCCCAATATCAGGAAGTCTGAATTCATCAATTATTACCGATGGGTCCTTACCTGTTAGTATTTTATATATATTACCGGATTCTACTGATGGAATTTTCATATGTGCTGACCCTGATCCAGTATTAGAAATAGACTCAGCCAAGGTTGATCCTAACGGACTAACGGTGTCATCTCCAATCCCCCTCTCTAAACCATTATCAGAAAATATTAATTGATAAAAATTATCTGGCTCACCATGCCCCCATAAGCCCGGCTTGGTGCTTGGGACAACTCTTATATTGTGTATAGTTTTATTATCTCCAGAATCACCAACTATATTCGTTATTTCTATGCCTGAATTTAAAAGTTTATCTACACTACTATTTAGATTTTCCAAAAACTCATTCCTGGGGTAGTTTTCCGGATATTCTCTGGGGGTTCCGGTATCCTTGTCTTTTATATAATCAAATATTGGTAGTAGTTCTTTTACAGAAGCGACAGGTCTTTGATTTACATATTCATATACGTTATTAAAACCACTCTTTTCAGCTTCATATTCAATAATTTTATTTAGAAGTGAATTAATTAAACCCGGTTCAAATTCACCCCCCTCCCATGTTAAATAAGATTTAGGTGAACCTTTATGTGGTGTGCCTAGGAATATTATTTGATCTACATCATCACCATAATTATTGGACTGGATATATTGTCTAGCGATTAGTCCACCCATAGAGTGAGCTACTATGTCTACTTTGTCGCAAGAGCAAATTTCTTGAATCTGATTTATTTTATTTCTAAGTATAGACGCATTGAGAACATTTGAATCTCGCCACTCATAAGGAAATGTAAACAAATCTTTTCCTTCTTCATACCCATTGGCGACCAGAGTTGCAATCAAATCATCATAAGTATGGAGTATTGGATCAATAACAAGCTCACCATTTTTGTAAGCGCTTCCCATAATACCTGGGATTATTATGACAGGGTCTATTATTTGTTCTTCACTCGGAGGTGCAGTTAAAAATGGAGTATATAGCACATTCTCACTTACCCAACTTCCATTACCAGTTGGGGTTGAAGTAGAAACATCTCTGGGCCCAGCAGGGTCTCTCCACCAATTATTTCTAGCGTCAATTATCTGCAAAGGTTTAGTCTGCCACCACGGCCCAAGATCGATTCCACTTTGGTTATAAACACCATAAACTTGCCCGAGCAAACTAGATTGTGAAATTGTGATACTACCTCCACGAGACCATACATCATACTCGCTACTTATCAACTCACTTTTACTTATCGTGGTTGTACCCAGGTCTTGAAATATAGAAACGCTTGAATCGCTAATTGTAGAATCCTCAAGAGAGAGTTCGCCTCCTCTGTTGTATATCGTTGCGGCAACTCCTTGAAGATATTCTCCGTTTGCATTAAAGCCAGAATATTTTATGAGAGAATGTTTGAAATCAATCACCGAACCAAGGTGAAATATCATCCCAAACCAATCCCTCTTATTTGGTAAAGTGTTGTCGCCATCGCCGTTTGTATCACCCCCAACAGAATCATCTTTCTTGGAAGTAAAATATATTTTTGAATCTGCTGTACCTTCTGCGATCAAGTTGCCGTACACTTCAATAGACCCATTCCCTCGCACATCCCCTATCTTTATTATTGTTCCAGGTTTTACCGTAAGTGTTTTTCCCACAGGGACAGTAATAACACTATCAATCAAAATAGGTAGATCGCTAGAGTGCCAAGTAGTATCCTTTGTTATTTCTCCATAAAGTTTAAAACCTCTATCATAAGTATCATTTGAAGTATTTCCACTGTGATTAAAATCTTTTGTTAGGCTTATCTGTGCGGTCCTAGTATTATTAGAAAATGTGTTGTTTATAAGTGTGATAGAACCTTCGCCGTGGGCGTTTATACCATAACCAGCGGTATACCCCGCATTATTTTTGATAATAGTATTAGTTATTGTTGTTGTTCCTGACTCAACAAAAATACCACTGGCACTATTATCTATCACAGAATTATTTATAGAAAGATTTCCAGATAAATTATAAATCGAATTACCTCCTCTATAATTACCTATAACCCAATCAAAAAGATTGGCATAGTTGTCGTGGATATTTGAGTTATTTATTTCAACATCACCACCATTATTTTTTATACCTGAAAAATTCCCCCAACCATAACCACCAGCACCCGCAAAAGAGAGTTCAACATAATCAAATACGCCTTCTGATCCAGGATGAAAGTATAGCCCCTGCCATTCTCCTGGACCGCCCACACTTGGACCATCTAGATTGGTGTCTCCTCCGAGACTATCATTGGTCAAGGAAGTAAAATAAATCGGCAGTTCAGCACTACCCCGAGCGACGATTTTCCCATATATACTTGGGTTTGAATATATACTCGTAGTCTTTGATTTTATTATTGTTCCCGGCTCGATAGTAAGAGTAGTCCCACTTGCAACAGAAAATCCGCTCTCTATCACATAGACACCTCCCAGAGGAGACCATGTTGTATCAGATGTTATTGGTCCAGAAACAATAGTATCTGCAAAAGCAAAATTTGGACAAAAATAAAGAAGGAAGGATAGTGAGATCGCGGAACAAACTTTACCAAACCGCTTCATGTCTTTAAATATTATTACCCACATACTATCACACCCCCACAAAACAACCAACTTTTCCAAGGGCTACCCTTGGAAAAATATAGCGTTATTTTATATAATTATTTTATGGAAAGAAAAATTAACTTTGCTCCAGAAGAATATTTTCATATATATAATAGAGGAACTGATAAAAGAGAAATTTTCAATAATAACAGTGATTATACAAGATTCTTAGAATCATTATATTTATTTAATTCTCAAGAAAGAGTCGTTTTAAAAATGGTCCCCAAAAAGGAAAGGTTTACGTATGAAAGAGGAGAAACAATTGTAGATATTGGTGCTTATTGCTTGATGCCAAATCATTTTCATTTATTAGTAAGATCCAAACAGGAGAAGGGTGTGAGTTTGTTTATGGAAAAGATACAAACCTCGTATTCAATGTATTTCAATAAAAAATACAACAGAAATGGTTCTTTATTCCAAGGTCCGTTTAAAGCACAGCATGTCTCCAGAGATGAATATTTAAAATATTTATTTTCTTATATACACCTAAATCCTGTAAAGATAATTGATCCAGACTGGAAAGATGTTGGTATCAAAGATGTCTTGGCTACAAATAATTTCCTCAAAAAATATATGTTTTCAAGCTATCAAGACTATTTTTTTAATAATAGAACAGAAGCAAGTATCCTAAACAAAGAAGCTTTTCCTGAATATTTTAGAAACAATAACGATTTCAATGATTTTATAGAATTTTGGCTCTCCTTTAAAAATAGTATTGAAAAATATAGCTAGAAAATTCCAAGGGTAGCCCTTGGAAAAATAAAAGGGTGGGGTTAGGTATTAGGGAACGCAAAAGCCGCCCCGTGAGGGGCGGCTTTTGGAGCATTTCTCTTAAGCTAACCGAAGCTAGACTCTTGAGAAATCACAAGTGCTCTTAGATTAAGGGAAGCTTACATCAG
>CAZHPR010000017.1:0-4502 GCA_964534305.1 uncultured Candidatus Saccharibacteria bacterium
CCGCTGTCGTCCCAGAGGGCGATGACGGGGTTGGGGACCAACACCGGATTATCGGAGTAAATGTCGGCAGTAACAGAGAATACCGCCGGACTTGGCGGGGTTGGCGATAATTCTGAACCAACTGAAACGTAATAGACTCCATCAGAAGGAAGCGTGGCGCTTAGTGTGATTGTTCCGCTTGTTCCAAGGCCGCCACCGTCCTCTAAAAGAGTTCCGTCGCAACCATACACCTGATACCAAAAACCGCTATCTCCGTCGCCATCCGGCAGCGTCCAGTCTATCGAAAGCGTGTCCCCGACCTGCCCCGTTATGCTTCCCCAAACCGTAAGGGGCTCGCTCGCTGCTATTGTGCCATCCCCATTCAGAATCAGGTGATTGGCCGTGGCCACGCTCGATGAAAAAGACGTTATGCCGGCGGTGGAAATTATGTATGCGTAACAGTCTGCCTTTTCATCCGCTCCAGAGCCATCCACAACGGCTAGGGCCGTCGCATAGTCCGCATAGGGACTGCCGAACGGCGGGATAAGCAACGCACAGGAGCAGTCGGCCGGCGCGGGCGCACAGCACGGCAAACAATCCGGGGCCGTAAAGAGTGTGGCGTCATAGGGGTTCATCAGGCGACAACCCAGTGGTAGGTGGCGGTGTCGCCAGGGGTGCAGGCCACGAACTCCTGTGACCAGGCCAGAACGGGCGTGACCGTGGTGATGGCACCGGATGCCCGGACCACCGTGCCGATCCGGCGGTATGCGTGCGTGCTGGTGTCAGACGGGATGGCCGAAGTGCTGGCCGTGATCGTAACAGCCGAAACCGCCCCGGTCGTGGCGCTTACCGTGGCATCAAGGTAGATATTCCAAGTGGCATCCGAGCTAATGCTGATATTCGCCGCAATGTTGGTCGGGGTGAAGCCGTTGACCGTGGCGGACGAGACAATGACATTGGTGGCATCCACCTGTGTCAGCCACAGCGGCGGGGTGAAGCCGCTGCCGGCACTGGTCCCAAGGGCATCAATGCGCCGCAGTTCGTTGCGCACCCAATCAATCTGCTGGGTGTTCAGTTCCTCAATCGCCGTTGGCATCGTCGCCTTGGCATTGGCCGCCATGCGCTGCACCACGGCATCAGCCGGGTTCACATCCTTGATGACATTGCTGGCCCCCGGCGCCCATGACATAGGCAGGAACGGGTGCTTCTTGGCCCAATCTTCCGGCTGGATGGCTGGTGCGGTGGGGTCCATGGTTAGACGGGCAGGGCGGCTTGCGCCGGGATAGCGGCACTAACCAAGGTCTTCCGGTAATATTTCGTGCCGGCAGCATCCGTAAAAGCCGGTTCCAGTTCCGCCGACAGGGTGTAGGTGCTGCCACCGGGGTCAGCCGGGCCGCCCGTGCAGGTAATCTTGGCCGTGGTGTTGCCGTAAACGATGTTGCCGAAGATGCTGACGTTGTTCGGGGCCGTGCTGCTGGATGTCCGGGTGATGGCCGTGGCGCTCGTGCTGCGATAGCCGGGCCGGGCACGCACAAGGTTCTGCGGCTCGTTGCCTAGACCAATCCATTGCGCCCGAATCGTCGCCCACTCTGACGGGTTCCAGAAGTCGGAAATGGTGCCCAGCGTGTTCGTGGTCGTGTAGCTGACCGTCACCGTTGCCTTGACCAGCGTGGTGATTGGCGGGCTCTCAAACACATCCATCATGTAGCGGCTGTTATAGACCTCCTCGAAAGCCTTGGCCCGGCCGGGATAGGTGAACGGAACATACCGCTCAAATACCACCGTGGCCACCGTGGGATCGCTGCCACCAGCCGCTGTCTGCATGGCCGTGACGGTATAGACCGCAAAGCCATCCCGCTCCGCATAGTCGTCCCGGATGACCACGCCACTAGGGGCGCTACGGGTGCCAAGGGCGATATTCGTGACTTCCCGCAGGCCATCCTGGCGGCTGCTGATGTTCTGGGCCACCAGGCCGGTGCCCTTGGCCCATACGGTCGTCCAGATACGGTAGCCGTCGCCTTCCTCCATGTTCCGGCCAATCTCCACGCTGCCGGACAGGGTGGTGGGTTGCACGGATGCACCCGGGACCACCATGTAGCGGATGGTCGTCCGGGTAACGCCGGTCGTGCCCTGGTCGTCGGATTGGCCGTAGTCGATGGCCCGGCTGATCTCGCCCGTGCCCTTGACGAACTTATACGCCTTGTAGGGGTAGCCGTTGACGTTCTCGACGTTCTCGCTGACCAGAGTGTAGCCGCTGGGGGTCGCCGGGGTCGTGTAGAAGGAAACGATTGTCCGGGTCAGCAGGGCGCCGTTGTTGCCCGTGTCGTCCCGCTGCGTGACCGTGCCGGGCGACTCGTAGGTGACTTGCACCACGGGGTCATTGCCGGCTCCGTTGTTCGCCGGGCTGTTGTCCGCCTCTACCTTGACCAGCCGCAGCACATCCCAGCCGGTCGGGAACGTCCCGTTGAACGGGTCAAGGTCGCCGTAGGCATAGGACAGCTGGAGCGGGAACTCGCCATTCTGCTTGAAACTGATAAACCGCGTGAGCCGCTTCCGGCCATCGGCCAGTAGCTCCGCCCGGGCCACCCGGATCTCTACGCCCTGTTGGATGAGATACGACATATACGGGTTTAATCCATCCCCTGTTCATGCGACTTCAGCCGGGCCTTGATCCACTGGACCGGCTTGCTGGCCATGAAGTCACCCCACCGGATGCACACCAGCATGACGCCGGCACCAAGGCCGACCACGGCCGCAAAGAGGCCGATGATGTTCGTGGATTCGACTACCCAGGTCAGGGTGCCGATGATGTTCAGCCCAAACAGGCTGCCGGTGCGTTCTCTTAGACTTTCGATCAGGGGGTGCATGGTTACTTGGTTGTGGCCCGTTGAAATGTTCACTTCTCTGGCACGGGCTCGTAGAGGCCGCGTTTGTGACCGAGGTAGATGGCGATGCCGGCCGCGATGGCTACGGCGCCGACCGCCCAGAACCAGTCCGGGAGGTCAGAGAGCTTCCATGCCATGAAGAACGCGGCGCTGGCTACACCACACGCGATGGCGGGGGTGGGATAGCTGGCCCAGACGAAGAAACCCGCAGCCAGGGCGGCAACGATAGCCGCATACAGCAGCACCCGGGACTCGGCCGCCTCGATCTTCTTCAAGGCAACGCTGGTATCCACCGTGCCGCTGTCGGCATTTACCTTCTTCTCAGTGTGGCGGATCTCGGTGGGGGCGGACGGGACGATCTCGGTGACGGTGATAGCAGGGGCGGACGGCTTGTCCTTGGTGGCGGGCTGGGCTTCGGTCTGCGTGACCTTGATGGTGGAGCCGGCTGGGATGGCCATGGACGTGCCAGCCTCAGCCGTGGACAGGGTGGCAGGCTTGCCGGCATCCGGCTGGGCCGTGACGGTCACGCCGCCAGTGCTGATCTTTCCGCCCCGATTGAACAGGGAGCAGCCAGTCAGCAAGCAGAGTGCCAGCACGGGTAAAAGCAGCTTCATTTCTTCACCCTCGTTTTCTCCGCGCCCTTGTAGGTGTGGATCTTCACCACGGCATCGAGGTAGTTGTCCTGCTTGATTCGTTCATTGGACTCGGACCAGCGGTTGTTGTCCCCAGACCCAATCCATCCGCCTTTGTCCTTTTGGATCAGCCGGTGAATCACAATGCTGCCATTGGCAAACTTAGGCCGGTAGTTGGCAATCTCGCCCTGCTGCAACTGATCGTAGGGCTTGGGGACGCCAATGACATACACCTGTCCGGTGATGAACGGCTCCATGCTGGGCGTGCCGGTGGTGTGATAGACCCGGCCCTTCAGCCCACTGGCCTCACTGTAGGCCGCCTTCCGTGCATCCTCCGCCGTCTCATGCACCACCACGACCGGGTTGCGGTCCTTGTAGCGTTCGGCCGGTGGCTTGGGGTTGAGCAGGGACATGAAGATTGATAGGAGCCATTCCACGGTCAGGTCAGGGCGATCCGGTTGTTGCGTGCCAGCATGGCGATCACGCGCTCCTGGGTGGCCTTGTCATGCGCCCCGCTATACACCAGCACCTCTTGGGCGGTGAAGCTGGCGGGAACAGAGCCGTTGAAAGCCCCCCCAAGAGTAAAACCGTTTGCCGCGCTCGCCCCCGGATTGCCGGTGGCAGCGGCGTTTCGGTTAAGCCTATTTGAAGACGACGCCGCGTTGAAAACCGAAGACAAAACGATGTTGGTAGCCAAGGTGGGGGAGACGGATGCCGTATAGGTCGTGCCGCCGAAAATCTGCAACTGCGGAGAACCTGTTTGCTGCCCGACAATCATTCGCTCGCTGCCGGAATTTCCGTCATAAACAATATCACCACTCGTCCAAGTCACCTGACTCCCCACAAAGTAAACCGTCTCCGGCTGGCTCAAGGAGAACGCCGCCGACTTCAAATAGTCATTGGAGCCATCAAACGTCAGGTAGTTGCCACTGGCTGCGATGGTCAGGATGGGCTGGTTCGCCGCCGTCCCCTGATACAAGTCCCGCGCTCCACTGATGCGGGCTCC
>CAZHPR010000017.1:4602-6283 GCA_964534305.1 uncultured Candidatus Saccharibacteria bacterium
CCACCCCATTCAAGCACAGCACATTGGTGGAGCTGTTACCGGACTTGTCGCTGGCCAGCTTGATGCCGTCAGTGGTCACTGGCTGCGCACCCGCGTTATTCCGCAGGCTCGACACGTCCTTGCTGTCCAGCCACAGGGCAAGGCCGGGCAAGTCACGCGGGCTGTTCAGCGCCAGCGGCCGTTTTTGCCATGGCAGCATCATGGCTTAGAGATCCTGGTTGAGAACGCAAACGCCAAGGCGCAGATACAGGCCGGAGGCCGTGTAGGTCTTCGCATCGCGGCTGATAAGGCCGATGTAGAGGTTGCGGTCGGTGCTGGTGATGTAGATCGGGTTGAACTCCACGTTGGCGATGCTGTTGCCGGCAGGGGTCAGGGTCGTATAGTTGCTGGCACTGACGCTCACCGTCTTGACGATGCTCAGGGCGTCGGCATCGCTGATGGACACGGCAGCGTTCAGGGTGCCCAGCGACTTGTTGGCATCGAGGAACACCACATCGAAGGCACCATTCTGGATGTCCTTGTCGATAATGCTCATCTGGTCGATGCGCAGTCGCAGGTTCTTGACGTTCTGCTGGGTGGACAGGATCGGCACGGCAACCGTGACAACCATCACATCGCCGCTGGCGTATGCGCTGGTGTCAGTCGTAAGCTGTAGGTCGATCTCGGTGGTCTGGAAGTTGGTTACTTTGCCGTTCATGGTTTATGTGTTCCTGAGTTGCTGCGTGCCGTGAGTGAAAAAGGTCTGCTTGTTGGGCCGGTAGGATTGCTGCCGGCTGTATTTCTCGATCTGCTTCAAGAGTTCGTCCTGCGCCTGGGCGGCCAGCTTGTCGGCCCGGTCGTTCTGCCCGTTCTGGGTCAGGAGGTCGCCGCAGGCAGCCAGGGTCGCATACTCAAACAGGTCCCATGGGACGGTGAGGCGGGTCCAGTTGGTCGTGGTGGTCGGGGCAACACCAGTGCTACCAAGGATGTTGACGTAGAAATCGCCGGTCGTGCTGTAGTAAACCTGGTCGCCCGCCACGTAGGCCGTGCCGGCGTTGTAGGCATCGCCCCGGTAATCCGGGCAGTCCTTGCGGTAATAGACCCAGGCCGTGGCCGGGATATTGGCCCCGCCAAACAGGATGCCGTCGCCATCCAGCGTATAGGACAGGTTGTAGAAGCCGGTGCTCGACTGCGGATCGGCACTGTAAACGGCGAACACTTCCGCAATGCGCTCCTCGCCGCTCTGGTCGTAGTCGATGCGGTCGGACACATCCAGCGTCCGCTCCTCCACCGCAGTTGACCAGGGCCACGGATAGGCTTCCCAGCCGGCACGCATTGCCTTGGCGAAGAACTGGGCGGCAGCGGCGGTCTGGGTCGCCGTCATGCTGTCGATGCCAGTCAGCGTCTGGTAGCGCGTGAGGAACCGGCTGTAGATTTGCGTGCGGTTGCTCATGGTTCAGTAGAACTTCTTTTCAGGCCGGGCCGCCCGCACCTCGGGGTTGTCCCGGATAAATTCGCGGCCGAACTGCTTGTCGCCCCAGCAGCCGGGGTGCTCCGCGTCCCAGCGGAGGTAATTCTGGAGGTCGAACACAGCCGTCAGCTGGCCCAAGCCCTCCACGGTCTTACGGGGCGTCATCGCCTCCAGCCGTGCATTGTCCTTCATGCGCTGCTCCTGAAGGACTTTCTCTTTGCCGATGCCCAG
>CAZHPR010000017.1:6383-10763 GCA_964534305.1 uncultured Candidatus Saccharibacteria bacterium
GGGGTTAGGCGGTCGCGGCGAACTTGCCGAGGCCGAGCGGGTTCTTCACGCGGAGCGTATACCACGCCTTGTAGAAACCACGGGGACCACCACCCTCGTCTTCGAGGTCGTAGTGGGACGGGCCATCAGCGAAGGCGATCTCAACGAGGTCCGGGTTGATGACGTAACCGCGCATACCCTGGGAGGCGGCGGAACCGTCCTTGGCCAGGAACAGGTCGGTGATGACATCGAGCGTGCCGAAATCACCCTCGTAACGCAGAACGTTACGGGTGATCTTGTTCGAGCTGACATCCTCATTGACGCGATAGACGCCGTTGGCGCTGCCGGTGCGGGAGAAGTCCGAGAACTCCTTCTTCAGCGAGGTGCCGGCGAACAGCTTGAAGTTCTCAAGCGTGCCGGTCTGGCTGTAGATGCTCTCCAGCACACCGTTGACATCCGACTCCGCGAAGGAGGCAGCCGCCGTGGTGTTGATGGAGGCAGACGGAGTGCGGAAGCCAGCCGGGACCGGGTTGTTGGTCTGGGCGCTGTTGAGCACCCACTGGCCCATGCCACGGCACTTGGCCGCACCGGAACCGCCGCCGCCGGCCTGATTGGCCTGGTCGGAACCGATAACGGAGGCCATGTCGCGGCGAAGCTCGATGAGCTTCTTGGACTTGGCGGTGGCAACCTGATTGGCCACAGCCGCGTCCTCGACCAGCTCCTCAAGATCCGACACCGACCACGAACGGTCCTGGCGCTGGACATGATTGCCGATACGGGCACGGTTGACGCCGGGGTTGGCGAAGGAGGTAACGTCAGAACCTTCCTCAACGGCCGTCAGGACCGGATCGGAAAGGTCGTCAACGACCCATTCAGTGTAGGACGCTTTGGGCGCACGGCCCTTCTTGAGCATCGAGAGCATCGGAGTAGCCTCCGGCTCGACCATGGTGAAACCTTGAAGAACGTCTTCGCGGTTGGAACCAATGTTAAATGTAGTGGCTTGTGCCATGTTAGGTTATTTTTTTCAAACGACTTTGGAGAATGAGCACTTGCTGGTAGTCGGACTGGGAACGGGATGCCTCGAATCGTTTCTCCGCCTGACCCAACTGCACTTTGAGTTGTCCAACCTCGCCGCTGGCATTGCCCCGGGGCTTGGCGGCACTGGCCGCTGCTCCGGTATCGGCCCCTGCCTTGGGCGCCACCGCTGACGCCTTCTTTGTCGGGACCGCTGCCTTCGCCTTCTGGTCGGCCATCGCCTTCTCGCCAATCTTGGCAAGGGCGAACAGCCGTTCGGCACCGGGCACGCTGCGGATCGCGGGATACTTGCGCTGGAAGCTGGCGAACTCCTGGTATTCAGCCGTGCTCTTGTCGAACAGGCCGGGCAGGATGGTCTTCGCCTCGCTGGTGGCCGTGGCACGCTCCTTGAGGAACGTCCGGCGCTGCGGAATCAGGCGCTCAATGTGGCGCTTGGCTTCCCGGGAGTAATCTAGCAGGTCGTCGGCCTTGAACTCGCGTCCACCGATCACCACCACCTCCTCGTCCCTGGCAATGGCCCTTGTGATGGCCTTGTGATTTGCCTCTACGAAGTCGATGGCTACCTGCGCCTCCTGTTCCAGCTTGGCCAGTTCATCCTCGCTCTTGGCGGTGGCCGTGCGGTCGGTGGGGTCATCCGTGGGGACGACTACCGGCGCCTGCTCCGTCTCGGTCGGGGCTGAACTGAGTTTGGCTTCCAGCTCTGCAATCTTCGCCTCTGCGTTGCTTGCCCGCTCCTCAGCGGTCTTGGCCCGTGCCGTGACCTTGCCGATTCGCTTCTGGATCTTCTCTTGTGTCTTTGGGTCGAGCTTGGAAAGAACTGGCTCCTCCTCGGTATCGGGCTGTTCCTCGGGCTGCTCGTCGCCCTCGGTCTTGTCGCCTTCCTCCGCAACCTCGGCGGGATTGTCAGTGGATTGCTCCACCGCGTCGTCCTCCTCGATTGTGTCCGCCGGTTGCGCTTCCGTCTTGCTTGCCGCAGCTTTCGCCATGGCCTGCTCGACTAGTTGCGCCGCGTATTGCGACTGGCTGACATTTCCCTCCATGCCTGCATCGGATTGCTCCGTGGTGGCCGGCAAGGGGTCCACCGTGACTTCGTTCTCCATAGGTTTTTCAGCGTAACCTAAGAAACCGCCAAGTTTCTCATGGGATTGACGCACCCCAAGTAGCGGCAGCACTGTGCTGCGAAAGTGGCATTATAACATCAGGGGGAATCGGGCTCGGTGAGCTTCTTCCCCGCATCAGCAAAAAGGGTGATCCAGTGGTCGTTCTCCGACGCCCGGGCGGTCACGGCCACCAGTTCCGCATGGTTCTGGTAAACCTGCGGCCCCTTGGTGTCCTCCAGCCACTGCCGGCGACGGTCCTTGAAGCCCTGGACGAACGCCGGCCACTGGGGCAGGCTGGCCATGGCGGTCAGGGCGAGCATCAGGGGGTCTTGCTTCTGGTCGCTCATGCGCCGATGCTCCCGGCGGGGGCGGTCCCGATCCGCCCGATCTGGGCGTTCTCGCGTTGATCCAACTGGAATTGCAGCTGCTGGCTGTAACGCTCAATGCGCTTGCGCAGCGATTCGTCGGCCATGACACGGGCCTGGACATCGACGGCCGGATTGTCCGGCACGCCGGTCATCCAGTTCTTGATGACCTGTAGGCGCAGTTCCGGGTTGATGCCGGTCTGCGGGGCATCGAGGTCCACACCGGCCCACATGCGGCTGATGTCGCCCTGCGTCTCAGTGACTTCCTTCTGGGCGGCCATTTCCTGCGGCACCAACACGTCTTCCGCGAGGATCGGGTCGATCATGTCGAACGCCTTCTGGAGCAGCTTGGAGTAGTCCACTTGGCCGTTCCGGTCGAACTGGGCAGCCACCTCGCCCATGGCCTTGATCTTGGCCTGCCACATTTCCGGGTCGTTGTTCAGGACATCATACGCCAAATACAGGTCATACTTCCCGTTGAAGTCGGCCTTGTTGAACTTGCTCGGCTTGTCGGACTGCTGGCCAATAACACGGTAGAACTCCTCGTCCGGGCCGTATTGCATGTGCAAGGTGAACACCTTGCGGAAAACTATCTGCCACTTGTTGAGCCAGCCGTAGGCAATCTGCTTCTGCTGCTTGACCTGCCATTCGTTGGTCGTGTCCTCAGCGGTCGGGCGGCCGGCATACTTTCGGGTCCGCGCCTCGATGTTGCCCTGAATCTCCACGGAAGCCTGCGGGGCCGGTGGCACAGCCATGTAGCCATACTCACCGGGACGGCGCTCGCTGACCATGGCACCGGGTCCAATCCGGCCCGGCTCACGGCCCACCGGATGCGTAACTGGCGGACAAGTGGATAGACTTGCGTTATCACGCCGGGCGTCCACCTCGGTCTTGATGGCATCCTGGTCGCCACGGAGAACTTCCGGCTGGCCGCGAGTGTCCAGCAGGAACCGGGACAGCTTCTCAATCGGGAACTCAACAAAGGGATACTCGCCGTCACGGTAGCCCAGCAACTCATGCTTGGCATACTGCTTTTCCGCCTCCTGGTCATTGGCCAGATGCAGGCTGGGGCAGAACACCGTGCAATAGATGCCCGGCACGCCATCCTCGTCACTCAGCCGCTCGTAGGCATAGACGAACTCGATAAGACCGGCCGGGATGTCGCTGCTGCTGACGCCAAGGCGCTCCGTGCCAAACCGGGTATCCACGTTGCCCGTGGTGAACTGCGGAGTCATTTCCGCCGCACCGATGCAATGCTCAATGGCATCCTCAACGTAGTCCTTGTCCCAGCCCTCGCTGATGACCTTCTCCCGGGCGGCTTCCGGCGACAGCAGGGCCTTGCGGAAGATGCTGCGGGCACTCTGCAAGTCGGTGGTGTTCGGCGGCAGGAAGATGTCCTCGCCCACCGCATAGGCCCGGACCATCGGCCGGTTCACCTGTTGGATCGTGAACGGCACCGTTGTCTCGCCGTTCTCCGCCAACTCCTTGACCATGCGCTTCGCCTTCTTGGCGCTGATCTCGGGAAAGAACTGACGGAGAAGGGTCGCTATTTCCTCGGGGAAAAGCCCATTCTGGATTGCCGTCGCCACATCGGGCGCCGTATCCGCAATCTCGGCCAGTGAAATCTTCTGCTGGGTCTTCTGCACCCGGCTGTCCCAGAACACCCCAAGGATGCCCAGGCCACGCTCGCGGCGATAGTTCGCCAGCACCTCGGCCTCATCGGGAAGTTCCGTCATCTGCGACAGGACCAGCCATCGCATGAAGTTGGAAACGATAGCCGCCTTGGCCAGATCCCCGCCTTCCACGGCCACGGCCCGGACGTTCGCCTTGGCCAGCGCCATCACATCAATGGCCACGCCATGATTGATGATCTCGTCCACCACATGCACCCGGAGGTCGCT
>CAZHPR010000018.1:0-9569 GCA_964534305.1 uncultured Candidatus Saccharibacteria bacterium
CGGCTGGGGGGTTGCTACGCTAACGGCGAAGGCGTGGCGAAGGATGAGATTGAGGGGGCGAAGTGGTTTCGCAAGGGTGCCGAGCAGGGTGATGCTCGCGCCCAGATTGGACTTGGGGCTTGCTACCTTGGCGGCATAGGCGTGCCCAAGGACAGGGTTGAGGCGGTAAAGTGGTATCGCAAGGCCGCCGAGCAGGGTGACGCCGATGCCCAATACATCCTTGGGATTTGCTACTATTCCGGCAAAGGCGTGGCGGGGGATCGGATCGAAGCCTATGCTTACTTTATCCTCTCCGGGATAAAAAACGAGGATGCACGCCGCAGTCTCGCCCGCCTCGAAAACGAGATGTCAACCGAAGCCCGACTGCTGGGGCAGAAGCGCGCGAAGGAGCTTCAAAAGGAGATCGAGGCGAAGATGGCGGGCAAATAAGGGCGGAAGCCTACCCAGGTGGGGGCGTGGAATCCTACGACACCAAATCTAGCCATGCTTATAAACTGCCATGAATGCGATGCTCCGGTTTCCACCGAAGCCAAAGCCTGTATGCGTTGCGGGGCTCCCCCTCGTTTTCCGAAGCGTTCAGACGGAACTCCGGTCACCGTCATCCCCCCGGCGACACAAAAACCTTGCCCGCCGGGCGTCAGTTCGAAAGAGGTTTCTTCCGCAGAAGTCCCCCTTCGCTTTCCGAAGCGTTCAGACGGAACTCCAGTCAACGTCATCCCCCCGGCGACACAAAAACCTTGCCCGCCGGTCGGCGGTTCCAAAGAGGATTCTCCCGCAGAAGTCCCCCTTCGCTTTCCAAAGCGCGCGAAAAAAGTTTCTTTTGCCGACGTGCGATACGAAATTAATTGTCCAACGTGCCATGAAAAAGGATTCATCTGTGGCCGAACTCTCGCTTCCCAAGATTTCGTTTCATGCCCTAGTCTCGGAGGGTGCGGGTCTCGATTATCTATTAAGAGCCTCAAGCTCACTCCCGTGGCGGGGGAAAAGATCGCCTACAGGCGAATTGCTGATTACTTTTCCTACAGCGGTCGAATCTCTGTCGGAACGTACTGGCTAAGTTTTTTACTCGTCTTGCCGGTCCTTTTCGCGGCCCGACTGATTCATCCATTCCTTTATGGTTTCTTATTTTTGATCTTGCTTCTCCCGCTTTGGGTCAAACGCTATCACGACTTGGGATTGGGCGGAGGTTGGGCAATGGTCCAAGTTACGGCTTCACTCCTCGGCCTGGTCGTGTCAATTGTCATGCCGTCCGTAATTAACGAAATTCAATCTTACCCACTACTAGGGTTCGCTTACGCCATTTCGTTGTTGATGGCGATTCCACTCGGGATTTACATCAATTTTTTCGCAGGAGAGGAACTCTTGAACCGATATGGGCCGCCCCCTTCTGACGTTGAGGTGACGTGGCTTTAAATTCGACGCCGCGCCCCCCTGTCACCCCCGATGAAAGCGTCCCGGTCACTTTTCAGTTTTTAGGCGTAATCTCGGTACCGTTGTAAAAATTTCCGCATTTGGCACCACTTCATACAATGCGCGGGTGTGTGAAGTGGTGACGCTGGCGGGGAAATGCGGGGGCACTTCATAAAATGCGCGGGTGTGTGAAGTGAATTGCCGCTGGCGGGGAAATGCGGTGCCGCTTCATAAAATGCGGGGGGGGGTGAAGTGGTGACGCTGGCGGGGAAATGCGGTGTGTCTCTTTCTCGTGCTGGGGGTGCTGGGGGTGTTTCTTACTCTTTTAGAAAAAAGAGAAAAAAATAAGAGAGAGAGAAAACACACACACACACCGAGCACCAGCACCCCCAGCACCCCGGCAGCGCATCGGCCGGGGGCGGGGGGCTGGTGCATCGGCCGGGGGCGGGGGGCTGGTGTTATCGAGGCTCGCGTTTGCATTGGTTTTTTGGGAGCGCCGGGGGCGGGGTTAGGCCGGTGTGTTTTGATCCGCCGCGCCCATGTCCGTGTCCCGGAATTTCCAGAGCACTGAACCGGTCCGGTCGAGACCGCATCGTTCGATAATGGAGTCCCGCCGCTTGGCGATTTCCCCCATGTAAATCCCCATCTGGTGATTGCTTTGCGGCAATCGGGAATCCCTCCGGCTCAGGCATTCCAAGCGCTCGTTGATCTCTCGAATCCAGTCTGCGGCCTTGGCGGGTTCTTTTCCGAAAGATCTGTTCTCCAACACAACACCCGCATTGGGAGGGGTCTGGTTGAGGCAGTCCCTGAGTTCGTACAGCAGTTCTTCGAGTTGCCCAGCCGGAGCCGCCCGAAAAAGGAGGGCGAGCACCGAGGGGTCGCGATAGATCAGCGCACCGGACCTTGTGCGGGTGAGGGACGGGGGTAGCTCATCGGGAATGGTGAATTCATTCAAAAGCCAGTGCCCAAAGGCCGGGATTTCTTTCTCGTAGGCGGCCCACCGTTCCTTCTGCGCTTCGTCGCCCTGCTCCCGCTTATAAACATCAGCCTGGTGGGTGTGGATCAAGATGAGTTTGTCGTCCATGCCCGTGTCGTCAAGCGCGGGCAGGACACGGATCGCCCTTTCATTATCGTTGACACACATCATCACCCCCCACACGGGTCTTGGATTGATGACAAACGAGGAGTTGTTTCGCTGGTGGGTCGTTATGTCATTAGCAAAAATCGCCTCTTTGAAATTGGAGGCAAGCCGTTCCCGACTCGCGTAATCCTTGGCGACGGCTGAATCGTCAATATTCAGGCATTCGGCTCCGAGAATATGGTCGCTCCAAACCGGGGCCGAGCCGGTCCAGGTGTGCAACGGGTTCACCGACCGCCCCCCTCGGAGTTTCGTCGATATCTCCATCTGAAGGGTTTTGCCATTACTCTTACCGCCAGCCAGCACCAGCATTGGGGATTTGGAGTGGGTTTTCGAAATGATCGCTTTTAACTGAGTTTTTTCCCAGGCGAAATGCGCAAGGCGGGCATCTGGATTGGGGACAAGAGTCTCGCAGAACCTTTGGATGAGGGGGAATTCCCCTTTCACCCATTTCGGGAGATTCGGCTTGCCGGTGACAAGCCACCGCTTGCCCGATGATGCCAATACGTCTCCCGCATGGAATCCGGCGACGGGGCCGTGATTCTGAACCAAACGGGTTGACTTCAATTCCCTTTCGAGTGCTTGAACACAGGCGCGCGCTTCTTTGAGCTTCAGTCCCAGCGAAAGAAAATCATATTCGAGACCTTTGAGGTAGCCCTTGTGGGTGATGATATCCCCGCCATTCATGACAAGAAAAAACCCTTTTTCGGAGCCGAACCAAACAGTCTCTCGTTGCGACTGGATGAGGGCGTCCCTCCGCGTTTCAATATCTATCCGTTCGGGAGTCTTCGAACCAAGCAATGGGGCGGGCTCAGCCGTTTGTTCGGCCATCTCCGGCGGGGGCAAGAGTTGGATTTCGGGGTGGATGTGCATGGGGATTTCGTGGTGTGGGATTAAGGGAGTTTGTGGGTGTGGGTCAGTCTTCACGGGCATTTCAGGTTGGGTGTGCATGGGGATTTCGGGGTGGATGTGCATGGGGATTTCAGGGTGGGTGATTACGGGGGGTTGTGTGTTGGCTTTCATAGGGGTTTTGGGTTCCAAAACAGAATTTGTTGGTGTTTTCCGCCCTTTCGGGTTCCGGCGGGCAAGCGGACAAGCTGGCATTTTTTCGAATCTCCCAAGAGGGCGGCATCGGCACCCACTCGGGCGGCTTCGTTCTCAAAAGCCTCCACCCGGTCTGCGGGCCATTCTTCGATGCGCCACCACGCGTGGAGGCTTCGGCCCCCGGTGGTCAGAACCAACTCCGGGTCTTGGCGAGCAAAGTGGGTAAGGTGTGCGATCAAAGAGGGTTGGTGCTCTTTTTCGGGGTGGTCGAAGTCGCAGACGACACGGACTCGGGGGCCGGTGTTGCCATGGCACCGCGCCGACTCTGCCCCGTCACCCTTCCGGTGGCCGATCCGCTCGGACATAGGGTGGGGAACGGCGAATTGGTACCTTTTCAGCAGGGGAACCGGCAAGCCGAGCCAGTCTCTGAGCGGCCGAGTCTGGGCGGACGTAATTTTCCCCGCCAAGCAAACCAGATCATCCGGCCTGAAAAGAGCAGGCAAGCACTCGTGGGGAACCCCCGGCGGTTTCTGCGGGCTCTTTGCAAGGAGGCTATCGACGGTGAGACCGAATTCTTGGAAAGCGATCTCCGCCGCGCTCTTGTCGTAATGCTCCCATTGTGGGCGTGTGGCTTGCCGCCCTTCGAGGTGAATCCGGTAGGCGGATGCAATCGCCCCCAGGATTTCCGGGTCTTTAGCATCGCGGCGGTATGAAAGAGCACCGGCTTCGGCGCGCAATCGATCGGTCGCGCGGACCGGATCGATTCCCCGCTCGGCGGACTGCATCGCCCATTTGAAAAGGTAAGGGTGCAAGCCGCCCTGTTTGGGCAGGCGAAACTCTGGAAAATCGTCGAAGGTACTCATGGTCTGAGGCGGTAATGCCTTGCGAGACCTGAGCCGGTGTGGTATAATTCATCACGTTTCCCGCCCAGGAATTCGCGATGAGAAGACCGCCCGGCTTGATCGCCGCAGGCGGTTTTCTTATTTGTTCGCGTGGGAATCTATGAACGAGAGAAGGGAACCGAAGTCGATCAGGCGCGTGGGCTTGCTCTGGCCTTTGTCACGGAGACTGGCACTGCGGATTTTGCCCTCATTCATGAGTACATAGAGCCGGGAACGGCTAATGCCCGTGGCGTGAATGGCATCGTGGACCCTAACCCAGGAAGGGGGGGAATACGCAACCCGCGATTCGGGACTGACAGGGGGTTCCGGGGCGGACTGCCCTCTAGCAACGGGAGATTGGATTTGGATCGGCATGGGAGTGTCTTCTGGATTACAGGAAGACAATCCGCCGATGTGGTTTCTCAGGTGTTGCCGGGTTTACCCTTTTTTTTGGCAACAGGTTACCTTCGGACTTTGACTGGTCCTTTAGGAGCAGACGACGCATTCGGCAACTTATCGGCCCACCCCAAGTCCCTGAGTAATTTCGACCACGCGGTAACGGAAATGTCAGCGCACCCAAGTTCTTTGACGACCAATTTTTTTAAATCCTGCTTGGTTGGGAGAGGCAGCCCGCACTCCCCGTGAAGATGGATTATGTATGCCGCCGCCCTCATTCTCTTTCCAAGTGACGCTTTTGGTGCTCCTTTGAAGCTGGAATCATATTCCGGTCTCGATGTCCGTGAGTTTTTCTTCGCTCCAACTGGCGCGCCCAACCCCAGCGTGTTCTGAATGGCGGTTAGGATTTCGGCAATCTTTTGGATTTTCTCTGGTTCGCCTGCGACGATTGCTTGAACGGTGTAGTCGCGAATGCGGTCTTCGAACATTTCAAGCTGCCTTTGGATAACCTCTGAGTTGACATCAAGGCCCCAATCTTTGGCCAAGGCGGCGGGATTCCGCAGAGAAAAAACTGCGGGGATTAGTTCTTTCTCATCGGCTCCCAAATCCCCGAAGTTTGCTTTGCGCGCACCGGGAGAATCGGACAATGGCCCGGATATATTCGAATCGGGTGGGTTTGTGGTCTTCATTCATCTTGGGTCTCTGGTTTCAATCTTGGAACTGCCGCGACAGCAGCCCGCAGGGGGGCGGCTTCGAAATGGGTATAGGCGGCGTTCATTTCGGCGCTCGCATGGCCAGTCAATTTCTGGCGGACTTCAACCGCAATGCCCGCATTCGCCATCGCGCTGTTGAACGAATGGCGGAGGGAATGGAATGAAAGAGAGCGCCGCTTCCGGCCTTTTGACCCGCCCGCCTCATCGACTTCTCCCGCGATCTTGGCTTTCTCCATGAGCCGGGCAAATTTCATGGACAAGCCCGATTTCCCGGCGGTTGATTTACCCGCCAAGCCGGGAAACAGGAATGCCTCGGGGTCGTCTTTCGCCGGAATCGAAATCAGCCATTCAAAGAGGTCGTCATGGATCGGCAACCTCACGAATGCCCCGGTTTTCCGGCGGGAATAGGTAATCTCCCGAGTGTGGAGGTCGATTTGCGACCACCGCATTTCGGTGATGTCGCGAAGGCTTGCGCCGGTGAACCAAGCAAATCGGATCGCCCCCGGCCAGTCGCCGTCCGCGACTTGAAGGAGGCGGGAAACATCCTCCGGGTTGAAAGTTCCCCGAATGGGTTCGGACTCGGCGAGTGTTTCCACGGCCTCGGCGGGATTCGCCAGAAGGATGCCCTCGCGCCGCGCGGCGTTGAGGGCTGTTCTGATTGTCTTCACGGCGTCGTTGACGGTGGCGGCGCTGCGGCCCCCGGCGGCGAGCGCGTCCCGGAAAGCGCGGATGTCATCGGTTGTGAGGGCCAGCAAGTCGCCTTTGACCTTTTCGGCGGGGGCCAGCGAAAGAAACTGGCCAATCACCCCTTGGTATCGAAGGTGAGTGGCAGCGGCAAAGCCCTTTGATCTCCCCCGCGCGCCGGGTTTGGCATGGTCTTCGGACTTGGTGGCCAGCCATCGCTCAAGCCATTGGCGGACCGTGAAATTCCTGAATTCGCCCGCCCCCGCTGCTTCGATCATGCGGGAGAGGATGTCGCGTCCCGCCGCGAGGTTGAGTCTTCCGGCCTCTGCGAGAGAAGCCGCGTCCTTCAGCAGCGCGTAAACGGCGCGGCTTTTGTCGGTGCCCGCGCCCGCCTCCGCGATGGCAGCGGCTTCAAGTTCGCGGGCGGCGACTTCGGCTTCTTTTTTGGTCGTTTTCCGAGTGGATTTGGTTGTCTGCCGCCACTTCGAAGGATCGTCGGGGTCGGGCGTGCGGATATAGGCGTGCCAGTATGGCGTTCCGGGACGTTTTTGCAGCGAAAAGCTCATGCTGCAAACAATACTGCAAACAGTCCTTCGGTGTCCAGCGGTTTCTTGAGGTGTCCTGATTCCGGGCAATTCCCTGTAGAATCAAGGAATTCACGCGGCAAAAAGGCTGGTGCGGGTAAAGGGAATCGAACCCTTGTTTCAATTCTGTATTGAGCATTTACTGGGGATTCAGGCGATTCATTGGGCTTTTGCCAACAAGGTTGCAAACAATCCCCTCGAATCCGAGAATGTCCGAACGTTTCGGCCAGCCGTCAACCGCCAATCGGCAGACTGACCCACCACCGGAGGGGGGCGCGGTTTTTTGACTGATGGCGCGGGACTATGGGATGCCCCCTTGTGAAAAATTTCCTTTTTCGGGGGGGGGGCAACGATCTCTCATCCCCCAAGCGATTTCTTGCAATTAACGGGTTGATATGCCCTACTTCACCACGGTCGGGAGGGGCAGGAAATCGCTTTTCCAACCTCTTTGTTCTCTCGCCGCCTTTTGGACCGAGTTGGAGGGGGTTCAACTGCGACCGGTCGGTGGGAGAGTGGACCAAAAGAGGAGCGGGAATTAATAGGGCTTACTTTTCGCCTTTGATTTTTGCGAATAGCTCTCTCGATATTCTCTGCCCCTCAGCGATTTGCTCGGGGGTAATCGCTTTTTCTATGAGTCCACGCCTTTCGATTCCCTCTTTATTTCCTTGAGCCGCTGAAAGATTAAAGTAGGCGTAAGCCTGGCTGTAGTCTATAGGGACGCCTTCCCCCTTGACGTACATGAGACCAAGATTGGATTGAGCGCTGGCATAGCCTTGATTGGCGGCGAGTTTATACCACTTGAAGGCTTCGTTGTAGTCTTGAGGGACGCCTTTACCATTGTAATACATGACACCAAGACTGGATTGAGCAGTGGCCTCGCCTTGATTGCCGGCAAGTTTAAGCCACTTGAGGGCTTCGTTGTCGTCTTGAGGGACGACTTCACCCCTGGCATACATAAGACCAAGGACGGATTGAGCGCCGGCCTCGCCTTGGTTGGCGGCGAGTTTATACCACTTGAAGGCTTCGTTGAAGTCTTGAGGGACGCCTTCACCCGCGACGTACATGTAACCAAGATTGGATTGAGCGCCGGGCTCGCCTTGATTGGCGGCGAGTTTATACCACTTGAAGGCTTCGTTGTAGTCTTGAGGGACGCCTTCACCCGTGGAATACATGTAACCAAGATTGGATTGAGCTCTCGCATCGCCTGCTACGGCTTTGGCTTTTTGTGCTGCAACGGATGCGTCGTCTTCTGCAAGGAGGAAGCTAGTCGTGAGGAATACTGCGAGGAGGAGGGTGAGTTTTTTCATCTGCGTTCCGTTATTTAAAGCAGGGATTCGTTTTTTCAACCGCTCGGTTCTCTCGCGCCCTTGGGGCGTGGTTGGAGGCGGTTCAACTGCAACCGGGCGTGGCGGGGGAGTGGGCCAAAGAGAGGCCAGTACGCTAAAGAAGCAGGTTGCCGCGCCCAAAATCTGAGCAATTCTGGTGGAAGTTGGGGCAAGAGCAGGCTAAGGCGCGGCGCACAGGCCCAGCAGCTTCCCTCTACCCCGCATGAAAAAGCTCACCGTCAGATGTCTCACTGTCCTGTATGTGGCGTTTTTGCTGGTGATTACCCCGTTCCCCCTGTGGCCGGTGTTCTGGGTGGAGTGGCGGATCAGAAAGCCCGAGGCATGAGCGCGGAAGACAACGAACGCTGGCGGGAGGCGCTTGACGCCCCCGCCCGGAAACGGTGGAAGGAGCACGGGAGGAATCCTGCCGCTGAGCGCTCGGGTATTTTTTTGCTGGCTTTTTATGGAGAATCAATGAAAACTCGCCCAACTCTGCTGGTGGCCGCCCTGATCTTCGGGCTGGCCTTTCCCCTGATCGCCGGACCCAAAACCCAACGGGTTTTCCCCCGGCCTTACTACTACAGCCCGCCGGTTTACAACCCGCCGGTTTACTGCCCGCCGATCTACCGGCTGCCGAACGTGATCGAGGAAGACATCTATCGGATGCGGAATTTCCTCCCGCAGGAGGAACTGCCCCGCCCCTACGTTCCCTTTCGTCCGATCACCAAGACCCCGCACACCAGCCTTTCCAGCATCCTCGACCAATACCGCCGCCCATGAAGAAGTTCCTCCTCAAAATCGTGCTCCGCGACAAGTTCGTGGGGATGCTCGTAATCTGGCTAGGGGTCTTGGGAGGTTGGTCGCCGCAAGTCCTCGCCGGGATGACCCCCGAGGAGGTGAGGACGTTTGAAAGACACAAGTCGACGGCCGAGCGGGGTGATGCCCGTGCCCAATACAGCCTTGCGTGTTGCTACGCTGACGGCGAAGGCGTGGCGAAGGATGAGATTGAGGCGGTGAAGTGGTTTCGCAAGGCCGCCGAGCAGGGCGACGCCGATGCCCAATACGCACTGGGGTATTGCTACCTTAACGGCAACGGAGTGGCGAAGGATGAGATTGAGGCGGTGAAGTGGTTTCGCAAGGGTGCCGAGCAGGGTGATGCTCTCGCCCAATACAGCCTTGGGGCTTGCTACTATAACGGCTATGGCGTGGCGAAGGATGAGATTGAGGCGGTGAAGTGGTTTCGCAAGGCCGCCGAGCAGGGCGACGCCGATGCCCAATACGCACTGGGGTATTGCTACCTTAACGGCAACGGAGTGGCGAAGGATGAGATTGAGGCGGTGAAGTGGTTTCGCAAGGGTGCCGAGCAGGGTGATGCTCGCGCCCAGATTGGACTT
>CAZHPR010000019.1:0-7502 GCA_964534305.1 uncultured Candidatus Saccharibacteria bacterium
TTCCCGAGCCAAATTCCGGTTGTTGGCTGTGGACTGGTGCTTTGTCTGGCGGCTATGGCCGGATTGGAGTGGGTAGCAGGACAGATGGCACCAGAAAAAGCGACTTGGCAACTCGCGTGTCATGGAGGCTCTTTAGAGGCGAAGTACCATCGCACCTAGACGCTCTTCATAAGTGCGACAACAAATGTTGCGTGAACCCCGACCATTTATATATCGGAACGCACAGCCAAAATATGCGTGACGCATACCAACGGGGTCAGAAGAAGCCAGCAAATGGTAAGCGCCCACATAGTGTTCATCTTTCAGATGATGATGTGAGGTTCATCCGCATATCATCGGTCAAGACGAAGGAATTGGTTGCTCGATTTGGTGCAAGCAAATCGCACCTAATTGCGGTTAGAGCCGGTAGAGCTAGGACGGGAGTAATCTGATGTCCTTCGATAGCTACGCCAGCCTGCAAGCCGAAATAGCGGACTACCTTGCCCGCAACGATCTGACCGCGAAAATCCCGACGTTTATCCGGCTTGCAGAGGCGAAGTTCAACCGGAGCCTGTTTGTCCGGCAGATGGAGCAGCGCGCGACGGCGTTGGTCTACACATCGAGTGCGGAGCCGGAATACATCTCGCTTCCGCTGGACTTCCAGTCAATGCGCCGCGTTCGGCTGTCGAGCGTGAGCGGCAAGCCGCGTCTCGACTTCAAGAGCGGCGTGCAGGCGGACGAATACCGTCAGGCAAATGCCAACGTGGCGGGGATGCCGAAATACTTCACCGTGTTTGGCGATGAGATCGAGCTGATCCCGACGCCTGACGCGGATTACACGATCGAGATGATCTACCGGAAGGTTATCCCGGCGCTCTCCGATGCGAACCCGTCCAACTGGCTGCTGGCGTGCGCGCCGGATGCCTACCTCTACGGTGCGCTGCTGGAATCTGCGCCATACATCAAGGACGACGAGCGCATCGCGGTCTGGACGGCGGGGCTCGTGAGCGTGATCGACGGCCTGAACGGGCTGAATGCCTTGGCCTCGTTCAACGCCGGGCCGCTTGAGATGCGAACCAATGCGAGGACACCGTAGACATGGCATCCTACACGAAATTCAATCAGTTCGTTGAGGACCTGGCGAAGAAGGTCCACAATCTCAACAGCGACACGCTGAAAGTGATGTTGACGAACACCGCGCCTGTCGCTGGTAATTCCGTCATGGCGGACTTGACCGAAATCACGGCTGGCAATGGGTACACTGCGGGAGGCTCGGCAGCGACCTTCGTATCTGGCGCGCAGTCTTCGGGGACGTACAAGCTGGTTCTGAATGATGTGACCTTTACGGCGTCTGGCGGCTCAATTGGTCCATTCCGCTATGCGGTGCTTTACAACGACACGCCTACCAGCCCGGCTGATCCGCTGATCGCGTGGTGGGATTATGGCACGTCGATCACGCTGACGAACGGCAACAGCCTCACTGTCAATCTCGATCAGTCCTCTGGCGTGTTCACGCTGGTTTAAGCGATGTCCGCAACCGGATTTCTCGACGCCTGCGGCTTCTTCCCGGCTGCTGGCGGCACTGCTGACTTCGTTGTTTCGTCGGCTGTCACCGGCTATCAAACACCTGCCAGTGCTGGCGCGGCCAATGGCGCGGTCTATTCCTATCGCGCGCAGTCGTCCGCCCTGTCGGAGTGGGAGATTGGCTTCGGAGCGTATGCGTCCGGCACCACGACGCTCGCGAGAACAACGGTTGTCGCCTCATCGACCGGGAGCAAGATCAATTTCTCTGCGCCGCCGAGCGTTTATATCACGGCGCTGTCGGCGGATTTGTGGAAGGCGATTAACGCGCGCGAGGTACTCACCGCCAATCGCACCTACTATGTCCGCACCGATGGCAACGACAGCAACAATGGCTTGTCGAATACATCAGGCGGCGCGTTTCTGACCAATCAGAAGGCGATTGATACGGTCGCCGGGTTAGATTTATCGATTTACAATGTAACGATCCAGGTAGGCGCTGGAACCTACACGGGTGGAGTGATTGTTAACGGCCCGTGGATTGGCGCTGGCACCGTCACATTGGTGGGCGATGTGACTACGCCATCTAATGTCGTGATCAGCACGACTTCCGCCGATGCGATCAAGCTTCAAAATGGTGCAAGTCTCTCCATTGGCGGCTTCAAGCTGCAAACGACCACTTCTGGATGTGGAATCCTTTCGACATCCGGGGCCACCGCATCGGTTGTCGGAAAGATGGAATATGGGGTGTGCGTTACGGCGCACCTGCGAGCTGATGGATCTGGGACTAATATTATAGTCACATCTGCCTACGCAATCAGTGGCGGCTCGAACGCCCATTATTCGGCTCAAATGAGCGCAAACATTACAGCCTCTGGCGTCGGGACTATTACTGTTTCAGGTACCCCTAACTTTAACTACGGATTTGTGTACGGCGAGTTTTGTTACGTTAGAGCTTTTGGCAACACATATTCTGGGTCGGCAACTGGACTGCGCTATAACATCAATGCAAACGGAGTAATTCAAACGGCGGGCGCTGGAGAAAGCTACTTTCCAGGGAATGCCACCGGGACGAAATCAAGCGGAGGGCAATACATATGATCGACTACGATCCCCGCTTGTGGTTCTGGATCGTTGCTGGCGATGAAGGCCGCGCTTTTTCAAGTGCTGTTGGTGCATACGTCGATATTTCGGAGGCTGACCCCGAAAGAACGACGCTCATCGACAGCGAGGGAAGCCTGATCGCTGTGCTGCGCGCAGACAACGTGCCGCCGTATCATCAGGTGGCAAAGAGCACTGTTCTTTCGCGGCTTGGTGATGACGGCGCAGCGCAGGCATTTGCGCTCACGACTGTAGGACAGCAGCTTCGCTGGAACGCGCCGGACAAGCCCGCCGTCAACGCCGACGACGCCGAAACGATTGCGATCATCCGCGCGATCGGTCGCGATCCTGACGTGATTTTGGCACCTGAATAATGCTCGGCTTTGACGCAATCGGCATCCTGCCTCTTGGCAGTGGGCCGCGCGTATCGTCCAACGATTATGTGCTTGTCGCGGACGCTGGATCATACGTCATCACTGGATCGGTGGCGTCTCTCGATACGTTAATCTCGGCGCAGTCAGGCGCTTATGCTTTGACGGGATATGGCGCGCTGTTTGAGACGAGCCTCGCCGCAGCGACTGGTAGCTACAGTTTAACAGGCAGTTCTGCGACGCTGGACATCAACCAGCCGTGTGATGCCGGGTCGTATGCCTTGACCGGCTATGGAGCGACGTTCGATCTCGGCTTCCAGTCTGGTGTTGGCGCCTACAACGTCGCCGGTCAGTCGGTATCGCTCGATATCACTTTTGAGGGCACCTCTGGCGCCTATGCGATCACTGGATATCCGGTAACGTTCGACTTCGGTATCCCGCTCGGAGCGGGCGGCTACACAATCGATGGCCTGCCGATTGATTTCATCGCCTCTCTTGCCTCAGAGACAGGGAAGTATGTGATCACCGGCTACGAGGCCGGTTACACCCTGATCCGGGATGCGTGGTATCCGCGCCCGTTCGATCAGGACCAATGGAATGCATCGCAGGTGCAGGCCGAGAACTGGACGCCAAAGGCGATCACGCCCGAAGCGTGGCAGGCGCAGGCAAAGCCGTCATCCGTCTGGACCGACGCCTCGCAATCGCTTGAGTCGTGGACCCCGAAAGGACCGTCTCAATAATGCCGCTCGTTCCGTTTGGTGCTTACACCCCTGATGTAACGGACTACGAGGGGCAAAGCACGCGCAACATCCTGAACGTTGTGCCACAGGGGGATGGATACGGACCGTTCAAATCGTCTGTTTCGATTTCAGGCGCGTTGCCTGACATCTGCCGTGGTGCGTTTTATGCGCTGAAAACTGCCGGTGACGTGGCAATCTTCGCGGCGACGTCGGACAAGCTCTTTCTTCTCGACAATACCACATACGATTGGAACGACGTTTCCAAGACCGGCGGGTATGTCGCTCTCAATCCGAACGCTCAGTGGCAGTTCGTGCAGTTCAACAACCTCGTTGTTGCTGTTCAGGCCAATGCGCCGCCGCAGGTGTTCGATGTAACCAGTTCAACAGAGTTCCAAGACCTCGACGGCAGCCCGCCATACGCGGCCTATGCATCCGTGGTCGGGCGGTTTATCGTTCTTTCTGGATTGCCGGACACGCCAACACGGATTCAGTGGTCCGGCCTGAATAGCATCAACGCGGCGGATTCGTGGACGCCCGGCATCAACTCGTCGGACTATCAAGACCTGCCGGACGGAGGCGGTGTTCGTGGTGTCGCTGGCGGTGAGTTCGGGACGATCTTCCAGGAGCGGGCTATCCGCCGGATGGTCTACCTGCCAGGTTCACCTCTCGTCTTTCAGATCGAGCGCGTTGCTCAGGATCATGGTCTTTACGCGCCCTACAGTGTGGTTCGGGCAGGCGACACGATCCTGTTTCACTCCACGAAGGGTTTTTACCGGATTGATCCGGGCGGACTACCGGCGCAGATTGGAAAAGAGCGTGTAGACCGTACGCTGCTTGCCAACATCGACAAAAACGCGTTGCGAATGTTTATGGGGGCGTCTGACCCTCGCTCCACACGGGTGTTTTGGGCGTTCAAATCCATCAACGGCAACGTTAATCGCTATGACACGCTGCTTGGCTACGACAAGGCTATAGATCGGTTCTTCAGGATCGCGGCTGATGGTGAGTATCTGCTCGGCGCGGCACAATCTGGCATTACCTTGGAAGGGCTGGATGCACTTTATTCCAGCCTCGATGCCATTCCCGGCTCACTGGATGATTTTGTCGGCGCCGACACGCCTGAAATCTCTCAGATCGATAGCGATCATAAGCTCGCCTTCTTCCGTGGTCCGAATTCGGAGGCGACGCTAGAGACGGCGGAGCAGGGAACGGACGGGCGCAGGCTTCGCGTGCGCGGCTTTCGGCCAGTGACGGACGCGGCAACCCTTTACGGCTCGGTTTCATCGCGTGAGACGCAGCAGGCGGCAGCGGTGGCCGGGCAGGAAACGCCGATCAACACAAGAACTGGCCGCTGCGACATGAACGTCTCAACGCGCTACTCGCGGTTCAAGTGCCGGATTCCGGCTGGTGAGAACTGGACCTTCTGCGCAGGTGTTGAGCCAGATGTGAAAACGGACGGGCTCGTATGACGGCTTATGTCCCCGGAACGCAGGAGCGCGATCTATCTAAGTTCGCGCTCTCGCTGCAGCAACTCGCGTCAGGACGGAGCAATGCGGTTGGCACGGTCACGCTGCGGGCCAACGAGACGACGACGACAGTTAGCACTGACAACTGCGCGACTGGATCGGCAATCGTCCTGACGCCGAATACGGCAAACGCGGCTGCGGCGCTCGGGTCGTCCTATGTCACGGCGGCAAACAAGTCGTTCACGATCACTCACGCAAACAACGCGCAAACGGATCGAACATTTACCTATGCCATCCAAGGCTGAACTGATCTGCGTTGCCCCCTCGCGGGTAAAAGAGTTCTGGCCTTATGTGAAAGTGATGATTCGCCGTGCCGCGAAGCGCGGCGGGGGTGATTACGCTCAGATCAAGAACGACGTGCTGAATGGTATCGATCTTCTTTGGATCGCCTTCGATGGCGAGCAGATCATGGCTGCTGCAACGACCTCGCTCACGACGATAGGCGACAGGAAGATTTGCATCATCGCTGCTTGTGGCGGCGCCGGGTGGGACCGGTTCGGACACCTGATCCAAGGTCTGGAAGATTACGCGAAGAACGAGGGCTGCGTAGCAATGCGGATTTATGGCCGCGTTGGCTGGCAACGGCTGCTTAAGGGGTACGGCGTTCGCAGCGTTGTGCTTGAGAAGGGAATCTAGAATGGGCGGCAAATCCGAGACGAAGCAACAGTCCACGACGGAGCCGTGGAAGCCGGCACAGCCCGCGCTCACCAGCATCCTTGGACAGTTGCAGGGCCTCATTCCGAACAGCGGAATCACTCCCGGAATGGAGAGTGCGTTCGGTCAACTTGAAAGCAGCGCACAGCAGGGTAACCCGTTTGCGGGCCAGATTGGCGGCGTTGTTGGCAACCTCCTGAACGGCGGCGGAGCGACCGCACAGGCCCCGGCCATCCAGAGCGCGTTCGATACGTTCAAGGCGCAGACAAATCCGCTCGCCTCGAATACGAATTACGATCCGATGCAGACGCCGGGTCTTGCGGACTCCCTCAAGACCATGATGGGGGACATCGGTACATCGATTAACGGGCAGTTCGCGGCGGCTGGTCGCGATCTCTCCGGCATGAACACGCAAACGCTGGCACGCGGCCTTACGCAGGGCTTGGCGCCTATCCTGACGCAGCAATACAACCAGAACGTCCAGAACCAGCAGGGAGCCGCGAGCAATCTCTACAACGCGGGCAACACGACGGGCGGGCTGCTTGCCGGCCTGAACCAACAGGGTATCGCTAATCAGGTGCAGGGTATCACCAGCGCCAACGATGCGCTCACGGCTCAGAACTATGGCCCGGCGACGATGCTACAGCTCGAACAGCTCAAGCAGGGCATTCCGATGCAGAACCTTGGGCTTCTGACGCAGATCGGCGTGCCGATTGCCGGGCTCGGGTCGCAGTCGCAGGGCACCAGCACCACCAAACAGCCGTGGTCGCAGACGTTCTCTCAGGTCGCTGGCGGTCTCGGCAGTCTCTTTGGTGGAGGTAATCGCTAAATGGCGGGCCTGTTCGATAGCCTTTCATTCAACCCGCAGGATGACACCGTGCAGGGTTTGCTTGCGCGGCTTCTTCCGTCTGCGACGGCGCAGATCGGCCAGAGCCAAGGGTTTGATCCGGTCGGCCAAACCCCGGATTACGGGCAGACGCAGAACGTCGCCGTTGGCAACTATCAGATGCCTCAGTTCGGACAGATGCCACCACAGCAGCGGGCGCCGACCGACGTTTCAGCGCGCTCAGTGGCGCCGCAAGCGGACCAGTCCTCAATCCTCGGTCAGATGCCGAACATTCTTGGCGGGGCCGGTGATCGCCTCAGCGCTGCGTTTCAGGGCTTCACGAACGCCGGAAGCCCGATGCAGGCGCTTGGTGGTTTGGTGAGCGGGTTGACGACTGGCTTTACGCCGGAAAACCAAACGAAAAAATATCTCGTCTCGCGTGGCGTCGATCCGAACCTTGCCGACACTATCGTGAACGACAAAACGCTGCTGCGTTCGGTCGTTCCTCAACTCATGGGCACGGCTGGTCAGACGAACGACATCAAGGAATACGAATACGCGGTCAGGCAGGGATTCAAGGGCACGATTGCCGATTGGATGGCACAGAAGCGTGCGGGGGCTGGCGAGTTCGGCATGACGCCGATTTACGGCACAATGGCCGATGGCAAGCCCGGAATTATGCAGTTGGGAAAGAACGGCACGCCGCAAATGGTCCCGCTGCCTGAAGGTTTCCAGATCGCGCGCGATCCGATCAAGGTTGACGGTCCGACCGGGACAACGATCC
>CAZHPR010000020.1:0-6451 GCA_964534305.1 uncultured Candidatus Saccharibacteria bacterium
ATACAACGGCAACGGCATCGGCCTGACGAACATCCCCGGCGCGAGCATCACCGGGGCGCTGACGAACAACACAACGGGCACGGCCAGCTACGTCTCAGGCACGCTCACCAACAACACCAGCGGCAATGCGAGCACGGCCACGACGGCCATCAATGTCATTGGGGGAACGGTTGTTTCAACGAACTTTATAGGGAATGGCCCGCTGGTTACGAATATCTCGTGGACGAACCTCATCAACGTGCCCGCTGGATTTGCCGATGGCACTGACGATGGTGGTAGCGGTGGCGATGTCTCGGCGGCGGGCCAGAACAATTTCAGCGGCTCGAATTATTTTGGAGGCAACACGCGCTTCAACGGCACGGTGCGCGTCACGGGCAACATCACCAATGATGCGCTGACTGCCGACCGGGTTGTTTTAACCGACGCGAACAAGGCATTGAAATCCGCGGCGGCCTCTGGTGCAGTGCCGATTAACGCTGATGGCTCAGCCACGACAACGGGCCAAATCAATACGCTCTACGGTTCTGGTGTGGTCAGCAATTCGCAATCGGCGGTCACGTTCGGCACAGTGACGGCGAATCTCACCGGCACGGCAAGCGTCGCAGCTAGTGGTGATTCCGCCACTGGATTCTTTTCCAGCGGCACCATTGCTGATGCTCGGCTCAGTTCGGCGCTGCAAACTTACGCGACCCTCCCCCCCTCGGCCAACGTGATGACGTTGCTGGAATCGGCGAGCTTCTCCGATTTCCGGACTTCGCTGGGCGTGGCGATTGGAACGGATGTTCAGGCTTACAACACGCACCTAGAAGACGTAGCCGACGGAACGCTCACGGGCAACAAAGTCGGCACGGGCATCATCGCGGACAATATCGAGAGCGGATTCAGCGCTGCCGGGGCAATTCTGCAAAGCACGAGCGGCACTGAGGCGGCTTGGACGACTGCGCCGTCATTTACGTCCGTCACTGCTGGTTCATTCCTTTTTGCCACTAACACCGCGCCCAGCACACCGGATAGCGGCGAGGTCATAATCTATGCGTTGGCCGACCGTAAACTCTACATCAAGGACGACCAAGGAACACAGACGGACATCACGACGGGTGGGGGTGGTGGCGGCACGGTGACGCACACGGGCGGTGCGCTGACGGCCAACGCGGTCGTGCTCGGCGCAGGCTCGGATGATGTGAAAGTCGTCGCCGGTATCACCACGGACGGCACAGCCAAACTCAATGTTGGAACGATTGACCTCGATAGCAACACGGACACGACGCTCGCGAGGTCATCCGCTGGCAATGTCAGTATCGAGGGCAATGTGGTTTATCGAGCGGGCGGAACAGATGTGCCGGTGACGGACGGTGGCACAGGGTTAAGTGCTGGCACTTCCGGCGGCGTGCCTTATTTCAGCGGCACGACAACGATTGCGAGTTCTGCCGCCCTGGCCGCGAACGCCGTCGTGATTGGCGGTGGCGCTGGCGCTGCTCCAGCAACGACGACGACGGGCACAGGAGTCATCACAGCCATCGGCAACACGGTGAACACCTCGGGCGGTCTGACTACTGCGAACGGAACATTCCTTGGCACGCTGACGACGGCAAACATTTCAGGCCATCAAGTGATGGCGGAGAATGCCGGTTTCCTGCTCGACGTGGTGTTAAGCGCCGATGGTCAATACTCGCCCACAAAACTGATTGGTGGCACAGCCGGAGCAGACCTTGCCTTTGGTGATTTGATTGTCTTGGACGTGACTGACTCTCGCTGGGAACTGGCGGACGCCAACTCTGCGGCTGGGGCGGATGGTGACATTCGCGGGATGATTGGTATTTGCGTGAACGACCCGTCCGGCGACGGCCAGCCGGTGGTGGTGATGCTGGAGGGCTTTGTGCGGGCGGACGCCGCGTTTCCGACGCTGACGGTCAACGGGGCGATTTACGCGTCAGGAACGGCGGGCGACATCACGCAGACTTCACCTACGGGAGAGGATGACCAGGTGTTGAGGATCGGCACGGCGTTCACGGCGGATTCCATTCACTTCGACCCGGCAGGCTACCCGATAACTTACGATGCGCCTTAATCTCACAGTCATATTGCTTTTGTTCGCCGCGTTCTTACGAACGCAGCCACAGGCTTTTGCGGCTGAGAACATCAAAGCCGTCGGCCCGGTGGCCAAGGCGAACGTGAAGGCTGTCGGTCCGGTTGTTGAAGCGAATATCAAATCACTTGGTCCAGTGGATAACACCACTGGCGGTGGTGGCGGTGTCACCTTATCGGATGATTTCAACCGGGCGAACAATGCCAATCTCGGAGCCAACTGGAGCATTCTGTCAGGCACAATCGCCATTGACGCCAATGAGGCGAGCATCACTTCCACCGCCTGGGCTGAGGTGGTCCACGCGCACAACACTTCGCTGGCGTCCGCCAACGGTTACATCAAAGTCACCCTGATTATCAACGACAGCGAGCCGAACAACAATTATCCGGCGGTCTTCTTCCGGGTGACGAACGCCAGTTCGCCTATGTATGGCGTGTTCTTCTGGGATTTTGAAAATTCGATGACGTTCATCCGCAAAGCTACCGCGGCGGACGCTTCGTTTCAGGATGTGCAGGCGGTGGCTCACACGGTCGCCAACGGCCAGACGTGGGGCGTGACGTGGACGGGCAGTGGTAACGACGTAGTGGTGCGTTGCTGGCTGAATCCAACGGCCAACGCGCCCGTGTCGGCTTCGGAGTGGGACAGTGGCGACACCACGCCGGAAGTGTCGTTCTCGAATAATCCAACCACGCCGGTGGATTCCGGCAATTTCATCGGCATTGGCGGCGAGCCGCGAGTCTCCGGCGTGAGCGAGTTTGACAATCTTTACGCCGGTTCACTGCCATGAAAATTCTCCCTCTTCTATTGTTGTTTCCTTTGTCGCTCGTGGCGGCGGACCCGACGGTTGATTCGTTCAATGACATGGAGGCGTCGTCGAGCGGCACAACGCTGAACAACAGTATTGTGCAGAGTTCAGACTTCGGCACGGGCACATGGACTGTCGTTGGATCAGGGATGCAGGTGAACACCATCGGAGAAACCGCCTTGCGCGGACCAATCACCATCACTGGTGGCAGCGGTTACACGGACAGCGGCACGCGCAGTTGGCGGATTCCGGACAAGGCGGACAATCAATATGTTTACTGGGACCCGCCCGGAGCAGACAAAGCGATTGTTGTCGTGAGTGGTTACATCCGTTTTGGCCCGAATCTCAACGCTTACGGGCGGTATGATTACATCGTCGTTGGCGGTGGCGCATCCGGCCTGAGCTATGCCGTCCTGCAACTGGAGGACACGGGCAACGGAGGATATTTTGTTTGGATTGAGACATGGCAGGGGTCAACCACCCACTCTGCCCAGATCAACGTGCAGCGCGACAAGGTTTACTGGTTCAGTATGCGCGTGAATGAAACGAGCGGGCTTTGCCAGTTGGCCATGTTCGACCCGGTGAACTGGAATCAGGTCGGCTCGACCGTCCAAAACACCATTGGCACGAAGGGGAATGTGAACCTCATCAAGTTCGGCAACGCGGTGAATCACAACAATGCGGCCAATCCGAACACGACCTACAGTTACATGGACGACATCTGCATCAACTGGACGGATACGACATTCCCGTTTCTGCCCAGCGCGTCATCGTCCAATCCGCCGACCATCACGACGCAGCCGGTTGGTGTCACCAATGGGACGGACCAGGGTTTTCTCCTGAGCGCCGTGGCGACGGGTGACGGCACGCTCACCTATCGCTGGCGGACGAATGGTGTGGTGATTCCGATCGGCAACGGCAACAACACCTATGGCAATTCACCGGCGTTTACCCTGCAATCATCAGACTTCTACACCCTGCAAGTCTCCAATGCGTTTGGCGTTGTGACATCGGACGTGGTGAAGGTGCTCATCACCAATTCCATCGTGCCGCCACCGCCCACGCTGGCGGGCATTCCGGTGGACCGGATTCCAACGAATGTTTGGGCGGTGTCCGGCGTGAGCAATGGCATCCCGACCCGCTCGACGGTTTTCACGAACCTCAACGCGGGCGTTTCAGCCACGGTGTTGAACTGGTGTATTGCCAACTGTCCGAGCAATCAGGTCGTTTACTTGAACGCCGGCACTTACAACATCGGCACATTGACCTTCAGTTCATCGGACAACTGGACACTGCGCGGTGCTGGAATGGGCCAGACGATTCTGAATTTCACCAGCGGCAACAACGGCCATATCAACATCGGCCAGTCCCCGCCGTTCAATGGCAGTTGGGCGAACACGGTGAACATCACCACGGCCACTGACACCGGCGCGAGCAACATCATCGTGAGTTCGGCTTCGGGCTGGAGCGTGGGCGACATGGCGGTGATTGACATGGCGAACACGGCGACAATTTACGGCTACGGCACGGGCGGAGGCACTTCGGCCACGGCGAACAATGACAGCGCGGGCAAGGCGCGGGACGGCAATCGCGTGCAACTCTTTTACACGCGCGTCGTTGGCATCTCGGGCACGACGTTCAGCATCTGGCCACCGTTGCCGTTTGCGCTGGACACCGGGCGCAGTCCGCAAATCAGCGAGTTTGGAAACTCATCGCTTTCCAATCGCGGCCCGCGCAACTGGGGCATCGAGGACCTGACGTTGGATTGCAGTGGGGACTACAAGGGCATCGTGATTGTCGGCGCATGGAACTGGTGGCTCAATAAAGTTGAGATTAAGGACTGGGGAAATCTGGCAGCCGTGTGGGTTCGCCGTTCTACTGCGGGCGAGATTCGAGGATGTTACATCCATGACCCGAGCACGAAGTCTGTTGACCACGGATACGGCATGATGCTTGACCCGCTGTGCGCCTCGCGCGTCGAGGATAACATCGTCACCGGCTGCATGAGCACGTTCCTGTTTCAAGGCGGCAGCGCCGGGAATGTCGTTGCTTACAACGTCATGGCGTTTGGTGATTACGAGAACGGCGGTTACACCGGCGAATGGTTACAGCACGAAATCAGCGGGAATCACACGCCTTATCCGTGCTACAATCTGTACGAAGGTAATTACACCGCATATTTTCAATCGGATTACTACTACGGACCATCCGGCTTTGGCACGTTGTATCGCAATCGCATCCCCGGCAACTCGACGGCGACGACGCAACATCGCCTCTGCGTTAGCATTGACAGCAATCAACGCGGCTACTCCGTGGTCGGCAATCAACTTGGCGAACTTGACCCGCCGAACTCGGTGTATCTCGCGTTGCCCGACCAGACGCGAAACTATCAACAGCCGAATCCCATTTCGTGGACCTACGATATGGTCGGCGATGCGAGTTACAGCGCCCCGCACATCTTCCGGCTGGGTTATCCTTACTCCGGGCAGAATTCCACCAGCAGCGGACTTGCGACCAACGATACGTTTGTAAAAACCAACACGTTCGTTCACATGAACTGGGATGCGGCCAACCAGAGCATTACCTACGCCCAGGCGGCCACGGATTTCAGTTTCCCGGATTCTTTGTTTCTTACCGCCAAGCCAGCGTATTTCAACAACCTCGCGTGGCCGCCTTACAATTCCAATGCCCCGCCCGCCGCGGGCATCGTAGCCGACCTTGAAAAGATTCCGGCGGGATGGCGCTTGCTCTACAACGAAGACCCGCCCAGCGGCGAACCGGAAGACGAGGAAGCTCCCACCGTGACAGCGTTCGTAATTCCCAGCACCGCGAACAGTCTCACAGTAGCCATCAGCACCTTCACCGCCACGGACGATACGGCTGTGGTTGGTTACGCTGTTACCGAGAGTGCTACCCCGCCCGCCGCAGAAGATGGTGTTTGGAGCGGCGCAGCGCCTACGAGCTACACCTTTGGCAGCACCGGCAGCAAGACACTCTACGGCTGGGCCAAAGATGCCGCTGGCAACGTGAGCGCCAGCGTCAGTGACAGCGTGGACATCAGCATCGGCTCACGATTGGAAGTAACCGGAGCGTTAACCGTAGGAACACCGCCATGACGCGCACACTCACCATTCTATTTGCGGCGTTGCTGTGCGGATGTGTCGTGCAAAGGAGTCAGCAGACAGGCGAGATGTCAGAGGCGAGAGGCGATAACTCATCGCCCATCGCCGCCAGCCCATTGCCTCAGTCAGCCGCTCCAGTTGGCCCTCAACAATACGCCGTCATACTGCGCATCATGCCGGAGGCCGGTTATCCCAATTCGACACTTTACTGGGGCGACACCTCGAACAGCTTTCCGCAATCTCGCTACATCGGCAGCGTCACCAACCTGACCGTAACCAACGCTGCGCCCACGTATTACCTGGTCATCGCGCAAAATGAACGAGGTAGCAACTCCGCTCCCTCCAACCTCGCCGCTTTTCTCGGAACTCAGACCGTGGTGACGGGCTACGACCAGCGGAGCGGATCACCGGACGGCCCGTTCACAGACGCGGGCGCGG
>CAZHPR010000021.1:0-4638 GCA_964534305.1 uncultured Candidatus Saccharibacteria bacterium
CTAACTAACTCCTATTCTTAAGAGCATTCTTTAAGGTGTCCGGATCAGCGTACTCTAACTCGGTGCCCATTGATAATCCTTTGCCTAAACTGGTGATCTTTATATTATTCTCTTTTGCGATATCTTTCAATAAACTCCTCACATAGTCCGCCGTGTTTTCTCCTTCGGGGTTGAAGTTCATTGCAAGTATCACCTCTTTTAGTTCCAATTTTTTTATATAATTTAATAACTCTTCTTTACGTACTCTTTTTTCGGGTTCTTTTTCCAATATTGGTATTGAGCCACCAAGCACAAAATATAGCCCGTTCCAACCACTATTTTTTTCGGTTGCTTCCAAATCAATATCTCGCTGGAGTACCATAAGCTTGTCCCTTTCTCTGTTTGGATCCACACAGATGTTGCACATTGTTGCTTTGCTATGTTTCTTTTCAAAAAATCTTTTGCACTCAGAACACATCACCACATCATTTTTTAGAGTCAGGATATTTTTTGAGAGCTCTTCTGTTAGGCCGTTGTTTCTAGTAAGCAAAAAGTACACAAACCTTCTTGCTTGCCTCGGGCCAATCCCCGGGAATTCAGAAAATATTTTTATAAGCTTTTCTATACTATTCATACCCACCAATTTACTAATTTTCACTAATCTTACTAATACTTCCTTTCTTAAAAATCCCTAAAGTCGGCGTCGGCGCCGGTGAACTCGGCTTTTTCTAATGATTGGAAGGTTGCTTTCTTCTCATTGAAAAATAGTTCCACTTTGCCTGTGGCTCCGTTGCGGTGCTTTTCTATTAAAATCTCAGCGATATTGTTTTTGTCTGCCTCTTCTTTTTGTGAAGCTTTGTCTTCTCTGTGTATAAACATAACAACATCGGCATCTTGCTCGATTGAGCCAGAGTCTCTAAGATCAGAAAGTCTTGGTCTACCTCCTCTCTGTTCTACCGCACGAGAGAGCTGAGAGAGAGCAAGGACAGGCACATCAAGCTCGCGGGCAAGGTTTTTTAGTGATCTAGATATTTCGGTAACCTGCTGTACTGTAGAATCAACGCTTCTACTCTGTGTTGGTACCATAAGTTGCAGGTAGTCTACTACGATTAGTCCCAAGCCTTTTTCGTTTTTTAGTCTTCTTGCGACTGAACGCATTTTTAAAATATTGTTGCCGGGCTGGTCGTCTATAAATATCGGTGCTTTTGATAGTAGGTCTAGAGATTGTCTGATAGCGGAGAAGTCGTCCTCTCTGTTTAGTCTGCCGGTTCTCAGTTTCCAGGCGTCTACGTTTGATTGGGCGGCGAGCATACGATCTACGAGTTGCTGAGAACTCATCTCAAGGGAAAATATACCAACTGGTATATTGTGTTCTACCGCTGCTTGACGCGCCATATCAAGAGCAAGAGAAGTCTTACCGACTGAAGGACGAGCGGCAAGGATAATAAGGTCTGATTTTTGAAAACCAGAAAGTTTGTTATCTAGTTCTGAAAATCCTGTGGGTACTCCGCGGAGTCCATCGGTTGAGTTGTGTAGCCTATCAAGTCTTTCCCAAGCTTCAGAGAGCTCTTCTTTGAGCTCTACAAATTTGTGGATACTTGAGATATTTGTCACATCATAAATCTTTTTTTGTGCCTGATCTAATATTTCTTCGAGCTCTTGTTCTTCGTCGTACCCGAGAGAAGAGATAAAATCAGATGCCGAGATTAGGTTTCTTGCGATATGCTTCTTTTGAATTATTTCTGCATAGTATTTTGCGTTTGAAGAAGAGGGGACAGAGTTGACCAAATCTCCTAAGTAGCTACTGCCACCAATTTCTTCTAGCTCGTTTTTTTCTTTGAGTCTTGCTGAGACTGATAGCAGGTCTGTCGGGTTTCTTTTTGAAAATAGTTCAAGAATTGTCTCAAATATGATTTTGTGTTTGTTTGAATAAAAAGATGAAGGGTGTACAAGATCTGTAACCTCGTACATAACCTCAGGACGTAGCATGATCGATCCGAGCAGTGCCCGCTCAGCGTCTATGTTGTGTGGAGGTATTCTTATGTGCGCTTTTTTACTTTCACTCATGTTGTATATAGTATGGCTTTGTAATCCAAAAAATCAAAACAAAAGATATGAATAAATTGTGGAAAGGTCTCTAAACATTTTTTTAATCAAAAAACCTACAAATATGTTATAATATGAGCCTAAAATGACGAACCTATACAAAGAGCAATCAAGCAATGTAGTAAAAACCTATTTACTAATGGCCATCTTTGTTGTGTTTATTTCAGCTATTGGATACTTTTTTTCTTATTATTACTCTTCTCCTTTTTTATTTTATTTTGCTTTGATGATTAGCTTCATCATGAATGTGGCCAGCTATTGGTACTCTGATAAAATCGTGCTTTCCATAAGTAAAGCAAAGCCGGCTAGTAGGGAAGAATATTTTGATCTTTATACGGTTACCGAAAACTTATCTATCACTGCTGGGTTACCAATGCCAAAGATTTTTGTACTGGACGACCCTTCTCCAAACGCCTTTGCAACAGGTAGAGACAAAGATCACGCTGTTATTGCGGTAAGTACTGGACTTCTAAAAATCCTGGATCGTTCCGAACTTGAGGGAGTTGTTGCTCATGAATTGTCCCATATTGGTAATAGAGACACACTCCTTATGACCTCTGTTGTGGTACTTGTCGGACTCATTTCTATACTTTCTGATATGTTCCTTCGAAATATGTGGCTAGGTGGAAATAATAGAGAAAATAACAGAGGTGGTGGTCTGCTCGCGATTATCGGTATCATCTTGGTTGTACTATCTCCTCTTATAGCGACTCTTATAAAACTTGCTATCTCAAGGAGGCGAGAATTCTTGGCTGATTCTTCGGCGGCTCTTCTTACAAGATATCCAGAAGGACTTGCAAATGCGCTTCGCAAAATAGCTGGCTCAAATATCCCTATGAAAAACGCTCACAGTGCAACAGCTCATCTCTTTATTTCAAATCCGTTTGAAGGCAAAAATATTTCAAATATTTTTAGTACTCATCCTCCAGTTGGGGAGAGGATAAGGAGGCTTGTAGGTTAGTAAATAGGTTAGTAAAAAAATGGCCCGCGCACTGAGGCGCGGGCCGGGAAGAGAGGGTCAAGTCGGGTCAGACTCACTTGGGCAAACGGAATCCTTTGGGTGGCCTCATTAACCCGAAGAGGGTGATTAGCAAGAAGACGATCGCATCCATGTGTGGGCCTCCGCGGAACAAAATCTCTAGATTAATTAGAATACAAAATAGCTCTCCCTACAATTTTTTCTGTGAATTGCGACATATTTGACTGTAATTCAATTAGCTGATATAATATATTTGGAAGGAGACCATGCCGATACCAATTAAGGATGAGCGTGAGATGATCCAGAGAAGGTTGAGTATCATGAGGGAAAGGAGGTGTAGCCCCCTTGGGGGTATGGAGTTGAAGCGGGAAACGATATTGGCTCTGGAGAGGTTATCTCCCAGAGAGAAGGATGTGTTTCAGTTGTTAGCTCTTGGTCTAACTTATAATCAGATGTCTCTGATCCTTGGGCCGACCTGCAACACTCTGAGACAGATATCCAAAAGTATTAGAGCTAAGATATCCTTCGGGTTATCTTCTGAGGAGATTACACTGATTGCATTCTTTTCCGGTCTTGTTACCCAGGAAGATTTTGAGCTTAACAAGTGCTCGCCCCTCTTCTTGGGATAAGTACTCACGAAACCTTGCGCTCCGCGGTACTGCACCGCGGGGCTTTGCTTTTTGTGTAATCTAATTTTTGTCAGAAAGGGCGGATTCGATATATTTTGGGATATCGTTTAGGTCTAGCATGGACTTTACTAAGTATCTATAGGCACCCAATTTCATGCCTCTATCTAAATCTTTTGTTTCGCTTAGGTTTGATATTATAATCACTGGGATATTTTTTAGGTCCGGAATATTTTTTATTTTTTCTAGTACACCAAAACCATCTACTTCTCCTGGTAACAAGAGATCAAGCAAAATAACATCAGGTTTGTTTATAGGTATTTCTCTAAGGGCATCGGTACCGTTTTCGGTGTGTACTATAATAGCGCCAGTTCTGGAGAGTTTTGTCGCAAGCATGTCTTGGAAGAGCATATCGTCTTCAACTATAAAAACTTTTTTATTTTCTATGTTTGTGTTTTTGGCCTCTTCTTTCATTGATACAATAATTATACAACAATCTATATAAAAGCAAGCGAGCTGCACTTCATCGGGTGAAGTACAGCTCACGGAGGATCTGGTAGAGGTTCGACGCTGATATGGCGGATGTGAACAACACCGTACCAATCCTTAAGTATAGCGAAAGGCCTTTTTTACGGGGATCGGATCTCACTTTGTGCCCATAGTTATAGTAAACGTATGCTATTGATAACTTTCCTATAACAAGGGCACCTGTTACACCGAAGATCCGCATAAGCACCCCCCTGTTGCAAGAAATTCAAAAGCACCGAGGTATTTTATACCTATGTAGGTGGTTATGCAGTCAGCTGCTTGGACCAACAAAAACAAGCAAAGCAGAATCATTGTGTGTATCCTCTGATACGAAATACTAATTATTTTTTTATATTTTGCAAGTAGCGGTATGTTCTGGACAAAATTCGAACATTTTTTGAAACTAATCCCGACGAAGAA
>CAZHPR010000022.1:0-3467 GCA_964534305.1 uncultured Candidatus Saccharibacteria bacterium
GTAACCGGCCGCAAGCTGTCTCGGATCAATGTAGGCCACCGGCTCCTGCACCGGCTCGGCCAGCAGTTCGCGCAGGAGGTTTTCTGCCTGCTCGATCCATGTCTCAAGTGACAAGTTCATGTTGTCAACCAGCCGCAGTGCGGCAGCGCGTTGTTCCTCGTTCATTTCTTCTCCTTCAGCCTCGGGAGAGGCGCATCGTAAGCGATCTGAATGTAGGCACCTTCTTGTCGGTAAATTCTTCTGATAATCTGTGCTAGAAGATCAACAGCACCCGTGTGCGTATATGTTTTCAGTGGTTTCTGTCCAAAGCGCATCCCACGTATCGGCAGCATGTGCATCAACACCCGCTCCATCTCCGGTATGTCGCCCGCAGACAATAGTGTCAAATCAAATCTGGGTATCGGGTATCGCAAATCCCCTACTTCTTTACCAACCCAAGGATGTGACCCGTCATCTCCACTGAGCGCCCACAACCCCTTGACCCACTCACGCAAGGGTTTCAATGCGGCTTGTATCCGTTTCTTCTCATGAGGGTCCAGCACTGTGCGTGTCGGTTTCCGCGTTGGAGAATCACAGCGCCACGCATCGCCATACCTACGAAACTCATGAACTCCCCTGCAAAACTCAGCGTCGCGTATCTTGACTGTGTATTTTTCTTCTTTCTGATACCCAAAGCCGATGCCGTAGGGCAGATATCTATCCGCGAAGTTACGTGTTGCTACACTGTCAAAGGAACTATCAAACGTAATGTGGTCGGGACTGTGCCACACCACGACGTTCGTGCGGTACAACTTAAAAAAGTATCTGTCACCATCCTTGACGACAGCGTAATGTTGCTTCCGTGCATCATCAAGAGGGCGCGTTCCATCGGGCCAGTTGTTCTTGTTCCTCGGTACAGGGCGCCGTTCCCAGAGACGGGCAGCGCCTTCATAACTGTTGCAGCTTGGCAGGCAGCGAATTCCTTGTGATCCGAACATAGCTACTCCTTGGTGCGCAGTGTAGCGCGGATTGCACTGGCTTCTCTACGGGGGTTATCCCTACGGTCCACCAGTTCGTATGTTGAAAAAAGATGGTTATTCCCACACTTGCGGCGCCGGTAGACAGTGCCATTATCTTTTATTTTTGTTTCCCTAACTTCACTCCAAGCACCGCAAGTGGGGCATTTCATTTCTGCTTTATCCTTTCAAATCGTTCGCGGATATTCGTTTTCTCCCACGACGTATATTCAAAAGGAATCTTCTTGTCAAAGACGTGCCGACTTGGCATAGTCTTTCGAGCCACGCCTGTAGGTCCCATCACAGGGATTTTCTTTTCTTCTTTCATCACACCCCCGCCAGCAGTTTGTGTTCTTCAACGTCGAGAACAACGTGATATATGCCTGTTTGAAACGCCTCACCGACACCTTCGACTTCATTCTGCGTACCAGCGACGTTGAGTACAGCAACAGCGTCATGGAAGCGCTGATACAACGGGTGATTCTCCGTCAGCATCACTTCAACATACGAGTCCTTGTTTTGCGTCGGTTGCTTGAGGACGGACACAAGATATCCGTCCGTCTCCGTGGTGACAATAGCGTGGTGGGGTTTAATTGTCGTGACGGCTTGATCCACCATGCACAGTAACCCCGTTGTCCCAACTCCATAAGCTGACTCAAGTAGTTTTTGTTTCTTGAATTGGTGTACGAAATTGCCAAAAGAATCAACAAAGCTTTTTTCTTTCATCCCTTTTCTCTTTTTTGGTACGCACTTCTTCGTTTGATACGCCGCACGAAGCATGTCATTCTTTACTGACGAAAACACAACGCTAAGGTTTTTATTGCGAATTTCCGGATATACTGTTTTTAGTTTTTCTCTGTATTGAATTATTTGCACCACGTAAGGATTCATTCCATTTTCTCCCCCGCTGCGATGCGGATAAGGTAGTCGGCTGGCGACAGGTAGGTGATAGAAATCTGATCTGTGCCGTAGGGTTCCAGCACTTCCCAACTCTTGCCGTCTTTGTATTGTGATCTTTGACGCAGCAAGTTTTCACTACCAAGCGCCTCTAAGATTGTGACGGCGCTCTTGAGAGAAACACACAGAGAAATATCATACCCAAAACGTAGAACTACTTTGATATCACTCATACCATCTCTCCTTCTTCATCGAACTCCCACTCGTTTATCTCCGCTAACTCTTTAAAGTTTTCTTCTGAACACTCGTACTCATACGCCGCTTCGAGGTTTTTGTAAATTTCATCGGCGCAATCTCGTGCAGCAGACAGAAGTATCTCGTCTATCTCATCAACATTCTCGTTCAACAGTTTTTCGTAGTCTTCTCCGCGCATGCCTGCGTAGGGTCCGTCTGACAACTCCGCACCTATTGCCAGCTCATTTACCGACGACGCTAACAACATAGTTCGTGAGTGACTGTAGCTTCCTCGGCAGGTAAGGGAAATCGAGGAAATGTACGGCGCCCCTGCGCCCAACAACACACGCTGAAAGTCATTGAGTAGTGGCTTCTCTTGTTGTTCTTCCCACTCCAAAAACTTCTTGAGGTCGATGGTCCCTTCCCAAGAAGCGCCGTCACCCTGCGACCAGAAGCCACTGTAGAAGATTTTGGCAATCTCAAACCCCCTCAGTTTCCCTTGCTCCTTGGCGTCTTCGATAACATACTCGTCAAAGAATTCCGGCTCATACTTCTCATGCGCTTTCTTCTGCGCCTCGGGAGATAGTTCAGAGTATTTCATAGTTAACTCTCTGTTAACTAACCTTCTTCTTACTCGCTTCTTTGAGTGCTGAATAGTTCTCCATCACGAAAATATACTCATCCTTGTCCATACCCGTCGCAGCCCTGGCGCGGGGGTCGAACATGTTGTAGCGCCCGCCCATCTGTACGCGGACATACTTCTTGAAGTTCTGTAGTTGTTGGTTGGTGAATTCCATTTAAATCTCCTTAGTTGTCAAACCAGAAAACAATTCGGTACTTGTGCGCTGCTTTAGCATCGTCGTTTTTATACTCGTCTATGTACTCAAGCCCGGTTACTTCTCCCGCCAACTCAATGTATGGCATCTTCCCTTCGATGGCAGCGAGAGAGGCGGCAGTGTGTTCGTCGGATGCCTCGCCGTGCTTTGCCCATCCGTAGCACTTCAAGAAATCAGGCAACAATAGCCACGAGTGACTATGCCCATCTGGTCCGTATTCCTCAGAAGCTGCATAGGCAAGATCGGATACATCATCGGGTAGCCCTCGTGGTTCATACCCAAAAGGCGAGTCCATGCGCACGTTGGCAATGGCGCCAAACAGTTTATAGTTTCTTTGATTTGCCAGCCAGCCCATGCTCTTGACATCTTCCACACGCTCATACCCATCACGGCGTATGTTCAGCGCAGCAGGACTCAAGTATGGATACGCATGCAACCCGATCCACTTGCCTTCGATTTCTCTCTCAAGAACCATGTGAATATCGCAGCCCATTTAAATCTCCTT
>CAZHPR010000023.1:0-3447 GCA_964534305.1 uncultured Candidatus Saccharibacteria bacterium
GGCAGGTGGGGATGGGGCCCTGCCAGTCGGCGGCTAGTGGGGGGGCGTTCTCGCGCGCGCGCGCGCGCGGGGGGGCCGAAAAGTTTGGCGCGACTGGCGCGACTGGGGCCTCTACAGTCGCGCCATCTTCCAGTCGCGCCAAAGGGGGGGTTTCCCGCGCGCGCGTGCGCGCGCGAGGGCTGTTCTCGCGTTTGTGCAGGTCAGAGCCAGTCGCGCCAAGTGGCGCCAAGTTTGGCGCGACTGGCGCGACTGGAGCAGTCGCGCCAAGGGCTTGGCGCGACTGTTGTGAACTTGTGAAATGCGAGTTTGGCGCGACTGGCGAGTTAACCGAGGTCGAAGTCCCGTCAGTCATGGATGATGATCCATCTTTGCGCAGGTCAGAGCCAGTTGCGCCAGTCGCGCCAACGTTGGCGCGACTGTGGCGCGACTGCGAATCGGCGTTCGGATCAGCTTCAGGCAGCGACCAGTACGTCCGACGCGGAAAACCGTCCGATGACAGCACGATCCGGAGCCGCTCCCGGCCCACCCGTTGCAAGGTCCGCATCGAGTAGCCTTCGGTCCGCGCCGCCTTGTCGATGTCCTTGCGGGTGGCTGAACCACCCTGAGAGGTCAGGTAGTCCCGCAGCCACATCGTCACCTCGTCGGCGACGCCGCGCTCCGGGTCGGCCGACCGGGACATGATCTCGTGGATCGAGCCCTGCACCTCCCCGGTCCACACCAGACGGCCAGTCCAGGCCACCCCGTCATCCTCGGTCTCCACTGCGTGGGACGTGATTGTGAACCCCAGGACGGGCAGGTCCAGGCGGCCGAGGTTGTTCTTGCTCGTCGCGAACAGGCGCCGCTCCTGGGTGTCGTCGTCGGGGTCGGGGATGCAGGTGTGGACCGACCGGGCGACCGCCGCGAAGGCCTTGGATCCCATCACGAGCTGGAGCGCATCGGTGGACCCGGATTTGTTGTGGTGGATGAGTCCGAGAATCCCCATCCGGCACCGGTCGGCCAGCGACGCCAGGGGTTCCAGGGCGGTGCGGACCTCGCGGTCGCGGTGGGTGTCTAGACGCCCGTCGATGACCGACATCAGCGGGTCCAGGATCAGTAGCCCGGCGTCGACCAGATTCGCCTGCTCCTCCACTTCCAGGAAGTCCCGGGGTAGCCGGATCCCCAGGGTCATCTCATCTCCGGTGATCACGTCGATCCGGAACACTCGGTCCAGGTCGGCGTCGGCGGCGATCAGGCGGGGCACGATGGTGTGTTCCCAGGAGTCCTCGGCGGCGGCGACGAGGACCGAGCGTGGGCGGCCGTGGTCTTCGCCGTCGAGGGTGCCGCGGGTGACCTGGGCGGCGATGTGGTAGCCGATGGTGGACTTGCCGAGCCCTTCGCGGCCGGCGAGGAGGGCGAGGGTGCCGTAGGCGATACGGCCCTCCCAGAGCCACCGGACGCGCCGTGGGCGGATCTGGGATGCCGGGGTGAGCCTGACCCGCTGGGTTGGCTGTTCGGGGTCCTGTGGGTAGCCGAGCCAGTCGGAGATGGTGCGGGCTGCTGCCTCGGTCATGCAGCACGCTCCGGAGCGGTGCTGATGAAGTGGGCGAGCGCGGCGAGGGTGTCCTCGGCTGCGGCGTCGAGCCCGGTGGTGGTGATGAGGTCGGCGTGGTGGTGGCACGCCTGGGCGATCTGGTCGCAGTCGGGTGTTCCGACAGTGGCGAACTCTTCCGCGCGTCGTCGCCAGAAGCGGGCAGTGCCTTCGACCAGCGCCTGGTGGAGGACGGTTGCGGTGAAGCGGGCGATGTGCTGATCGATCTGGTCGATGCTCTCGGTGGTCACGTGGTGTCCTCAGTTGGTGGATCGTGGAGAGGGGACGACCCCGCAACCCCCGGCCGTCCCCTCGTTCGGCCGGGGGTTGCGGAAGGTCAGGACGGGGAGCCGGACAGGAGCAACCCTCCGCCAATCTCGTCGGTACCGACGGCCTCGGCGATCCCGGCGACGACCTCGGCGAACGCGTCCTCCAGGACCACCTCGGGTCGGACGAGCTGGTAGCCGACCTGGAGCCCGCCGTCGGCCATCCGGTACCGGAACCGGGCGGTCACCCGAAACCGGCCCGCCCCGGCGAGCGGCTCCAGGGCCAGCTCGAACTCGGTCGGCACGTCGAGCCGTCCGGCCCGCCCAGCCTTGGCCTCGACCTGCTCGCGGTACTCGAACTGCCGTTGCCCGTTGGAGAGCAGTCTGGACGATTCGTACCGCACTCCGACAGTGGCAGAAAAGTGCTGGGCGACCTCCAGCATCTCGGCGGCCGCGGGCTTGACCACATCGACAGCCCGGGTCTCGATCAGCTCGGCGAAGTGCTGTTGCGTGAGGAGTTTGCCATCCGTGGCGGTCCAGGCGTCCCAGCCCGGGGTGGTCTTGCACCGGTGCACGGCGCGATGGTCGCCCCACCCGGGCGCGTCCTCGCCGTGGGCGTTGATCACGGCGGTGATGGTGAGGTGGTCCAGGTCGGTCCAGACCTCGGTGTCGGCGGTGGCGTGCTTGGCGAGGTAGGAGGCCATCGAGGCGGTGTCGCCGATCAGCACGGTCCCACGCTTGCGTCGCGGTCGGTCGGCGAGGTGTTCAACGTCGACGGTCTTGATCTGGCCGCCGGCAGGGACCACGAACGCGGCGACGTGCCGATCGGGGCGGATGAGGGTCGGTTCGGCGCCTGCGGTGATGGCGTTGATGAGTGGGGCGAGGTCGGTCATGCCCGGTTCTCCTGTCGGGTGGTGTTGGTGTGGGTAGGCTCGGCCGCGGGGACTTCCCGCAGCGAGTCGAAGGACAATTGGTTGGGGTCGGACCGGCTGAGGTTGCCGTGCTTGTCGGGATAGAACAACGACGCGGCCCGGTCGTGCTCGGGGAGCTTGAGTTTGATCTCATCGGCGACCACGAGGGCACCAACGTCTCCTTTGAGGGGAGCAATGGTGATCGTGAGGGTGAGGGACCCCTTCTTCCCGGTGTCGACAACCCGGGCGGTGAGGTCCCGCAGCGCATCGGACAGTTCTTCGTGGGTGAGGCCTTTTGATTGTTCGCGGAGCCAGTCCGCGAAGGGTCGCACTGTCTGGTCTTCAGCTGGTTCGGTCATGTCACATGTTCTCCTTGTTTGATGGGGTGTTGCCTTGCGTGCGCTCTCCTGTAGTCGCGCTTGGGCGCTGCGGTCGCGGGCCCGTGGTAGGTCAGGACCAGGCGGGTGATCCGCCCGGACCCGGGGACTTCTTCGCTGCGACGGACCACCCACCGTCCGGGCCCGGCCAGGCGTGCCCCAGCTCCGGCGGCGAGTCCGGGGAGGTCGTCTTGGGCTAGGCGGATCAGGTGGGCCAGGGGTAGCGTGGTGTCGTAGATCGGCCAGAGTGCCGTGAAGGTCTGCTTCACGAGGCGCCGTCCAGCAGGTCGAGCAGGTTGCCATGATCGATGAGGCAAGACGGGGAC
>CAZHPR010000024.1:0-3367 GCA_964534305.1 uncultured Candidatus Saccharibacteria bacterium
CCAACAATATATTGCCAATAGTGGGGCAGACGTTCCGCCATTGAGCAATGCACTACTATTTAGCTGTGTGCCATTTTAAAATCCCACATTCACTCTGATTCACTCAAATCTATTAACTCATCGTGAGAAGGGACTACAACGCCTTGCTCTTGCGACAAATATATTATCCATCTATCAATAAACTTACTCATCCTCTTTTTGCTCATGTTTCTTATGGACTCAGCCACCTTTACCACAACCTCTTCGCCATTATTGTCGCACCTAACAACATTTTTAGTAGCAAACAACGATACAGCAAACGCCTTAACATCTTCCTCTTCCCACCCACCAAAAGACTCTACGTTATCAATAAGCCATCTGTTTGTTGCAAAGAAATAGGCTTTTTGCTTAGGAGTACTAACCTCCCCTTTCTCGTATATAGCCTCTTCTATGTTCTTGTTGACCATAGAGGCAAGGTAGGCACTTCTCTCTCTTGGATTGTGCCACACAATTTGGCCATCTGCATCAACAACGCCTAAAAACCTCTTCATGCTATAACCTTATGAAATTCTGATGTTACAACAACCCCTTTAAACTTATTTACCCCATGAACTATCTCGTAGTTGTTTTCTACGGTTATCCACACTTTCTTGCCAAGAAAGAAGGAAGTATCTATCGGATGGTCTTTGATGTACTCCACGCCAAAAGCAGCATAAAACAACGTCCATATCCAACTGTCTGATGATAGAAAGTCTGCTGCTATTTTCCCCTCTTCTGTTTTAAACATTATACTAATATAAGGTATTTGTTTTTTGTTAAGCACAAGTTCCCCACTGCTCGCTATTCGCTTTAATCCGATGGAAGCTACTTCCGCAATATAGCTTCCTGGAGTCAGTGGGGTTTGTCTTGTGCGTCCTCTATACGGTTTCATAAATATGAAAGCAAATCACAATTTGTAAACCAACCAATCATTATAGAGGTGTTTTTACCATTCGTCAGGCATTTCGACTTGGCTTGTATTTTCATCATCTTCTACTTTTGGCACATCACCGCTATTGTTGTTCAACGCCTTGAACTCGGGTGATGCAGCAATAACTTCTTGTTGCCACTCATACAGTTGGCTATACACTTCTTCGTATGGCAGCATAGAGAACTTCTTTTCACCGGGAAGAAGAACAGGGCATGGCGCACCAATCTCAAACCCCATGATAGCATTTCGTGCCGCAGGGGTTTTCTCCCCTTCTTGCTGTGCCATGACAGCAGATATTTGCGCAAACTTGACAGAAGGATTCTTTTTTGACGTTCCTATGGTTATGTTTGCAAGACCTGCCCTGTTGAGGCAAAACTTAAACAAATCCAAGTCGTCAAGTTCATCTCCTTGTATAGACCCCCCCTTCCAACTTTCTAAGAAAGGCAATAAATTACCCCTCTCGCTAAGTGAGTTAGTAAACTCTTGCTTAATGACAAAAGGCATCTCTTTTTCTCCCTCTCTGAACTGATGATTGGTGTTCACCAACTCAAAGGTCAATAGCACACGCTTTTGGTATTTTACAGTGCCTTTATACTCTTTTTTCTGTGTGCCTAAGTCTATGACTTGGATACAGCGAAATTTCTGCAATCCGCCAGGCGGTAGCACCTTTGGTGCTTGTCTTGAAGGTTTCATCTTTTTCTCTTTTTTTTTGATTTTTGTTTAACTTAATTTTAATTTATTTGCGTACAAATATACAACTATTTTACTATTTGCAAATTATTTTAGAAAAAAAATTATTTGTTTCTACTAAAGCAAATCCCTTACTTTGCCATAAATATACTTATTATGAGTTGGATAGAAAGATTTACAAGTATCTTACCTCCTAAATGGAGATGGGCATGGATTGTCGCTTTTTTGGTGGCAGCGTTTATGTTTCTAAAGTTAATAGAATGGTCTTCTAACATAACAGGGGAGAAGCCTGTTCAAAAGACAGACACAGTATCTTCTGTTAACAAGTGACGCTATGTTTGTTGTTGTAGTCATTATCCTATGGGCTTTAAGTTCATGCTTGTATGGAATAGGAGAAGGGTATTATTTCTACCATCTAAACCAAGCACAAGACAGAAGAGGGAAGAAGTACGACCACTTATTTCTATCAGTAGTGCGTGGGGTATTATCGTTATCGCTATTGTGTGTTGTATGGCTTAGTAGCAACTCATGGGTTATCACCACTCTTATACTCATATACTTTATGAGTATTTTCCCTTTTCTGCATGATGGATTTTATTATATCACAAGAAACAAGTTTGTCGAAGGCACTTATGCTGACGGATGGCAGCATTATCAGGATGGAAGAGCTTACTTAGACTTTACATACCCACAAAGGGTGATGCTTTTTATTGGTGGATGTGCTTCTGCTGCCTTAGCGTTACTGTTGCTGTTCAGATAGCACAAAAGCATCACACAGACACTTTAATTGTCCCTGTATAGCCATATATCTCTTGGTTCACAGATACAGGGTGAGCGTTGATGGTTACGTTTATTTTATTACCCATATAGTCAACAAAGACTGTTTTAATATATATCTTATCCCCTTCAACAACTTTATCTTTCCATACTTTAACTACGGCAGATTTGTGATTAGCGTCAATATATTCATGCCATCTGTTTTTAAGCATATCTTCTCTTTGCACCCCCATTATTTTAAGAAAATAAGAGTTCACCCATGTTATCTCGCCTCTGTGGTTTGCATCAAATATGCCTATGTCTTCTAAGTCCTTAGATGCTTTAATTAAAGCGTTGGTGATAGCTGTTTCTTGCTTCAGTTCTATCATATCGGATTGAAGCACGTCAATCTTTTGGCTCGTCTGCTCAATGGCGGAGAGTATCTTCTTGCCTGTGTTAACAAAGATCATAATGCGTCTGTATATTTTGCGACCAAAGACAAGGACTGCTCCAATGAAACCAAAGGCTTTCTTGTTTTCGTCAAGTATTCTGAATATCTGCTGTAATGTTTCATTCACGACTGTTTATTGATTATTGTTAGTCTTACTCTTTTTTCAATTTGATTTTTTATTACGTCTTTTAAAAAAGGCAAATAGGCGTTAAAGCAATTAGTGCTTTCATACACGCCTGTTTTGTTTCTTACAAAACCTAAAAGCTGGCACGCTTCTGTATCGGCATCAGTGTTGCCTATGTGCTGCCGTACACCATCGAAACGTTTATCTCCGCTGATACAAGCAAGTGTCTTTTCATCGTTATATATTAACGGCATATCACGTTTAAACCTCCCTGAATAAGTTATGGTGAGCCAATATTCGCCTTCCCATATTGCTGTTTCGGAAGGTATCTTCACGCCCTGTGGACGTGCAACATCTTCAAGAACATAAACCTTGCGACCCAAGAAGTCGTCCTTGC
>CAZHPR010000025.1:0-2452 GCA_964534305.1 uncultured Candidatus Saccharibacteria bacterium
ATAATGGGTGATAGATAAGTTGGAAAGAGAGGAGAAACCTGCATTTCATATGAAATTAAAAATGATAGGAATACTTCAATCTTCCATAGCCAAGAGAGATGCTACTATAAGGCTTATTGAGAAATTCAAAGATGAACGCTTATTGGTGTTTTGTGGAAGAACGGAAATAGCTGATAGTTTGGGAATACCTTCCTATCATAGTAAGAGTAGTGAGAAGGATGTGTGGAATGATTTTATTGGAGGAATATCAAAACACTTAGCAGTAGTTAAGATTGGTAACGCTGGGGTGACTTATTTACCTCTTAACAAAGTGATAATCAATCATTTTAATAGCAACCCAGAAACCATGACACAAAGGGTAAACAGATGTATGAGCATGGAATATGACAATCCTGAGAAGAAAGCGTCTATTTGGATTGTGTGTTCTACAGAAAAGAAAGAAGTTGATTGGCTGGCGAATAGCCTTTCAATGTTCGATAGGAATAAAATTAAATATTTATAATTATGAAAGTAGAATTAATTAAACAGATTAAAGAGAATGGTGACGTGTATTACGCCACTTTTGTAGATGGTGTGCAAATGGCTGGAACTACCACTTATGCAGGCAATCTTATTGAAGAAAAGGAAGATGCTGTTGAAAGAGCAATGGATAAGCTTAAAACGATTGAAAATTATCTTAAAAGTAATGTAATTCCTTCGGAAAGGATAATGTTTTCTGAGGAAATTTGATTATCTTTATAATTAAAATGATGAGAGTAGTTATGTCAAGACCTGAAACATTTAATCCAGAAGATCCTATATATAAGGATAGAATTGAGTTTTCTAATGTGGAAGTAGTATCTCTTAATCCAATAAAAAAGGGGAAAGAGTGGCACTATCATGTAAGATGCAAAAATTGTGGGAAGGAATATTATAAAGCTAAGTGGACATTCGGAGTATATAGATGTCAATGTTATAAGACAATAAATGGTGCATACAATTATCAAGGATACAAAGGAATATCATCTGTATACTTTAAGAGTTGTAAATCTGGAGCAAAGTCAAGAAATCTTGAATTTAGCATCACTAAAGAAGATATATGGAATAAATAGATTGAACAAGATGGTAAGTGTGCTCTATCTGGATTGTCAATAAGGATTGAAAGAAATTATAAAAAATTGAAGACCATGACAGCCTCTCTAGACAGAATTGATTCCAGTAGAGGATACACACTTGATAATATTCAGTGGGTACATAAAGATTTAAACAAAATGAAAACAAACTATCCAAATGATTATTTCATAAAAATGTGTAAATATGTAGCAAATAATAATAAATAGAACCGATGTAATGAAAAAAGAAATTATGTTACCAGATGATATAACTATGCCGATTATAACAGCTCCAAGGGATCTTGTAATTGTGTCAATTCCGAAATGTGGTAAGAGTGCTATTCTTGGACATTTTACTACGACACATAATGCAATTGTGTTAGATCTTGAAAAGGGGGGATATGAATATATTCCTTCCAGAAAACTTAGCACTTATACTTCTCAAGAGGATGACAGGTGGGATAGTTATCAGAATTATATTTCCTATCGTAAACTCTTACTTGATAATAAAGGTAAATATGACTATCTAATCATAGATGGTCTTACTGATTTGGATGATTTGTCTGAACTTGGTGCTACCCTTATGTATATGAATAGTATCATAGGAAAAAAATTCAATCGTAAGAATGGTGTACCTGACGGAGAAAAACTTGAATACAATGATCCTGAATGGAAATCTGTTCTTACTCTTCCTGATGGTGCAGGATATCAGTATACGAGAAGGTGGTTCTTACAGCAGGTAGAGCTCTTTAGTCAAATAAGTCCTTATAGAATATATGCTGGTCATATTGCTGATAAGTACATCAAAGATGCTGGAGGTAAAGAAGAAGTGGTAGGCAGTGAGATAGCTCTGACAGGAAAACTTAAAACCATATTTGCTTCTAAGGTAACCGCTCTTGCTAAACTTGTAGCTGATGGCAATGAAAGATATCTGAATTTTGATGTAATTAATGACAGTATTGTTGCTGGAAGTAGGAATCCTCTATTAAAAGGTAGAATTCTTATATCAAAAGTAAATGATGATAATGAGATAGAAACTTATTGGGAAACAATTTATAGTTAATGTTCTGTATATATGTATTTTCAGATGAGGATTGGCTTCCTATATATGTAGGAAAGGCTAAGAATCTTGATTTAAGAGTAAAACAACACTTGAATAGAGATAGATTCAGATATGATACTTGGTTCTATAGGTGGTTAAATAAGCAAATTAGAGAAGATAGACAGTTCTTCATAGATGTATTAGAAGAAGTAAATCAAGATAATTGGCAGGAGAAGGAAAGATATTGGATAAATCATATTAAGGAAAATGGGTTTAATCTGAAGAACATGACAGATGGTGGAGATGGAAATAACAATCA
>CAZHPR010000026.1:0-2264 GCA_964534305.1 uncultured Candidatus Saccharibacteria bacterium
CTTCACGCCTGATGCCCTCAAATTTAAAGCCAAGTTTCAGGCAGAAATTCATTGCGGTAACAATATCATCAGTAATATATGCAGTCACCCGATGCACGCTATCATGAGAAAAAGCCCAATCTAAAGCCAATCCTGCAAGATCACGTGATTCAGGCAAATATTTCTTTCGCAGCAACGAATGCATTTCAATCTCACGATCAGAAAACCGGATCGCCATAAATGCCCCGGCAAAATCGCCATAAACAAGAGCAGACAGGTATTGAACATGCGGATGCATAATTGGCTGGGCTGGTACTTCATCCCAACCAATGCGCTGGATGTATGGATCAGAGTAAAGCCGCTGCAGATCAGTCTGAGTTATGCCTAGTTCAATTTGTAGCATCATGACACCTCATACCCGCATGCACTGATTGTCAGAGACGTAGCCGCGCTTGCCAGTGTTGATATTATCCCCGCTTTTGATATCTTTTGCCCGACCAATGGAGTCGCATTCCACGTTTCCCCGGCTGCAATCGGCCTTGCATCCACTATCAAATTATGATCACCCACAGTATCACCGCTTTCAACCAGATTGCAGCTAAAATTGACTGTTGCTGCGCTGGTATTCGTTACTGTAAATTTTGTTATCACAGCAATGGATACATCAGACGGGCAGGTGTACTGTGTGGTATCCACCGCTTCAATTTGTTTCCTGGAAAATACCTGCTCTGTATTAGCCATTTTATTTTAGTGTGTACATTCCACAGAATGATATATCTTGTGCTGCTGTAAGTGTAGTTTCGCCATCAAATTTTAATCTGTCATTTGCTGTATCTGCAAAGATAATACCATTTAAATCACCACCTTGAAATGATCTAAACACACCTGATGCATCATAAACATCAGTAAAATCTGATGGTATTGGTAATGACATGTACCAAACTGTATTGCCAGCAGCCGTTGGGTCGATTGTTGCATGGCCTGAATATGTGATTACATTCCCCATCATCATCATTCGGCATAATCTGGCAGTACGCGATGATGTGTTTGATCCGTTGGTCAGCGTAGGAGTAAATACGCCGTTACTGCCATTGTATGTTGACGGCTCCCACCGACCAGATGCAGCTTCCCATACCAATACATCACCATCAGCCGGACTTGGAGCATATACATCATGAATATCTTGCAGTCTGTACCCGTTATGCATGCGCACAAATATCTGGCCAGTGTTCGCATTTTTACGGAGTACAATTGCACATGGTATTTTCAGATTTGGCGCAGCAGGTGATGTTGCCGTTAGACTACCTGGAGTTGCAGCATCAAAATACAGTACATCACCTTCATTCCAAGCATTGGTGTTCAGATTGCTGATCAGTCCGAATTCTTGAATATAACCAAACTCACCTACTGCTATATCTTGGGCAGCAATCCCGATCATGTACATTTGATTTACTGATGCATTGGCTACCGCGCGTTCAAACGTAATTTTGCCGGATGCGCCAACCACGCCATTAGCCATGACTGACATGCCCTTGCTTATAGCAGTCGCGCCTGTATTTTTACCGTAGTAAACAGTATCCTTGCCTATGTGCAGTGGCACATCATTGGCCATGCCTATCTGCAATGCTTGCTCGTCAATATTCCATGACAATCTACGCTCAGAATCAGCGTATGGAGCGTTATATGCGAAGTCTATATAGTCATGCCTGTCTAGCGTATCAATCGCAGCTTGAGCCTTGCTATCCGCCATTGCAGCGATGGTCAGCACAGCACTAATGACATTAGGATCAGTATCATTGACTGTGGCAAATAAACGCTCAAATTGCTTGATTTGCTCGTGATTCTTCAGGAATGTAGCGAGCTGATCCCGGCTTAGATTTAATCTGTTAGCCATCAGAAGTTGAGCCCTTCGATATTCGCTTCCAGCCTGGCAATTGAGATATGCGCCCGGCTATCGCTACGGAATCTCTGTACTCTCCAGTTCCGCATATGGCCTTGCTGTAACCAGAATAAACGTTTTGCTGTCTGTCCGAACGTGCCGGCGCTGATCCACCGATCCTGGCTCCATGTGTAACCATCAATGGAATATGCGGTCGCAATTTGAGGATTATCATACAGCGCAACATTGCCAGTCAGCGCACACAGCTCCAGATCATGAATGATTGCTCCTTTACCCTCGTTATATCCAATCATTGTCGAGAATTCCCAACGCACAACATCACCCCAATGGCTTGATATGCTGTCTGTAGCGTATCCGATCTTTGCGCTTGTCGGATCACCAACCA
>CAZHPR010000027.1:0-1899 GCA_964534305.1 uncultured Candidatus Saccharibacteria bacterium
TTTTTCATCACAACTTGTTTTGTAGCAAACATTTTCTGAGGAATAGCTGTTGGGTTGCTTTTAAATGGCTTGCCATTGTAGTTCGGGTTTGTGACAGCAAATGACGTGACGTTTAAAACGACATCTTCACAAAGTTTCCCACCAGAAGCCGTGCTGACCGTAACAGTATCCTTCGCAAGAAGTTTACCAGTAAAGTCTTTATATGAGTTGCCGTCGACACAGCTTGCAGCTTCTGCCGGAGCAACCGGACTCGCTAGTGCAGCACCAACCAATGCGGCTACGGCACCAATAGCGATAAATGATTTCTTTAAAATATTCATACGTTGTCTCACCTCTCCTTAGGTTAACAGTACCATTTTACACCAAATTAGTGCTTATGTCAATACTATTTCGTAAAATAGTTATGGTTTTTGAGTATCCTCCTCTTATATTCTGTCTGCAGAAAGTGTATTTTTTAGGTTCCAAGCAACAGTGTCGAGCAGAGTACTAACATCTTTGTCGGTCAAAGTTCTCTCGTAACTTGCGATTGTTAGACGAAGTGTTATGGTTTTGTGGGTACTGTCTTCCTCGGACTGATATATACTCAAAGGCTCAAGTTTGGCATCACACTGGCCGGGCATCCCTGCTTCTACCGCCTTCCAAGCTGTATCAAAGACCTGGTCATAGGTCGTTTCTGTCGGTACTTTCAGTGAGATATCCTGGGTGACCTTCGGGAATTTAGAAAGAACAGTGTACGTTTTTGAGCTTCTAGCATACAGTTTCGCCAGCGCATACACATCGAGCGAGGCCGCCGCTGTATAGGCAGGAAGTTTGAAGGCGGCTTTCACCGAAGGCTTTAACTCTCCGACCGCACCAATAATCCCGTATTCCTTGCCGCCGTTATATGCGCAGATAAGCGCCGTTCGTTGCCTGTCAAACGGATCGACGAACGGTCCCACGACTTTTTCATCCATCGGCTCGAATTTGAGTGTAAAACCAAGGTCAAGCGCTAACTGCTGAACAAGTTCGCGTACATGGTAAAAAGCAGCGCCTGCTTGAGGTTTTTTAGAAGCGTACACCAGATCGAGCATAGCCTGTTCGGCCGGCAGACCTTCTTCGTCGATCAAATCCTTCTCGTGCCCTTTTCCGAGCTCGAACAAGACAAATTCGTCAAAACCGGCTTTGATGTTCGGATGCACTTTGTCGAGCAGGCTTGGCAACACCGTCAAACGGTAATACTGAAGCTCTGGACTAAGCGCGTTACTCAACTGAAAGGCCTTGGCTTTGTCCTGACCGGCTTTTTCAAGGATATACTCATGTACGAAGCTGTAAGTCAGCACTTCGTTGGCACCAGCTCGCGACAGAGAAGCTCGAACGGCTTTTTTGAGCTCAAACATCGGGTTTTTGGCGACTGGAGCAATCGTCTGGGTCGGTAATTCGACAGGTAGCTTGTCAAAGCCGTACAAGCGGCCGACTTCTTCGACTATATCTTCTTTGTCAACGATATCAGTTCGCCAAAACGGTGCGGTCACGTTGAGCGGTGCATCGGTGTCACTGCTGTCCTCGGCATGCACGGCAAAGTTGACATACCGTAAAATATTGCCAATCGCAAAACCGGTGAGTCCAAGTCCGAGTCGTTCGTTGATAAACGAAGGACGCACGCTGCTTTCCGGGTGGACAGTGTCGCCGCGTAAAACATCAGGCAGATCAAATACGGCACTGGCTTGCTCACCGCCCGCAACGTCAAATATCAGCGTCATAAGCAACCGCAAGATTCTTCCTTGCTGCAAAGAACTTTGCCCTTTACTAAAACGAGTTACTGCGTCGGTAAAAAGGCCGTAGCGCATGCTTGTCTTTCGGATAGCGTACATGTCAAAGTTTGCACACTCGAGCACAACATGCCGGCTGTCGTTCGAAACC
>CAZHPR010000028.1:0-1803 GCA_964534305.1 uncultured Candidatus Saccharibacteria bacterium
CGTTTGGAAGAGCTCCGCGCCCTGGTCCACCCCAGAGGCCACGAGGCCTTGGATTTTCTCGAGCTGGGCCTTGGAGTTGATCGCGCCGATGTCCGTGTTCTTGTCGAGCGGATCCCCCACGATCAACGTTTCCATCCGGTCGCGCAGCTTCCGGATCACGGTCGCGGCGATTCCCTCTTGGACGAAAAGGCGGGAGCCCGCGCAACACACGTGCCCCTGATTGAAGAAAATCCCGTTGATGATGCCTTCGACCGCTTGGTCGATCGGCGCGTCCTCGAAAATGATGTTCGCGCTTTTCCCGCCGAGCTCGAGCGTGAGTCTCTTTCCCGTTCCCGCGACGGATTTTTGAATCAGCTTCCCGACTTCCGTCGATCCGGTGAACGCGATCTTGTTCACGCCCGGATGCTTCACTAGGGCGGCACCTGTCGCCCCGGCGCCCGTGATGATGTTGACCACTCCCGGAGGAAGCTCGGCTTCTTCCAAGATCTCGGCGAGCTTTAACGCCGTGAGCGGCGTCGTTTCCGCGGGCTTCAACACCACGGTCGAACCCGATGCGAGGGCGGGCGCGAGTTTCCATGCCGCCATCAAGAGCGGGAAATTCCACGGGATGATCTGGCCAGCGACGCCGATGGACCGCGCCTGACGCCCGGGGAACGCGTAGTCGAGCTTGTCCGCCCAACCGGCGTAATAGAAAAAATGCGAGGCTGCGAGCGGCACATCGACGGTGCGGGATTCGCGGATAGGCTTCCCGCCGTCCATGGTTTCGATCACCGCGAGCTCGCGCGAGCGTTCCTGGATCAAGCGCGAAATCCGAAACAGGTACTTCGATCGCTCGCGTGGCGAGAGTCGGGACCAAGCGCCATGCGCCTTCGTCGCCGCCTCGACGGCCCGACCCACGTCCGCTTCCGTCGCGTCGCTGACTTCGGACAAAACTTTTTCCGTCGAAGGACTCACGGTTTCGAAGCGTTTGCCCGAGGAGGATTCGACCCATTTCCCGCCGATGAAGAGTTTATAATGGGGCGCAATCTTGGCGCAGTCCGTGCTCTCGGGAGCCGGCGCGTAACCCCAGTCCGAACTGAATTTCAGTCGCGGCGCTTCGATTCGTGCGGGGAGCGCCGTGCGCTTCGCCGGCATCTTCGCATTCTCTTTTTTCAAAACGATCGGCTTCTTCGCTTTTTTCTTCGCCATGTTCAAAGCCCCGCTGGTTAATCGACGGTGAAATAATCAAACGATTGATAGACGCCCATCCGCTGCTTCACGATCTGCCGCAGGAGATCGTTCGCAAGCACGCTTGCACCGAATCGAAACAGATCCGGATTCAACCAATCCTCGCCGACCGTCTCTCGGACGACGACGAGGTACTGGAGTGCCAGCTTTGCAGTTTGAATTCCGCCCGCCGGCTTCATCCCGATTTTTTTCCCGGTCGCATAGTAGAAGTCGCGAATTGCTTCGAGCATCACAAGCGTCACTGGAAGCGTCGCGGCCGGCTGCACCTTGCCGGTCGAGGTCTTGATGAAGTCGGCGCCCGCAAGAATCGCGAGCCAAGAGGCACGCTTGATGTTGTCGTAGGTCTTGAGCTCACCGGTTTCGAGAATCACCTTCAGCGAGGCAAAGCTGCCGTCGGGGCGTGCGCACGCCTCTTTGACGAGCATGATTTCGTTGTAGACCTTCGCGTAGTCGCCCGACAGGAATGCCCCTCGGTCGATCACCATGTCGATCTCGTCGGCACCGGCAGCAACTGCTTCGCGGGTGTCGGCGAGCTTGATTGCGAGCGAGGATCGGCCGCTCGGAAAGGCGGTGGCG
>CAZHPR010000029.1:0-1549 GCA_964534305.1 uncultured Candidatus Saccharibacteria bacterium
GGCCAGATTGTAGGCCGGGCTGCCGAGGTTGTCGGTGTGACCGACGAGGACGACGATCAGTTGCGAGTCCTCCTTGAGTCGCTGGGCGTTCAGCCGCAGCACCTCGGCAGCCTGGGCATCGATCGTCGCCTCGCCGGAAGCGAAGTAGACGGTTCGCGCCTCGTCGTCATCGGCGAAGGGCAGTGGTTTTCCAGAGCCGGGCCGGCCGGTGGCGAGTGGCGCACGGGCGGGTTTCTGCTGTTCCGCGCCGGCCTTGGCCGAGTCTGCCGCGAGCGGCGGCTTGTCGACGGTGGTACAGGCGGCCAGAAGCAGGGCGGTGGCCAGACCGAGGGGCAGGACGTGGCGTGGCAACGACATGGGCAATCCATCGACAGGCAAGACGAAAGCACGGCCATACGACTGCCTTGCTCCGGCGATGATGGCCTTCGGCGCCCAAGCCGTTCAGGCGGTTATTGCGCCCGGCGTGTGCGCTGCGTGCGCGGCGGCCATCTGGCGGAGTTCCGGCAGGCAGGAGCCGCAGAAGGTACCGCAGCCACGCTTTTCCTGCAAGGCCACCAGACTCGTGCCGCTGCTCAGTTCGGCAGTGATCTCGGCCGCCGTCAAGTCGGCTCAGCGGCAGACGACGCGGCTACGCTGTGGCAGCTTGCCCGGTCGCTCACCGATCGGCGCTACTGCCCAGCGGACGAGTTCGGCGTCGAGCGCGTCATCGGCCATCACCTCCTTGAGCCAACCCTGGGCGAGCGTTTCACCGGCGAGCCGGACGCCGACCAAGCGGCCGTCGGGAGCGACGGCCCGCTTGTTGACCTGCCGCTGGCGGTCCGTATAGACGATCGCCGCGCCATCGTCGTCGAGACCGAACAGCCGGTCGATTTCCTGCAGTCGCTCTTCCGGCAGTGGCTGCCGGTGGGCTGCACGCAGGATGACCAGTGGCTGCTGGCGGCCGTACAGCCCGACCGTAGCGAAATCGAACTCGTCGAGCAGGCGTCGCGCCGACGCGAGCAGCGTGGGTGTGCCGGCTTCGCCGCCATCCGCCAGGCGCAGGACGACCAGTTGCCAGGGCAGCCCTGCCTTGTCGACCGCGACGGCGGTGTGCTTCAGTTCGGGTTGCTGCGAGAACGGGTCGCGTGCTGGTGTCGTCAACGCGTTGACGCCGGCGCTGTTCATGTAGCGGCTGCCCCAGTGCATCGGTAACCACGCTCGCCCGCAAGGCATTCCTTCATCGGCGGCGACGCGAACGATGATGCTGCCGCGCCGGTTGCGCACGCGCGCCAGTTCGCCGTCGCGCAGGTCGCGCTGGCGCAGATCGGCCGGGTGCATCGTCAACAGCGGTTCATCGTCAAGATTGAACAGGCGGGCGACGGTTCCGGTGCGGCTCATGCCGTGCCACTGGTCGCGCAGGCGTCCGGAGAGCAGGCTGACCGGCAACGAGGCGTCCGTGACTTCGGCGGTCGCGCGATGTTCGACGTGGACGAAACGGGCACGGCCGCTGGCGGTCGGAAAGACGCCGTCCTCGTACAGGCGCTGCCGGCCGCTGCTCGCGCCGGCCGGG